>DATFSE010000052.1:0-98557 GCA_035262745.1 Casimicrobiaceae bacterium | reverse complement strand
GAAATGCGCTCGACTTCGCCGAACCAGTAGCGATCGAGCATCACATCGCCGACGATGAGCACGCGCGTCCGCGCCACCGCTTCGCGCAAATCGGAAAACCGGCTGAGTGCTGCCATCAGCGCCGCCCTATGCCGAAATATTCGAACCCGGCGCCGCGCACCTGTGCCGGATCAAAAAGGTTACGCCCGTCGAAAATCAGCGGCTGGCGCAGGGCACGCTTGAGCTCGGCGAAGTCTGGGCTGCGAAACTCCTTCCATTCGGTTACCACGACCAGAGCGTCAGCGCCCCGAGCCGCTTCCATTGGCGAGCGCGCATAAGTGAGCGCACTTTGCTCGCCGAGCACGCGCCTGGCTTCCGTCATTGCCACCGGGTCATATGCGACGACCGTTGCGCCCTCGGCAATCAGCGCGCCGATGATCGACTGCGAAGGCGCCTCGCGCATATCGTCGGTGTTGGCCTTGAAGGCGAGGCCCCATACCGCAAACACGGCTCCCTTGAGGCTGCCGCCGAATCGCGCCGTGATTTTCTCCACCAGCCGCAGCTTCTGCGCTTCGTTGACAGCCTCGACCGCAGCAAGGATCTGCAGCGGGCGGCCGTGCCTGCTCGCGGTGAACTGCAGTGCCTTCACGTCCTTGGGAAAGCACGAACCGCCATAACCTGCCCCGGGATAGAGGAACTGATAGCCGATGCGCGGATCGGAGCCGATGCCTTGCCGCACGTGCTCGACGTCGGCGCCCAGCTCGTCGGCGAGATTCGCCATTTCGTTCATGAAGGAGATGCGAGTAGCCAGCATTGCGTTGGCGGCGTACTTGGTCAGCTCGGCGGAGCGCACGTCCATGACTAGCAGCCGCTGGTGATTGCGCTGAAAAGGGGCGTAGACCGCACGCAGTAGCGCGATCGCCCGCTCGTCGTCGGCGCCGATGACCACGCGATCGGGCTTCATGAAGTCGTCAACCGCGGCACCCTCCTTGAGAAATTCGGGATTCGAGACCACCGCGAAGGGAACCCTCGCGTCGCGTTGCGCGAGCGCCGCGGCGATCGTCTCGCGCACGTGATCGGCGGTCCCAACGGGAACGGTCGACTTGTCAACGATCACTTTGTAGTCGTTCATCCGCTCGCCGATGCTCTGCGCCGCAGCGAGCACGTGGCGCATGTCGGCGGAGCCGTCCTCGTCCGGCGGCGTGCCGACCGCGATGAACTGCAACAGGCCGTGCGCGACGGCGGCGTCGAGATCGGTGGTGAACCTGAGCCGCCCTGCCTTGACGTTGCGCGCGATCATCTCCGGCAGGCCCGGCTCGTGAATAGGCACTCCTCCCTCTTGCAAGATGGCGATCTTGCGCGCGTCCACGTCGAGACCGACCACGTTGTTGCCGACCTCAGCCAGACAGGCGCCTGTCACCAGACCGACGTACCCGGTGCCGATCATGGTGATTTTCATGCGTGTGCCTTGACCGAAGCGTTGATGTCGCGCAGCGCCGCCAATGGGTCGGCGGCTGCGGTGATGGGCCTTCCGATCACCAGGTAATCGGCGCCATTGGCGATGGCGTCTTCCGGCGTGACCACCCGCGCCTGATCATCGGCGCCGGCACCGCGGGGACGGATGCCCGGCGTCACCAGCTTGAACCCCGGACCCATCGAGCGGCGCAGTGCCGCAGCTTCGACAGCGGAGCAGACGACCCCATCCAGGCCGCATGAAGCGGCGAGCTTTGCCAATCGCAGCACTTCGTTCTCGGTCGAATCGGCGATCCCGATCTCGGCGAGATCATCTGCATTGAGGCTCGTGAGCACCGTCACAGCGACGAGTAGCGGCCGCGGCACGCCGTGATCCGCCGCAGACCGCGTCACGGCCTCGTGCGCCGCCAGCATCATGGCGCGACCGCCGCTGGCATGAACGTTGATCATCCACACGCCAAGTCGGGTCGCAGCAACACAGGCTTGTGCCACTGTGTTCGGAATGTCGTGGAACTTGAGATCGAGAAAGACGCGGAACCCGCGCTCGATCATCCGGCGCACCGGCTCCGGCCCTGCGGTGACGAACAATTCCTTGCCGACCTTGAGTGCGCACGCGGACGGATCGAGCCGCTCGAGCAGCACAAGCGCCCGCGCCGCATCGGCGAAATCCAGCGCGACAATGATGCGCGGATCGATGCTCATTGATCGGTGCCTGTCAGCGCTGTAGCCAGATACGAATGTAGGTGTGTTCTCACACAAACCCGTCCGGAGTTTCGGTTCGCTTAGGCGAATAAGTTTCCCATTTGTTGCAGCCAGGACAACGCCAGTAATACTGCTTGGCGCGAAAACCGCACTGCTCGCAACGATACATCCCTAGCCGCTTGATGTGCTGCCCGACCAGGTTCTTGACCAGCTCGAGATCGTTGCGCCTCTCGGCCGGTGCCGCCAAAAGCTGCGCTTCCAGAAGTTTGTCGAGTCCAAGCAGGGTCGGATTGCGCTGAAGCTCCTCCTTGATGAGCTGCGCGGCGGCTTCAGCCCCTTCGTGCATCAGGATCTGGTTGAAAAGCGTCGTCAGGAGGTCCAGCGACGGATACTGGTCCTGATAACTTCTCAGCACACGAATTCCCTGGGCGACGTCGCCCACTTTGCGATAGGCATCGGCGAGCCGGTCGGCGATTAACCCGAGAAAAGCGGGATTCTGCGTCTCGATGCGCTGCCACGCCTCGATGGCGGGCGCAGGACGCTCCTGCTGCGTCTCGACATCGCCCAGGAGCATCGTTGCGCGGGTGCACAGCTTGTATTCCGCCAGCGCCTGATCGATGCACCCGCGCGCCTCGCCGAACTGCGAGCGCAGCATGGCGCTCTGCGCCAGCTCGCAATAGTAATGGGCGATCTCCTTGAAGTACGGCAGTTTGGCGAGTGCCTCCATGCGGCGCGTGACCGCGATGGCCTTCTGCCAATCCTTTTCCTGCTCGTAGATCTGCAACAGGAACGATTGGGATTGCAGCTCGAAGGGACTGCCGTCGAGGCGCATGAAAAGTTCCTCGGCACGATCGAGCAACCCCGCGCGGTGGAAGTCCTGAGCAAGCTCAAACACCGCGAGCTGACGCTTGTCGGCGGGTAGATCGATGCGATCGAGCAGGTTCTGATGCATGCGAATCGCGCGGTCGATTTCTCCCTGCCGGCGGAACAGATTGCCCAGCGCGAAGTGCAGATCGATTGTCTGCGGATCGACCTTGACGACTTCGATAAAGGATTCGATCGCCTTGTCGGGCTGCTCGTTAAGCAGGAAGTTCAAACCGCGGAAATAGGAAAGCGGCAGAGCGCGCGATTCGCGCAACAGATGACTGATGTCAATGCGCGCGGCAACCCACCCGAGCGCGAAAAACACCACCGGAATCGGCAGCAGCCACCATAGCTCGAAATCCGGCACGCCGGGTCCTTCGCTTTCAGCCGCCGTCCGCCGGTGGAAGAGCGCTGGTCGCCAAGTGCTTTGCGTGATCCTTGCGCAGCCGATTGAGTTGTCGCTTGAGCCTCGCCGAGCGCATGGCGCCGACCATCAGGCCCGACGTCACACCGATGGCAAAAGCAACGAGCAGCAGAAAAATGAGAGGCACCTCCGATGAGGTCCAACCATAGAACCAGACCTGGACGCGCTGGTCGTTCTTCAGCGCGAGCACTAGCAGCGCCAGAAACAGGACGAAACCGACGATCCAGCGAAGGAGTGTCATCGGGTCGTACAAGGAAAGGGCGGCTAGGCCACCCGTTCACCTTCTCATCAGCCCTTGCCGGCTTCCTTGAAGTCCACTCGCTCGCGCAGTTCCTTGCCGGCCTTGAAGTGCGGGACGTGCTTCTCCGGCACCTGCACACGCTCGCCCGACTTGGGATTGCGTCCCGTACGCGGCGGCCGGTAGTTGAGTCCGAAGCTGCCGAAGCCGCGAATCTCGATGCGTTCTCCCTTGGCCAGGCTCTCCGCCATGGCGTCGAGAATCATCTTGACCGCAAGCTCGGCATCTTTGGCCACCAACTGCGGGAACTGCGCCGCCAAGCGGTCGATCAGCTCCGATTTGGTCATCACGGGCTCGCTTACCCTTGGTTTTTGTTGTCGAGCTTGGCCTTGAGCAGTGCCCCCAGGTTGGTCGTGCCGGCGCTGGCGCTTTGATTCTCGGCGCTCATGCGCTGCATCGCCTCGGACTCTTCTGCGTGATCCTTGGCCTTGATCGACAGGTTGATCGAACGGTTCTTGCGGTCGATGTTGATGATCATGGCGGTGACCGAGTCGCCTTCCTTCAGATGCGAACGGATATCCTCGACGCGATCGCGCGCGACTTCGGAGGCGCGAAGATAACCCTCGACGTCGCCGTCGAAGGCAATCACCGCACCCTTGCCGTCGAGCGACTTGACTGTGCCCGTGACCACAGTGCCCTTGTCGTGCGTCGCCACGAAGTTGGAGAACGGATCTCCGTCCAGCTGCTTGATGCCGAGTGAAATGCGCTCGCGCTCGACGTCGATCGCAAGCACCACGGCCTCGACCTCCTGGCCCTTGCGATACTCGCGCACCGCGGCCTCGCCGGGAAGCGTCCACGAGAGGTCGGACAGATGCACGAGTCCGTCGATGCCGCCGGGGAGCCCGATGAACACTCCGAAGTCGGTGATGGACTTGATGAGTCCCTTCACCCGATCTCCCTTCTTGTGGTTCATCGAAAACTCTTCCCACGGATTGGGCATGCACTGCTTCATGCCCAGCGAGATGCGCCGGCGTTCCTCGTCGATTTCGAGAATCATCACCTCGACTTCGTCACCGAGCTGCACCACCTTGGTGGGATGGATGTTCTTGTTGGTCCAGTCCATTTCGGAGACGTGGACCAGCCCTTCGATGCCCTGCTCGATCTCGACGAACGCGCCGTAGTCGGTCAGATTGGTGACCTTCCCGAACAGCCGTGTGCCCGGCGGATAGCGGCGCGAGAGCCCGACCCAGGGATCCTCCCCGAGCTGCTTCATGCCCAGCGACACCCGGTTCTTCTCCTGGTCGAACTTGAGCACCTTGGCGGTGACCTCATCGCCGACCGACAGCACTTCCGACGGATGCTTCACCCGCCGCCAGGCGAGGTCTGTGATATGCAGCAAGCCGTCGATGCCGCCCAGGTCGACAAACGCGCCGTAGTCGGTGATGTTCTTGACCACGCCCTTGACGATCGCGCCTTCCTGCAGTGTTTTCAGTAGCTCCTCGCGCTCGGCGCCCAGGCTGGCTTCCAGCACGGCACGGCGCGAGACCACGACGTTATTGCGCTTGCGATCGAGCTTGATGACCTTGAACTCGAGCTGCTTGCCTTCGAAAGGCGCGGTGTCCTTGACCGGCCGGATGTCGACCAGGGATCCCGGCAAGAAGGCGCGGATGCCGTTGACCATGACGGTGAGTCCGCCCTTCACCTTGCCGGTGACCAGGCCGGATACGACGCTGCCCTGCTCCATCGCTGCTTCGAGATCGTGCCAGGCCTTGAGCCGCTTCGCCTTGTCGCGAGAGAGGCGCGTCTCGCCATAGCCGTCTTCGAGGCTTTCGATGGCGACGGTGACGAAGTCACCGGGCTTGACCTCGACTTCGCCCTTGTCGTTCTTGAATTCTTCGATGGGGATGAAGCTTTCGCTTTTCAGCCCGGCGTTCACCACGACGATGTTGTAATCGACGCGAGTGACCTCCGCGGTGATGAGCTCACCCTGCCGCATTTCCTGCCGCGCCAGCGATTCCTCGAATAGCGCGGCAAAGTTTTCCTGCGGTTGGCCGGGCTGGTTGGTGGTGGCTGTTGCCATAAAAGTATGCGTGTCCTAAGTTTCTGCCGCGGCCTTGCAGGCTCGCGGGTTGTGGTTGATCAATCCACCGATCCACAAGGCGATTTTTCGCCCCAGGGCCGATGACCCTTGCTGCCGAAGCCCGGCTATCGCCGGTTCTGCGGTCTACGTGCGTTTCGGCCGAGCGAGCGCCTTGTACTTATCGACCACGAAGGCAGTGGCGGCGTCGACCGTTAAGTCCGTTGTATCCAGGATCAAGGCGCCAGGTGCTGGCTTCATTGGAGCCGTCGCCCTCGTGCTATCCCGTGCGTCCCGCTCCCGGATGTCGAGCAAAAGACTTTCCAGTGTAACCGAGTTTCCTTTTTCGATCAACTGGTTATACCGGCGCCTCGCCCGCTCCTCGGGGCTCGCCGTCACGTACACCTTGAGAGCGGCATCGGGAAAGACCACCGTGCCCATGTCGCGCCCCTCCGCCACCAGCCCTGGCTCGCCGCGAAACGCGCGCTGCCTCGATAGCAGCGCCGAACGTACTCCAGTATGCGTCGCCACCCTCGATGCTGCTTCGCTCACCGCCTCGGCCCGAATCGCTGCCGACGCGTCGGCTCCATCCAGAAGAATGATGTCGCCTGCAAAAGCGACGGGCAAATCCGACGCCAGCGCTTCCAGCGCCCGCTCGTCGCCCAGCGAGGTCTGTGTCTGCAGGGCCTTGAGCGCGACCAGGCGATACAGTGCCCCGCTGTCGAGATAGCGGAATCCGAGAGCCTGCGCGACGTGCTTGGCGATGGTTCCCTTGCCTGAGGCGGCTGGCCCATCGATCGCAATCACCGGCGCCGCCGCAGCCGTCATGTCGCCAGCCGGCGGAATTCCGCAAAATAATCGGGGAAGGTCTTCCTCACACATTGCGGATCGTTGATGCGGATAGCAACTCTGCCCAGCGTCGCCAGCGAAAAGCACATCGCCATTCGATGGTCATCGTAGGTATCGATCGTCGCCGGCTTGAGTACGCCTGGCGGCGTGACGCGCATCCAATCGGCCCCGGTGTCGACCTCGGCGCCGAGCTTCTTGAGCTCAGTCGCCATGGCGGCGATGCGGTCGGTTTCCTTGACCCGCCAGCTTCCAATGTTGCGCAGCGTGGTCGGTCCTTCGGCGAACACCGCTGCCAGCGCCGCGGTCATTGCTGCGTCGGGAATGTCATTGAAATCAGCATCGATGCCTTGCAGGCGGGCGCGACCGCACACCTCGACGAAATCTTCGCCACGGCTGACGCTGGCGCCCATCGCAGCCAGCGTATCGGCGAAGCGCGCATCGCCTTGGATGCTGTGCCGGCCGATGCCTTCCACACGCACCGGCCCACCACCGATCGCTCCTGCGGCGAGGAAGTACGATGCGGAGGAGGCATCGCCTTCGACGGCGATGGATCCAGGAGACACATACGCGGCGCCGGCTGGGACGCGAAAGCGCTGCCAGCCGCTGCGCTCAACCCGAACACCGAAGCGCTGCATCAGGTTGAGTGTGATCTCGACGTAGGGCTTTGAAATGAGGTCGCTCACCACTTCGATGTCGACACCGCCTCCCGCAAGCGGTAGCGCCATGAGCAACGCACTCAAGAACTGGCTCGAAACGTCGCCGCGGACTGCAACGCGCGGAGCCGCGACCTTCGAGCGGGCGCGAATGTCGAGCGGAGGATAGCCCGCGCTGCCCAGGTAGCGGATCTGGGCGCCGAGCTGCTCAAGCGCGTCGACCAGATCGCCGATCGGACGTTCGTGCATGCGCGCGGTGCCCGACAGTTGATACTCGCCTTCACCGAGCGCCAGCACCGCAGTGAGCGGCCGGAACGCAGTCCCCGCGTTGCCGAGAAACAGCGTCGCGCGCCTGACCGGAAAAGCCCCTGAGACTCCGTGCACAAGGAAGTCAAACGATGTGCCGTGGCGCTCGATCTGCACGCCCAGGGCACGCAGCGCGTCGCTCATGCGTTGCACGTCGTCTGCATCGAGTAATCCGGCGATCTCGGTCGATCCTGTTGAGAGTGCGGCGAGCAGAAGCGTGCGGTTGGAAATGCTTTTGGAGCCGGGAAGACGAACACTTCCCGCCATGCGCGACACCGGCGGCAAATCGATGAATTCCATCGCGTCAGACTTCTTCGCTGCCGCGATGCGCTTCGAGCCAGTCACGCCGCGCATCGCGAGCGGCGGCGAACAGCGACTTCAACGCTTCGCCATGGCCAGCAGCAAGCAAGCGCTCGACACGTTCCAGCTCGCCGCGATAGGCGGCGAGCTCGCGCAGCACCGCTTCTCTGTTAGCAAGACAGATGTCACGCCACATCTCCGGGTCGCTCGCGGCAAGCCTGGTGAAGTCGCGAAAACCGCTGGCTGCGTAGCGAAAGTATTCGTCGGCGTCAGGCCGGGCAGCGAGCCCGCTCACCAGCGCAAAGGCGAGCGCATGAGGGAGATGACTCACCGCCGCGAAAAGCGCATCGTGACGCGCCGGATCGAGATTCGCCACGCGAGCACCGCAGCGGCGCCAGCATTCGGTCACCCGCTCTACTGCAGTGGGAAGCGTTTCCGTGAGCGGCGTCAGCACCACGTTCTTGCCGCGGAAAAGCGATTCGAATGCAGCGGCGGCGCCGGAATGCTCGGTGCCGGCGATCGGGTGCCCTGGCACGAAGCGCGGCAGCGCCGAGAAAAGATGCGCACGCCCTGCTGCAACGACATCCTGCTTGGTGCTGCCGGCGTCGGTGACGAGGGTCGATTCACCCAGATGCGGCGCGATGCCCGCGAACATCGCCGGGATCTGCCCGACGGGTATCGACAGC
Source organism: Casimicrobiaceae bacterium (assembly GCA_035262745.1). GTDB lineage: Bacteria > Pseudomonadota > Gammaproteobacteria > Burkholderiales > Casimicrobiaceae > PALSA-1003. The sequence continues at coordinate 90,006 of DATFSE010000052.1, read as the reverse complement.
ATGACCAGGTCCGCGTCACTCAGTTCATGCTGCCAGGATTGGTCGAGGGTGTGCGCACGATCGACTAGCCCAAGTCGCAGCGCGTCTTCGAGGTTGGCGCGGCCGCGTCCGACACCGACGACGGTTTTCAGCGCCCCAGCGCGCCTGGCAGCAAGGGCGAATGAACCGCCGATCAACCCGACGCCGATGACGACAACTTTGTCCAGTGGGCGTAGGTGCACGCAGTCAGCGTCCTAGCCAGCCAGAGCCACCCGCAACGCGTCGAGGAAGCGTTGGTTCTCCGCAGCAAGCCCTACGGTGACTCGAACGTGTTGCGGCAGCCCGTAATTGGCGACGGGCCGCACGATCACGCCCTGGTGCAGCAGTTTTTCGTACACAGTCGCTGCGTCCCCGACGTGGACCAGCAGAAAGTTTCCGTGCGACGGGACGAACGCAACGCCCAGCGCATCAAGGCTGCTCATGAGCTGCTCGAGCCCCGAGCGGTTCAACCTCGCGCTTTCTTCGACGTACGCGGTGTCCGCCAGCGCAGCGATGGCGGCGGCCTGGGCGATCGAATTGACGTTGAAGGGCTGGCGCACGCGATTGAGCATGTCAGCGACCGACGCGTCCGCGAGACCGAAGCCAACGCGCAGCCCCGCTAGCCCGTACGCCTTGGAAAAGGTACGCGAGACGAGCAGGTTCGGATGCTCCGCGATCCAGGTGGCGGTGTCCGCCTGCTGCTCGCGCCCGAGGTACTCGTTGTACGCCTCGTCGAGCACGATCAACACGGCGGCGGGAACGCTGGCGATGAATTCCCGCAGCGCCGCCGGCGGAAGCCATGTTCCGGTCGGATTGTTCGGATTGGCGACGAACACGATGCGCGTACGTGGGGTGATCGCCGCGAGCATCCCGTTCAGATCGTGACCGAGCTCGCGCGCCGGCACGACGATTCCGCTCGCGCCGCGCGCCTGCGTGGCCAGTGGATAGACCGCAAACGCATGCTGCGAGTAGACGGCATGATCACCGGGACACAGGAACGCCTGCGTGGCCAGCTCGAGCACATCGTTGGAGCCGTTGCCGAGCACGATCTGATCGATGGACACGCCATAGCGCTCGGCAAGCGCGGTCTTGAGCGCAAAACCGTTGCCGTCGGGATAGCGGGTCACGCCCGTAACAGCCGAAGCGATCGCTTCGCGCACTTTGGGGCTTGGTCCACGCGGATTTTCGTTCGAGGCGAGCTTGACGATGTCACCCTCGGCGAGCCCGTGCTCGCGTGCAAGCTCCTCGATCGGCTTGCCCGGCACGTAAGGAGAAAGCCCGCGGATGTGCTCCGGCGACAAAAGCCCGATCTCGTCGCAACTCATTGGATGGACCTCATTTCAAGACAGGCGCCGCAGGATAAGAGCCGAGGAGCTTTAAAAACGGTGCGCGGACACGCAGCTCCGCAAGTGCGGCAGCCACCGGCGTGTCGTCGCGATGTCCCTCGAGATCGACGAAGAACAGGTATTCCCACAACCCCGTGCGCGCAGGCCGCGACTCGAGCCGGGTCATGCTTACGCCGTTTTTTGCCAAGGGCTCGAGCAGCGCGTGCACCGCGCCCGGCCGATTGTGTGCGGACATTACCAGGGAAGTCTCGTCGCGTCCGGAGCGAGCCACCGGCTGACGTCCCAGCACCCAGAACCGCGTGGTGTTGTTCGGATCGTCCTCGATGTGAGGTGCGAGTACGTTTAGACCGTAGATCGCGGCGGCCGTCTCGCCGGCGATGGCGGCAGAGCCAGCTTCAGCGGCAGCGAGTTTGGCAGCTTCCGCATTGCTGGCGACCGGGATACGCGGCACGCCAGCCATGTGGCGCGCCAGCCACTGCAAACATTGCGCCAGCGACTGCGCGTGCGAATAGATCCGACTCACAGCGTCGAGGCTGGTCGCGTTGGAAAGGAGATGCTGTGCAATGCGCAGCTTGATCTCGCCGACGATGATGAGCTCGGTCTGGCACATCAGATCCAGCGTGCGCCCGACTGCGCCTTCGGTCGAGTTCTCGACCGGCACCACCGCATAGTCGGTCTGGCCGGATTCCGCCGCCCGGAAGACTTCGTCGATGGACGCGTAAGGCTCGGCTTCGACAAAATCGCCGAAGTGCCTGGCCACTGCGGCGTGACTGAAGGTGCCCGGCGGACCCAAGTAGGCGATGCACAGCCGGCGCTCCAGCGCGAGGCACGCTGACATGACCTGACGGAACACGCCGGCAACGGATTCGTTCGGAAGCGGTCCTCGATTTTCCGATTGCAGCGCGCGCAATACCTGCGCCTCGCGCTCGGGGCGGTAGGCGGTTCTTTCGTCCTTCAGCGCACCGATGGCTTTAGCGTGGGTCGCACGCTCGTTGAGCAATCGCAGCAGCTCTCGATCCAGCGCGTCGATCGCGTCGCGCCGGCGCTTTAGTTCCTGCTCGCTGTCGTTCGCCATTGCTTCGGAGGGCGAACCTTCTACTCTTCGCCGTCGTCCTCGGTTTCGACGACGCGCTCGAGTCCCGCAAGCTTCTCGCCTTCGCCGAGATTGATCAGCGTCACACCCTGCGTCGAGCGTCCCATTTCGCGAATTGAAGAGACGCTGGTGCGGATCAGCACGCCGCCGGTGGAAATGAGCATCACCTCGTCGTCAGCCCTCACCAGCGCCGCGGCGACCACCTGTCCGTTGCGCTCGCTCTGCTGGATGGCGATCATGCCCTTGGTGCCGCGACCGTGTCGCGTGTGCTCGACGATAGGCGTGCGCTTGCCGTAGCCGTTCTCGGTCGCGGTGAGAACGCACTGCTCCTCGTCTTCGGCAACCAGCATCGATATGACTCGCTGGCCGCGATCGAGCTGCATGCCGCGAACGCCGTGCGCCGTCCGTCCCATCGGGCGCACGTCGGTTTCTTCAAACCTCACCGCCTTGCCGCCGGAGGAAAAGAGCATCACGTCATGCTTGCCGTCGGTGAGCGCAGCGCCGACCAGGAAGTCGCCCTCGTCGAGATCGACGGCGATGATTCCCGACGGCCGTGGCCGGGAGAACTCTGACAGCGGCGTTTTCTTGACGGTGCCTTGAGCAGTCGCCATGAACACGAAGCGATCCTGTGTGAACTCCTTCACCGGCAGGATGGCGGTGATTTTTTCGTGCTCGAGCAGCGGCACCAGATTGACGATCGGCTTGCCGCGCGATACGCGCCCGCCTTGCGGCACGTTGTAGACCTTGAGCCAATAGACTCGGCCGCGATTGGAAAAGCACAGGATGAAGTCGTGGGTATTGGCGATGAACAGGCGATCGATGAAATCGTCTTCCTTGGTTCCGGTCGCCTGCTTGCCGCGTCCGCCGCGGCGTTGCGCTCTGTACTCCGCTACCGGCTGCGCTTTCATATATCCGCCGTGCGAAAGCGTGACGACCATGTCCTCCGGCGCGATCAAATCCTCCAGAGACAGATCGACGCCTTGGACGACGATCTCCGAGCGACGCTTGTCGGCGAACTGGTCGCGGATCGACCTCAATTCGTCGCTGACAATGGTGGTGACTCGCGCAGGCTTTGCCAGCACGTCGATCAATTCGACGATCTGCCCCATCACTTCCCGGTACTCCGCCGTGATCTTGTCCTGCTCGAGTCCGGTAAGGCGCTGCAGCCGCAACTCCAGGATCGCCTGTGCCTGCAGGTCGGAAAGCTTGTAACCGGCCGGTTTGGCTTTGGTCTGCCAGCCGAATTCCGGAGCGAGATCTTCCGGACGCGCAGCATCCGCTGCAGCACGTTGCAACATGTCCTCGACCAGCGCCGAGCGCCAGACTTTGGTCATCAATCGGGCCTTGGCATCCGCAGGAGAAGGCGCGGCCTTGATGAGCGCGATGATCTCATCGACATTGGACAGCGCCACCGCGAGCCCTTCGAGGATGTGGCCGCGATCGCGCGCCTTGCGCAGCTCGTAGCGAGTTCGGCGTACGACGACTTCACGCCGATGCTGGAGAAAGTATTCGAGCAGCTGCTTGAGATTCAGGAGCCGCGGCTGATTGTCGACCAGCGCGACCATGTTCATGCCGAAGCTATCCTGCAGCTGCGTCAGCTTGAACAGGTTGTTGAGGATGATCTCGGTAACCTCGCCGCGCTTGAGCTCGATCACCAGGCGCATGCCCTTCTTGTCGCTCTCGTTGCGCAGATCGGCGATGCCCTCGATCTTCTTCTCCGTGACGAGTTCGCCAAGGCGCTTGAGCACCTGGTCGCCACCGACCTGATAGGGGAGTTCGTCGACGATGATCGCTTGCCGGCCGCCTTTTTCCAGGTCTTCGATATGGGTTCGTGCGCGCAGCACCACGCGTCCGCGCCCGGTGCGGTAACCTTCGCGCACTCCCTCGGTGCCGTAAATGATCGCTGCGGTCGGGAAATCGGGCGCCGGAATATGCTCGATCAGGTCGTCGACGGTGAGGTCGGCGTTGTCGAGCAGTGCCAGGCAGGCGTTGACGATTTCGCCCAGGTTGTGCGGCGGGATGTTGGTCGCCATGCCCACGGCAATGCCGGACGAGCCGTTGACCAGCAGGTTCGGCAATCTGGTGGGGAGCACCGTGGGCTCCTGCTCCTTGCCGTCGTAATTGGCCGCAAAATCGACAGTTTCCTTGTCAATGTCGGCGAGCATCTCAGCCGTTATCTTCTCGAGACGACATTCGGTGTAGCGGTACGCCGCCGGCGCGTCACCATCTACCGAGCCAAAATTCCCCTGTCCGTCGATCAGCGGATAGCGCAAGGAAAAGTCCTGCACCATGCGCACCAGCGCCTCATAGGTCGCCGTGTCGCCATGCGGGTGGTATTTCCCGAGCACGTCTCCGACGACGCGGGCGCACTTGACGTAGGGTCGGTTCCAGACGTTGTTCGCCTCATGCATCGCGAAAAGCACCCGGCGGTGCACCGGTTTCAGGCCATCTCGTACATCCGGAAGCGCCCTGCCCACGATCACGCTCATCGCGTAATCAAGATAGGAATGCCGCATTTCGGCTTCGAGGCTTACCGGGAGGGTTTCTTTGGCGAACTGCTCCATCGTCAGGCGGGTTCTTTGGCGGTTGAAAGGGGTGAAAAGTTAAGGTTGTCGGTACTTCGTTGCCGGGGCCTGCAGACTAAACGGTGTGACCACGTATCGCTCGCCAAGGCAAAGAGGCATGGAAAACAATGAATTTTATCATGACCGTTGTATTGCCGCGACACTCTCCAAGTTCCTGTTGCAGGAATCCAAATTCCTTTTGGCACCGCCAAAATCCCTATGCTATAGTCGGATGCAAGTCGGTCTTTCCTGTCGACCACCGCCAAACTCGCCGTTACGCAGCAAAAAAAATGAACAGGTCAGCCTCAACAACTCAAGCCAAAGGGGTGAAAGTGATGAAACTTCGTCTGATAGCGACCATCGTGACCGGCGCAACCGCCGCCATGCTGGCGTCTGCGGCTTTTGGCCAGGCCAATCCCCAGAACAGCGGCTATGTGCTGTTCGGGTATGGCACGCCGGATGCCAATATCTGGAGAAGCGGGAGTTACGGCGGCAAACCTGGAGTTAATGACACCCTGTGCTGGCGTACGGGGTATTGGACGCCTGCGATGGCGATCATCGAATGCGATCCTGACCTTGTTCCGAAGCCGCCACCGCCGCCGCCTCCGCCGGCCGTAGCGCCGCCGCCACCGCCGCCACCGCCGCCGCCGCCACCACAGGTGCAGAAGATCACGCTGGCGTCGAAGGCGCTGTTCGACTTCGACAAGTACGTTCTCAAGCCTGAAGGCAAGGCCGCCATCGACAGCGAGGTCATCAGCAAGCTGCCGCAAGTGACCAAGCTCGAACTGGTACTGGTGACAGGCCATACCGATCCGATCGGTACGCAGGCCTACAACCAGAAGCTGTCAGAGCGCCGTGCCGATGCCGTGCGCGACTACCTGGTGTCGAAGGGTGTCCCAAGAGACAAGATCGAGACCCTTGGCATGGGCAAGACGCAGCCGGTTCCGGGCCTGGTGTGCAACCAGAAGAACCTGAAGGAACGCATCGCCTGCCTCGCGCCTGACCGTCGCGTCGAGGTCGAAGTGAAGGGCGAAGCCATCAAGCGTTCACCATAAGGCAGCGCCGGCAAATTAGTGAAAGCCCCGCCTCGCGCGGGGCTTTTTCTTTTACTGTCGAACGTTCCTGGTTACGATTGCTAATGCAATACGTCGATCTTCGCCTCGACGCTCGCTGGGTCATTCCCATCATTCCGCCGGGCGTGCTCGAGCATCATTCGCTGCTTATCCATGAGGGGCGGATCATTCGCGTCTTGCCGACCGCGGAAGCCGACGACTTCGACTTGGGCGAACATCTTTCGCTGCCAACGCACGCGCTCCTGCCCGGCCTGATCAACGCGCACACTCACGGTGCGATGACGCTTTTGCGCGGCATCGCCGATGATGTTCCGCTCCAACCCTGGCTCGAACAGCACATCTGGCCCCGGGAGGCGCGTTTTGTCGGCGCCGAATTCGTCCACGATGGCTCCCTCCTCGCCGCCGCCGAAATGCTGCGCGGCGGAGTCACTTGCTGCAACGATATGTATTTCTTCCCCGATGCCGCCGCGCGCGCCTACAGTGCGAGCGGCATGCGGGCGATGCTCGGCCTGCCGGTGCTCGATTTTCCCACTGCGTACGCCGCCGACGCCGATGGTTACCTGCAAGCGGGCCTCGCGGCTCGCGACCTGTGGAAGCGCGATCCTCGGCTGTATTTCTCACTCGCTCCACACGCTCCCTACACCGTGGGGAACGCCAGCTTCAGCAAGATTGTGATGTACTCGCGCCAGCTCGAGCTGCCGATTCAGACGCACCTGCTCGAAGCTCCTGATGAACGCGCACAGAGTGTCGAACGCTACGGCTTGAGCCCGCTCAAGCGCCTTCATGCCTTGGGCGCGACCGGCCCAGGCTTCATTGCCATCCATGCTGTTCATGTCGACCGGGCCGACATCGATCTGCTCGCCGAGCAGGCGTGTCATGTGGTGCACTGTCCGACGTCGAACCTGAAGCTTGCGAACGGTGTCGCGCCGGTCGCGGCCTTGCAGTCGAGCGGCGTCGCCGTCGCTTTGGGGACCGACGGCGCCGCCAGCAACAATCGCCTCGACGTGTTTGGCGAAGCACGCCTGGCGTCCCTCATCGCGAAAAGCGCCACCGGCGATGCCGCTTCGCTGCCGGCAGCAACGGCGTTGCGGATGGCGACGCTCGATGGTGCTGCGACGCTCGGGCTCGACGGCGAGATCGGTTCTCTGGAACCAGGAAAGCAGGCCGACATAATCGCGGTCGATCTGGGTGGTTATGAACACTCGCCGTGCTACGATGCTGTGTCGCATCTGGTGAATGTAAGTGGCCGCGACCAGGTAACCGATGTATGGGTTGCCGGCGAACGACTAGTCGAATCGGGCGCGCTGACCCGGCTCGATGGCCACGATCTGGTCGGCCGTGCCCGCTTCTGGCAAGAGCGGTTGGAAAAAGCCTAGCAGCATGTTACGACTTCGATGCCGATAACCAACGCTGATCCTGTCGAGCTCGCCAAGTTCAGTGCGCTCGCCCATCGCTGGTGGGATCCGACCAGCGAGTTCAAGCCCTTGCACGACATCAATCCGCTGCGCCTCACTTACATCGACCAGCGTTGCAGCGGACTGCGCGGGAAATCGGTGCTCGACGTCGGGTGCGGCGGCGGGATTCTCGCCGAAGCAATGGCGCGCGACGGCGCGCAGGTCACCGGCATCGACCTTTCGGAAAAGGCACTCGGGGTTGCGCGCCTGCACCAGCTCGAATCAGGCTCGGCGGTGGATTACCGCCTGATCTCCGCCGAAACCTTGGCCGGACAGATGCCCGCCAGCTTCGACGTCGTGACCTGCATGGAAATGATCGAACACGTGCCTGAGCCAGGGTCGACTGTCGCCGCCTGCGCTCGGCTTGCGAAACCGGGTGGCCGGCTCGTCTTTTCGACGATCAACCGCAATGCCAAGGCCTATCTCTTCGCGGTGATTGGCGCAGAGTACGTGCTTAAGCTGCTGCCTCGAGGAACGCACGATTACGCGCGATTCCTGAAGCCCTCGGAGCTGGCAGCATTCGCGCGCAAGGCGGGGCTGGAGTCCGAAGCGATCATTGGCATGAGCTACAACCCGGTGAGCAAGCACTACAGCCTCAGTCGCGACACATCGGTGAATTACATCGCGACATTCCGCCGCGATGAGTAGTAGCGGGCGCGCCACGCCTCCGCTGGCGGTGCGCGCCGTCTTGTTTGATTTGGACGGCACTCTTGCCGATACCGCCGGCGATCTTGCTGCCGCGGTTAATCGCGTGCGTGCCGATCGCGGAATGGCACCCCTTCCATTCGACGCTTTGCGACCGCACGCATCGCACGGCGCACGAGGCTTGCTGGGCGCGAGCTTTGGTGTCACCAAAGACAGTCCCGACTTCGAGGCGCTGCGTGATGCTTTTCTCGACTACTATGCGGCCGCGCTGTGCGAGCACACGAAGCTCTTCGCCGGAGCTGATGCGGTGCTAGCGGAGATCGAGCGCCGTCGGCTGCGCTGGGGCATCGTCACCAACAAGGCGAGTCGTTTTACGCTGCCGCTGCTCGAGCGCCTGGCGCTCGCCACACGCGCCAATGCGATCGTCTGTGGCGACACAACTCCACAAATCAAACCACATCCCGCGCCGCTGATCGCTGCTGCAACAGCCCTCTCTGTCGATGCCGCCGACTGCTTGTATGTCGGAGATGCCGAGCGCGACATCACCGCTGGCCAAGCGGCGGGTATGAAAACCCTCGTCGCGCGCTACGGCTACCTCGGCACAGACGATTCGCCGGAGGCCTGGCCGGCCGATGGTTGGATAGATTCGCTGCCGGGTCTGCTGGAATGGTTGCCCGAAGAGTAGGGCCTGCTGACAGGTCCTAGCCCGGACACGCACCCGCGTTGAGATAGAGCCACTGCTGCGCCTTGCCGTCGCGTGTGCCCGCGAGCCAAACCGGCTGGCTGCGCGTGAGCGGCTGCAAAACAGTCGACGGAATATCAGCGGGAATGGCCAGGGCGATGCCGTTGGCACGCTCGACGCGATCTCCGTTTTTGAGCCCGAGCATGCCCGCGAATCCGCTCTGATCGCGCACGATCAGGGCTCCTGCGGCGGGCTCGACCAACGCTTTCCACGCGTCCGGTGTCTGCATCATTCCATCAAGCAATTCGGCGTTGATGCGAAGTATCGGGCCCGCGAAGCCGGCGGGTGCTGCACAGGCCGAAGCAGGCTTCGGTGCCGCCATTGCAACGGCACGAGGTCTTTCCCCACTAGCGGTCGCCGGACGCAATGCGATATCGCGACGCACACCGCCTTCGCTGAGTGTCACGCCGTCGGGGCGAACCGATTCCAGATGCACGCCGGAGCCGATGTCCTCTCCAGCAGCAACGAACAACGGGCCGCGCGTGCTGGCACGGAAGAGCGCATAGCCCGCGCCGTCACGCTGTGCGAACACACCCAGCAGGCGAAGCTCGCCGATGCCCGAGGACGCTACGGCTGGACCGGTCGCGGCCGCCCGAGCCGCAGCCCCGAACAGATGTCCGTCCGCGATACGCTGAGCCGCATCGGCTGCCGGTGCAGCGGGCGGCACGGCAGCGGGTGATGGTCCCAGCCACCGCCATGTCCAGTGCGCGAGAGTGAATGCGAGGGCAGCAGTCGCAGCGATCGAGGCTGCAATCACGATGAGTCGCCACCGCAAGGGCAGCGCCTGCGGTGCGTGTTCCTGCCTCACGTATAATTGCGCGTCGCTCATCACACACCGCGCTTTCGCGCCCTCGCGTTGAACCCGCAGCTCGCGTTGTTGCAACCGTATCCGTTCGAGCGGCTGCGCGCGTTGTTCGCGGGCGTTGTGCCGAATCCCAGGAGAACGCCGGTCAACCTCTCGATCGGCGAGCCTCGGCATCCAACGCCGCAGTTCATCCGGGACGCGCTCTGCGCCGCGAGCAGCGGTCTTTCGAATTATCCCACAACGGCCGGAGTGCCCGCTCTGCGCGAGGCAATCGCGGCGTGGCTCAAACGCCGGCATGGGCTCGCATCGATCGACGCTGCCACACAGGTGCTTCCCGTGCTCGGCAGTCGCGAGGCGCTTTTCGCGTTCGCGCAGATGATCATCGATCCGGCGCGCGAGAGCGCAACCGTCATCGTGCCGAATCCGTTCTATCAGATCTACGAGGGTGCGGCGCTGCTGGCACGCGCGACGCCACATTGTGTGAACAGCCTCCCGGCCAATGGCTTTGCGCCGCGCTGGGACGCGGTGGCCGATGCGGTGTGGAAGCGCACACAGCTCATCTACCTGTGCTCGCCGGACAACCCCACGGGCCGCGTGATGAGCGCCGCTGATTGGCGCGTGCTGTTCGACCTGTCGGATCGGTACGGCTTTGTCATAGCTGCCGACGAGTGCTATTCGGAGATCTACTTCGACGAGCGACATCCGCCACTCGGAGCGCTCGCCGCAGCGCAGTCGTTCGGGCGCGAGGGATTTCCCCGTCTCCTTTCCTTCGGAAGCCTGTCCAAGCGCTCGAATGCGCCGGGACTGCGTTCCGGCTATGTCGCGGGGGACGCGGAGCTTGTCTCGGCATTCCTTCGCTACCGCACGTATCACGGATCCGCCATGTCGCAAGCGGTAGCTGGCGCGAGCATCGCAGCCTGGAGCGACGAGGAGCATGTTCGCTTGAATCGCGCCCTTTATGCTGCGAAATTCGCCAAGCTGCAGCCGGCGCTCGATCGCCTGCTGCCGGCGAAGCGTCCGGACGCTTCCTTTTATCTCTGGGCGAAGGTCCCAGGAGATGACGCCGAGTTCGCTCGCCGTCTCTACGCCGAAGAAGCGGTGACGGTTTTGCCCGGAAGCTATTTGAGCCGCACAGCCGATGGCGTGAACCCGGGCGTCAGTTTCATACGAATTGCGCTGGTCGCCGAGATCGCCGAATGCACCGAAGCCATCGAGCGGCTGGTGAGCTTCGCCCAGCGAGGCTAGCGGCGCGAGCAGCGAAGGCAGGAGGCCGCAGGAAGGGAGCCGTCCACGCCGGAGGGGCGACGCTTCGTCGCCTGCAGCGGCGCCCCATCGCCTGAGCGCGACCCCTCGACGTCCGCCAGTACAATCCGACCCATGTCGACCGCTCTTAACACTCACTGGTGGACGCCCGCCTTCTCCGGGCTGCGCGGCGTCAAGTGGCAGAGGCTCGCCTTCATCATCGCCATCAACACCGGGGTCGCCGCGCTCCTGTCGATCGAAGACATGCGACCCTTCTGGCACCCTTTCATCACCGCTCAATGCTTTGGGCTCTCCATCGCTTACTGCGTCAACGCGGCAGCACCGTGGGACTCTGCGGCGCCGCTCAGAAGGCTGCTCGTCGCGGTCGCCATCGGCGTCGTGATCAGCGTCACGCTGGTGGTCGCTATCAAGGGCTACATCATCCACGAACCGGAGTACAACTTCGGCGGCGTGCTGGAGCACCTCGGAAGGTGGGGCGGCACAGCGCTGGGTGGCTTCATGATCGGCCTGTGCGTAAGCTGGATTTTCACGCTCAAGATTCGCGAGTCTCGCGTACTGGAGCGGTTTCTCAAGACGGAGGCAGAGCGTAGCTTGCTATCGAAACAGGCGGTCGAAGCCGAGCTGAAGCTCATGCAGGCGCAGATCGAACCGCACTTTTTGTTCAACACGCTGGCTTCGGTGCAGTTCCTGATCGAGACCGATCCGCCCAAAGCGGAGCAGATGCTCGGACACCTCATTGCTTACTTGCGTGCCGCGCTGCCGCAGCTTCGCTCGGGCAGCACGACGCTTGGCCAGGAAGCTGACCTTGCCAAGGCCTATCTGTCCATCATGCAAATGCGCATGGGGGCGCGCCTCGATTACGGAATCGACGTGCCTGAATCGCTGCGCACCCATACATTTCCGCCGATGCTGCTGATGTCAGTGGTAGAAAATGCGGTCAAGCATGGCATCGAGCCGCAGGCCGCGGGCGGGAGCATCAGGCTGCAAGCAAGGCAAAGCGGCGAGTCTCTGACCGTGCTGGTGAGCGACAGCGGTAACGGGCTTTCCGATCAAGTGGGTCAGGGAATGGGACTCTCCAATCTGCGCGAACGGCTGAAAGCGCTGTACGGGGACCGCGCGCGCTTTACACTCGAATCCAACGGGGCGCAGGGCGCTTGCGCTACCATCGCCGTGCCGTATGAGCCAACCCACTAAACTCGTCAGTGCCATCATCGCCGAAGACGAGCCGATGCTCCGCGCGCAGCTGCGCGCGCGGCTCTCGCAGGCGTGGCCGGAGCTCGCCATCGCCGCCGAAGCGGAGAACGGCGAGCAGGCGATCGCATTGTGCACAAAGCTCGAGCCCGACGTCGCGTTTCTCGATATACGCATGCCGGTGAAAAATGGGCTCGAGGTCGCGCAGGAGATTGGCGACCGCTGCCACGTCGTTTTCGTCACGGCGTACGACGAATACGCGGTGACCGCGTTCGAACAGGGCGCAGTGGACTATGTTCTCAAGCCGGTGACACCGGATCGCATGATCAAGGTAGTCGAGCGCCTGAAGCAGCGTCTCGCTGGCGCGCCGACGGACCTTGCCACGGTGCTGCAGCAACTCGCGGCGCGAGACGGCAGCGGACCGCTCCGCTGGATCCGCGCCTCGCTAGGCCCGTCGATGAAGTTGATCGCGGTGGACGATGTGGTGTACTTCCAAGCAGAGGACAAATACACGCGGGTGGTCACTGCAGATGGCGAAGCGCTGATCCGCAAGACCATCAAGGAGCTCGGCGCTGAGCTCGACCCCGAGTTGTTCTGGCAGGTTCATCGCGCTACGATCGTGAATCTGCGCTCGATCGCACGCGTCGACCGCGACTATCGGGACCAGCCGCTGATCCTGCTCAAAGGTCGATCGGAAACACTGACGGTCAGCCGCACCTTCGCCAGCCTGTTCAAGGCGATGTAGCGGTGTGAGAGCCGGGCGTCGCCAGTCGCCCCACGAGCGCAGCGAAGTGGGGATCGACCGGGAATTGCGAATCGCCGCTTGCGGCCGACACGCAGCAAGACATTACTCGCTACCGAATGAGGAGGCCGCGCCCCGAGCAGCGAGCGAGGTCCCGCTCGCGAAGCGAGTGGGGTAGAACGCTGGAGGGCGGAGCAGGTTCCCGCGCGCAGCGCGGGATGCGACCCCGGAGGCGGAAAAGCCGGCGACACTCCATCTGCGCAACGAACGCTGGACGTGCAAAGCCGGCGGGCGACCGCGAGTGGGCGCCGTGGCCGACGCTCAACGTTGCTGTTCACGCATACGGTCCAAGGCCGCGGTCCGCGCGAGCAGCGAAAGCGCACAAGCCCGCCACCTTGGGAGGGCAAGCTCCTCTCGGGTAAAATTGTGGTTTTTCACTGGCGCGATGCGCCTGTCCATGCACAGCCTGCAGCAAACCATCGAGTCGGCGTGGGAACAGCGCTCGCAGCTTTCGCCTGCGGGAGCGAACGCGGAGATTCGCGACGCTGTCGCCGAGGCGATCGGCGAGCTCGATGCCGGCAAGCTTCGCGTCGCTGAAAAGCTCAACGGCCAATGGCATACCCACCAATGGCTCAAGAAGGCCGTGTTGCTCTCCTTCCGACTCGCCGACAACGCTCCCATCGGGTTGTTGGCACCGAATGCACCCTTTCGCTTCTACGACAAGGTGGCGACCAAGTTCGCCCAGTACGACGACGCTGCTTTTGCGCACGCTGGCGTTCGCGTGGTGCCGCCTGCGGTCGCGCGTCGGGGTGCGTACATCGCCCCCGACGTCGTGCTGATGCCCTCGTATGTGAACATCGGTGCGTACGTTGACCGCGGGACTATGGTTGACACCTGGGCGACGGTCGGCTCATGCGCCCAGATTGGCAAGAACGTTCACCTTTCGGGCGGCGTCGGCATCGGAGGGGTCTTGGAACCTTTGCAGGCCAACCCCACCATAATCGAGGACAACTGCTTCATCGGCGCCCGGTCGGAAGTGGTCGAGGGTGTGATCGTCGAAGAGAACTCGGTACTGGGCATGGGCGTATTTCTGGGACAGAGCACCAAAATCTACAACCGGATGACCGGCGAAGTGAGCTACGGGCGCGTTCCGGCGGGCTCGGTGGTCGTCGCCGGCAGCCTGCCGTCCACTGTCGGCGTTTGCCAGCTCTATTGCGCGGTCATCGTCAAACACGTCGATGCCGGAACCCGCGCCAAGACGAGCATCAACGATCTGCTGCGCAACTGATGGCTGTCAGAGCAAAGAACTAACTACCACTCGAACCGCCCATGCGAAGCCCGCACACCACCGGCGTATCGATCAAGAGCGCCGACGAGATCGCCAAGATGCGCGTGGCGGGTCGGCTCGCTTCAGAGCTGCTCGATTACCTGACACCCCACGTCAAAGTCGGCATTTCAACCGGCGAGCTGGACCGGATCGCTCACGACTACCAGGTCAACGTCCAGCACGTTGTGCCCGCGACGCTCAATTACGCGCCGCCTGGACACCAACCGTATCCGGCATCGATCTGCGCTTCGGTCAATCACGTGGTGTGCCACGGGATACCCGGAGAGAAGACACTCAAGAGCGGCGACATCGTCAACATTGATGTGACGGTCATCAAGGACGGTTACCACGGCGACTCAAGCCGCATGTTCTACGTCGGCGCGCCCACCATCCAGGCCAAGCGGCTGTGCGAGGTGACCTACGAAGCGATGTGGCGCGGCATTCGCAAGGTGAAGGCTGGAGCACATCTGGGGGATATCGGAGCATCGATTCAGCGCTTTGCCGAGGGGAACGGCTTCTCGGTGGTGCGCGAGTTCTGCGGTCATGGCATCGGCCGTCAGTTCCACGAAGAGCCGCAGGTGCTGCACTATGGCAGGCCGGGTACCGGCCTGGTGCTAGAGCCAGGCATGATTTTCACCGTCGAGCCCATGATCAACGCAGGCAAGCCGGGCATCCGCTGCCTGGCCGACGGCTGGACCATTGTCACCGCAGATCACAGCCTGTCGGCGCAGTGGGAGCACACCGTGCTCGTCACCGATGACGGCTTCGAGGTATTGACCTTGTCGGCGGGCGCTCCATCTCCGCCCCCGGTCGCGCCGTCCTGATCCCTGTGTCTGCATCTCTCGCCGCCGCGGTGCCGCCACCGGCTGCGACCGGCGTGACTCGCTGGAGGCACGAACTCGCCGCGGGTCGGGATGTGCTCAAGGCCGCGTTCGCCGCAGGCGCGCCCCCTCAGCAACTGCTGCGCCGCCAGGCGGCACTCGCCGATCGAATCGTGCGCGGGATCTGGAACGAGGTCCGCGCTCCGGCCGGCTGCGCGCTGGTCGCCATAGGCGGCTACGGCAGGGGCGTGCTGTTTCCACATTCCGACGTCGATGTGCTCATCCTGTTGCCGCGTCAACTTGCCGATCTCGCAGGGGAGACGGCGATCGAGCGATTCATCGGCATGCTCTGGGATGCCGGCCTCGAGATCGCCCACTCGGTGCGCACCGTCGAGGAATGCGAAACCGAGATGAACAGCGACGTGACGATCCGCACTAGCCTGCTCGAGCATCGGCTGCTCGCCGGATCGCGCGCCCTGTACAACCGCTTTCGTCGCCGCTTTGAGGAGACGCTCGACCTGCGCGGCTTCTATGAGGCCAAGCTGCTCGAACAGCAGCAGCGGCATCTGCGCCACCAGGACACCGCGTACAACCTCGAGCCCAATGTCAAGGAGAGCCCGGGCGGCATGCGCGACCTGCAGACCATTCTGTGGATCGCCCGCGCCGCAGGATTCGGGCGAACGTGGCACGAGCTGGCGGCGCACGACCTGATGACCACGGCCGAAGCGCGTGAGATCGCGCGTCACGAGCGCCTGATCGATGAGCTGCGCATTCGGCTGCATCATCTCTCGGGCCGCCGCGAAGATCGCCTTGTTTTCGATGTGCAGTCGGCGCTGGCGCGCGAGATGGGTTTCGTCGACACGCCCAATCGCCGCGCCTCCGAGCAGCTGATGCAACGCTACTACCGCGCGGCGAAATCAATACGTCAGCTCAACGTCATTCTGCTTCAGAATCTGCATGCGCGGCTGTTCCCGGCGGAAGTCGAGTTGCATCCGATCGACGACGATTTCCAGGCGGTGGACGAGCTTCTCGATCTGCGCGACGAGTCTCTTTTCAACAAGCGCCCGTCCGCTATCCTGGATGCGTTCCTCACCTTGCAGCGGCATCCGGAGCTCAAGGGTATGTCGGCGCCGATGCTTCGCGCGCTGTGGCGCAGCCGCGATCGGGTCGATGCGGCATTCCGCCGCGATCCCGCCAACCGCGCGCGCTTTATCGAGATCCTGCGCCAGCCGCGCGGGGTGACGCACGAGCTGCGGCGCATGAACCAGTACGGCATCCTCGGCCGCTACCTGCCGGTGTTCGGCCGCATCGTCGGACAGATGCAGCACGACTTGTTTCACGTATACACGGTCGACGAGCACATTTTGATGGTGATCCGCAACCTGCGCCGTTTCACCGAGCCGCAGCATGCGCATGAATATCCGCTCTGCTCGCGTCTGATCGCCGACTTCAGGCGACACGAGGTGCTGTTCATCGCGGCGTTGTTCCACGACATCGCCAAGGGACGCGGCGGCGACCATTCGGAGCTGGGCAGTCGCGACGCGCGGCGCTTTTGCCGCGAGCATGGCCTGTCACCGGAAGACACCGAGCTCGTCACCTGGCTGGTGGAGCAGCACCTGGCGATGTCGCTCACCGCACAAAAGCAGGACATCAGCGACACGGCAGTCGTTGCCGCCTTTGCCGCGAAGGTGAAGACGGAGCGCCGGCTTGCGGCACTGTATCTGCTTACGGTGGCCGACATCCGAGGGACCAGTCCCCGGGTGTGGAACGCGTGGAAGGCGAAACTCCTCGAAGACTTGTTCCATCTCACGCAAGCCCGACTGGCGGGACATGCGGCTGACCGCCGACTGCACGACAGCGTCGACGCGAGGCGCACCGAGGCCGGACGCCAGCTGCGCCTGTACGCGGTGCCAGAAAGTGCTGAGGATCGCTTGTGGCAGCAGCTCGATGCTGTGTATTTCCAGCGGCACACCGCCGACGAGATCGCCTGGCATGCGCGGCATCTCTACTTCCGGGTCGATTCGCGCGAACCGGTCGTCAAGGCGCGGCTTTCCCGCGACGGCGCGGGCTTGCAGGTGATGGTCTACCTGCCCGATCAGAAAGAGTTGTTCGCTCGCATCTGCGGCTTTTTCGGACGCGTGCGGCTGTCTATCCTCGAAGCGAAGGTACACACTTCACGGCATGGCTATGCGCTCGACAGCTTCGTCGTGCACGATCCGTCCAATCCCAACGCCAGCTACCGTGAGGTGATCAGCTACATCGAGTTCGAGTTGAAGCGCGTTTTGACGGAGCGGCCGGCGCTCGAGCTGCCACCTGTCGGTCGCATCAGCCGTCATCTCAGGCATTTTCCGCTCTCGCCCGAGGTGCGTATTTTCCCCGACGACAAGGGCACGCACTACATCCTGGAAGTGGTCGCTGGAGACCGCCCCGGCCTCCTCGCCCAGATTGCCTTTACGCTGGCGAAGGCGAATGTCAATGTCGCCAGCGCCAAGATCAACACCCTCGGCGAACGTGCCGAGGACGTCTTCCTGCTCGATGGAGCGCGCCTGCACGACGAAGCGGCGTTGCTACGCCTGGAGACCGCGCTGCACGAGCAGTTGCGGCTTTGATCGAACAACGCGGCGGAAACTTGGGCCGCACGCCGCCGTAGCACATTGCCCTGCTGCGGCGAAAACCGTGGCAATCTTCGAAGGAGGCATTTTGTGTCTGAAACCGCTCTGTCCAACGACGAGTTCACGGCGTTCTGGAACGATGTTCTCGCCGTCAAGTTCGACCGCTTTCGCGACATCTTGATTTTAGGGCTCGGCTCGCACAGCAAAGCGCCGCTCTCGGCGCTGGAGTTGCCTCCCGGATCGAGCGCGCTCGACGTCGGTTGCGGATGGGGCGACACCGCGATCGAGTTGGCGCAAAAGGTGGGATCGACAGGCTCGGTGGTCGGCATCGACTGTTGCCGTTCCTTTCTCGAATATGCGCGCGTCGACGCGCAACGTGCGGGACTGACGAATGTACGATTTGTCGAAGCGGACGTTCAGACCTACGCCTTTCGACCCGAGTACGACTTCTGCTTCTCCCGCTTCGGCATGATGTTCTTCGCGCATCCGGTTGCGGCGATGCGCAACGTCAAGAGTGCGCTCAAGCCCGGCGCGGTCTTCATGTTCATCACCTGGCGCAGCATCGAGGACAACCCCTGGGCGCTGATCCCGAAGAAGATCATGCGCGAATTCCTGCCGCCGCCCAGCGACGATGCTCAGACCTGCGGACCAGGTCCGTTCTCGATGGCCAGCCCGGACGTCGTCAAGCCGCAGTTGACCGCGGCGGGATTCACGGACATCGAATTCAAGCGCATCGATGTCCCGGTAATGGTTGGAAGAAACGTCGAACAGGCGATGCAGTTTCAGTTCGCGATCGGGCCTGCCGGTGAGATCTTCCGCGAAGCCGGCGAGAAAGCCGAGCATCACCGCGCGGAAATCGAGCAAGCACTCCGATCGGAACTCGGACGGCACCTGCGCGATGGCGAGGTCTTCATGCCGTCGGGATCGTGGACGATTACTGCACGCAGACCGGAATGAGCGTCACTCCTCTACTACCGCTGCATCCGGAAACAGCACGTCGGTGTAGCCAAGGAGCCTTAAGTCACGCATGCGCATCGGATATAGGATGCCGTCCAGGTGGTCGCACTCGTGCTGTACCACACGCGCATGAAAGCCGCCCGCTTCTCGCTGAATAGGCTTTCCGTCCGGGTCAAAGCCGGAATAGCGCAGGCGAGCGTAGCGCGGCACTCTGCCACGCAGCCCCGGCACTGAAAGACAGCCCTCCCAGTCCTCTTCCATTTCTGGACCCAGCGGTGTCAACACCGGATTGACGATCTCGGTGTACGGAACCGGCTCCGCGTCGGGATAACGCTGGTTGTGCTCGAAGCCGAAAATCACCACTCTTAACGGCACGCCTATTTGTGGCGCGGCGAGGCCTGCGCCCGAAGCCGAAACCATGGTTTCGCGCATATCCGCCACGAGTTCTCGCAACTCGGGCGTCGCGAAGCGATCGACCGGCTGCGAGCGTTGGAACAGTCGCGGATCGCCCATGCGCAGAATCGGGCGGATCACGGCATCTCCTTGACCAACTGGTCGATGAGCATCTTCACCTTTTCGATGGCAGTCTCGAGCACTCTGGCTATTCTATCCATAGCCACTGCCTGCGCGCTTTCCCCGCGTCCGGCGGCGGGATTGACGACGACGGCAATTGAGGCATAAGCCAAGGCGATCTCCCGCGCCAGCGCCGCCTCCGGCATGCCGGTCATTCCGACCACCGTGGCTCCGTCACCCTCGAGACGATCGATTTCCGACGCCGTCTCGAGTCGAGGGCCGGATACTGCGGCATAGACACCTCCGTCATGGAGTTTGATCCCCGCGTTGCGGGCCGCGACCAGGCAACGCTCTCGCAGCGTCGGCGTGTAAGGGTGGGTAAAGTCGACGTGAACGACCCTGCGATCGCCACCATCGAAAAATGTCGACTCGCGGCCGCTGGTGTAGTCGATGATCTGGTGCGGCAGTACCAGGTCCCCCGGTGCATGGATGGATGCGATGGCCCCCACCGATGCCACTGCCAGAACCGTGTCGACGCCGCGCTCTTTGAGCGCCCAGAGGTTTGCCCTGTAGTTGACACGGTGTGGGGGTATGGTGTGTCCATGCCCGTGGCGCGCCAGAAACACCACGTCTCGCCCCATGATCTGGCCGAACAGCAGCGCCGACGAAGGTTCGCCGTAGGGCGTGCGCACCATCTCGCGATGGGCAACGGCAAGCGTGGACAAGCGGGTGAGCCCGCTGCCACCGATGATTGCTAGCATGGGGTGTGGTTTTCGGACGCTGCTCCAGCGGCGCTTGGCCCTAAAAAGAGCACTCGCCGACGGCGTCCAGTTGTTACTTTGCTTGACCTTGGTTATTCTTGTCAATTCATGACATTGTCAAGAGCCGCCACGGCGCCGGTTGGCTCGCGGCGCCGCCATCGGCCCTGACTGGGGACATCGACCATGTATCTGGACCGTTTGTTCAAGCTGATGGCCGACAAGCAGGCGTCGGACCTGTTCATTTCGTGCGGCGCGCCCATCAACATCAAGATCAACGGTGTGGTCTCGCCGATTTCGACTCAGCCCATGGACGTCGAGTCGGTCCGCCGCATCGCTTACGAGCTGATGACCAAAGATCAGGCGCGCGAGTTCGAGAACGAGATGGAGATGAATCTCTCGTATCTCGATCGCAGCGTCGGCAATTTCCGGATCAACATCTTTCGCCAGCGCGGTACGATTTCGATGGCCATCCGCTACGTGCGCAGCCACATCCCGCCGTTCGAGGATCTCAAGCTCCCGCCGGTGCTGCTCAACCTGGTGATGGAAAAGCGCGGCCTGGTGCTCATCGCCGGCGCCACCGGCTCGGGCAAGTCGACCACCCTGGCGGCGATGATCGACTATCGCAACAATAACCGTACCGGGCACATCCTTACCCTCGAGGACCCGATCGAGTACCTGTTCGAGCACAAGCAGTCGATCGTCAATCAGCGCGAGATCGGGGTCGACACCCAGGGCTACCACAAGGCGCTGCCGAATGCCCTGCGCGAGGCGCCCGATCTGATCATGATCGGTGAGATTCGCGACCGCGACACCATGCAGCACGCTCTGCTGCACACTCTCACTGGACACCTATGCTTGTCCACGATCCACGCTAACAACAGCTATCACGCGATGTCGCGGATCATCAACATGTTCCCCTACGATGCGCGGGCCGGTCTGCTCTCCGACCTTTCCATCGGCTTGCGCGCCATCATCTGCCAGCGCCTGGTACGCAACAAGGAAGGCGAGCAGCAGCCGGCGGTGGAGATACTGCTCAATACCTCGCTCATCGCCGAGCTGATCAAGAACGGCGAGATTACGCAGATCAAGGAGGCGATGGAGCAGAGCCTGTATCCCGGCTCGCAGACTTTCGAGCAGGCGCTGTGTCGTCTCTACCTCGACGGCATGGTCAGCTACGAAGAGGCGATGACTGCGTCGGATTCGCCAACCAATCTGGCGTGGCTGGTCAACCAGAGCACCCCGTCGGCCAAAGTCGAGGCGACCGAGGTCGACGACTCCGGCCGGCGCGTGCGCGGCGACTTCGCCACTCTGCAGATCGATCCCGAGCTGCTGAACCGGCCGCAGTGAAGGCGAGTGAGCGCGGTGGGCCGCGCGGACCGGCGCGCCCTGATAGCGGCTCAGGCTTGCGGGTGCTCGATCTCACCCGGCAGCTGATAGCGCGCCGATCGCAGACCCCCGACGACGCGGGATGCCAGGACGCGCTCGCCGCCCGCCTGCGCCCGCACGGCTTTCGCTGCGAGACTTATGCATCGAACGGGGTGACCAATCTGTGGGCTCGCCGCGGCGAAGCAGTACCGGTCGTCTGCTTCGCTGGACACACAGACGTCGTCCCCGCTGGGCCGCGGGACGCCTGGAGCTCCGACCCCTTCGTGCCGGCGCTACGCGACGGCTACCTGTACGGTCGCGGCGCAGCCGACATGAAATCGTCGCTCGCCGCGTTCGTTGTCGCCATCGAAGATTTCGTAGCGACGCATCCCGCACATACGGGATCGATCGCGCTGCTCATCACCTCCGATGAGGAAGGGCCGGCGACCGACGGTACGGTCAAGGTGGTCGACAGGTTGCGTGCTGCCGGACAGAAGCTCGACTACTGCATCGTCGGCGAGCCATCTTCGGTCGAGCGGCTGGGCGACATGATCAAGAACGGCCGCCGTGGATCGCTGTCGGGCACGCTAACGGTTCGCGGAGTCCAAGGGCACATCGCTTATCCGCATCTTGCCAAGAATCCGATCCACCTTGCCGCTTTGGCGATTGCCGAACTGGCGGCGATGCGCTGGGACCAAGGCAACGAGTACCTTCCGCCGACGAGCTGGCAGGCGTCGAACATCCGTGCGGGCACCGGCGCGCTCAACGTGATACCGGGGAGCCTCGAGCTCGACTTCAACTTCCGCTACGCGACCGCGAGCACCACAGAAGGACTGCGCGAAAGGCTCGAAGCCGTGTTGCGCAAACATAACCTCGATTACGTCATCCAGTGGACCGGGTCGGGACGCCCTTATCTGACGCCGCGAGGCAAACTGGTCGATGTCGTCGACGGGGTGATACGTGACGTGTGCGGCGTCCAACCCGAACTGTCTTGCACCGGCGGAACATCAGACGGTCGCTTCATCGCCGACATCTGTCGCGAAATCGTGGAACTCGGGCCGGTCAATGCTTCGATCCACAAGGTGAACGAACGCGTTGCGGTGGGCGACCTCGAGCCACTCGCGCACATTTACCGTGGCATACTGGAACGGCTGCTCCAGCCGTAGGCCTCCTCTGCCATGAGCAACCCGACGCAGGAACTCGAGACCGTTCGCGATTGGATCCGCTATGCCGTCTCGCGCTTTACCGGGGGCGGTCTGTTTTTCGGCCACGGCATGGCGAGTGCGTACGACGAAGCAGCGTATCTCGTGCAGCACACGCTGCATCTACCCCTCGACCGCCTCGATCCTTTTATGGATGCGCGCCTCACGTCCGGCGAACGAAGCGCGGTATTACAGATCATCGACCGCCGCGTAAGCGAGCGCATTCCCGCGGCTTACCTCACGCACGAAGCGTGGCTTGGCTCGTTCCGGTTCTATGTCGACGAGCGCGTCATTATTCCGCGCTCCTACATCGCCGAGCTGCTGCCCGACGCACTCGAGCCGTGGCTTCCCGAGCCCGCTAAAGTGCAGAGCGCGCTCGATCTGTGCACCGGTTCGGGATGTCTGGCGATTCTGCTTGGGCATCATTATGTCAACGCCGACGTCGACGCCGCAGACCTCTCCTCCGACGCGCTGGCGGTCGCGCAGCGCAATGTCGCCGAGCATGGGATGCAGGATCGCATCAACCTCATCCGCTCCGACCTCTTATCCAACCTCAACGAAAAAACCTACGACTTGATCATCAGCAATCCACCTTACGTGCCTGCCGTATCGATGGAAGAGCTGCCGCAGGAGTACCGGCACGAGCCGGCGATTGCCCTCGCGGGTGGTGAGGACGGCCTGGACGCGGTGCGTACCATAGTCGGCGGCGCTGCGCGCTTCATGGCCCCGGACGGACTGCTGGTCGTCGAAGTCGGACACAACCGCATCGCCACCGAAGCTGCCTTCCCGCGGCTGCCATTCACCTGGCTATCGACCGCGTCTAGCGAGGACGGTGTCTTTATGCTCCGGCGCAACGACCTGGTTCGTACGCGCTGATCAGCAGTGCACGCCCCGCACCCAACCGGAGCCAAGGTAGGGAACGTTACAAGCCGAAAAAGTGCCGGATGCGCCGCACGAGATCATTGGCGCGCGTGCTCGCCGCTCGCGCACGCGCTTCGGCCGAAAGTGAAGCGAGCGTCGCGTCGTTCGCCGCCTGCCGCTCCGCAATGGTCTTGGACATCGCTTCCGCCAGCTCCGGTCGCGCCTGAATGATCGCTTCGAAGCCGCGCTTGTTGAGCCGGTAGCACAGCACTTCCGATTCGGCATTGATGGTCGCCGTGCGCGCCTGACCGGTGAGCAGTCCCATCTCGCCGAAATACTGCGGCGCATTGAGCGTAGTGAGGCGCTGACGTGTGTGGGGGCCACCCTTCTCCGCATCGCGGAAGATTCCAACCTGGCCGCGAGCGAGAATGAACAGGGAATCGGAGGGTTCGCCTTGCTTGGTCACGACGTCGCCGATGCCGAAGGGGGTGGGTATCAGCTGCGCCGCCAGCGCGTGACATTCGTCGACGGTGAGCGGCGCAAACAGTTCGAGCGACTCCAGCAACTCCAGACGCGACTGCTGCTCGTGGACAGATTTGGCGGCTGCCCAGCTCCGCGCAGAATGCAGGAACAGCTCCGACCTGGAGACAGGAATTTCCATGCCGGCCCTACCCAACGCGGCGTAGACGTGCTCGCGAACTCTGGAATCGGTCTCGATGTACTTGCCGAGGTCGGTTAGCCAATAGTAGACGATGTACTTGATGGCGCTCGAATCGAAGCCGGAGCAGATGCAGTGCGCCTTGGGCTCGGCCGCCACGAACGGAACGTCGACACGCTCCAGCGCAGCAGCCACCACGGCGATCACCTGACCTGGCGTCCATTCATAGCCGACGCCGAATTCGATCGGCCTGCGCCACGGAATCCGCTGATCGCCGCGGCGACCGAGCAGCGTCACGCGGTTGTTCATGAGCTGCGAATTGGGAATGATGATGGTCACGTTGTTGACCGTCGCCAGCGCGGTGTAGCGCCAGCGAATGGATACCACCTCTCCCGTCACGCCCTCGATTTCGATCCAGTCGCCGATGCGGCAGGTGTTGTCGAGCTGCAGCGAGATGCCGCCCCAGAGATTGTTCAACGTAGCCTGCAGCGAAACGCCGAGCACGGCAACCGCTGCCGTGGTTGAGATCGTGATCGTCGTCAGGTTGACGCCCATTGCGTCCAGGCGGAACAGCGCATAAACCGCGAGGGCCAGTGCGATACCCACCTCGCCGAGGATGCGCGGCACCGTCCGCCGTGCCAGCAGAACGTTGACGAAGAAGGTGAGATAGATGCGAATGTTGCCGAGCGCGACGACCAGCAGGCAGATCTCGCGCGGGATGATCGAGATCGCCAGGTGCGGCGGGATGAGCTGGTAGCGCGAGAGGAAGGTGAGCCCGGTCAAGCCCAGGACGATCACGAATAGCGTGAAGCTCACCGATCGCCGCAGGTCCTTGCGCAGGCGCATGGCGATCAGCCCGAACAGCAGCGCGCCGGCGCTGAATCCGAGCGCTTCCTGCAGCGTTATGGCTTCGACCATCGAGAGCCTTCCTCCCATCGTCCGCTGCGGCGCGGCGGACCGTGGCGATTATACGGCCCCGCTTCCGTCCTTGCCTCCGGCTGCTGCGAGCGGCGTCGCACGCAGCCATGTAGAATGGCCGCGCGACCGCGTTTCCCTCCTTTTGCTCCCGTGCGCACCGGCGGCCAGATCCTCGTCGACAACCTCATCCAGCAGGGGACCGAACTCGCGTTCTGCGTGCCGGGAGAGAGCTATCTGCCAGTGCTCGACGCACTCTATGACAAGCGCGACGCCATACGTCTGATCGTATGCCGACAGGAAGGTGGTGCGGCTTACATGGCGGAAGCCTACGGCAAGCTCACGGGACGTCCGGGGATCGCTCTGGTGACTCGCGGCCCCGGCGCATCGAATGCGGCAATCGGCATTCACACCGCACAGCAGGATTCGACGCCGCTCATCTTGTTCATCGGCCAGGTCGGAACGGACTTCGTCGACCGGGAAGCGTTCCAGGAAGTCGACTATCGGCACATGTACGGCAGCATCGCCAAGTGGGTGGCGCAGATCGATCGCGCCGAGCGCGTACCCGAATATGTCGCACGTGCATTTCGAATTGCCCTCAGCGGCCGCCCCGGCCCTGTCGTTCTGGCACTGCCGGAGGACATGCTCGCTGCTAAGGTCGAGGCGACGGACGCCACGCGCGTCGAGCATCTCGTCGTCGCGCCGGCGCCGCAGCAGATCGCACAACTGCGCAACCTACTCGGCGGCGCCAGACAGCCGCTGGTCATCGTTGGTGGCAGCGGATGGACACAAGCGGCGAGCGCCGATTTGCGCCGCTTCGTCGAAGCGAACGCCCTGCCCATCGCTTGCGCGTTCCGCAATCAGGATCTGATCGACAACGAGCATGCGAACTATGCCGGAGACGTAGGCATCAGCCCTAACCCGAAACTCGCCGCGCGTGTGCGCGAAGCCGACGTCCTGCTGGTCATCGGCGAGCGGCTGGGCGAAATGGTGACGGGTGGCTACGCGTTGATCTCTGCGCCGCAACCATCGCAAACGTTGATTCACGTGCATCCCGGCGCCGAGGAGCTAGGGCGCGTCTATCAGACTCAACTGGCGATCCAGGCTTCGCTTCCCGAATTCGCCGGCGCGATTGCGGCGATGGATCGAGTCGACAACCCACCGTGGCAGGGCAGCGCCGCATCAGCGCACGCCGATTACCTCGCTTGGCAGAAGCCGCGACCGGTGCCGAGCGCGCTGGATCTCTGGCAGGTCGTGGCGACTTTGCGCGAGCGCCTGCCTACCGACGCCATCGTGACCAACGGCGCCGGCAATTACGCCGGGTGGATCGCACGGCTGTTCCGGTATCGCGCTTATCGCACGCAGTTGGGCCCGTACAACGGTGCGATGGGCTACGGTGTTCCTTCGGGGGTTGCGGCCAAGCTCACCTATCCTGAGCGCGTGGTGGTTTCGTGGAATGGCGACGGGTGCTTCTTGATGAACGGGCAGGAGCTCGCGACCGCCGTGCAATACCACGCCAATGTCGTGTTCATCGTCGTGGACAATGGCATGTACGGAACCATCCGCATGCATCAGGAGCGCCACTATCCCGGCCGAGTCTATGCGACCGACCTCGTCAACCCGGACTTTGCCGCGCTCGCACGAGCCTATGGCGCGAGCGGCGAGACGGTGCGCAACACGGCAGAGTTTGCTCCGGCGCTGGAACGCGCACTCAGCGGCGGCCGGCCCGCGCTTTTGCACCTCCTGGCCGACCCACAGGCAGTGACCATGAACGCAACCATCGACGAAATACGCGCGCAGGGGCTCAAGCGGAGCTAGGTCTTATGCATGGCCGATCGTCGGTAGCGAGCCGACTCACCATCATGCATGGTCATCGATGCTCTCGAGCCTCGAACGGCATGCATCACGGCGCATGAGTCCTGCTGCTTCCTCGTCGCTGCTCTCGGTTAGCAAGCTCTCGGTCGAGTTTCGCAGCACCGAACGCGTCGTCGAAGCGGTACGCGCTGTTTCCTTCACTATCGGGCGTGGCGAGACGGTGGCGGTCGTCGGCGAATCGGGCTCGGGCAAGTCCGTCACGGCGCTGTCGCTCATGCGGCTGGTCGAACATGGCGGCGGAACCATCACCTCTGGAGAGCTCTTATTCGAGCGTCCCGACGGCTCGCGTATCGATCTTGCGCGAGCGAGTGGTGCGACGATGCGCGCCATCCGTGGTGCCGAGATCGCGATGATTTTCCAAGAGCCGATGACCTCGCTCAATCCGGTGTTCACGGTCGGCGAGCAGATCGCCGAATCGATCCGACTGCATCAAGGGATGGACTTGGGCGCCGCCAAGCGGGAATCGCTGCGCATGCTCGAACTTGTTCGCATCCCCGAGGCCAAGCAGGTGCTCTCGCGTCATCCGCATCAGCTCTCCGGAGGGATGCGCCAGCGTGTCATGATCGCCATGGCGCTTTCATGCAAGCCGCGGCTGCTCATCGCTGACGAGCCGACTACCGCGCTCGATGTCACCATCCAGGCCCAGATTCTTCAGCTCATCCGCCTGCTGCAGGATGAACTGCACATGGCGGTGGTGTTTATCACCCACGACATGGGCGTCGTCGCCGAGGTGGCTGATCGCGTGGTGGTCATGTTTCGCGGCGAGATCGTCGAGGATGGGGCGGCCGTGCAGATCTTCGCAACGCCCCGTCATCCCTATACTCGCGCGTTGCTCGCAGCCGTGCCCAAGCTGGGCTCGATGGCCGGAACCGATGCGCCGGCGCGTTTCCCCTTGCTCGCGGCCGAGCCAACCGATGCTGCATCGACTCCGATGTTGCCGCTCAAGCCCCCTGACAGCGGCGACCCGCTGCTCAAAGTGCGCGGACTGAGAACCCGCTTCGCGGTCCGGGCGGGATTGTTCGGCCGTGTTCGGAGGCTCGTCCACGCTGTAGAGCAGGTAAGCTTCGATCTCGCCGCTGGCGAGACTCTCGCGCTCGTCGGCGAGTCCGGATGCGGAAAGTCGACAACCGGACGTTCCTTGCTGCGACTGGTCGACATCGACGGGGGAAGCATCGAATTCGGCGGGCGCGACATTGCGCAACTCCCTGCCAACCAGGTGCGGCCGCTGCGGCGCGAGATCCAGATGGTTTTTCAGGACCCTTTCGCTTCGCTGGATCCGCGGCTCACGGTGGGTTTTTCCGTTGCCGAGCCGCTGTACGTGCACGGCGTCGCCAAAGGCAGCGAAGCTGCTGACCGCGTCTCCCACCTGCTGCGCCACGTCGGGCTGCCGGCCGACTCCGCCCAGCGCTATCCGCACGAGTTCTCCGGCGGACAGCGGCAACGCATCGCTATCGCCCGAGCGCTCGCGCTGCAGCCCAAGATCATCATCGCCGACGAAGCGGTCTCCGCGCTCGACGTTTCGATCCGCGCACAGATTGTAAATTTGCTTCTCGATCTGCAGGCCGAGTTCGGCCTGGCATATTTGTTCATCTCGCACGACATGGCGGTGGTCGAGCGCATCAGTCACAGAGTCGCGGTGATGTACCTGGGCCAGATCGTCGAAATCGGCCCGCGCCGGGCGATTTTCGAGAATCCCCAACATCCGTACACCCGCAAGTTGCTCTCCGCGGTGCCGGTCGCGGACCCGGCGCGACGACGCCGGAAAAGAAAGCTATCATCGGAGGAGATTCCGAGTCCTATCCGCGCGCTTGGCGACGAGCCAGTGGTCGCGCCGCTCAAGCAAGTGGGACCTGGACATTACGTAGCAATGCATCGCATCGCGGGCGCTCATCTCGACATGCTTGAGCTCGAGAGCGATGTGCAGGATGTGAACCACTCTGGAGAAATGTCATGAAAACCAAATTCCACTCCGTGCTTGTCGCCGCCTTTGCTGTCGGCGCAGCGATCACCTTTCCCACGTATGCGCAGAAAGACGTCGTTTTCGCCGTGGCGTCGCAGTTCACTACCACCGATCCATACGATGCCAACGACACGCTGTCGCAGGCGATGGCCAAGTCGTTCTACGAGGGCCTTTTCGGCTTCGACAAGGACATGAAGGTGATCCCGGTGCTGGCCGAAAGCTACACCGTGAGCAAGGACGGTCTCACCTACACCGTCAAGCTCAAGAAGGGCATCAAGTTCCACGACGGCACCGATTTCAAGGCCGACGCGGTGAAAGCCAATTTCGATCGCGTGACCAATCCCGACAACAAGCTCAAGCGCTACGGGCTGTATAACAACATCGGCAAGACCGAGGTCGTCGACGACTACACCGCGAAGATTACGCTCAAGACACCGTTCTCGGCGTTCATCAATCAGCTTGCGCACCCGAGCGGAGTCATGATCAGCCCGACGGCACTGGCCAAGTACGGGAACAAGGACATTGCGTTCAATCCGGTCGGGACGGGTCCGTTCAAATTCGTCGAGTGGAAGCAGACAGACTATCTCAAGGTTGCCAAGAACGAAAACTACTGGCGAAAGGGCCTGCCCAAGGTCGACACCATCACCTGGAAGCCGGTGATCGACAATAACTCCCGCGCTGCCGTCATGCAGACCGGGGAGGCGCACTACACTTATCCCGTGCCTTACGAGCAGGTCGAGACGCTCAAGTCGAAACCCGATCTCGACGTGGTGGTCGCGCCGTCGATCATCCTGCGCTACTTGTCGATGAACACGATGCAGAAGCCTTTCGACAACCCCAAGGTGCGCCAGGCAATCGCCTACGCGATCAACAAGGACGCAATCGCGAAGATCGCCTTCAACGGTTACGCCACGCCGGCCGACAGCATCGTGCCCGAAGGCGTGGAATATTCGGTGAAGATTGCAGTGATGCCGTACGACGTCGCCAAGGCGAAGCAACTGCTCGCCGAAGCTGGTTATCCGAACGGCTTCGAAACCGAGCTGTGGTCGGGTTATAACCACAGCGTCGCGCAGAAGCTCACCCAGGTCCTGCAACAGCAGCTGCAGCAGGTCGGAATCCGGGGCAAGATCACTTTGCTGGAAGCGGGACAGCGCGTCGAAAAAGTGGAGAGCTGGCAGGACCCCTCGACTGCACCGTTGCGCCTGTATTACATCGGCTGGTCTTCCTCGACCGGTGAAGCCGACTGGGCGCTCCGGCCGCTGCTGGCGTCGGAGTCCTTCCCACCGAAGCTATTCAACACGGCTTACTACAAGAACGACAAGGTCGACGCCGACATCAAGAACGCGCTGCTCACTACCGACAAGACCGAGAAGGCGAAACTCTACAAGGATGCGCAGGAGACCATCTACAAGGACGCACCCTGGGTTCCACTGGTGACCGAGAAGCTCGTATCGGCGAAGAGCAAGAAGCTTTCGGGCGTTTACACCATGCCTGACGGTTCGTTCAATTTCACCGATATCGATCTCAAACAGTAAACGTTCACGCTTCCGCTCGTGCCGAGGCTCAATCGAAGCGCGAGCGGGAATTGCGATTTGTACCGAAGTCCGCTGCCGCCCTTCGACGGCTTCAGCGCGACAGCGGGCTCCGATTGATCCGGAGTTGAGACTTGCTGCAATACCTTATCAAGCGCCTGGTGGGTCTCGTCCCGACGCTGCTCATCATCGCGGTGCTGGTGTTCATGTTCGTCCACATGCTACCCGGCGATCCGGCGCGCCTCGCGGCAGGACCCGACGCCACGCCTGCGACGGTGGAGCTGGTGCGCAAGGATCTCGGGCTCGATAAGTCGCTCCCCGAGCAGTTCTTGCGCTTCACTACGGGAGTGCTGCGAGGCGACTTCGGCAGGTCGCTGCGCACCAAGCGGCCGGTGAGCACGGAGATCGGCGAGCGTTTCATGCCGACCCTCTGGCTCACCGTCGCAGCGATGGCGTGGTCTGTGCTATTCGGAATGATCATCGGCACGCTGTCGGCAGTCTGGCGCAACCAATGGCCGGACAGGTTGGGCATGACGCTGGCGGTCTCCGGCATCTCCTTTCCGGCATTCGCGCTGGGCATGCTATTGATGCAGATCTTTGCCGTGCAGCTTAACTGGCTGCCGACCGTCGGCGCCGACACCTGGCGCCACTACATCCTGCCGTCGCTCACCCTGGGCGCCGCGGTCGCGGCGATCATGGCGCGCTTCACCCGCTCCTCCTTTGTCGAGATTCTTCGCGACGACTACATCCGCACGGCGCGAGCCAAGGGGCTTTCCGAAACGGTCGTGGTCATCAAGCACGGCTTGCGTAATGCGCTCATTCCGGTAGTCACCATGATGGGACTGCAGTTCGGCTTTCTGCTCGGCGGATCGATCGTCGTGGAAGTCGTGTTCAACTGGCCGGGCATGGGCAGGCTGCTTGTCGACTCGGTCGACATGCGCGATTACCCGGTCATTCAGGGTCTGGTGCTGCTGTTCTCTCTGGAGTTCATTCTGATCAACCTGATCGTCGACGTGCTGTACGCGGTGATCAATCCCACCATACGCTACCGATGACGACCGCAACGTTACCGGTCGCCCAAACCACCGCGGTGCGCACGCCGTGGAGCGAATTCTGGCGCAAGTTCAAGCGCCAGCACGTCGCGGTGATCGCCGGGACCTTCGTTCTGCTTCTCGTCGCGGTGGCAATACTCGCGCCCTGGATCGTGCCTTATGACGCCGAGAATTTCTTCGACTACGACTCGCTCAATGCCCTGCCCTCGCTCAAGCACTGGTTCGGCGTCGACCCGTTGGGCCGCGACATTTTCAGCCGCCTGCTGATGGGCGCGCGCATCTCGCTCACGGCGGGCTTCGTTTCGGTCGCCGTCGGTGCCATCGTCGGCACCGTGCTCGGATTGATCGCCGGCTATCGTGAAGGCTGGTGGGACAGGATCATCATGCGGCTGTGCGACGTCCTGTTCGCCTTCCCTGGAATCCTTCTCGCCATCGGCATCGTCGCTATCTTGGGCGGCGGCATGGTCAATGTGATCATCGCCGTGGCCATTTTCAGCATTCCCACTTTCGCCCGCCTGGTACGGGGAAACACGCTCTCGCTCAAGCACCTCACGTATGTCGAAGCGGCTCGCAGTGTCGGCGCATCCGACTGGACGATCGTCATGCGCCATATTTTTCCAGGCACGATCGCCGCGGTGGTGGTCTATTTTTCGCTGCGCATCGGCACGTCGATCATCACTGCCGCGAGCCTTTCCTTCATCGGCCTGGGTGCGCAGCCGCCGACGCCCGAATGGGGAGCGATGCTCAACGAGGCGCGCTCCGACATGATGACCTCGCCGCACGTGGCGATCTTTCCCAGCCTGGCCATTTTTTTCACGGTGCTCGCATTCAATCTGCTTGGCGACGGACTGCGCGACGCGCTGGATCCGAAGATCGACCGGCGCTAGAAGCCTCGACACAGCGACACCTCGGACTGTCTCAGTGTCGCTGTAGTTTACAAACGTGGGGAAACCCTTCGAAGCGCTTTCGACTAGCCTTTGTTTTAACGTCGCTAATAGTTGACCCCGTCCGCGTTGGCGGGGTTTTCATTTGTGCCGACGCCGCGGTCGGTCGTTAACACCAGCGCGGCGACCCGGCCTTGCCTTTCCGTGCGTTGGGCTTGCGGCGGGTGCGCAGTGGTCCAGCGCTTACTTCGACGGCGAACAGAACATCATGGACCACCATTGGGCGTTAGAGTCTGGTGCAATAAGACCAAACTCATTGGCACGCGTCTGCCGCCCAATCAGTTTGCCCTTCGCGTTGTATTCTGTTCCTTGCAACAGCCGCAAGCGACTACCAGCGCAATCAATTTCGACGTAAAACGTGTTAAGAGTATGGAGCGCCGCCGCGGCTTCGTTCACGATAATCTCATCAGCAACCGCATTGGCAATTGCAAGGTTTAACTCTTTCGTCGTCGGGAATTGTGAAGGGATTGCGGATAGCAGAAATAAACGCGGAACGTACCCAGTTGCCAGTTTTTGCAAAACTTTGTCGACAATAGACTCTCCGTGCGCATCGCGGTAGCGTTCGAGTTCCTGAGCGTCAAGGTTTTTTATCCAAAACCGCACCGAATCTTTGGTGGGGTGCGTAATCGTTTCACTATCGAAGAATACTTCCAGTTGCTTCGCCTGTGCAGCTTCCGCGACGCCTGCGAATTCCCACTGAGAAGCGTAGGCATTGAATCCGACAAGCAGCGTGAAGATAGCGAATATGGTGCGAAGATGGATGTGACGCCACAATCTCGCTCCGGTTGCCTGAGTTTTCATTAACCGGCAGCGATTGCGCGATCCCGAGGCGAAGCGCCTCGGCATACATCAACTCGTCGCGCAGGCGACCGACGGTCCGAGTTTTTCCTTGGCCACCGCGATCTGCGCGATGTCGGGCAAAGCCACCCCGTTCTTCACCGCAGTGACCTCGGCGAGGATCGAGATCGCGATCTCGGGTGGCGTGCGGCTGCCGATGTAGAGACCGATCGGGCCGTGCAAACGGGCGACCTGCTCGGGCGTCAAGTCGAATTCTTCGAGGCGTTTCCGGCGCTTGGTGTTGTTGGCGCGCGACCCTAGAGCGCCCACATAGAACGCGGGCGACCTGAGTGCTTCCATCAGCGCCAGGTCGTCGAGTTTGGGATCGTGTGTGAGCGCGACAACCGCGCAACGATCGTCGAGCTTCATGGCGACCACCGTGTCGTCCGGCATGGTGCGCACCAGCGTGACTCCGGGCACGTCCCAGGTGTCGGTGTATTCCTCGCGCGGGTCGCACACCGTCACCTGATAATCGAGCCCTACCGCGATCTGCGCCAAATACTTCGAAAGCTGGCCCGCGCCGATGACCAGCATGCGATAGCGCGGTCCGTGAACGGTCGTCAAGGTCGCGCCGTCGAAGACAAGGCCGTCAGCGGCGCGCGCGGCGCTGAGCGTAACCTTCGCTGTCTCCAACTCCAGCTCGCGCGAGACCAGTTTGCCTTGTTCGACGAGACCGAGGAGCTCGCCGATACGGCTCGCCGGTTGCAATGGTTCGAGCACGAGCTGGATGGTCCCGCCGCAGGGCAGGCCGAACTTGCGTGCGTCCTCGGCCGTCACGCCATAAGTGACCGCTTGGGGCCGTGTCACGTACGCTCCCTCGCGCCGCGAGCGCTCGACGATATCGTCTTCGATGCAGCCTCCCGACACCGACCCGACAACGACTCCGTCCTCGCGCACGGCAAGGAGCGCACCCGGCGGCCGCGGCGAAGAACCCCAGGTTCGAACCACTGTGACCAGCAAGACCCGTTTGCCCTCATCGAGCCATTGAGCGCTCTTGCGCAGCACTTCCAGATCGACGCTATCCATAGACGAGAGTTCGGTCGGCAGGTCAGGAATCGGACACCGGATATCGAGTTCCGTTCGCACATTCTACGCTGGACGCGTCAGCCAGTAGATCGCCAGCACAACGAGAATGAGAACAATCATCGCGACGCGGAACCACAATCTCCTGCGGCTTGCATCGGCAGGTATGACCGGTAGCGGCGCGGCCTCCGGCGCGCCGCCAAGGCGCTCCACCAATCGCGAAAAAAAATCATCGGCGACCTTGGCGGCGGCACCGTCGATCAAGCGCGAGCCTACCTGAGCAAGCTTGCCACCGACCTGAGCCTTGGCGCTGTATTCGATGCGCGTTCCCGGATCTTCGGGCTTGAGCGCAACGCGAACCTCACCGTTGGCAAACCCCGCAGCACCCCCCTGGCCTTCAAGCTTCATGGTGTATGACACCGGAGGCGTGACATCGGAGAGCACGATGCGCCCGTTGAACTTGGCCGATACGGGTCCGACCCGCGCCGTCATCACCACGCGATATTCCGAATCGGAAACACGCGCGACGGATTCACAGCCCGGTATACACGCCTTGAGCGTTTCCGGATCGTTGAGCGCACGCCATGTCGCTTCCATGCCCGACGGCACGCTTCGATTACCAGTCATCTCCATGAAGCCGTCCTTTTCGGTAAGGCCGAACCACGCCCGCGCGCCATGGAACGATGAGAAAACGCCTGCGCGAGCTGCTTGAGGCTCTCTAAGTTGTGCACTGGCAGGAATTCGTCGACGTAGGGCAGCATCGCGCGAATCCCTGCCGGGCGCGCTTCGAATCCCGCGTAACGCAGCAGCGGATTCAGCCAGATCAGTCTGCGGCAGGATTTCGACAGACGCTCCATCTCGTGCGCCAATCCGTCGCCGACGTCGCTATCGAGACCATCGCTGATCAGGAGCACGATAGCGCCCTGCGCCAGCAACCGCCGCGACCAGCGCCGGTTGAACTCGGAGAGACAGGCACCGATGCGCGTTCCCCCTGCCCAATCGGACACGGCAGCGCTGACGCGAGCGACGGCGACGTCGACATCGCGCTGCTTCAGATGCCGGGTAATGTTGGTGAGCCGCGTGCCGAAGAGCAGCACGTGCACGCGGTCGCGGTCGTTGGTAACCGCGTGGAGAAAGAGCAGCAGCATCCGCGAATAGCGGTCCATCGAGCCCGAGATGTCGCAGAGCACGACCAGCGGCGGATGACGCCGACGCCGCTCGCGCCAGGCCAGTGGCGCGACTGCTCCCCGACCCGAAGCCGTCGCGCGCATGCTGGCGCGCAGATCGACCTCGAAACCACGATCGGCGGGTCGCGTCCGCCGCGTCGGCAAATCGGGCAGCGGCAGGCGCAGTCGTGCGATCATCGCCTTCACTTGCGCCAATTCATTGACGCTCATCGACTCGAAATCCTTGCTTTGCAGCACCTCGCGCGGAGAGAAGCTCAGCGCTGTGTCGAGCTCGATCTCCTGTTCCTCCGCGCCCGCCTCGCCGCGTTCGCGCGCCGGCATCATTGCCTCGGCGAGCCGTGCCGGGAGCGGAGCTTCCGCCTGATCGCGTGGCATCCTGCCGTAGATCTTGGGCAGCAGGAGTTGCATCATCCGCTCGAGCAGGCGGGGGTTGCGCCAGAACAGCTCGAATGCCTGATCGAACAGGACCTGCTGCTCGTGGCGCTCGATGAGCACTGATTCGAGAGCAGCGCGAAAATCCTCGCGATTCTCTATGCCCACGGCTTCGACGGCATCGAGAGCAGCGATGACTTTCGCCGGCCCAACCGGCAACCCGGCAGTGCGGAGCACGCGCGCAAAATGCATGACGTTCTCCGCGAGGCGCTCGCGAGCAACGGTGTCCATGTCGATGCTCACCCGACGTCGATGTCTGCCGCTTCGACCTTGGCCTCGGCAACCAGGCGCGTTGCGACCTCGGGCGTGATGGCGCCGATGTCGTCCTGATACTTGAGCAGCGCACCGAGCGTGTTGGCCACCGTCTCCGGATCGAGCGCCATTCGGTCGAGCGCCACCAGCGCCTCGGCCCAGTCCAGCGTCTCCGCTACGCCCGGCGACTTGAACAGGTCCATCGACCGCAGCCGCTGCGTAAATGCAACAACTTCCTTCGAAAGCCTTGCGTCCGCGCCCGGGACCTTGCGCTGGACTATCGCCAGTTCGCGTCGCGCATCCGGGTAGCCGACCCAGTGGTAAAGGCAGCGTCGTTTGATCGCGTCGTGGATCTCGCGCGTACGGTTGGAGGTGATGACCACCACCGGCGGCTCGATCGCCTTGATGGCGCCGAGCTCCGGAATGCTTACCTGGTACTCGGCAAGCACTTCGAGCAGATACGCTTCGAACGGCTCGTCGCTGCGATCGAGCTCGTCGATCAAAAGCACCGGTGCGACTCCGTCGTCGGGTTTCAACGCCTGAAGCAGAGGTCGGCGAATGAGAAAGCGCTCGGCGAAGATATTGGTCGCCAGCGCCTCCCGATCGACATCGCCCTGGGCTTCCGCCAGGCGGATCTCGATCATCTGCCTCGGATAGTTCCACTCGTACACCGCGGACGCGGTGTCGAGGCCCTCGTAGCATTGCAAGCGTACCAACGAACGTCCGAGGCTCGCGGCAAGCACTTTGGCGATCTCCGTCTTGCCTACGCCAGCTTCCCCTTCGAGAAAAAGCGGACGCCGCATTTTGAGCGCGAGAAACACACTGGTGGCGAGCCTGCGATCGGCGAAGTAGTCG
Organism: Casimicrobiaceae bacterium; assembly: GCA_035262745.1. Lineage (GTDB taxonomy): Bacteria > Pseudomonadota > Gammaproteobacteria > Burkholderiales > Casimicrobiaceae > PALSA-1003. Next base: position 53,129 of record DATFSE010000052.1, on the reverse strand, counting down.
TGGCGCTCGAGCATCGCGACGACAGCGTCGACGGTTGAAGGGACGGTAGCGATCGACATCAAATGGAAGGTCACCGACGAGAGTTTTTAATTATAACTTGCAAACGTGGCCGACCGCCGGTTGCGCTACAGCGTTCCACGTGAACGCTGACTATTGCAGCATCTTCACCTGCTGTACATCGGGGAAGCAACCGGTGTCGCGCGCCGCAATCTGAAACAGCAGGTACTGCGACATGGCTTCGCGCGTGGGCGCCTCTTCGGTCGCGACGCGGGCATCGGTCACGACGACGCGCTTGTAGCCCAGCACGCGACCGGATTTGTCGCGAGCGTTGAACAACCCGCACATGCCGTTGCGCTTCGGCGCGAGCTCGGCGTAGCGCAGTTGCAGCGATTCCGGATCGGCGAGCGAAGCTTTGAGCTTGTCGGTGTAGCGCTTCAAGATGTCGGCGTCGGCGGCGCGCTTCTGCTCCTCGGTAATACGAAGGGCGTCGGCGGCCGCAGCCTTGGCGAGCCCCTGGTCGCGCTCCTTCTCGGCGCGTGCTAAGCGCTCGCCTGCCTCCGCTGCCGCGGACTCGACCATGTGCCTGTCTTTCTCGCGCTCTTCCGCGAGCGAGTCGGCGACCGCCTTCTTGATCGCCGCTTCACGTGCGACTCTCTGCCGCTCCTGTTCCTCGCTCGACTTGCCGCAGCCTGCGAGCAGCAAAGGGAATGCGAAGGCTAGAACAAGAACCCTCTTCAAGTTTTCAGTCCCTATAGCAATAGGTGCACGCGAGCAATCGCGCGAGGCATCATTTTTTGCTATCTGGGGCGGCTTAACAAGCAGCACGCAACGGGCTAGCGAAAATCCCGCGACCGAGCCGTGAGGTTCCCTAAGAGCGACGTCTGGTCACGCAAGCGGGCGGCGATCAGATGCACGACCTCGCCTTCGCGTTCCAGCGTGCCGTAGACCGTCATCAAGCTCGAGCGCAGCAGTTCCTTGCGCTGGCGCTCGGCAAGATCGTTCCAGACGATGACGTTGATCATGCCGGTCTCGTCCTCGAGCGTGACGAAAGTGACACCGCTAGCTGTGCCCGGTCGCTGCCGTCCGGTGACCAGGCCGGTGACGCGGGTGACGCGTCCGTGAGGCAGGGACTTCAATTCCGCCGCAGTCAGCATGCGCTGGCGCTGCAGGCGCTCGCGCAACAGCGCCAGCGGATGCCGTCCCAGAGTGAGGCCCAGGCTTGCGTAATCGGCGACGATGTCCTCACCTTCAGCGGGCGCGGTTAACGCTGGCGATGCTTCCTCGATGGGCGAATCGGCGAGCACCGGCGGCAATTGCTCGATGCCGCTCACGTCCCACACCGCTTGGCGGCGATGTCCGCTCAAGGCGGCCAGAGCGCCCGCTGCTGCCAGCGCTTGCATATCGTGTGCATTGAGATTCGCGCGACGGGCGAGATCGATGACGCTTGTGAACGCGCGCTCGGCGCGAGCAGCCACGAGCTTTTTCCCCCCGGCCTCCGAAAGACCTTTCACCAGACAGAGCCCAAGTCGCAACGCCGGTTGCGGTTGAGCGCGCATTCGTGCGCCGGGTATCGGCACCGGCTCTGCCGGCACGGCCGGCTCCAGCGTGCACTCCCATTCGCTCACCGTGACATCGGCCGGAAGGATCTCGACATCGTGCCGGCGCAGATCCTGAGTGAGTTGTGAGGGAGAATAAAAACCCATTGGCTGCGAATTCAGGAGCGCGCAGGTGAACGCCGCGGGCTCATGGTGCTTGAGCCACGATGAGACGTATACCAAAAGTGCAAAGCTCGCCGCGTGAGACTCGGGAAAACCGTATTCACCGAAGCCCAGGATCTGCTGATAGATCTGCCGCGCGAATGCCTCATCGTAGTTGCGCTCGCGCATGCCCTCGATCAATCGGCGCTCGAAGTGCTCCAGGCCGCCCTTGCGCTTCCAAGCCGCCATCGAGCGACGCAGCTGATCGGATTCGCCGGGCGTAAATCCCGCCGCTACTACGGCGAGCTGCATCACCTGCTCCTGGAAGATCGGCACGCCCAACGTTCTCTCAAGCACGCCGCGCACCGCTTCGCTGGGATAAGTGACGGGATCGGTACCTTGCCTCCGGCGCAAATAGGGATGCACCATGCCGCCCTGGATCGGCCCGGGCCGCACGATCGCGACTTCGATCACTAGGTCGTAATAATTTTGGGGCTTGAGCCGAGGCAGCATCGCCATCTGTGCCCGCGACTCGATCTGGAATACGCCGACGGTGTCGCCGTGGCCGATCATTTCATACACGCCTTCGTCTTCAGACGGAACGTCGGTGATCGTAAAGGGCCTGCCGTAGCGCTTCGACACCAGGGCGAGCGCACGGCGGATCGCCGAGAGCATGCCCAGCGCCAGCACGTCGACCTTGAGCAGCCCCAGTGCGTCCAGATCGTCCTTGTCCCACTCGATCACTGTGCGCTCCGGCATGGCCGCATTCTCAACCGGCACCAAGTGTGCGAGCGGGCCCCTTGAGATGACAAAGCCGCCGGTATGCTGCGACAGGTGGCGCGGGAAGCCGAGCAGCGTCGTCACCAGCTCGAAGAGTTGCTGCATCAGCGGGCTCGCGGCATCGAATCCGGCCTCGCTCAAGCGGCGAGGTATGGTCTGCCTCCCGTCCCACCACGCCATCGCCTTGGCCAGCCGGTCGACCTCGCTCAGATCGAGGCCAAGCGCCTTGCCGACGTCGCGCAGCGCCGAGCGGACGCGATAGCAGATCACCGTTGCGGTCAGTGCGGCACGCGCTCGGGTGTACTTGCGGTAGATGTACTGGATCACCTCCTCGCGCCGCTGATGCTCGAAATCGACGTCGATGTCGGGCGGCTCGTTTCGCTCGCGTGAAATGAAGCGCTCGAACAGCATTTCCATGCGCGAAGGATCGACTTCAGTGATGCTGAGGCAATAGCACACCGCGGAATTGGCCGCCGAACCACGCCCCTGGCAAAGAATTTTTTCGCGCCTCGCGAATTCGACGACATCGTAGACGGTGAGGAAAAAGGCCTCGTAGCGCGCCTCGGCGATCAGCTCGAGCTCATGCTCGATCAGATTGCGCACCTTGGCGCGTTGCGCTTCGCTGGTGCGCGCAAGTGGAAAGCGTCGTTCGAAGCCTTCCTCGGTCAACCGGCGCAGATACGAAGTCGGCGTCTCGCCCTTGGGCACGATCTCCTCGGGGTATTCGTACCGCAGCTCGTCCAGCGAAAACTTGCAGTGCTCGGCGACCACCAGCGTTTCGGCAAGCCACGCGGCAGGATAAAGCCGCTCGAGCGTTGACAGCGGTCGCAGATGCCGCTCACCGTTGGGGTAAAGTGCGTATCCCGCTTGCGCGACCGAAGTCTTGAGCCGGATCGCCGTCAAAGTGTCCTGCATCGCGCGCCGCTCTCTCGCATGCATGTGCACATCGCCCGCGGCGACGATCGGAAGTCGAGTCGCGTCGGAGATGGCCATCAGCGCTTGGCAGCGCGATGCATCGTCGGCTTCGAGCAAGCGCTCGGCAGCGATCCATAGCGTGCCGGGGAAACGCGTCGACAGCCAGCGAGCCTCGTCGATGTCGGGTTCACGTCCCGGCAGCCATAGCGCGAGGCATCCCTCCACCCCGAGAGCTAAATCGGCGCGGGTCAGGCGATAGCTGCCCTTGGCCGAGTTGCAACGGCCGCGCGTGATGAGCGCAGACAGATTGCCGTAGCTCGAGCGATTCGTGGCGAGCAGCACCAGATGCAGGCCGTCGTCCAACTTGAATTCGCTGCCGATGACAAGCTGCAGCTTGGCCTTTTTCGCTTCGATGTGCGCCCGCACCACACCGGCGAGCGAGCACTCGTCGGTGATCGCCAGCGCGGCGTAGCCGAGCTCAGCCGCTCGCGAGACGAGCTCCTCCGGATGCGAGGCTCCGCGCAAAAACGTGAAATTGGACAGGCAATGCAGCTCGGCGTAGTGCATGGTTTGATGTCACTGGAAGGAACAACAGCGACTCATGCGCTTATGGAACGGCGGGCTGGCGGCTGGGCAGTCATGCAAACACGCCATGAACGAACCACTCTCCTTTGCGATCGCGGTAGAGCCACAACTCTTCGCCGCGTGCGTTGCAGCCGACAAAATAATCGCGACCGACGTCATCGCCGTCCCACCATCCGGTCTCGATGCGTTCCGGCCCCGACTTGAGCTTGAGCTGTGCCGCTGCAGGATCGACGCCGAGAGGACGGGCCACGGAGAGCAGCCAAAATGGACGCGACGGCAACACATTGACATCGTTTTTTCGCGAAGGCATGGCGCTCGAAAGCACGGAAGCTTCGCTCCAGGCGCGCTCGGGACGGTGATCGGCTTGGCAAGCGAGCGCGTGCACTGCCTCCTCGCCCAGCCGTGCGCGCAAGCGCTCGATGAGCCGAGCTCTCGCTTCGCCGTCCTTGCCCGCTCCAGGAAAAAAATCGCCTTCCTTCGCCGCGAGCGGCGCAATCTCTTCCGAAACGAGGCGGATCGCTTCGACCCGGTCGGGCAGTTGCTGCCGGGAAAGCCGCTCGCGCAGCACGTTCATGATGTGCTCGACCTGCCGCGTGCAAGTGAGTCCCAGCACGACCGAGGTGGGAGGCGCGTCATCGTGGACCAAGTCGCAGCGCAGACGGGAAACTCCGGCGCCTCTTCCGTTTAAAAATCCGGCGAGCTCGACCACCAGACGCCGGACTGCGAACAGCAGCGCCTCCGTTTCTTCCACCGGCGAAGGCAGCTCGATCTGGCCGTGATAGCGTTCAGGCACCGTGAACAGCGGTCGCGGGTCGGGCAACTCGCCTCGTGCGCGATCGATCTCGTCGAGCAGGCCTTGGCCGAAGCGGCGCGCCACGCCGGCGCGCGGCAATGCGCGGACATCGCCCAGCGTGCGCACTCCTATCCCCGCCAGCGTATCGAGTACCGCCCGCGCGCTGTCGAGCAAGGTGACGGGGATCGCGGCGAACCTTGAATCACCGTCGCTTTTTTGCTGCACCACTATCGATTGTCCGGAACGAGCGAACAGGCTTGCCGCACCCGGCGTCGGCGCCACGGCAAAGATGCTCGCAAAACCCAAGGCGGCAAGACCGGAATCGATGAGCGCCAGCAACCTGGCAAGGCCGCCGAAGTAGTGAAGCGCGCCAGAAACCTCCAGCAGCATGCAGGCAGGCGGCTCGATGCTGATCGTCGGTGTCCACTGCACGGCCCAGAGGGCGATGCCTTTAAGCGCATGGCTTTCAGCGCGCTCGTCGCGCAGATGAATCAGGATTTCCGCGTCGAGCGCGAGTGCGGCAGCGATCGAGAGTCCGGGAACGATGCCGCGTTTGCGCGCCGCGCTGTTGGCAGCGACGACATCGGGACGGTTGCTTGCGCTGCTGACGACGGCGGGCCGCGCAAAAGCGTCACCGCGTGCAAAAACCGACAGCGGAAGATCGGGGAAATGCAAGCAGATCCAGAGTGAGTTCATTTCGTCGTTCCCACCCTCGATTTAGGGACTCGGGGGCAAGCTCCAGGGGGAACCCAGTGTCGTTGATGAAAGTCACTGAGTCCCGGCCCTCGCGTAGCTCGGCCGCGACGACATTTCCCGGGGATCCGGTCCGGGGATGCGTCTAACCTCATCAGCGTGAGCCAGAGCACGATTCCAGATTTGCCTTGATGCGCCGACCGGATATTGGCGATCAAAGCCGGGCGGACGCTGCGCCGGCACGCGCTCGAGTCTGGATGGCAACCTCCTGACTGCGGCAGTCGTGCCGCGGTTTTCCTTGACGCGGGCAGCCATGGAGACATCGAGTAGCAGCGGCCGCGCCATCATGCCGCCGCGGCGCTTGAACATGTCGATGCGCAATCCCTTTTCCGATGCCGAAAGCCGGATGCGCAACGGCGACGGCGACGGTTGTGCGGCGCGTCCCGTGCTCACGAACACGAATCCCGGAGTCGATCCTTCCTGCGCGGCAAGCTGAAGCCGGCGCAGACGCTGATCGTTGACGAGTTGCGGCCAGAACAGCAGCGCGCCCGCGCTGTTGGCGCGCAGCACCTGCTCGGCCGCCCACCAGCGATGCTTTTCTTCGGTCGCAGCAACGACGATTACTTGCGCGGGATGGATGCCTGCTGCCGCGAATGCCGGCGCATAGGGAATATGGGGCGAAGCAACCAGCACGATCCATTCGCCAGCCTGTGCCATGCTTGCAAGTGCCGGCGCGAGGAGCCGCAGCTCACCCATGCCCTCGGCGTCGCGCAAAAGCTCGATCAGCGCGTCCTTGGGCCAGCCGCCGCCGGGAAGCTCCGCATCCAGGTCGGCGAAGCCGCTGGGAATCGCGTCACGGGACGAAGCCAGCTGATCGCCGCGCCATACCAGCGGATAGTGGAGCAGTTCAGCGAGCGCGGCTTTCATAGGAGTCGAACCGGCCCTGCCCAGGCAATGCCTGGGAGGGCTCGATCAGACAGGAAAGAGCAGTCTATCGAACGATCGTTCGATAGTCAACGGCATGCCTTAAGCGCCATGCTAGCCAATGCTAGGTGCGCAATGAACGGCCTTCCCACGACCGACGCGTCAGCCGGCACTCGCGATCCATCGGTTCTGAGTCTCATCGGCAACACGCCGCTGGTCGAGATTACACGCCTCGACACCGGCCCCTGCCGCTTGTTCGTCAAGCTGGAAAGCCAGAATCCAGGCGGCTCAATCAAAGATCGTATCGCGCTCTCCATGATCGCGGCGGCGGAACAGGATGGGCGCCTCAAAAGCGGCGGCACGGTGGTCGAAGCCACCGCCGGCAACACCGGCCTCGGCCTCGCGCTGGTTGGGCGGGCCAAGGGCTATCCGGTAATGCTCGTGATCCCGGACAAGATGTCCACGGAAAAAGTGCTGCATCTCAAAGCACTGGGAGCAGAGATCCGCATGACGCGTTCGGATGTGACCAAGGGCCACCCGGAGTATTACCAGGATATGGCCGAGCGCCTCGCGAAAGAGACGCCGGGCGCGTTCTACGTCAATCAGTTCGGCAATCCGGCGAATCCGCTTGCGCATGAACGGACGACTGGGCCGGAGATCTGGCAGCAGATGCAGCAGCATGTCGATGCCATCGTCTGTGGTGTCGGTTCGGGCGGAACGCTGACCGGGTTGTCGCGATTCTTTGGGCGAGTGAGCCCGAGCAGCGAAATGGTTCTCGCCGATCCCGAAGGATCGGTGCTGGCGGGTTACGTCGAAACCGGAAAGATCGGCACCGCCGGATCATGGGTCGTCGAAGGCATCGGCGAGGACTTCATCCCGCCGATCGCAGATTTTTCGCGCGTGATCAAGGCCTACACGATTTCCGATGCGGAGAGCCTTGCGACCGCGCGCGAGCTGTTGAAGTCCGAGCTCATCCTCGGCGGATCGTCGGCAGGCACACTTGTCGCGGCGGCGCTGCGCTATTGCCGCGAGCAGGCACGGCCCAAGAGGGTCGTGAGCTTTATTCCCGACACAGGGAGCAAGTATCTTTCCAAGATGTACAACGACTACTGGATGGTGGATCAGGGCTTTATTGAGCTGCCGCGCTTTGGCGATCTGCGCGATCTCGTGTCGCGCCGCTATGACGATCGTGCCGTCGTGGCGGTGAGCGCGGATGACACGCTGGCGACTGCGTTTCAGCGCATGCGCATGGCCGATGTGTCCCAGGTGCCCGTGCTCGCTCGCGATCAGGTGATCGGCATTCTCGACGAATCCGACGTGCTTCTGCACGTCCACAAGCAGCCGGAGCGTTTTAGCGATTCGGTCTCGACTGCCATGACGCAGCGTCTCGAGACTCTGGATCCCGGCGCCGGTCTCGCTGAACTGCTGACGGTGCTCGATCACGATCACGTCGCCATCATCGTGAAGGACGGCCGCTTTTTTGGCCTCATCACGCGCTACGACCTGCTCACCTACCTGCGGAGAAGCATGCCGTGAACGACCAGACTCTGAAATCACGCGCCCAAGGCTTCGCGACGCGCGCCATTCACGCCGGTCAGGAGCCGGATCCCGCGACGGGCGCGATCATGACGCCGATCTATGCGACGTCGACCTACGTTCAGACGAGTCCCGGCGTGCACAAAGGCTACGACTACGCGCGCACTGCCAATCCTACCCGGACCGCGCTCGAGAAATGCGTCGCCGACCTGGAAGGTGGCGCTCGCGGCCTCGCTTTCGCCTCGGGTCTCGCCGGCATGGCAACCGTGCTCGATGCGCTGGACTCGGGATCGCACATCGTGGCCAGCGATGATCTTTACGGTGGGACCTACAGACTCTTCGAGAACGTCCGTAAGCGCTCTGCGAATTTAAGCGCGAGCTTCGTCGACATGTCCGATCCTACGGGGCTTTCTTCGGCGATTCGGCCCGAGACTCGCATGATCTGGGTCGAGACGCCGAGCAACCCGCTGCTCAAGGTTATCGATCTGGCTGCGGTGGCGCGCATTGCCCGCGAGCGCGAGCTTATCGCCGTTGCGGACAATACTTTCGCAACCCCCTGGATCCAGCGACCGCTGGAACTGGGCTTCGACATCGTGGTGCACTCGGCGACCAAGTATCTGAACGGTCATTCGGACATCATCGGCGGCGTGGTAGTCGTTGCAGGCGAGCCGCGCTGTGCCGCTCTCGCAGAGCGGCTCGCATATCTGCAGAACGCCGTGGGCGGCATCAGCAGCCCTTTCGACAGTTTTCTTGCCCTGCGTGGATTAAAGACGCTGGCAGTCAGGATGGAACGTCATTGCGCCAACGCATCCGAGCTTGCGCGATGGCTGATCGAGCAACCCGAAGTCGCGCGTGTTCACTACCCGGGGATCGCTACGCATCCTCAACACGCGCTTGCACGGCGGCAGATGCACGCGTTCGGTGGAATGGTGACTGTGGAGCTCAAAACCGACCTCGCCGGCACCAAGCGCTTTCTCGAGCACTGCCGACTGTTCGCCCTTGCCGAGAGCCTGGGCGGCGTGGAGAGTCTTATCGAACACCCCGCGTTGATGACGCACGGGTCCATCCCACAGCCGCAGCGCGCAGCGCTGGGCATCGGCGATTCCCTAGTGCGGCTGTCGGTCGGGATCGAAGATGTCGAGGACCTTCGGCGCGACCTCCGCGCCGCGCTCGACGCGATTTAGGTTGCAGCCACCGCGCGCGAGGCCATCACCGATACTAGGTGAGCGCGATATGCCGCGGAGGCGTGGATGTCGCTGTTGAGATGATCGGCCGGGATCTTCACCGCCTTGGCTGCATCCGGGGTGAAGCTCTTCGACAAAGCCGACTCGATGGCGCTTGCCCGATGCACGTGAGAGGCGGCGCCGGTCACCGCCACGCGGACGCCGCCGCCCGTCTGCGCCACGAAGACGCCGACCAGCGCGAATCGCGACGCCGGCTGGGGAAACTTCATGTACGCGGCTTTTTTGGGGATCGGAAAACTGACCGCAGTGATGATCTCATCGTCAGCAAGCGCGGTCTCGTACATGCCCTTGAAGAAATCGTCGGCGCTGATCTTGCGCTTGTTGGTCTGCACCGTCGCACCGAGGCCCAACACCGCGGCGGGATAGTCCGCAGCCGGGTCGTTATTGGCGATCGATCCGCCGAGCGTCCCACGGTTTCGCACCTGACGATCGCCGATGCCTTCGGCGAGCGTCGCCAGCGCCGGTATCGCCTGATTCACGATGGGGGACGACGCGACCTCGGCGTGCGTCGTGAGCGCGCCGACGACGATAGAGTCGCCTTCCTTCTTGATGCCCTTCAATTCGGCAATCCCGGACAGGTCGACGATGGTTCCAGGATTGGCGAGGCGCAGCTTCATCGCCCCGACCAGGCTCTGTCCACCTGCAAGAGCTTTGCCGCCGCTCTTGGTAAGCGCCGCAGCGGCGTCCGCGACGGATTTCGCGCGTTGATATTCGAAAGCGTACATGGCTTCAATCTCCTTGGTTTGCGTTCGCCCGGAGCTGGATTAACGAGCGGTGCGCAAAATGATCGTCGGGCCTAGTGCTTCGCCGCCTGTATGGCGCTCCACACGCGATGCGGCGTCGCCGGCATGTCGAGATACTTGACCCCGACCGCGGACAACGCGTCGTGCACGGCATTCATCAGCGCTGGCGGCGCTCCGATCGCACCGGCTTCGCCGCAACCCTTGGCACCGAGCGGATTGTGTGTGCACGGCGTGACCTTGGTCGCCACCTTGAACAACGGCACGTCGTCGGCGCGCGGCATGGCGTAGTCCATGTAGCTGCCGGTAAGGAGCTGCCCGCTCTGCTCGTCGTACACGCATTGCTCGAGCAGCGCCTGCCCGATGCCCTGGGCCAATCCCCCGTGCACCTGCCCCTCGACGATCATTGGATTGATGATGTTGCCGAAATCGTCGCAGGCCGAGAAGTTGATGATCGTTACTTTGCCGGTGTCGGGATCGACTTCCACTTCGCAGATGTGCGTTCCCGCGGGAAAGGTGAAGTTGGTCGGGTCGTAGAAGGCGGTCTCGTCCAAACCCGGCTCGAGGACTGCGAGCGGATAGTTGTGCGGGACGTACGCGGCTAGCGCGACTTCGGCGAATGCCTTGCTGCGGTCGGTGCCGGCCACCGTGAACTTGCCGTCCTTGAATTCGATGTCTGCCTCCGCGGTTTCGAGCAGATGCGCGGCGATCTTCTTGCCCTTGGCGACGATCTTATCCAGAGCCTTGACGATCGCGGTGCCGCCGACGGCGAGCGAACGCGATCCATAGGTGCCCATGCCGAACGGAACACGGCCCGTGTCGCCATGCACGATCTCGACGTTTTCGATCGAGATTCCGAGGCGGCTCGCCACCACCTGTGAGAAAGTCGTCTCGTGCCCCTGGCCATGGCTGTGCGAACCGGTGAAAACGGTGACGCCGCCGGTCGGATTGACGCGTACCTCGCCCGCCTCGTAGAGACCCGCTCGCGCACCCAGCGCCCCGGCGATGTTCGACGGTGCGATACCGCAGGCTTCGATGTAGGAGGAATAACCCAAGCCGCGCAGCTTGCCTCGCTTGGCGGCTTCCGCCTTGCGCGCCTGGAATCCCTTGACGTCGGCGATCTTCATCGCCTCGTCGAGGCATGCTTCGTAGCCCCCGGTGTCGTAGAGCAAGGCGACTGGCGTCTGGTATGGAAAGCTGCGGATGAAGTTGCGCCGACGGATCTCGTCCTGAGCGATCCCCGTTTCGACTCCTGCCGCGTGCACCAGGCGCTCGACCACGTAGGTTGCCTCGGGCCGGCCGGCGCCTCGATACGCATCCACCGGCGCCGTGTTGGTGAACACCGCCGTGACTTCGCAATAGATCACGGGCGTCGTGTACTGGCCGGCGAGCAGCGTCGCGTACAAAATCGTCGGAATGCACGAGGCGAAGGTGGAGAGGTAGGCTCCCATCGCCGCGGTCGTGTGCACACGCATCGCCAGGAACTTGCCGTCCTTGTCGAGCGCCAGCTCGGCGTGTGTGACGTGATCGCGTCCATGCGCATCGGCGAGGAACGATTCGCTGCGCTCCGCCGTCCATTTGATCGGGCGGTTGACCCGCTTGCTCGCCCAGACGATCGCGGTCTCTTCCGGATAGAGGTAGATCTTCGATCCGAATCCGCCGCCGACATCCGGAGCAATCACCCGCACCTTGGTCTCGGGCAGGCCCAGCACGAACGCGGTCATCAGCAGGCGCTCGACATGCGGGTTCTGATTCGCGACATGGAGCGTATAGCTATCGTCGTGACGGCTGTAGTTTGCAACCGCAGCCCGCGGCTCAAGTGCGTTGGGAATGAGGCGGTTGTTGACGATGTCGAGCTTGGTAATATGCGCGGCCTTGGCGAATGCCGCCTCGACCTGAGCCTTGTCGCCCAGCGCCCAGGTATAGCACTTGTTTCCGGGCGCAGCCTCGTGGATCTGTGGCGCACCGCTTTTCAGCGCTTCGACCGGATTCACCACGGAACGCAACTCCTGGTAATCGACTTCGATCAGCTCGGCGGCATCCTTTGCCTGTTCCGGCGTCTCGGCGATGACCAGCGCCACGCCGTCGCCGACGTAGCGCACCGTGCTCTGTGCCAGTACCGGATGTGGCGGCTCCTTCATCGGCTGCCCGTCGGTGCCAGTGATGAGCCAGCCGCAAGGCAAGCCGTTGACGCCAGTGAGGTCTGCGCCGATGTAGACCGCAACCACGCCCGGCGCGGCCTTGGCCTTGGTCGTGTCGATCTTGCGGATATTGGCGTGCGCGTGTGGCGAGCGCAAAAAGTAGGCGTGCGTGTGACGCGCCGGGTTGACGTCATCGGTGTACTGGCCCGAGCCGGTCAGGAAGCGATAATCCTCCTTGCGCCGAACCGGTTGGCCGATGGTGTTGAGATCGTTGCCGGCCATGACTCACCTCCGCATGGCAGCGGCGCCTTGAGCGACTGCCTTGACGATGTTCTGATATCCCGTGCAACGGCACAGGTTGCCTTCCAGCTCGGCGCGGATGGTTGCTTCGTCGGCGTTGGGATGACGCTTAACCAGGTCGATCGCTGAAAGCACCATGCCGGGAGTGCAGAATCCGCACTGCAAGCCGTGGCATTCCTTGAAGGCGGCCTGCATCGGGTGCAGCTCGCCGTTGGTCGCCAAGCCTTCGATGGTCGTGATCTTGGAGCCGTTGGCCTGTACGGCCAGGATGGTGCAGGCTTTCACGGCGTCGCCATCGATGAGGACCGTGCAAGCGCCGCATTGCCCAGTGTCGCAACCGACATGCGTACCGGTCAGGCTTAGGTTGTTGCGGATGAAATCAACGAGCAGCGTGCGCGGATCGACTTGAGCGTTCGCGCCCTCGCCGTTGACGGTAAGGGACAGTGGGACTGACACGAGCATCCTCCGTGGGTTAGAGCGCCGTCGCGGAAAGGGCGCCATGGGCGATGCCGTGCGACGGCGAAGTTGAGCTTGCTACGATACTCCGCGGTGAAGACGAGGGCAACGGCCGCGACGCGATTCGATGCAATGGACGTACCATCGAATTCGGCATGGCCGGCGCCGTAGCGCGCGGATGAGCGCTAATCACGCCATGAGTGCAGGGCGCGTTTGAGCGGCAGGCGGCGTAGCGACGCGCACCCGATTCAAGTCGAAGCTACGCCTGGCCCGCGAGCGCTGTCAGCTGCTGGTACAGCGCCTGCGGAATTTCGACTCCGGCGGCCGCAGCTTCCTTTGCCAACGCCGCGCGGCGATAACCTGGAAGCCTGACCCCCGGCTCGCCGGTCATTGTGGCGATCAGGGTCTCGATTCGTTCAGCGTAGACGGCCCTCCCCGCCAGCGCATCCGGGTCGATCACCAAAAACGCCTGCCCGATGCGCGGCCGATTGCCTTCGTCGACGAAAAAGGAGCTCGCCTCGAATCCTATGGCTGCGCCGGTCAGTGCAGTGACCAGGACTTCGATTACCAGGGCTAGCATCGAGCCCTTGTCGCCGCCAATGGGCAACATGCTTCCCTCCATTCCCGCCTTGGGATCGGTGGTCGGCTTGCCGTCGCGACCGAGCGCCCAACCCAGCGGAATCGTCCTGCCTTCCTTGGCGGCCACCATGAGCTTGCCGCGCGCCACTGCCGACAGCGACAGATCGATCATCAGCGGCTGGGCCGCAGCGCGTGGGATTACGGCGGCGATGGGATTGGTGCCGAGCAGCGCACGGCTTCCTCCGGCGACAGGCATCGCTGCCGGCGAGTTGCCCAGCGCCAAGCCGACCATTTGCGCGGCGCCGACCGGTTCCAAGTGATAGGCAGCGACGCCAAAATGGTGGCTGTTGGTGACGGCGGCAAATGCAACACCGTGCTCGCGCGCCCTTCTGATGGCTTCCTCGACCGCGAGCGCGCAGGCTGGAAAGGCGAGCCCGCACCCGGCATCGATCAGCGCGGCGCCTCCCCTGGCGGCGACTACGCGTGGTGTCGCGCTGCCGTCGGCACGGCCGTTGGCGAGATGCGCAGCGTACTGCGGTATGCGCGAGACTCCGTGCGAGGCGAGACCGCGCGCGTCGGCATACACCAACGCCTGCGCGGTGCATTCAGCCATGCTCGCGCTGGCGCCGGCTTTGACGAGTGCGCTCGCGGCGAGCCCATGCAATGCTTCCAGCTTGATACGCGGCATCTTAGGGAATCTCAGGGCCTCGGCCGCTCGAGCTCGGCAGCAACCTCGGAGGCGATCAGGGTAGAGACGCGGAGGTTCGATTCGCGGGTGACACCGGCGACATGCGGCGTCAGGACGAGGCGCGGGCAATCGGCAAGCGGCGAGCCCGCCGGCAAAGGTTCAGTCGCGAAGACGTCGAGCGCCGCTCCGCCGAGCTTGCCCGACTTGAGCGCGGCAGCGAGCGCCGCTTCGTCGACGATGCCGCCGCGCGCGGTATTGATCAGCACGGCGTCGGTCTTCATCAGCGCAAGCTGGGCGGCGCCGATCAATCCGCGCGTCACATCGGTCAGCGGCACATGAAGCGTCAACGCATCCGCATCGCGCAGCAACTCGTCCAGCGGCCGTGGAACGACCTGCTCCTCTGCCCACACCGCCGCATCGGCAGGGATCTGTGGATCGAACGCGATCGCATGCATGCCAAGCGCTCGCGCACGCCGCGCTGCAAGCCTTCCAACGCCCCCGAAGCCGATGACGCCCAGCGTCTTGCCATCGATTTCGCGACCGTGTGAGAGTGCCGCACGCGGCCAGTCTCCGCGACCCACAGCCGTTGTCGATCCGAAAACCCCGCGCAGGAGCAGCATCGCCGCCGCGATCACGTACTCGGCAACCGCGAGGGCGTTGGCACCGGTCGCCGGGATGACGCGAATACCTCGTTCCTCGCACGCGGCGACGTCGATGTTGTCCAGGCCCACGCCGAGCCGCCCGACCACCTTGAGACGCGGCGCATGGTCGAGCAGGCCTCGATCCACTCTAGTGCGATTGCGCACGATCAACGCGTCGGCTGCGGCCAGCGCGGCGGCCAGCTCCGCCGGCTTGTCGACCAACGCGGCGTCATATCGCGTGTCGAACTTGGCCGCAAGCCATGCGACCGCGGCATCGTCCATGAACTCGCTGATGATTACATTCATCGCGAATCGCGTATCAGCTCTGCATGCCCCATCGACGAACAGTTCTCGCCTCGACGGTGCGGAAGATCACGTTCTCGACCAGAAGGCCGATGACGATCACGGTAAAGAGTCCCGCAAACACGTTGGGGATTTCCAGCTGGTTCTTGTTCTCATAGATGAACCAGCCCAGTCCCCCCGAGCCGGAAGACACGCCGAACACCAGCTCGGCCGCGATCAGCGTGCGCCAGGCAAAAGCCCAGCCGATTTTGAGCCCGGTGAGAATGCTTGGAAACGCAGCAGGGATCAGGATTCTGCCGACGTAGGAAAGCCCGCGCAGGCCGTAGTTGCGTCCGACCATGCGCAAGGTGTTGGAGACCGACAGGAATCCAGAGTGGGTGTTGAGCGCGACCGCCCACAGCACCGAGTGAATGAGCACGAAGACCAGGCTGCCGTTGCCCAGACCGAACCAGATGAGCGCCAGCGGCAACAGCGCAATCGCCGGCAGAGGATTGAACATGGATGTGAGCGTTTCCAGAAAGTCCGTTCCGATACGCGAGGTGATGGCGATGACGGTGAGCAATGCGGCGAGCACGATCCCGGCGCTGTAACCCATGAGCAGCACTTTGATCGAGGTCCACGCCTTGCCCAGGAGCCCGCCACCGAAGATACCCTGGCTGAACGCCTCGATCGTCGAGCTGAACGTCGGGAAGAGCAGCGGGTTGTTGAGCAGCCGCGCGTATGTTTCCCAGATCGCGGCGAGCACGACCAGGATGAAAAGCTTGCGCACGGCTCCCACGTTGTAGATCCGTTCCCAAATCGACAGCGGCTTCTCTACGACGCCGAACTGGGATGCGTCGACCGGGTCGCGATACAGTTCGGGCCGCAGTGCCTGAGTTTCAGCCATGGAGATGCTCCCCTTCTTCCTCAACTTCGTCGGCGAACAACATGGTGTGAATCTTCTGCTCCAGAGCCTTGGCGGCGTCGCCGTCCGCCTTCTGCCGCGGCAGGCTGTTGATCTCCGCCTTCACCTGTCCGGGATGCGGCGACAGCAGCAAGATCCGGCTGCCGATCTTGATTGCCTCGGGAATCGAATGGGTGACGAACAGGACCGTGAAACGCGTGTCGTCCCACAGCTGCAGCAGCTCGTCCTGCATCTTGCGCCGGGTCAGCGCATCGAGCGCTGCGAACGGCTCGTCCATGAGGAGAATGTCGGGTTCCATCGCCATGCCGCGGGCGATCGCGACGCGCTGCTTCATGCCTCCGGAGAGCGTGTGTGGAAAACTGTCTGCAAACTTGGTGAGGTTGACCTTGGCGATGTATTCGAGCGCCTTGTCCTCGGCGGCCTGACCGTTGAGCCTCCCGGTCGAGGTGAGCGCGAACATGACGTTCTCCTTCACCGTCTTCCAGGGAAGCAGCTGATCGAACTCCTGGAACACCATCATGCGGTCGGGACCAGGACGTGTGACTTCGTGACCCTTCAAGCGAATCTCGCCTTCGACCGGATTCAAGTATCCACCCACCGCCTTGAGCAGCGTCGACTTGCCGCACCCCGAGGGCCCTAGCACGACAAAGCGATCGGACTGGAATACTTTGAAGTCGACACGGTAGGTCGCTGTCACCAGATGATCCCGCGTCTTGTATTGCAAGGTGACGCCTCTCACGTCGAGCAACGGTTGGGTCGCGGTCACGCTCTCTCCTGCATCCTTGTGTGGATTGTCAGACGACCATCTCCAGCAACGCGTAGCTCAATGATTTGCCGTGGGCGTCGAGGCCGAGCGAGGTGGTGACGCCGCCGCCGAGCGAGTGTTCGCAGACAAACTGCAACGCCCACAGCTCGGGCAGCTCGTAGCGCCGCACTTCTCCTTCGACGATGCCTCGCAAGTGGCGCTTCACGGCCTCGATCGTCACCCGTTGTGCGAGCAGCGGATAATCTTCAGGGCGATAGGCAATGAGCGAGAGGATGGACGTATCGCCCTTGTCGCCGGCGCGGCAATGCGCAAGTTCATGCAGCTTCGGCATGCCCGTTCCATTCCTTGAACGTGATTCGGGTGGTGACGCGTTCGCGATCGATCAGCGTGGAGACGATGCCGATCTGCTCGTGCACGTATTTGCGCGTTCCGCCGCCTCCGCCCGGTCCGTTGGTATAGAGCGCTTCGACTTCCTCGCCGATGGTCATCGCCTGCTCGGCCGTTGCGGCGCGCCCGGCGACACGCAGGCGCACTTCGTAAGGCCTTTCCTCGGTGTCGAATGAGCGGCCATGGAGCGACGTGCTGCCGATCAAGTCGATACGCAATTTCGGAAATGCCGCTCCGAGACGCTCGCGAACGATATCTCCAGCGAGACGCGCCCTTGCCAGCGCGTTGACGCCAGCATAGCCGATCTCGCCCTCGCCGATATACCCGGCCAGATAGCCCACGCTGACTTTGAGCTTTGCCGGCCGAGGCCGCCCGCCGGCCCCGTCGATGGCGACGCGGTCAGGTGCAGTTTCCTTGAGCCTCACCGTCGCGAAGTCGGCGATGACGTCGGGCGTGACGTACCCGTGGGGGTCGGTCACTTCGTAGAGCAACTGTTCCTTCGCTGTTGCCAGATCGATGCGGCCTCCGGTGCCGCTGACCTTGCCCAGCACAGCGTTGCCTTCGGCATCGACATCGGCAAAGGGAAATCCCAGATGCGCCATGTCAGGCACGTCTTTGCGTGCCGGCTCGGCAAAATAGCCGCCGCAGAGTTGCCCGGCGCATTCAAGCAAGTGTCCGACCGCGGTGCCGCGCGCCAAACGATCGAAGTCGTCCAAGGCCCAGCCGTAATGATGCACCATGGGTCCGAGGAACAGCGACGGGTCTGCGACACGACCGGAGATGATCACATCGGCGTTCGACGCGAGTGCCGGAAGGAGCGCCTCTGCGCCGAGATAGGCATTGGCCGAAACCAGCGAACCAGCTTCTGCGATCGGATTGCCAGTCTCCATGGTTGGTGAGTCGAGATCGATGCGATCGAGCACGTCGTCGCCGTGAACGACGGCCACCTTGAGCGGAACCCTCAGGCGCCGGGCGATGGCGATGAGTACATCGGCCGCGGCTTCCGGGTTGGCCGCGCCCATGTTGGTGACGATGCGGAAACGGCGCTTGCCAAGCAGTGGCAGCAATCCTTCCATTCGCCGCTCGAACAGCGGATCGTAGCCCTTGCTCGAGTCCTTGCGCTTGCGTAGCTGCGCCAGCGCAATGGTGCGCTCGGCGAGGCATTCGAAAACGTGAAAATCAAGCTCGCCCTGATCCGCCAGGACGAGCGCGGGATCGATGCGATCGCCGGAAAACGCGGCTCCCGTGCCGATGCGCAACGGAGTCTTCGGCATGGCTGCGGCTCGATCACCCGACGCTTTTCAGTCGCCCTGCAGGCCGTGTACCTCGGGAAAGAACAGGTCCTTCCACGACGCCGGCTTCGATTTGATCGTGCCGATCTTGTTCATGAACTCGGCGGTCTTGTACACCTTCTGCGGCGTGAGCGTATAGGCGTAGTCGCGCGCGCTGATCATCGCGTAGATGTCGTCGACGCTGTCCTTGGTGTCTTTGGCTTGCTCGAGGTAGATCTTGGCGGCGGCGCGCTTATCCTTGTTGATGGTGTCGATGGCTTCCTTGAGCGCGTCGAAAAACGCCTTGTAGGTCTTGGGATTGGCGTCGCGATATCGGGTCGACGCGGCGATCACCACCGCGGTCGCGGGCCCGCCGAGGATGTCGTACGAGGTCATCAAAAGCCGGATCCCCGGGACCTTCATCTCCTGCTCGTGAAACGGCGACGAAGTAAAGTGCGCGTCGACGCCGCCGGTATTGTTGGTGATCGCCAGCAACCCATCCGGGTGCGAGAGCCCGACCGTCCACGGATCGAGCCGCGCGTAATTGGCGTCTCCGAACACCTTGGCGGCTTCCATTTGCAGCAATATCGCCTGCGTCGAGACCTTGATCGAAGGCACCGCGATCTTGTCCTTGTCGCTGAAATCCTTGATCGACTTGACGTTGGGATTGCGCACGTTCAAGTACAGCGGGTAGGTGGTCATCGCCGAGACGCCCTTCACGCTCACGCTGTCCCTGGTCTTGTCCCAGAGTGTGATCAGCGACGGCGCGCCGACGGCAATGAACTGCAGCGCTCCGCTGACCACGCCGTCGTTCATCACGCTGGGACCCGCGACCTTCACCCAGCTCACTTTAACGTCGCCCAAGCCGGCGGCCTTGGCGTGCTTTTCCACCAGCTTCTCACGCTCCATCACCATCAACGGCAAGAAGCTCACGCCGTACTGCTGAGCGACGTTGACCTCGGGCGATTCGGCAGCCGCGGGAAAGACAACAGCAGCGAACAGCGCGGCAATCAGCGCCTGACGCGACGACATGGCAGATCCTCCGTTTTGCAGCGTGGTACGTCGAGCGTCCGCGCTGTGATTCACTCCGCAACTGGGTTGCTCATTGTATTACCTCGTCGGCGCGCTGCAGCAGCGGTGGGGGAACGATGATTCCAACCGAGTGCGCCGTTTTCAGGTTAATAGCGAGCTCGAATTTGGTCGGTCGCTCGATCGGCAGGTCGCCCGGCTTGTCGCCTTTCAGGATGCGATCGACGTAGCTGGCAGCGCGATAGTACATCTGTGGAAAACTGGGACCGTACGACAAGAATCCGCCGTCGCGCACATATTCCTTGGATTCGTTGAACGTTGGGAGGGCGTATTTGGCGGCCAGCTCGGCAATGCGAACGCGGTAACGGTTGAAGACCGGCGACGGCAGGACGATGACGCCATCGGCCCGCTTCCGTCTTGCCGTGCTCATGGCAACGTCGAGATTGTCCACATCGTTGATGTTCAATACGTCCGCGGCGAGCCCGAGAGTGCGCGCTGCTTTTTCCGTGGCAGATACGACAGAGTCTCCCATATCACGATTGTTTAGCAGAGCGATGCGCTTGGCTCGGGGGATTGCCTCCTTGAAAAGCTGCAATTGCTTAGGAGTTAGCTCCTCGAACAGATTCGTCAGCCCGGTTACATTTCCACCGGGCCGAGCGAGGCTCGCCGCGAACCCAAAAGCCACTGGGTCGGGCATGATCGTCGCGACGATCGGGATGGTCTTCGTTGCGTCGCGCGCGGCCCGTACCGCCGCGGGCCCCGCAGTGACGATTACGTCGACGTGCGCCTTGACCAGTTCAGAAGCAAGAGCCGAGTGTCGATCCATGTTGCCGTCAGCCCATCGGTATTCGATCGTAAGGTTCTTCCCTTCGATCCACCCGAGTTCCCGCAGTCCCTGGATGAACGCTTCAGTGCTTGGTGCGGCAAGCTCGGCATTCGTATTATTGAGGAATCCAATGCGCGCATGTCTCGCCAGGGATTGCGCACGCGCGACACGAGGTGCGGCGAGGAGGCCAACAAATCCTAGACGAAGGAATGAACGACGCTCCATAGCCCGAATGCGGTCGGTTGCGCGGGTCGAGCGCTACGTCTGCCAGGGCAGCCGCTCGAGATCGACGTTGCCGCCGCTCAAAATGACGCCAACGCGCAATCCCTCGAGTGCGAACGCCCGGTCGAGCACAGCGGCCAGCGGAACCGCTCCTGAAGGCTCGATCACTACCTTGAGCTTCTCCCAAGCAAGCCGCATGGCATGCACGATGGCTTCCTCGGATACCGTGCCGATCCCCTCGACCAGCGACGAGATGACGGCAAAAGTCTTGTCGCCGAGCGAGGAACGCAGTCCGTCGGCAATCGTCCGCGGATTCAACTGCGGAACGATGTGACCGGCACGCAATGATTGCGCCGCATCGTCGGCGCCTGCCGGCTCCGCGCCATAAACCTTGATCGAAGGCTTGGTCGCCGTGGCTACGATCGCGGTCCCCGAGAGCAGCCCGCCGCCTCCTACCGGTGTGATGATCGCGTCGAGCTGAGGAAATTCGGTGAGAAGCTCCAGCGCAGCTGTCCCCTGCCCGGCGATGACTCGCCAATCGTTGTAGGGATGCACCAGGGTCGCGCCGCTCTCCGCCTGCACCGCTGCACATGCCTCCTCCCGCGCAGCGACGGTCGCCTCGCAAAAGCGTATGGTGCCGCCAAAACCGCGCACGGCATTTTGCTTGACCGTCGGAGCATTGGCCGGCATCACGATCCACGCCGGAATACCTCGGCGTTGCGCCGCCCATGCAAGGGCGGCGCCGTGGTTGCCCGAAGAATGGGTGACGACGCCGCGCGCAGCCTCTGCATCGGAAAGCGAGAGCACCGCGTTGCAGGCACCGCGCGCTTTGAAGGCTCCGACTCTCTGCAGATTCTCGCATTTGAAAAACAGCGTAGTGCCCGCGGCCCGGTCGAGTGCCGCATTGCTCAGGACCGGCGTGCGCTGAATGTGCGGCGCGATGCGCGCGTGCGCAGCGCGCACCACCGCGAGATCGACCGCGATGTGCCGTATCGCCTCTGCAATAGGCGTAGTCATGTTCGGCTAGCTCCCTGGAAGGTTGTGCGCGTTGGGAAAGAACAGGTCCTTCCACGAATCCGGGCGCACCTTGATCGCGCCGGTCTTGGCCATGAAGTCGACGTATTTCATCATGTTCTCAGGCGTGGTCGTGTAAACGATCGCGGGGTCGTTAAGCATGGCCTGGATCTCCTGCAGCGAATCCTTGTCCCTTGAGATCCGCAGATAAGCCTCGGCCGCTGCCTTTTTATCCTTGTTGATGATCGCGATCGCTTCGTCGAGCGCCTTGACGAAGGCGTCGTAGAGCTTGGGATTGTCGTTGCGGAACTTGGTCGTTGTCCACACCAGGTTGAAGGTCGCCGGGCCGCCGAGGACGTCGTAGGAGTTGAGTACCGTATGAAGCGCCGGATTCTTGAGCTGCTGATATTGGAACGGTGGCGAGCTGAAATGGGCGTCGATTTCCGACTGGCCAGAAAGAAGCGCCGCCTGCGCGTCGGGATGCGAAAGCGTGACGGTTAGCGGGTCGAGCTTGTTCTGCTGACCTTCGCCAAACGCCTTTTCGGCAGCCATCTGCAGCGTCACCGCCTGGATCGACACCTTGACCGCGGGCAGCGCGATCTTGTCCTTGTCGCTGAAGTCCTTGATGGTCTTCACCGCCGGGTTGCGGGTGTTGAGCAACAGCGGCATCGAATTGATCGCTGCAACCGCCTTGACGTCGAGGTTGCCGCGAGTGCGCGCCCACATGGTGACCAGCGGTCCGACACCGCCCGACGCAAACTGGAGGCTCCCCGACAGCAGTGCGTCGTTCATCACGTTACCGCCGGCGAACTTCGCCCATCCGACGGTTACCTCGACGCCGTTGGCTTTGGCTTGTTTTTCGATCAGCTTCTGCTCCTCCATGATCATCAGCGGCAGGTAGCTGATCCCGTACTGTTGCGCAACCTTGATTTCGGCCATCTCGGCCAGCGCGGCCGTTGAGAACGCAAGAACCAGCCCGGCGCCGAGCGCTCGGCAGAGATTGCGGGTTGAGCAGGCGAACATGAGCGATCCAACGCGAACTAGGGCCTGTTAACGCTATGGGCGCATACCACCGCGATTATAGGAGAGCGCGGGCACGCGCTATCGCTAAACGGGCGCTCTCGCTTGCGCAACGCATTGTCGCCGCACGGAAGCCAACTCCGGCGTTCGGCAGGGCGATCGGTCAGGCGCTTTCGTAGAGCCGAGTCATCACGAATTCGCGGTGCCCCAGGGCTTCTGCGGCGGTCAAGCGACCGTTCGCGGTCCGAAACATCATGTCGAGCAGCTTATCGCCGGCCTGATCCATCGTGATTTCCCGTTGCAGCAGTCCGCTTGTATCGACGTCGATATGCTCGCTCATGGTTCGCACCGTGCGCGGATTGGCGCAGACCTTGATGACCGGCAGGATGGGATTGCCTATGACGTTTCCCTGGCCCGTGGGGAAGAAGTGCAGAACAAAGCCCGAAGCCGCGCACAGTGTCACCATCTCTGCGGCAGCGGATGAGCTGTCCATGAACCACAGGCCGCGACCCCTGGGCACCTCCGCCTTGTCGATGACACCGTCGACGACGCATTTCTTGCCGATCTTCTGGATGTTGCCCAGCGCCT
This sequence comes from Casimicrobiaceae bacterium, assembly GCA_035262745.1. Classification (GTDB taxonomy): domain Bacteria; phylum Pseudomonadota; class Gammaproteobacteria; order Burkholderiales; family Casimicrobiaceae; genus PALSA-1003. Next base: position 30,087 of record DATFSE010000052.1, on the reverse strand, counting down.
TTTCTTCGATGGTCGTCAACCCGCCGGCGATGTTGCCTTTGGTCGGTTGCGAATCGGACAAGTCGCTGGTCTTGTGCCGGTTGATGACTTCCTGATAGCGGTCGAAAACGCGCATGAAGTCGCCGCGCACCTTGGCGTCGCGGCAGCGCGCCGCCACGATCTGCTCTCCGCCGGTGAGTTCGGTCGTTTCCCCGAACACCAGCGTGCAGCCGGCGGCGTAGAGCTTGTCGAACGCGTTGCCTACGGTTGGGTTGGATCCGCAACCGGAAGTCGTGTCCGACTCGCCGCACTTGCAGGAGATCCATAGATCGTCGAGATTGCACTCTTCGCGCGGTTTTTCGCTCGCCCATTGGAGGTACTCTCTGGCGGCCTTGGACGCGCGCATGATCGTGTCGTGATCGCCGTGCAACTCGATGCCGAAGCCCGTGACCGGCTTGCCGGTGGCGGCGATGCCATCGACCACCTTCTTAGTCCAGCCCTCCTCGATGCCGATGACGATGACGGCAGCGACGTTCGGATTGCTGCCGGCGCCGATCAGGGTGCGGAAGTGCAGCTCCAGATCGGCCCCGAATTGAAGGCGGCCGTAGGGGTGGGGAATCGCCAGCGTTCCCTTGACATTGTTGGCCACCGCTTCGCAGGCGGCGTTCGACAGGTCGTCCACCGGCAATACGAGCACATGGTTGCGCACGCCGACGCGGCCGTTCTCGCGCCTGTAACCTCTGAACCGAGTCTGCATGGTCACCACCGCTTGGTCTTGATGTTGTGAACGTGGGCGTGCTGTCCCGTCTTGATGGGTGCAACGACCTTCCCGATGTCGATGCCGTACTTGATGACCGTGTCGCCCACGTTCATGTCGCGCAAGGCAACCTTGTGTCCGAGAGGAATGTCCTGGGTGCAAGGCAAGCTGATGGTGCGGTCCTCGTCGAGAATCAGTCCGGTCAATGTCTGTCCGGCCTTGATGCCTTCGACGACGACGACGGCAACGGAATCCTCGGGGTCGTGCAGTACGCAGTGAATCATCGGCGGGAATTTGCTGCGGATTGGGGGAACGTTTCGAGCTTACGCGGCGCGCATGTCGGAGTCAATGACGGGAGTAATCCCCAAGTCGATGCCGCGCAACAAGAATTTTTGAACGACAGGCGGAAATGCGCGCTCTGCAGCAGCCTTATGCTCGCATCTGCCGCGCGAGGTCGATGAAGTCATCGGCATTGAAAGTGCAGCGCGGATCATCGGCGATATCGGACTGCGATCCCGGCCCGTGCTCGAGCGGGCGGCGAACGAACGCGGTCTTCAACCCGCATTTCCTCGCCGCCGCGAGATCATATTTGTGTGCGGCCACCAGCATCACCTCGCGTGGCGCCAGCCCCAGGAGATCCGCTGCTCCCCTGTAAACCTCGGGGTCCGGCTTGTAATGCTGAAATAGCTCTGCCGAAATGATGCAGTCCCAGGGCAGCCGGGCGTGCCGCGCCATGTCGACCAGTATGGCCACATTGCCGTTTGACAAGGTGCCGATGCAATAGTGGCGCTTGAGCCGCGTCAAGCCGCGGACCGCGTCTGGCCATGGCGCGAGTCGATGCCATACGAAATTGAGGTCTCGTTTCTCACGCTCGGACAGCCGCAGTCGAAACTTGAGCAGCAGCTCGTCCAGGATCATCCGATGCAGCCCGTCGAGTTTCGTCCAAGGCAGCTCGCCTCGGCGCACTCGATCCAACGCTGGGCGGTAACCGGCGTGCCAAGCGTCAGCGAATGCTGCCCAATCAGCGGATACGGCCTTGCTGCGCCCAATCCGTCGCGCCTCGCGAATAATGCTGCCGCGCCAGTCGACCACCGTGCCGAATACGTCGAACACCAGCGCTTTCGGGACGGGCATCGTTCAGGAGAAACTAGAAATCGAATCCGGGCTGCATCACCGGAGCGTAGTAGCGTCGGTGTGCCGGACACGGCCCGTGTGCAGCCAGCGCCGCCAAATGCTCCCGCGTCGAATACCCCTTGTGCTTGGCGAATCCGTAGGCCGGATAGGCGCGGTCGAGCTCGACCAGCGTCGCATCTCGGGTGGTCTTCGCCAGGATCGATGCGGCGGCAATTTCGGCGATAAGGCGGTCGCCGTCGACGATCGCGCGTGTCGGACAGTCCAGTTGCGGACAGCGCAAGCCGTCGATCCATACGACTTCCGGCACCGTCTTTAGAGCAGCCACTGCGCGACTCATCGCAAGCAGCGTCGCGTGAAGAATGTTGAGGCTGTCGATTTCGGCGACGCAGCTTTCGCCTACCGCCCATGCCAGCGCCCGGCTGCGGATTTCCATGGCCAGCTCCTCGCGCGCCGGCGCTTGAAGGAGTTTGGAATCGCGCAATCCCTTGATGCGCTTCTTCCCCGGATCGAGGATGACGGCGGCAGCAACCACCGGCCCCGCCAGCGGACCCACGCCCGCTTCGTCCACGCCGGCGATCAGCATGCGCCTGCTTGATGCAATTCGGCGGCAACGGCGTCGGCGGCCAGCGTGCCGGTGTCGGCCGACAGGCTGCGCGCCATGCCGGCGAACAGCACCTCGAGTCTGCGCCTTGTGACGCTGTCGTCGTAGAGGTTGAGCGCTGCCCGCGCCAGGTTGGCGGCGCTGGCTTCCTCCTGCAGAAACTCCGGGACCACGAAGCGACCGGCCAGGATGTTGGGTAGCCCGACATAGGGCAGCAAGAGCTTGCGTCTAACGATGCCTGCCGTCAACGGGTTGACGCGGTAGAAGATCAGGTGCGGGCATCGCGACATCGCCGCTTCGAGCGTTGCCGTACCCGAGGCCACGATTCCGACATCGGCGGCTCGCAATGCGTGGTCGGCGTGTCCATAGAGCAGCTTGAGCGGCAGCGCCTCCAGCTTGAGCCTGTAACACGCCCCCTCAAAGTACTCGCGCGTCTCGCGACTCACCAAAGGAACGACAAAGCGCGCTTCAGGCAGGGCCTCGAAGACTTCCGCCGCGGCACGCAAGACGAGCTCGCTGTGCATCTCGAGCTCGCCCATGCGGCTGCCCGGCAGCAGAGCGAACACCGGGCGACTCGCCTCCAGCTTGAGCATGTCGCGCGTCATGCGTCGGCTCGAAGCGGTGGCGGCATCCGCCGCCAGAGGATGGCCGACAAAGTCGACGCTGAGTCCGGTTCCTTGGTACAGCGACGGCTCGAAGGGAAACAGCGCAAGCAGGCGGTCCGCTGATTTGGCGATCGTGTTGACGCGCTCCGGCCGCCATGCCCAGACCGATGGGCTTACGTAGTGGATCGTGCGCACTCGGCGGTGCTTGAGCCGAGCCTCCAGACCTAGATTGAAGTCGGGTGCATCGACGCCGATGAACAGCGGCGCTTTTGCCCTGCGCAAGCGCCGATAAACATCGCGCCGAATGCGCATGAGCTCGGGGATGTGTCCCAGCACTTCGACCAGGCCGCGCAACGCCAGCTTGGCGAGCGGATACCACAACTCGCATCCGGCCGCTTCCATGCGTGGTCCGCCGATTCCGACAAAGCGGACACTCGGCATTCGCTCGACCACCGCGTGAATCAGCTGCGCGGCCAGCGCATCGCCCGACGCTTCCCCGGCCACGATGCCGATGGTGACCGGAGCGTCGGCAGACGACATCAAGATACTAGGGCCCGTTCAGCGGACCAGGCCGCGCCCCGGGCTTTCCAGGAACGCCGCCAGAGGCGTGAGCACCGGTGCCGAGAGCGCCTCCTCGATAATCTTGGCACGCGCCTGTTCCAGCGGCAGACCGGCGCGGTAGAGCGTCTTGTAAGCGCGCTTGATCGCGGCGAGATCGTCGGCGCTGAATCCACGGCGGCGCAGCCCTTCGCTGTTGGTGCCGTGAGGCTTGGCCGGGTAACCGGCAGCAGTGACAAAGGGCGGGACGTCCTGCAGCACGATCGAACCTGCGGCTACGAACGCGTGAGCGCCGACCCGGCAGAATTGATGGACACCGACAAAACCGCCGAGCACGGCGAAATCTTCGATCACGACGTGTCCGGCGAGCTGCGCGTTGTTGGAGAACGTCGTCTCGTTGCCGACCACGCAGTCGTGCGCGATGTGCGAATAGGCGAGCAGCCAGTTGCTGTTGCCGACTGTGGTCACGCCGCGATCCTGCGCCGTGCCCGCGTGAATGGTGACGAACTCCCGGATCACGTTGCCGTCGCCGATAACGGTTCGAGTGGGAGCACCATCGTACTTACGGTCCTGGGGGATCTCGCCGATCGACGCAAACTGGAAGATACGGTTGTTGCGGCCGATGGCGGTACGCGTCGCGATGATGACGTGGGCGCCGATGACCGACCCCTCCCCAATCGACACATCGGTGCCGACCACCGAGTAAGGCCCGATCTCTACGCCGGGCGCGAGGCGGGCGTCGGCCGCAACGATCGCCGTGGGGTGCACGCTCGCCATGGGTCTATCGATCGCGAAGTGCCGCGAGCAGCTCGGCTTCGGCGACCAGGGCGTCGCCGACCGTGGCGCGCACGGAGAATTTGCCGACTCCGCGCACCAGCCGCCGTTCGATCGACTCCAGCAACAGCTGATCTCCGGGCAGGACCTGGCGCTTGAACCGCGCGTCGTCGATCCCGGCGAAGAAGATGATCGACTTGTCGTCGGGCAGTCGATCGATGGTCTCGTAGAACAGGATCAGCGACACCTGCGCCAGCGCCTCGATGATCAGCACGCCCGGCATCACCGGGTAGCCGGGAAAGTGTCCCTGGAAGAAAGGCTCGTTGACGGTAACGTTTTTCACGCCCCTGATGCGCTCGCCCGGAATGCATTCGAGGACGCGATCGACCAGCAGGAAGGGATAGCGGTGCGGCAGGTGCCGCATGATCTCGCCGATGTCCATCTCGCCCATTTATTCCTCCCCCCGGTGCCGGCCGCGCTCGAGCGCGCGTACCCGCTGCAAAAGCGCGCGCAGCTGGCGCATCACAGCGACCATGTGCTGCCACTCCCGATGCGGAAGCGATGGAAACGCGCCCGTGTAAATGCCCGGCTTGGTGATCGACTCGTCTATACCGCTCGCCGCCGAGATCACTGTCCCATCGGCGATCTCGATGTGGCCGTTGATCATCGCCGCACCGCCGATCTTGCAGTTGCGGCCGATGTGCGTGCTGCCGGCGATGCCGGCGCAGCCTGCGATCGCGGTATGTGCGCCGACGTGGCAGTTGTGGCCGATCTGGATCAGGTTGTCGAGCTTGACGTCGTCCTCGATGACGGTGTCGCCGAGTGCTCCGCGATCGATGGTGGTGTTGGCGCCGATCTCGACGTCAGCTCCGATGAGCACCCTTCCCAACTGCGGCACCTTGAGCCAACGCCCCTGGTACTCGGCCATACCGAAGCCGTCGGCGCCGATGACCACCCCGCTGTGAACGATCGTGCGTGGGCCGATGACCGAGCGCGCGTAAACGGCGACACGCGGATGCAAAAGGCAATCATCGCCGATCTCGCAATCGTCGCCGACAGCGCAACCGGCATGGACCTGCGCGCGCTCGCCGATCGTCGCGCGCTCGCCGATCGTGACGTGAGGACCGATGAGCACGGTTGGTGCGACGCGAGCGCCTGGAGCCACAACCGCACTGGGGTGTATGCCCGGGACGAATGCAGGCGGCGGGTTGAACATCGCGGCGATGCGGGCGTACGTGGAATACGGATCGGGCGTGACGAGTTTCGGCAGCGGCGTCGCCGCAGCATCCGCGGCGGTGACGATGACGGCACTGGCGCGAGTCGCCGCGAGGCGCGCGCGGTACTTCGGGTTGGAAAGAAAAGCGATGGCGCCCGCTTCGGCTGAATCGAGCGTCGCCACCCGCTCGATCAGAATGGAGCCTGCGTTGTCCTCGGCAGCGACCAGCTCGGCGCCGGTACGCTCCGCCAGCACGCTTAGGGCTACTCCGGAGACCGGGTGGCGTGAACCCATGCGCTCGCGCGAGTCGCCGCCCACTAGGGCCTGTAAACGTTATGGGCGCATACGCGAACGAGCGCCCTGGGGCGCCAATCAAGGCGCAGGACGAAGCCAAGACTAGAGGTCTTGGCGAGGACGGCAACACCGAGTGGCGCCCCAGGGCGCCCGTTCCCTTCGGGTTGCTGCCGAAAACGCCGATCGCTGCGTTGCAAAGTCTCGCCGGGCGCCGTGCCCGCCTTCGCCTTTGCGCCTTGCGCTAGGCGTTTTCGGCTACGCAACGCGTTTGCGTCCATAGCGCTTACAGGCCCAGTTATTTATCGGCGAGCGACTTGATCACCCGGTCGGTGATGTCGATGCGCGGACTCGCATACACGACGTCCTGGATGATCAGATCGAACTTCTCGTCCGCAGCGATCTGCTGGATCACCTTGTTGGCGCGCTCCTGCACTGCGGACAACTCTTCGTTGCGACGCAGATTCAAATCCTCGCGGAATTCGCGCTGCATCCGTTGCAGGTCCCGGTTCTTGTTCGCGAGGTCGCGCTCCTTGTCGCGGCGCTCCGCTTCCGGCATGGTGACGCTGTCCTTTTCAAGGACCGTCTGCAGGTCGCGCACCTGTTTGGAGAGCTTCTGTATCTCGGCGTCGCGTCCGGCGAACTCCTTTTCCAGCTTTTGCTGAGCGCGTTTCGCCGGTGCAGCCTCGCGGAACAGCCGCTCGCTGTTGATGAAGCCGATCTTGTATTCGGATCCCTGGGCTAGAACCGGAATGCTCATTGCGGCGATGAGCGCCGCGCCGGCAACGTGGATCAATAATCGCTGCATACCGAGTTTCACGTTCGCTCCCGCCTGTGCTCAGAACACCGTTCCGACCTGAAATTGAAAGCGCTGGATCTTGTCGTGCGGCCCGGCGTTCAACGGATAGCCGTAGCTGAACTTGAGCGGCCCGATCGGCGAGTTCCATGCCAGCCCCGCTCCGGCCGAATAGCGGAACGATTCGAGGTTGGGCTCGAAGCCGTTGTCGTAGATCTGGCCCGCATCCGCGAAGACCGAAAGCCGCACCGACTGGTCTCCCGCCTTCATCCCGGGCACCGGGAAAAACAGCTCTGCATTGCCGACGATCTTCTGTCTCCCACCAAGAGCGTTACCCGCAAGGTCCTGCGGACCCAGCGATGCGGTCTCGTAGCCGCGGACCGAACCCACGCCACCCGCATAATACGCCTTGAAGAACGGCAGTGGCTTGCCGCCGAGACCGCCTCCATAGCCCAAGTCGGTTCGGAGCATCAACACCGTGTTCAACGGCAGCGGCGTAAACCACTGGATGAGGTAACCTGTCTTGTAGTAGTAGAGGTTGCCGAACGGCATCGCATACTCGGCATACGCCGTCTGCAGCGTTCCGTAGGTCGGAAACAGAATGCTGTCGCGCGTGTCCCGGCTCCAGCCTGCGCTCAGGATGTAGCTGTTGGTCGAGTAGCCGAAGGTGTTGACGAAGTCGTAGTAAATGGCCGGACTACCCTGATAGAGGGTAAGGTTGGTGTGCTCCGCGCGAACCGCGACGCTCACCGAGTCGGTTTCAGTGACGGGAATGCCGAACCCGATTGCGCCACCCAGGGTGTTTGCGGCGTATTGAGCGACCGTCAACGATGTTGTATTGGTATTCCTGTCGTAGAACTCGAGAGTGCGCGCCACGCCGTCGGGCGTCCAGTACGGCTCGAGATAGGTCACGTTGATGAGCCGGTTGACCTTGCTGGAGTTGATCGAGGCGGACAGCGAGTTGCCGGTTCCGAGCACGTTGTTCTGTGCGATTGACGCCGAAAGGACTAGCCCTTCCGCGCTGGAGTACCCGGCTCCTGCGAGGATGTTCCCGGTGGGCTTCTCGGTGACGGTGATGTTGACGTCGACCTGATCGGGACTGCCGGCAACGGCGGGTGTCTCGAGGTTCACGTCCTCGAAGTACTGCAGCCGCGTGATCCGCACCTTGGAGCGCTCGATTCGAGTCGCGTCGTACCATGCGTCCTCGAGCTGCCGGACCTCGCGACGAATCACTTCGTCGCGCGTTCTCGAATTGCCGCTGATGTTCACATTGCGTACATAGATTCTGCGACCCGGATCGATGTAGAAAGTGAATGCCGCGGTGTGTGCGGTGCGGTCGACTTCGGGAATTGCATTCACGTTGGCGAACGCATAGCCATCGCTTCCGAGCCGATCCGAGATCGCCTTGGTGGACTGGGTGAGCTTTTCCCGCGAGTAGACGTCGCCCGGTTTGACCACGATCAGGCGCATGAGCTCGGGTTCGGGAAGCAGCAACTCTCCGGCGAGCCGCACATCGGAAACGCTGAACCTGGGACCTTCGGTGATGTTTATCGTGATGTAGATGTCTTCCTTGTCCGGGGTGATCGACACTTGAGTCGAATCGACGGCGAACTCCAGGTAGCCTCGGTTTGTGTAGAAGCTCCGTAACGTTTCCAGATCCGCCTGGAGCTTCTGCTTGGAATACTGATCGTTCTTGGTGTACCAGGTGAGCCAACCCGGCGTCGAGAGAGTCATTTCCTTGAGCAGTGTGCTCTCGGAGAAGACGTTGGCTCCGATGATGTTGATCTTGGCGATCTTAGAGACGTCGCCCTCGGTCACGTTGAAGTTGATCGCGACACGATTGCGCTCCTGCGGAGTGACAGTTGTTGTGACCTGCATCGCGTAATAGCCGCGGTTGATGTACTGGCGCTTGAGCTCCTGTTCTGCGCGGTCGAGCGCCGAGCGGTCGAAGATTCTCGACTGGGCGACACCGATGTCCTTCAGCGCCTTTGTCAATGTGTCCTTTTCGAACTCCTTGACACCGGAGATGTCGATCTGGCTGATCGTCGGTCGCTCCTGCACGATGACGACCAGCACGTCACCTTCCACTTCCAGGCGCACGTCGCGAAAAAAACCGGTGGCGTAGAGCGCTTTGACTGCCGCCGAGGCTTTCTCGTCATCGACGCGGTCACCCACCTTGATTGGGAGATAGTTGAAGACGGTCCCGGCGTCGGTCCGCTGTACGCCTTCGACGCGGATGTCCTTGACCGTGAAGGGCTCGAAAGCGATTACCGTCTGAGCGACGAGCGCCAGCAGCGTCGCCAGCAGCACTTTGAGCCAGGCGCCGGCGCACGAGGGACGCCGGCGCACGCGATGCACGGGCGCCTCAGAAGAGTCGGGAAAGGTCATTGAAAAGCGCCAAGGCCATCAGCATCGCGAGCACCGCCATGCCGATGCGCTGACCGACCTCGAGAACGCGGTCGGAAACGGGACTGCCTTTGATAATCTCGGCGAGATAATACATCAGGTGTCCGCCATCGAGTAAAGGCACCGGGAGCAGATTGAGCACGCCGAGACTGATGCTGATAAGCGCGAGATAGCCGATGAATGTCAGTATGCCGGCTTGCGCCGACTGACCCGCGTAGTCGGCCATGGTCAGTGGTCCGCTGATGTTCTTGAGCGATGCGTCGCCGACAACGATGCGGCCGAGCATCTTGATAGTGAAGACCGCGAGCTCCCAGGTTTTTTTGGCACCCTGGACCAGACCTTCAACCAGTCCGTACCGCACCGTGATAGCGGCACGCTCGGCAATCGCCGGATCCACACCCAGCTGCATGCCGGCGAGTCCGATTCGGCGTCCGTTCTGCTCACTCGCTTCGGGGACGAGCTCCGCTTGCAATTCGGCACCGTCTCGACGCAAGGCGAACGTCACGCGCTCGCCCGGATGAGCGTTGGTGATCGCAGCCACATCGGCGGGTGAGCGCACCGGCGTGCCATCTACCGCAACAATCGCGTCGCCGGCGCGGATTCCAGCGGCTGCGGCAGGTTTTCCGGCGATGACACCGCGAACCACCGGTGCGCCCAAGTCGGTTCGCAGACCCAGCAGCGCGAGAAAATTTCCCTCCCAATCCTCGCCGCTCAATCCGAGTGGCAGAGTGCGCACTGCTGTCGTGCCATCGGGCCGCTCCACTGCGACGGCAACCTCGGTGTTCCCCGATTCCTTGAGCAGCCTCCAACGCAGGTCCTGCCACGAGCGCACGGGCTCGCCGTCGATGGCGGTGATGAGATCCCCACCGTCGAGTCCGGCAACCGCCGCCGGTGTCCCCGCCGGTGGCGGCGCCAGCACGGCACGCTGCCCCGGGATGCCCGCAACATAGGTACCCGCAAAGAGCAGCACTGCGAGCAGCAGGTTGGCAAGCGGGCCGGCGGCGACAATGGCAATGCGCTTCCACACGCTCTGCCGATTGAATGCGCGCGGCAGATCAGCGGTTGCGACCGCCCCTTCGCGTTCGTCGACCATCTTGACATAGCCGCCCAGCGGCACCGCAGACAGAGCCCATTCGGTGCGATCGGGTCCGATGTTGCGCGACCAGACGATGCGCCCAAAGCCGACCGAGAAGCGCAACACTTTGACGCCCGCGAGCCGCGCCACGATGTAGTGGCCGAGCTCGTGGAAGACGACGAGCACGCCGAGTGTGACCACGAAAGCGAGAATCTTCTGGGCGATGTCGATCATGCCGAAAGTCTGTGGCTGTGAACCGAGGGCAGGAGCTCGAGCGCGACACGACGCGCCTCGCTGTCGGCGGCGAGCGCGTCGTCGAGCGACTTCACCGGTCGTGCACCAACGCGCGAGAGCGTTCGCTCGCAGGTCATTGCGATGTCGAGAAAGCCGATGCGGCCGTCGAGAAACGCGGCGACGGCTACTTCGTTGGCGGCGTTGAGCACTGCTGGCGCCGTTCCACGCTCACGCAAGGCGGCATAAGCAAGCCCGAGACAGGGAAAACGCTTCGAGTCGGGCGGCGCGAACTCGAGCGCTCCGATGCGAGCGAGATCGAGCGAAGCCACACCGGCATCGACGCGCTCGGGCCAGGCCAGTGCCTGCGCGATGGGAGTACGCATATCGGGGTTGCCGAGTTGCGCCAGCACCGAGCCGTCGACGTATTCGACCAGTGAATGGACCACGCTCTGCGGATGGATGAGCACTTCGACCGCGTCGACTTCGGCACCGAACAGCCAGTGCGCTTCGATCACTTCGAGGCCCTTGTTCATCATCGTCGCGGAATCGACCGAGATCTTGCGCCCCATGCGCCAATTGGGGTGAGCACACGCTGCATCCGGAGTCACATGCTCGAGATCCGCCAGCGGGGTTGCGCGGAACGGACCTCCCGAAGCAGTCAACAGGATCCGGCGAACGCCGCACGCCGAAGCGCCGCCGGACCCGGCCGGCATGCACTGAAAAATCGCGTTGTGCTCGCTGTCGATCGGCAGCAGCGTGGCTCCGCCATCGCGCACCGCGCTCATGAACACTTGCCCGCCGAGCACCAGCGTTTCCTTGTTGGCGAGCAGAATGCGTTTTCCCGCTCTTGCTGCAGCGAGCGTCGGCGCCAATCCCGCAGCGCCGACGATGCCGGCGACGACGGTGTCGACTTCGGGCAGCGTGGCAATCGCGCACAGGCCTTGTTCGCCTTCGAGCACGCGAGTGGGAAGATTCTCGCGACGCAAGGCGTCGGCGAGCTCGCGTGCTGCGTGCGGATCGAGCAACGCAGCGTACGCCGGACGCAGGCGACGAGTTAGCTCGAGCAGCCGTTGCCATTGCTTGTGCGCGGAGAGAGCGGCAACAACGAAGCGCTCCGGGTGCCGCTCGATCACGTCGAGCGTGGACGCGCCGATCGACCCGGTGGCGCCGAGGATGGCGATACTGCGCTGGCCAACGGCGGTCATCGTCAACGAATCAGGTAGTGTTCGACCAGCGCCGCTCCCGGCATCGCGGCGATCAGTGCGTCGATGCGATCGAGCACGCCTCCGTGTCCGGGCAGCAGCCGGCCACTGTCCTTCACGCCGCGCTGCCGCTTCAGGTGCGACTCGAACAAGTCGCCCACAATCGAAAGGCTCGCGAGTAATAGAGCGAGCACGATCCATGCTGCGGCCGCGGCCGGCGTTACCGAGTGCACCAAGCCCCCGGATTCTGCCAAGGCGAGCAGCACCAGTGCATAGGCGGCGACGGCGATCATCGCACCAGCCACGCCTTCCCAAGTCTTTCCCGGGCTGATCGAGGGCGCGAGCTTGTGTCGTCCGAAGCGGCGGCCAGCGAAATATGCCGCTGTGTCGGCGATCCAGACGATCGCCATCAGCGCAAGCAGCAACCAGGGACCGCGAGCGCGGACCTGCACAACCGCGACCCAGGTGGCGAGCAGAAGCAGCCAGCCGAGTAGCGCGAGCACCGGCGCGGAAGTGACGCGCCAGCCTGAATACAACCACATCGGCGCGATGAACAGCCAGAAAAGCGTCGTCGTTCCGCAGACTGACACCAGGAGCGCATCCGGCCATCCCTTTTCGTCGGTGAAGTCCGCGACGCCGGCGAAAAGCAGAGTTGCGCCGATCAACAGCACGGCTGCGACGAACAGGATCGCGAAAGGCGGGCGAAAGCTGGCGAGTCCCGCCCACTCTCCCGCGGCGATCACGACGATCGCGAGGGCCACCAGACCCCAACCGCGCGTTCCCAAGCCGAATAACGCGAGCAGCACCAGCGGGATCAGTACGACGGCGGTGAGAATGCGGGTCTTGAGCATCGTCACTCGACTTTGGCGGCCTGCACCTGTTCGCTCGTGCGTCCGAACCGCCGTTCACGCTGCCGATACGAAGCAATCGCGACATCGAGCGCCTCCGCGTCGAAGTCGGGCCATAGCAGATCGGTAAAGTACAGTTCCGTATAGGCGAGTTGCCAGAGCATGAAGTTCGATATTCGTTGCTCACCTCCGGTGCGTATGAACAAGTCAGGTTCTGGCGCATAGGCCATCGACAGGTACGGCTCCAGGTCTTCGGGTGTGAAATCGCGCACGGCGTCAGGTTCGGCTGCGAAAAACCGCCGCGCGGCCTGCGCGATGTCCCAGCGGCCTCCGTAGTTGGCGGCGACCGTCAGCGTGAGACGCGTGTTGCTCGCAGTGCGCTTCTCCCCGTCTGCAATCAGTTCTCTGATCTTTGGCTCGAAGTGCGTCGTGTCGCCGATGACACGGAAGCGGATTTCGTTCTCGTCCAGCTTTACAACTTCCTGCTCTAGCGCACGCAGGAAAAGCTGCATGAGGATCGACACCTCGTCGGCAGGCCGCCGCCAGTTTTCGCTGGAGAATGCGAAGAGGGTCAGAAACTCCACACCCCGCTCGACGCAGGCACGAACGGTTGCGCGAACCGCCTCGACACCTTTGCGGTGGCCGGCGACGCGCGGCAACCTCCGCCGCTTCGCCCAACGGCCGTTGCCGTCCATGATGATCGCGATATGCCGCGGGACGTCCCGCGCGTCCGGGATTTCCCGGGTGGAGCTGGTAAACAACATGACAAAGCGGTCTTCGGCTTACCGCCTAGACCGCCATGAGGTCCGCTTCCTTGGAGTGCAAGACCTTGTCGATCTCGCCGATGAAGCGGTCAGTGAGTTTCTGGATGTCGTCCTGGGCGCGGCGCTCTTCGTCTTCGGAGACCGATTTCGCCTTGAGCAGATCCTTAAGATGAGTGATCGCATCGCGGCGGATGTTGCGCACGGCAATCCGTGTGTTTTCGGCTTCCTTGTGCACGACCTTGACCAGCTCCTTGCGCCGTTCTTCAGTGAGCGGAGGCATCGGCACGCGGATCACATCTCCGGAGGTCGCCGGGTTGATCCCTAGATCGGAGTCGCGGATCGCCTTCTCGACGACCTGGACCATCTTCTTTTCCCACGGCTGTACCGCGATGGTATGCGCATCGGCCAGCGTGACATTGGCGACCTGGTTGATCGGCATCATCGCACCGTAGTAATCGACCTTAATGTGATCGAGCAGCCCCGTGTGAGCGCGACCAGTGCGCACCTTGCCAAGATCGGTTTTCAACGTCTCAACCGACTTCTGCATCTTCTGTTCGGCAGCCTTCTTGACATCTGCGATCATCGGTTTCTCCTTCGAGGAAGGCTAGCAGTGTACGAGCGTGCCCTCGTCCTCGCCCATGACCACGCGCTTGAGCGCACCAGGTGCGAAAATGCTGAACACTTTGAGCAGCATGTTCTGGTCGCGACACAGCGCCAGCGCGGTGGCGTCCATGACCTTGAGATTCTTGACGATCGCCTCATCGAAAGTGAGGCTCGGGTAGCGGCGCGCGGCGGAATCCTTGTTGGGATCGGAGGTATAAACACCGTCAACCTTGGTCGCCTTGAGCACGATGTCCACGCCCATCTCTCTGCCGCGCAGCGCCGCCGCGGTGTCGGTGGTGAAAAACGGGTTGCCGGTTCCCGCGGCAAAGATCACCACCTTGTTTTCTTCGAGATAGCGCAAAGCCTTACCACGGATATACGGCTCGGCGACCTGTTCGATGGAAAGTGCCGACTGCACTCGCGAAACGATGCCGGCGCGGCGCATGGCGTCCTGAAGTGCAAGCGCGTTCATCAGCGTGGCCAGCATCCCCATGTAGTCGGCGGTCGCGCGATCCATCCCGGCGGCGCCGGGCGCCACGCCTCGGAAGATATTGCCGCCGCCGATGACCACAGCCACCTGCACGCCGAGGCGCACGACTTCGCCGATCTCGGCGACGATGCGATCGATCACCTCGCGGTTGATCCCGTAGGCATCGTCGCCCATAAGCGCCTCACCCGATAGCTTGAGCAGGATGCGGCGGTATGCCGGCTCCTTTCTCGCCACCGGAGCCACGCTGGCCAGCGGCGCGATCGTCGGTGCAGTCATCGGAGGCGCTCCGTTCTTTGGTTGCGTTCAGGCTTTGGCCATTGCCGCGACCTCGGCCGCGAAATCATCCTTCTTTTTTTCGATGCCTTCGCCCACGACGAACAAGGTGAAGCCGTTGATCTTCGCTCCGTTCGCAGCTAGCAGCTGGCTGACAGTCTGCTTGCCGTCGCCTTTGACAAAGGGTTGGGCGAGCAAGGTGACCTCAGCGACGAATTTGGCGACGGAACCTTCGATCATTTTTTCCACGATGTTCGCCGGTTTGCCCGACTCCGCGGCCCGCGCTGCAGCGATCGAGCGCTCACGAGCGAGAACTTCGTCGGGAATCTGGCTGCGATCGAGCGCCATCGGCTTGATGGCGGCGATGTGCATCGCCAGATCCTTGCCCAGGGCCGGATCTCCGCCGGTGAAGTCGACCAGCACGCCTATACGCGTGCCGTGAACGTAAGACGCAATGCGTCCCGCCGCGGTTCTGCGCCCAAAGCGGCGGATCGAAAGGTTCTCGCCGATTTTCTGCACCAGCGCGATACGGCGGCTCTCCACCGACTCCCCGGAGCGAAGCTTGCAGCTTGCGAGCCGGGCGACGTCCGACGGTTCCTGGCCGGCAACGACCTCGGCGACCTCCGCCGCGAATGCACGGAATTCCTCGTTCTTGGCGACGAAGTCGGTCTCGCAGTTGACTTCGACCAGCGCGGCAATCTTCGCATCGGGAGCGACGTAGAGACCGATCACGCCTTCAGCGGCAACCCTGTCGGCGGCTTTCGACGCCTTGGCACCGCTCTTGATGCGCAGCAGCTCCTCCGCCTTGGCCATATCCCCGCCAGCCTCGGTCAACGCCTTCTTGCACTCCATCATGCCCAGCCCGGTGCGGCCGCGCAGTTCCATCACCATGCTTGCAGCTATTTCAGCCATGCTTCCCTACTCCGATCCGGTTCCAGTCCGCCGCAACCACTGCGACGGTCAAAAAAAAAGGGCCTTGCGCCCTCGCTGCTAGGGTCTGCGACGCGTCCGCACGGCGGGTGCAGCCGCCAAGCGCGGATAATCGGCGCCATGCGACTGGTCGCTCATGCCGCCGCTTCCTCGCCGGACACCTCGACGAATTCCTCAGTCTGCACGATCTCCTGAATCACCTGGCTCCTTCCCTCGAGGATCGCGTCGGCAATGCCTCGCGCATAAAGGCGGATCGCCCGGCTCGAGTCGTCGTTACCGGGAATGACGTAGGCGATCCCGTCGGGCGAATGATTGGTGTCGACGACGCCCACGATCGGGATGCCGAGCTTCATCGCTTCGGTCACCGCGATCTTCTGGTAACCGACGTCGATGACGAACAGAGCATCGGGAAGCGCATTCATTTCCTTGATTCCGCCCAGGCTTCGGTTGAGCTTGTCCATTTCCCGCTGCAGGGTGAGCGCCTCGCGCTTGCTCATCTTGTCGAAGGTACCGTCCTGAGCCATAGTCTCCAGGTCCTTCAGGCGCTTGATCGAGGCTTTGACCGTCTTGAAGTTGGTCAGCATGCCGCCCAGCCAGCGATGGTCAACGTATGGCATGCTGCAGCGCTGCGCTTCTTCGGCGATGATGTCGCGGGCTTGCCGCTTGGTCCCGACGAAAAGGATGGTTCCGCGATTCGTTGCCAGCTGGCGCACAAATTTGAGCGCCTCCTGGTACATCGCCAGCGTCTTCTCGAGGTTGACGATGTGAATCTTGTTGCGCTGGCCGAAGATATAGTCCGCCATCTTCGGATTCCAGTACCGGGTCTGATGGCCGAAGTGGACTCCAGCCTCCAGCATTTGACGCATCGTGACCGACATTAATACACTCCTTTTCAGGGTTGGGCCTCGATCCGCCACTGGGCCTGAAGAGCATTCAGGCACCCTGAACGGGCGGATCTGCGAATTTCCCGGACGCCCGGTCGATAACCCTCGAGCAATCCGAGCTAACTTTGAATTTTAGCATATTTTTATATCCTGCGCCGCGCCCTCCTTGCGCCCGCCGTGACCCGCCGCATGATGCCGTGGACTGAGTTTCTCGCTGCGCAAGGCGCGCGGTTCGAAGGAGAGGCGGTACACGCCTTCGGCGACGGTGCCGGCGAGCTTGCTGCCGCGCGCGATGGCGCGATCGTGTGCGATCTCGCGCCGCTCGGGTCGCTGTCAGTCAGCGGACCGGAAGCGGCCTCGTTCCTGCATGGGCAGCTCACCAGCGACGTGGTCGCGCTCGCGCGCGGCGCGTGGCAGTACTCTGCGTGGTGCTCGCCCAAGGGACGCATGCTCGCCAACTTCGTCGTCCGGCGAACGCTCGCAGACCGCTTCGAGATGCTGTTCTCCCGGTCGCTCCTTGAAACCATCCGCAAGCGCCTCGGCATGTTCCTTCTGCGGTCGAAAGCAACCATAGGCGACGCGAGTGCAGCGTCGGTGCGGTTGGGCGTCGGCGGTCCGAGCGCGGTCGAAGCGGTGCGTGCCGTCTTGGGGGAGGTCCCCAAGGATCGGCAATCCGCCGAGTTCGATGGCGTCACTATGGTGTCGCTCCCCGGGCAGAGACTCGTGGCCTGGGTCGATCCGGAACGCGCTGCCGATATCTGGAATCGTCTGAGCGGCGTTGCGAGGCCCGCAGGTTTCCCTGCCTGGGAATGGTTGACCATTCGTGCCGGCGTCCCCGTGATCACGGCGTCTACTTCCGATCACTACGTTCCACAAATGGCGAATTGGGATGCGCTCGGCGGAGTGAGTTTCGATAAGGGGTGCTACAGCGGTCAGGAAATCGTCGCGCGCATGCATTATCTCGGACGCTTGAAGGAGCGCCTGGTGCTCGCGCACGTGGATTCTTCGCCGCCTGCGGCGGGCGAACGTCTTTTTAGCGACGCCTTCGGCGATCAAGCGTGCGGTAGCATCGTCAACGCAGCGCCGGCACCAGGGGAAGGCTGTGATCTGCTCGCGGTGCTGCAACTCGCCGCGCGCGGGCACGGCGTGCGCGTCGGCTCGCACAATGGTCCGTCACTTGAGATGCTGGCCTTTCCGTATCCCGTTCCGGAAGCGGCTCCGCCCCGCGGCCGCATCGCGTGAGCGCCGAACCTGTGTCCTACTATATCTACTACCGCGTCGAACAGACGCGGGCGGAAGCTGCGCGCCGCGCGATCAAGCTTCTGTTCGGAGCGCTCGAGCAGCGAACAGGTGTTGCGGGGCGCCTGCTGCGTCGCCAGGACGAGCCCCTGATGTGGATGGAAATTTACGACGGCGTGCGTGATCCATCCGGCTTCGAGACGGCGATGGCGGCGATGCTTGCGGATCACGACTTTGTCCCTATGCTCGCCCCGGGATCGCTGCGCCATGTCGAGCGCTTTGTCGCGGCCAGCTTGAGCTGACGCTTTGTCGCTGTAGCTGGATCGACCTCGTGTGTCTTGCTCTCGTCGCTTGCAGCGCACATCCGCGTTATGCACTGCTGATCGCCGCCAATCGCGACGAGTTCCACGCTCGAGCGGCGGAGGCGGCGAAATGGTGGCCTGAAGGGGTTCTCGCAGGCAGAGACAGCGTCGGCGGCGGCACATGGTTTGGAGTTACCCGTCGCGGCCGTTGGGCGCTTGTCACCAACTATCGCGAAGGCGTGCCGCGCGATCCGGCGGCGCCGTCGCGTGGAGAGCTCGTTACCCTCGCACTCAACGACAGCGCGCTGCCGCTGATCTGCGCCGCGCGCATTGCCATCGACGGCGGGCGCTATCACGGATTCAATCTGCTGGTGGGAGAGAGCTCACCTCGCCTCGGCGCCACGCGGGAAAACGGACAATCGGCGGGGCCAAGTCAACAGGCGACTGCGGCATACACGTCGAATCGCGCCAGCGGTGCTGTCACGCTCGGGAGCGGCGTCCACGGGCTTTCCAATCATCTGCTCGAGACGCCATGGCCAAAGTTGCTTCGCTCCAAAGCGCGTCTCAGCGAAGCGCTTTCCAATGTCGCCGACCCCGTCGACGCGGCCTTCCGGATACTCGCCGACCGCGAGCGCGCTCCCGCGTCCACGCTGCCATCAACCGGGGTATCTCCCGAGTGGGAGAGGCTGCTCTCCTCCGCGTTCATCGTGCACCCTGACTACGGCACCCGTTGCTCAACCGTGTTCACCATCGACAGTGAGGGACATGCACGATTTGTCGAGCGCAGCTTCGACAGCCGAGGCGAGCCCAAGGGTGAAGCGAGCTACGAGTTCGATGTCTCTTAGGGCGTGACGAGCTGACGGGCGTGCTTACTGCAAGGCGTAGCCGGAGAGAACCAGCCGTCCTTTGCCCTCACGCACCGTCAGCGAACACAGCGCGCCGACCGGAAGCGTCACTTTGTGGCGACAGTGACCGAATGGAAGGCCGGAGAAAACCGGAACGCCGAACGCGCTCTGGACGTGTTCTATCATCGCCTCCAAATCGTAGCCGTTGTCGCTGGCACCGAGCTCGAAGCCGTTGAACGTGCCCAGGAGCAGAGCTCGCTGGCGCCCGAGAATGCCGGCGTGGTGCAACTGATACAGCATTCGTTCGATGGCGTACGGATGCTCGCCAATGTCCTCGACGAACAGAATGCCGCCGTCGACGCGGGGCATGTAGGGCGTGCCTATAAGATGAACGACAAGCGAAAGATTTCCGCCCCATAACGTCCCTTCAGCGGCGAAGTCGGTCGCGCCCGTGAGCGGGCACTCGATCGCGTACTCCCGGCTTCCGAGCAACCCCCAGCAATGCTTGAGAGTGAATTCCGACGGCGTCTCGGCACCGAAGTCGTGCGCAGCCAGCGGTCCTGCATAGGTCACCATGCGCGCCGAAGCAAGCGCAGCGAGTTGAAATGCGGTGAAATCGCTGTAGCCCAGCCAGCGTTTGTTCGACGTGGCGATCGCGGTAAAGTCCAGGCGTTCCAGAATGCGCGACCAGCCGTAGCCTCCGCGCACCGCGATCGCCAGCTCGACCCGTGGATCCGCCGCCATGCGCAGCACCGCAGCGAGCCGCTCGTCATCGGTTGCCGAGAAGCGCTGCCAGCGGGTCGTCGCCGTGGGATCGACGATCACCCGATGACCTGCAGATTTGAAGCGCGCAACGGCACGATCGATAGCGGCGGGCTCACTGGCGAATCCCGCCGGTGCGTAGATCCCTATGCCGTAGGTGCGCGCGGTCATTTGCGGTCGATCAGCGGCGAGCCGCGAAAAAGTCCGAAAGCAGCCTGCCGCAGGCTTGCTCGGAAACGCCGCAAGTCACGGCGGTGTGGTGATTGAGCCTCGGCTCGGCGAAGAGGTTGATCACGCTGCCGCACGCTCCGGTCTTGGGATCGCTCGCGCCGAATACAAGGCGGCGGATCCGCGCGTGCATGATCGCTCCAGCGCACATCGCGCACGGCTCGAGCGTAACGTAGAGATCGCAGTCCGGCAGCCGATAATTGCCAAGCGACTGGGCCGCGTCGCGCAGTGCGGCAATCTCAGCATGTGCGGTCGGATCGCTGGCGGCCACCGGCGCGTTGCCTCCACGTCCGATGATCCGGCCTTCTCTCACGATGATTGCGCCGACCGGCACTTCGCCGCGTGCCTGCGCGGTGCGCGCGAGCGACAGCGCTTCGGCCATCCAGCGCTCGAGCTCGGCGGGAGGCGTCGCGACAGACGCGGCCGCAGGATCGGAGTTTGGGCGGCTCACTTTAGCGTTGAGCGCCGACAACCGCGTCGGCTTCGATCTCCACCAGCATATCGGGATCGACCAGCGCGCTCACTTGAACCATCGCGGTGGCTGGGCGGATATTGCCGAAGGCTTCGCCGTGCGCACGGCCGATCTCTTCCCAGCGCGCAATATCGGTCACGTAGATGCGCGTACGCACGACGTCGGCGAGCTGTGCACCGGCCTTCGCCAGCGCACCCTCGACGTTGGCGATGGTCTGCTTGGTCTGCGTATATGCGTCGCCCTTGCCGACGAGCTTGCCGCTCGCATCGGTCGCGGTCGTGCCGGAGACCCAGATCTGGTCGCCCATTCTGACCGCCCGTGAATAGCCGACGATGGGCTCCCACTTGGTGCCGGAGGAGAAGTTAGCGCGTTTCATCGTGTTGGCGTCCTCATGTAGAAAGCTTCACGAGCAGCATGTCGCAGCCACAAAGCGATCGGGGCGCACTAGCTTTCTTACTCCCACTCGATCGTCGCCGGCGGCTTGCCCGATATATCGTAGACCACCCGGTTGATACCGCGCACTTCGTTGGTGATGCGATTCGAGACCTTGGCGAGCAACTCGTGCGGCAGCGCCGCCCAGTGCGCGGTCATGAAGTCGGTAGTCTCGACAGCACGCAGCGCCACCGCGTGCTCGTAGGTGCGCCCGTCGCCCATGACGCCCACGCTGCGGACCGGCAGGAACACTGCGAAGGCCTGGGCTACTCGATCGTACCAGCCGGCAGCGCGCAACTCGTCAATGAAAATGGCGTCGGCACGGCGCAGCAGCTCAGCGTACTCGCGCTTCACCTCTCCGAGGATACGTACTCCGAGCCCCGGCCCGGGAAACGGATGGCGGAACACGATCTCGCGCGGCAGGCCGAGGGAAAGCCCAAGCTCACGCACTTCATCTTTGAACAACTCGCGCAAGGGCTCCAGAAGCTTCAGATGGAGCGTCTCCGGCAAGCCGCCCACGTTGTGGTGCGACTTGATGGTGTGCGCTTTCTTGGTCTTGGCGGCTGCCGATTCGATCACGTCCGGATAGATGGTGCCCTGGGCGAGCCACTTCGCGCGCGTTCCAGAATGCTGCAACTTGGCAGCCTCCGCCTGAAAGACGTGCACGAACTCGCGACCGATGATCTTGCGCTTCTGCTCCGGGTCAGTCACACCGGCAAGCTCGCGCAGAAATACATCGCTCGCATCGATCAGGTCGACCTTGACGCCGAGATGTCGCGCGAACGTTTCCATCACCTGGCTCGCCTCGCCCAGACGCAGGAGTCCGGTGTCGACAAAAATACAGGTGAGCTGATCGCCAATGGCGCGATGGATGAGCGCGGCGGCAACCGACGAGTCGACGCCGCCCGAAAGACCGAGGATCACTTGTTCCTCGCCGACCTGTGCGCGAATCCTGGCGACCGCTTCGTCGACGTACCCGGGCATGGTCCAGTCGCCGGCGCAGCCGCAGATGTCGCGCACGAAGCGCCCCAGGATGGCTTTGCCCTGCCTGGTGTGCGTGACTTCGGGATGAAACTGCACGCCATAGAATCGCCGCGTCTCGTCCATCATCCCGGCCAGGGGCGTAGAAACGTTCGACACCATGACCGAGAAACCAGGCGGCAATTCGGTCACCTTGTCTCCGTGGCTCATCCATACATCGAGCAGGCACTCGCCGGCCGCGGCCACGCGATCATGGATGCCCGAAAGCAGCCTGCCGTGCCCGCGAGCGCGTACCTCTGCGTATCCGAATTCGCGCACGCGGCCGGCTTCGACAGCTCCGCCAAGCTGCGCCGCCATGGTCTGCATTCCGTAGCAGATGCCCAGCACCGGCACGCCGGCGGACCACACCGACTCGGGCGCCCGTGGCGTGTGGCCCTCGGTGACGCTTTCCGGCCCGCCGGAAAGGATGATGCCGGCGGGCGCGAAGTCGCGAATGAATGCATCGGGAACATCGAACGGATGAATTTCGCAATAGACCTTGAGCTCGCGCACGCGCCTGGCAATGAGCTGGGTGTACTGCGCGCCGAAGTCGAGAATGAGAATCCTGGCGTGTCTCATGGGTGTCAGCATCGCTGGCGGTTTGTGCTCCGTCTTGGTCACGATCGCGCTCATGCCGGCCGGACCGCGGCCTGCAGCGCGAAGTGCCGGCGCGCCAGGACAAACGCCCCTGCTTGCAGGGCGGCACTTACGAAAAACGTGATTCCCACCCGCCAGTCCGACGCCGGAAGATGGCTCACCTGCGCCAAGAGCGGCGTGCCGATCGACGGCGCGACGACGAACATGATGCTGTTGATGGAATTGAGGGCCCCCATGGTCACGCCCTGCTCGCTGGGGTCGACCGCGTTGGAGACGATGCCCTGAAGCGCGGGCCCGGCTGCGAACGACATGAAGTTACCCACGATGACCGCGTACATGACCCAGCCCTGCTGCGCCAATCCGTACAACAGGTAGGCGACAGTGCCGATCGCAAGCCCGGCCAGCGCGACGCGCACGTCGCCGAAGCGCCGCAGCATGGGTCCTAGCAGTGCGCCTTGCGTAACGGTGGCGACGAGCCCGACCAAGAACAGCGCGAATCCGTTCTCGCGCGGTCCCCAGCCGAAGCGGAAGTTGGTGTACAGCACCCACGTTGTCTGCAGCATCAGCTGCGCCAGAATGACCAGCGCAAAGACGATGACCAGGGTGCCGATCTCACGATGCCGCGAGAGCGTCAGGAGTGCGGCAAAGGGATTGGCACGGGCCAACGAGAAGCGGGCGCGTCGCTCGCGCGGCAGCGACTCGGGTACGACAAAAAAACCGTAGCAGGCGTTGATCAGAGACAGCGCCGCGGCGGCGTAAAAGGGCAGGTGCAGATCGATCGATCCCAGCAAGCCGCCCGCCATCGGGCCGAAAATGAATCCGAGGCCGAAGGCGGCGCCAACCAGCCCGAAGCTCTTCGCCCGACGCTCGGGGGGAGTGACATCGGACGCATACGCGTTGGCCACGCTGAAGCTCGCGCCTGCCGTCCCGCCGATGATGCGCGCGAGCAACATCAGGGTCAGCGACGGCGCCATTCCGAGCAAAAGGAAATGCAGCCCCAGCCCCAATAGCGACCACAGCAGCAGCGGCCGGCGTCCGAAGCGATCGGAGAGCGCACCCAGGAGGGGAGCGCAGAAGAATTGCATCAGGCCGTAGCTCACGACCAGCACGCCGTACCAATAGGCTTGCAACTCGCGGCTGGCGGTGTATTCGCCGACCAGCATCGGCAGTACCGGCAACGCGATGCCGATGCCGAGAACGTCGACGAAAACGATGACCAGGATAAATGGCATCGCCGCCTGGCGCCGGCCGGTGCGAGCTGTTTCAGACACCCCCAGTCCCTATCGCAGAAAGTGGCCTGCAGAGCGTCGCGAGCAGCCCCGAGTGCGCTAAGGCCCGCAGCGAGCCCCGAGACAGTACTGGTGAAGTACGGCGAGGGGCGAGCGAGTAAACGACAAAGCAATCGGGGCGCGCAGCAGCTATGCAGGCCACTTTCATTCGACGCGGTAGTTGGGAGCTTCCTTCGTGATCTGCACGTCGTGCACGTGTGATTCGCGCATTCCCGCGGTGGTGATCTCAACGAACTCCGCGCGGGTGCGTAGCGCCTCGATCGTGGGGCAGCCGCAATAGCCCATGGCGGCGCGCGTCCCCCCCATCAATTGCTGAACGACTGCCGACAGCGGGCCCTTGTACGGCACGCGTCCCTCGATGCCTTCAGGCACCAGCTTTTCCGCTTCGCCCTCGCCCTCGGTGTCCTGGAAATAACGGTCGGCCGAACCTTGCTGCATGGCGCCCAGCGATCCCATCCCCCGGTAGCTCTTGTACGAGCGTCCTTGGTAGAGCTCGGTCTCGCCAGGCGATTCCTCAGTGCCCGCGAAGAGGCTTCCGAGCATTACCGATGACGCCCCGGCGGCGATCGCCTTGGCGATATCGCCGGAATAACGGATGCCGCCATCGGCGATCAGAGGCACGTCGAGTCCGGAGACTCCCTCCAGCGCATTCAGGATCGCCGAAATCTGCGGCACCCCGACGCCGGCCACAACGCGCGTAGTGCAGATCGAGCCGGGCCCGATGCCGACCTTGATGCCATCGGCGCCGTAGTCGGCCAGCGCGCGGGCGCCAGTCGCTGTAGCGACATTACCTCCGATGACCTGCAACCTGGGATAGCGGCGCTTGATCCAGCGCACCCGCTCGAGCACGCCCTTCGAGTGTCCGTGCGAGGTGTCGACCACCACAACGTCGACATTGGCGGCGACCAGTGCTTCGACCCGCTCTTCGGTATCGTCGCCGGTGCCAACGGCGGCGCCGACGCGCAGCCGCCCGAGTTCATCCTTGCAGGCAAGCGGATGCTCGGTCGACTTCAGAATGTCCTTGACGGTAATGAGTCCCTTGAGCTCGAAATTCTCATTGACTACCAGCACCCGCTCGAGGCGATGGCGATGCATTAGCTCCTTGGCGTGGTCCAGATCAGTGCCTTCCGGAACGGTCACCAGGCGTTCTCGCTGGGTCATGATATTCGACACCGGCTGGTCCAGATTGGTCTCAAATCTGAGGTCGCGATTGGTGACGATGCCCAGCAGCTTCTTGCCGTTGACCACAGGCAGTCCGGAAATGCGGTGCTGCTTGGTGAGGGCGAGCACCTCCCGCACCGACATGGTCGGCGGGATCGTGATCGGCTCCTTGACCACCCCGCTCTCGAAACGCTTGACTTTGGCTACCTCCGCCGCCTGCGCTTTAGGCGGCATGCTCTTGTGCACGATACCCATGCCGCCTTCCTGAGCGATGGCGATGGCGAGGCGCGATTCAGTGACCGCATCCATCGCCGCTGAGAGCAGCGGGATATTCAGAGTGATGCTTGGTGTGAGCCGCGACTGGAGGTTGACGTCGCGGGGGACTACGGAGGAGTGGGCGGGAAGCAGCAGGACGTCGTCAAAAGTTAGAGCCTTCTGGACGACACGCATGGTGCGTTTCTCCTATGCGCAAAAGCGGATTATACGCGCATGGTGCAACACGGTAAACGCGAGCCAGCGACCGCTCGGCAGCCGTGAGTTGACGCTGCCTGACGATGGCATTACCTTGTCATAATCTTCATTATTTTCGCCCTCCCTATGAAACGAGGTGCTTCGCTTTTCGCGGCTGCAGTTTTCGGCCTCATCGCAGCGTCGACCAGTCTTTCATCGTCGGCGGCGCTGTACAAATGGATCGACGAAAACGGCCGCGTGGCTTACGGCGACACACCGCCTGCGGGCGTCAAGGCCGAGCGGCTTACCACTTCGGTCGCACCGGCCGATCCCAATGCAGTACGCGATCTGGCGACCAAGGATGCGGAGATCCGCAAGCGCCAGCAACAGCGCGCCGAAGACGAGGCCAAAGAGGAAAAGAATCGCGCCCAGGTCAATCTGGTGCGGCGCCAGTGCCAACAAGCCATCGGCAGGGTCAAGTCGCTCCGCGAAGACGCGAGCGTCTACCGCTACAACGAAAAGGGGGAGAGAGTCTACCTGGATGGATCTGCCCGCGAAGCCGAGATCGCCCAAAATCAGAAGATCATGCGCGACATCGGTTGTACGCCGGCGCTACAACCTCAATAGCGGTCCGCTGGAAGCCGCTACGAGAAATAGTACGCCGCTGCGCTGAGTCGGCGACCTCTTTGAGTCGTCTCTGAGATTTGCACGCCGCGCGTCGGTCGCTGCGGCCACTCGCGGGCGCTCGCACCCCACTCGCTTCGCGAGCGAGACCTAGCTCGCTGCTCGGGCCGCTACTGCTGCTTCTTCTCTAGATTCGCCTGGTTGATCTTAACGTCGGCCTTGGATTTGAGGCTGGCGAGGTAGGCATTGAACATCTCGCGCCCGATCTGATCGCCGACACGGCTGTTGAATGCGTCGAGCCGCGCCGCGTCGGCCGCCGGCGGCGACATGACCTTCACTACCTTGTAGATCAAGAACCCCGCCGGACTCGCCGCGCCGACGTATGCCGGCAGCTTGTCGGCGTTCACCTGGAAGATTCGCGTCAAGGCGTCCTGCCCGAAGCCGGGTTGTGGCTGATTGCGCGTAAGCGTTACCGGCTTGCCGAAGGTCAGGTTGGTGTCCTTGCCGCCCTCCAGGAGCGCCAGTTTCTCCTTGCCTGCTGCCTGCGCGAGGTCGCTGGCTGCCTTGCGCTCGAGTTGGCGACGGATTTCGTCCTTGACCTCGTCGAACGGTCGGGGCGTCGCCGCCTTGTACTCGACGACGCGCGCGGCCATCAGCATGTTCGGGCCGACTTCGATGGCTTCGGTATTGCGCTTGGCCTGCACGGACTCTGGACTGAACACCGCCTGCACGAATTTGGAGTTGTTGAGTCCGAGCGCCTGCACCTGAGCGCGTGAAATCAGCGGAGTGGTCTGCACCTGGAGATTGAGCGCCTTGGCCACCGGCTGCAGGGATTCCGCCTGTTCGTAGACCAGATTCTGAAACTGCTCCGCTGCCTCGGCGAACTTGCGGTTCGCCTTCTGTGCCTTGAGGTCGCGCTCAATCTGCGCCTTGGCTTCGTCGAAACTCAGGGTCTTCCCCGGCCGTACTCCAGTCACCTTGATAACGTGCCAGCCGAAATCGGTCTTGATCGGACCAACGATGTCGCCCTGCTTCGCCGAGAACGCAGCATCCTCGAAGGGCTTGACCATCGAGCCGTCGCGAGCGAAAAAACCCAGATCGCCCCCCTGCGACGCCGAGCCCGGATCCTGCGAGTTCTGCTTCGCAAGCTCGGCGAACTGCGCTGGATTCTTCCGTGCCTGCGCAGCGAGCGTGTCGGCTTTGGTTTTTGCTGCGGCTTGGTCGGCTTCAGAAGCGTCGGGCTTGACCGCGATAAGAATGTGGCTCGCCTGACGCTCTTCTGCCTTGGTGTATTGCTTGATGTTGTCGTCGTACTGTTTTCTGACGTCGGCGGCGTCAACATTGATCTGACTTGCGACCGCTTCGGGCGTCAACGCCACGTATTCGACTTTCACCTGCTCCGGGGTCTGGAAGGCGGTGGGGTTGGCATCATAGAACGCCTTCACCGCGGTATCGTCGATCTTCACGTCCTTCAAATACGCTTCGGTCGCGATCACCGCGGCAGCGACCTCGCGCTGCTGATCGAGAAGGTCGAGATAGCGCTCGACGTTGCTCCGCGCGACGATGTTGGCCGCCGAGATCGGTTCCTGCAACGGGGCAAGCGTCAGCTCGCTACGCACGCGCTGCTCGAACGTGAGCGGCGTCATATTCTGACCTGCGAGCAACTGTTCGTAGCGCGACTTGGAAAACTTGCCGTCGACCTGAAAAGGAGGCAACTCGCTGATGAATTGCGCGAGCTGCGCGTCGGAAACGCGAAAGCGACCCTGCCGGGCCTGTTCCTGAAGTATGCGCTGGCCAATCAGTTGCTCGAGCACGCCGTAGCGGACTTCCGGGTTGTCGAACATGGCCGGGTCGTAGTTCTTGCCCATAGCCTGGCGCATGCGGTCCTGCTGCTCGCGCATGCCGTCGAAAAACTCGGCCTGGGTAATGCGCTCCCCGCCGACTCTGGCTACTTCGCTCATGTTGCTACCGCCACGAAAGTAATAGTCGACGCCGAAGAACGCGAACGGAAGCGTGATCAGAGCAAGGATGATCTGAACGACGCGTTTTCTGCGATGGATGAGATTGAACATGAGCGGCTCGTTGCAAAAAGGGCGAACTCGCGTTCGCCCTTGGATTAGTTCTGGCGGAGTGGACGGGACTCGAACCCGCGACCCCCGGCGTGACAGGCCGGTATTCTAACCAACTGAACTACCACTCCCGAACCGGACCGCGCGCTGCACATGGTGGGTGCTGACGGGATCGAACCGCCGACATTCGCCTTGTAAGGGCGACGCTCTACCAGCTGAGCTAAGCACCCGCGCCCGGCCGGGTGCGGAAAGCCCGGCTGGCGTGTTGTATAGAGCCCATCATTCTATCGCATCCTTGAGGGCTTTTCCAGCGCGGAACTTCGGAACCTTCGCTGCTGGGATCGGCACCGTTTCTCCCGTCTGCGGATTGCGGCCCTGCCGCGCGTTCCGGTGCCCGACATAAAACGTGCCGAAGCCTACGAGCGTCACGCTGCCCCCTTTGGCCAGCGTGCCGGTGATGGCAGCGGTCAGCGCGTCCAGCGCGCGCCCCGCAGCTGCCTTCGAGATGTCGGCGTGACGCGCGGCCGCGTCGATGAGATCGGACTTGTTCACCGGTGCCCTCGCGTCGCGCACGGGCGTACCCGTGCGCGTTCGTCAGTGGCTGTTCAGTGCTTGATCAGCGTCGGCGCAGGCGGTTCCTCGACCGGAGCCGTCGGCACGGCCGGCGGCTCGGCCGCCGTTTCCGCCAGCGGCGTCGGCTGCCGCTCGAGCGCGGCCTCGAGCACCTGCTCGATCCACCGCACCGGCCGGATCTCGATGCGGTTCTTGATCTCGTCGGGAATCTCCGTCAGATCCTTGACGTTCTCCTCGGGGATCAGCACCGTCTTGATTCCGCCGCGGCCCGCCGCGAGCAGCTTCTCCTTGAGCCCGCCGATCGGCAGCACCTCGCCGCGCAGCGTGATCTCGCCGGTCATCGCGACGTCCGCGCGCACCGGAATGCCCGCGAGGATCGACACGATGGCAGTGACGATCGCACCGCCGGCCGACGGCCCGTCCTTGGGCGTCGCGCCTTCCGGCAAGTGGATGTGCAGGTCTGTCTTCTGGTAGAAGTCCGCCGCGATGCCGAGAGCCTTGGAGCGATGGCGCACGACCGAGATCGCCGCCGCAATCGACTCGTTCATCACGTCGCCGAGCTTGCCGGTCGTCGTCGTCTTGCCCTTGCCGGGCAGCGCGACGGCCTCGACCGTCAGCAGGTCGCCTCCGACCTCGGTCCAGGCAAGGCCGGTCACCTGCCCGATCTGGTTCTTTTTCTCGGCCAGACCGAACGTGAAGCGGCGCACGCCCAGGTACTTGTCGAGATTCTTCGACGTCACCTCGACCGGACCCTTCGCGGTTCGCGTCTTGCCCTCGCTCTTGCGCAGGAGCAGCGCCTTCACGACCTTGCGGCAGATCTTGCTCACGTCGCGCTCGAGATTGCGCACGCCGGCCTCGCGCGTGTAGTAGCGCACGATGTCCAGCAGTGCCGTGTCGGTGATCTTGAGCTCGTCGGACTTCAGCCCGTTCGCCTTCATCTGCTTCGGCACGAGATATTTCCGGCCGATGTTCATCTTCTCGTCCTCGGTGTACCCGGGGAGCCGGATGACCTCCATGCGATCGAGCAGCGGCGCGGGAATGTTGAGGCTGTTCGCGGTGCAGACGAACATCACTTCCGAGAGATCCAGATCGACCTCGAGGTAGTGGTCGTTGAACGTCGAGTTCTGCTCGGGATCGAGCACCTCAAGCAGCGCCGATGACGGGTCGCCGCGGAAGTCCATCGACATCTTGTCGACTTCGTCGAGCAGGAACAGCGGGTTGTGCACGCCGGCCTTCGACATGTTCTGCACGATCTTGCCCGGCATCGAGCCGATGTAGGTACGGCGGTGGCCGCGAATCTCCGCCTCATCGCGCACGCCGCCGAGCGACATGCGCACGAACTTGCGGTTGGTGGAGCGCGCGATGCTCTGGCCGAGCGAGGTCTTGCCGACGCCGGGCGGACCGACGAGGCACAGGATCGGACCCTTGAGTTTCTCGACCCGCTGCTGCACGGCGAGATACTCGACGATGCGCTCCTTGACCTTCTCGAGGCCGAAATGGTCCTCGTCCAGCACCTTCTGGGCGCGGGCGATGTCCTTGATGATGCGGGTGCGCTTCTTCCACGGTACCTTCACCAGCCAGTCGATGTAGTTGCGCACCACGGT
>DATFSE010000051.1:0-2103 GCA_035262745.1 Casimicrobiaceae bacterium | reverse complement strand
TATCGAGCGCCCTAACCGGGCTAAAGCGCGATAAGATGAGGTTGAATCATCATCGCGCTTTTAGATTTCCGATTGAGTATGATCTTTTCGCGCAAACGCGCTCCGCGTTTGGGCCAAGGGAAGGCCGGTATCCGCGCTTTGCGCTCAGGCGTGGTTCAATCGCCATCGCGCTTTAGCTTCTTGATTGAGCATGATCTTCCCGCGCAAACGCGTTCCGCGTTTGCCGCGCGGGAAACAGGTCACCACTATTCCGGGTCCTGCTTTAGGCCCGCACCTCCTGCCGCTGGAACAGAATGTAGCCCAGGACGAACAGCACGATGGTTGCGGCGATCAGGCCGACGGTCTGCGGCCAGGCGATCATGATGCTTTCGGATAGCGGCAGCGGCGCGCCCATCACGGCGCCGCGCAGCTGATCGAGATACACTGCACCCAGCGTCCGTGTTGTCGGCGACAGGATCGCGAGCATGGCCTCGCCGAACAAATCGTTAGGCGACACCCGCAGCAAGAATTGCGACCATAGGCCGGTTCCCGGCGTTTCCAGCCCGAGCGCGGTATAGCGCGGATCGGGCGGCACGATCACTTGCGCAACGGCCGGTGCCAGCATCGGCCAGAGCACGGTCAAGAACAGCCAGATGCCGAGAGCGACCAGCGCGGCCGTCGCCGGCGAGCGGAACACGATCGACAGTAGCATGGCAAGCGACAGCCAGACGCCCGCGTAGACGATCGCAATCAGCAGGAAAAGCAGCGAACGGCCGATCTCCTCGCCGCCCGGCGGAACGCCGAGGAAGATCAGGCCGAGCCCGATCACCATCAGCCACAGCGCGGTCAGGCTGACCGCGAGCGTGGCGAGGCCGGCAAGGAATTTTCCCATCAGAAGCGCGTCGCGGTAGATCGGCTGCGCCAGGATTCGCGACAGCGTACGGCGGTTGAACTCGCTGTTGACGGAGTCGAAGCCGAGCCCGATCGCCATCAGCGGAATGAGGAAGCCCAGGATGGCGACAAAGGACGGCAGCGGCGAGCTTGACAGCGTGAACAGCCGCAGGAGCAGGAACGGATCCTCTGCGGTAGTCTGCCGGAGATTGTCGATGGCGCCATAGAGCGCGGCGAGCGCCGTGAGCACGATCAGAAGCTCCAGCACCAGCATGCGCACGCTGGAAATGTTGTCGGTGAGTTCCTTGACGAATACCGTGCCAAGACCCTGGAAGGGCGAACCCTCACGCCGCATGACGCACATCTCCCGATGCTCTGCCCTGGAAGTAGCGGGCATAGATCGCTTCCAGGCTCGGCTCGTCCACCGAGAGCCGGCGCAGCGATCCGTTGACGGCGACCACCGCGCGGGCGGCGTCTGGACGGACGTCGCGCTCGGCGGTCATGCGGAAGCGGTCCTCCGCCAGCGTCTCGACATTGGTGACGCCGGCGATGGTGGCAAGCCGCCGCGCGATGCCGGTACCTTCGGCCTCGACTTCCACGACAAAACCTGCGCCAAGCACCTGCACCGAAAGCTCGGCCACCGAGCCCATCAGCACGATGCGACCGGACTGGAACAGGGCGACGCGGTCGCAGATGCGCTGGACCTGGTCAAGCAGATGCGAGGACAACAGCACCGTGGTGCCTTCGGCCTTGAGCTCGCGGATCAGGTCGAGGAATTCGAGGGTCGCCTGCGGATCAAGTCCCGAGGTCGGCTCGTCCAGAATGGCGATCTCGGCCCCCTTGACGAT
Organism: Casimicrobiaceae bacterium; assembly: GCA_035262745.1. Lineage (GTDB taxonomy): Bacteria > Pseudomonadota > Gammaproteobacteria > Burkholderiales > Casimicrobiaceae > PALSA-1003. Next base: position 385 of record DATFSE010000051.1, on the reverse strand, counting down.
GATCTCGGCAAGGCCGAGCCGCTGACGCATGCCGCGCGAGAAGGTCGCGACCCGCTTGTGGCCAACATCGCTGAGCCGCACCCGCTCTAGCGCGTGCGCAATCCGCTGCGTCCTTTCCGCCAGTGGCAGGCCCATCAGCTTGGCGGTGTAGGCGAGATTTTCCTCGGCCGTCAGATGATCGTAGAAGCCGACGGAGTCGGGCAGATAGCCGACCCGGCGCTTAACCTTGAGCGGCTGGCGCGCCGGGTCGAACCCGAGCACGCCGACCCGCCCCGACGAAATCTCGGTCAGGCCGAGCAGCATCAGGATGGTCGTGGTCTTGCCAGCGCCGTTAGGGCCGAGCAGGCCAAACACCTCACCCTTTCTGATGGCAAAGCCGATGTCA
>DATFSE010000050.1:0-2982 GCA_035262745.1 Casimicrobiaceae bacterium | reverse complement strand
TTTTTTCTGGATATTCAGCTCACAGATAATATAGGGCATGCGTCTTTTAACAAAAGGCAAAGTCGAGGGCCTGGCAGCAAGCGTGCCTCGATAGTTGGGCTAGAATCTAACAGGGGGCGGATTAAGGGCTTTTACAATCGCTCAACAGCGATTGCCTGCGGGGCACACAATCGCCTTGTGTGCTGACCCGTCGGGCCTTGTCGTCCGCAGCGGACTTGAAGATTGTTCAACTGCATCCGCGGGACCGCGGAGATCGCGCGTCGGAATTCGAACCTGAAGACGGCTCTTCCGGCGCCACGGAAAGCAAAGCCGGCGATGCGCGCCGCGTTGAAATCGAGGCCGCGCAAATCCCGTCCGCGACGCCGGACAACGCCGCGGCGCCGCGCCGGCTCGTGCGCAAATCCATAATCACGATCAAGCGAAGAAAGAGTCGCCACGCGCCGACGCCGGCCGAGGTCCTCGCGCGTTCGCTCGATGGTCCGCGCATCAAGCTCGGACGGGCGCCGAAGCTGCGGGCGCTTCTCGAGGGACCCGCCGAACGGCCGGCTCAGCCCGATGCACAACCGGCCGCGCCCCAGAAGCACAGCTTCGGCGGCGACCAGTTCTGGCAGATCTGGCTCAACCACCAGAACTATCTGCGCTCGCACGCCCTGCGTTTCTCCAGCGGCAATTTTGCGGACGCCGAAGATGCGCTGAGCGAGGCGATGCTGAAGGCGGCGCAAACATTCGAAAGTTCGACGATCCAGAACCATCGCGCATGGCTGCTGCGCCTGGTCCACAACGCCTGCATGGATCGACATCGCAGCAATCGCCGGCGCAGCCGCCTCGCCAAGGACATCACTGATGCCGATGCGCAATCCGCTCCCGCCGTCGCCATCCGGCCCGACCGCTCGCCCGAGGAGCTGCTCTGCGCCTTGCAGCAGATCGGCGATCTGCAGCGTGCGATGACGGAGCTGCCTTCGTTCCTGGCGGAACCCTTCCTGCGCTATCTCGACGAGCAATCGGACGCGGAAATCGCGGACAGCCTGAACGTGACCAAGGAAGTTATCCGCAAGCGCCGGCAGATCGTGAGAGCGATGCTGCGCCGCTGCATTTCTCCCTGACGCGGCGTCGGAGTTTCGTGAGAGGAGCCGCGCGAGGCGGCCTTATCCTTGCGGGAAATTCTTCAGCATGTTGGTCTGGGCGATACCCACTTCGCCGGCAACGAGCGGCGCCATGACCGAGGAGACGATCGCCAGCACGAAGGCGACCGCCGCATCCTGCACATTGGTGCCGGCAAGGATCATCGCGAGAGCCTTTCCCTGCGCGGCGCTGGCGATCGACAGCACGTTGCGCTCGTAATCCGTCGCATCCTGGACGGCGAGCGCCGCCGCCTGGGCCGCCTTGTCGTAAGCGATCGCCACGCCGGCCGACAGCCGGTCCTTGCCCTTCGATCCCTGCAGTTGATTGTTGAGGCCGAAGGCGAACTCCGTCGACGCCTGCACGGCCTTGAGGATCTGGTGATTGACGCGGCGGGCCTCACCGACCTCCTCGACCGGATCAGTCCCGTCGTCGATGCCGTCGATGTCCTCGACGTCTTCGACGTCCTCTGGGGCCGATGCTGTGTTACTCATGGATCCCGCCTATTGCGCGTCTCGGGCATCACGCTCCTCATGGGTTCTCGAACTGCTTGGCCGCGTTCATGATCATTGTGATCGCGCTCGAGGTGACGGCGTTGCCGATCTGCTGGAGCCCGCCCTGCGCCTGCTGGGCGTTTTCCATGGCCAGGGAAATGGAATGCGCCATGGTCTGGTAGACCAGCGCCATGGACTGCGCCGGCGCTTCTCCGAGGACCTTGACGTTGGTCTGCGTAACGGCATCCGTGATCTGCCCGTTGACGGGGGTATCATGAGCCATGACGGGGTGCTCCCTCGATGCCCTTCGCACTCATCGGTCGCCGCGCCACGTCGCCACTCCTCAGCGCAGCAGCTTCAGGATGACGAGCGCCTTGATCAGATCGTCCGACGACGAAGCACGTGCCAGCTTTCGTGTCGCCATCGCACCGGCCATCGTGCCGGCCGAGTAGAGCTGCATGACACCCTGGTTCGTGGCGGCCTGGGCACAGATGGCAGCCTGGTGCTGCGCCTGGGTGGCGTTCTGGAAGAGGATGCCGATCGAGTGCGCCGCGCTCTGGTAGATCGCGCCCATCGCCATGGCGGGCGCTTGCGCCAGCACAGAGACGCCCTGTTGCGTGACAGAGTCCGTGATCTGACCATTGACGGGTGTGGGAAAGGCCATGACTCATCCTCTGTTTTCCCTGCGGCGGCTCGCTCGGATTCACAGCGCTCTCAAGGTAGGACGTTTGCCGCCCGAGGTTGTGAAGTGTCGATGAACCGATCCACATGGGCCGCTCCTATGCTGCACCCGCCTGCGTGATCAGGCTGATCATCGCCGCCGTCGCCGTGTTGTTGACCTGTTGCATTCCACCCTGCGCCTGGGACGCGTTTTCCATCGCGAGGCTCATGGCGTGCGCCATGGCCTGTGTCGCCACCGCGACCGCTTCGGCGGGCGCCTCGGCCACGAGCTTCACGTTCGTCTGCGTGACGGCATCGGTGATCTGTGAATTGACGCTGCTGGTCATGATCGTTCCTGTTGCCTTCAGCGCGATGGGGTCAGGTCACGACCGGGGGCGTACCCAGAGGTGTAACGTCTTCCACTTTCTTGGACTCGTACACCACATCGCGCTGCGGCAGCGGCGGACCCAGAATCTTCTCGCAGGCATCGGCCAACACGCCCAGGGAAAGCGTGTCCACCTGCGCGGTCATACGCGAGGCATTGCGCGAATTCTCCGCCGACGATTGTGTGAAGTCCATCATCGCCTGGATAACGGGCAGCAGCGTTGCGACCGACATCGTGATGACGACGGCGTCGGCGGCGGCGGTGTCCGCCACCTCGAGTGACCGCAGCAGGTTCTTGAAAAAGTTCGGTGGTGTGGCGGGCGCG
>DATFSE010000049.1:0-5129 GCA_035262745.1 Casimicrobiaceae bacterium | reverse complement strand
CACGCTCGAGTTCGCTCAATCGAAACCGGTCGTGATGGCGCTGCACCGCCTCGACCGTTGTCGTCAGTTGCTCATCAGCGTTGCGCTCTAAGCCAAGCATATGCACTCACGTTATGCGACTGCACTGCCGGCGTCTTGCACATTCCTGTCTCTTTTGTCTCTTGATGTCGCCTCCGCGCGGCCCCATCGCATCGGCAAACTCATCTCCGACATCGTGTGCGTTTTCTTCAAAAACCGCATCGATCATCAAATACGAAAAGCACCACCTCCAGCCATCCTCGGCTCACGATCATCCGAAGTGGAGCGCGATTGACATGGCAGCGGATCCGACCTGGCAGCGGATCCGACCTCACGCCAACTCTTTTTCAAGCAGATCGCCATCGCGTCGGGGACGATTTGACGCCTAACGGGGTCGATGCAACAGCGGGAATGATATTGCGGCTCAGACCTCGGTCTTGAACTAGCAGAGTGCGAGGAGGCGATGGTCACCCTCAACGTAAACGGAAAATCGAGCGTCCTCGATATTCCCGACGACATGCCGTTGCTATGGACGCTGCGCGACGTGCTGAGCATGACTGGCACGAAATTCGGCTGCGGCATGGGCCTGTGCGGGGCGTGCACGATCCACATCGATGGCCAGCCGATGCGGTCCTGCATCACGCCCGTTTCGGCGGCGGCCGGGAAGCGGATCACCACAATCGAAGCGATCGGCGCTACGCCCGCCGGCAAGAAGATCCAGGCGGCCTGGCTTGCCTTGGACGTGCCGCAATGCGGGTACTGCCAATCGGGCCAGATCATGTCGGCGAGCGCGCTTCTCGCCACCAAGGCCAAGCCCAGCGATGAGGACATCGACAATGCCATGCCGGGCAACATCTGCCGTTGCGGCACGTATCCGCGCATCCGCGCCGCGATCAAGAAGGCCGCGGGCGAAAGGGAGGTGTGAGATGACGACTCGAGAACTCGCCTCACCCTCGCGGCGCAGCTTTCTCACCGCAACGAGCGCCATCGCCGGCGGTTTGCTGCTCCGCTTCGCCTTGCGCGCACGCGGCGAGGTGCGCGACACCCTCACGACCGATGCGCCGTTCGCGCCGAACGCTTTCCTGCGCATCGATCGCACCGGCAAGGTGACGTTCGTGTCGCCCATGATCGAAATGGGTCAGGGGACGTACACGTCGCTGCCGATGCTGATCGCAGAAGAACTCGAAGTCGATGTCGACAAGATCGCGATCGAGCATTCGCCCGCGGACGACACACTCTATGTGAATCCTGCGATCGGCGTCCAGATGACGGGCGCCTCCAAATCCATTCGCGGCTTTTACGGCCCGTTGCGTCAAGCCGGGGCTGCTGCGCGCGTCATGCTGGTGACGGCGGCCGCGCACCGCTGGAAGGTCGATCCGTCGACCTGTCGCGCGGAGAACGGCGTGGTCGTGCACGCGCGCACCGGCCGCAAGCTCGGCTACGGAGCGCTTGTCGACGCCGCGGCGAAGCTGCCGGTCCCCGAGAAGGTCGCGCTGAAGGATCCCGCAGAGTTCAAGCTCATCGGAACGCCGCACCGGCGTCTCGATTGCGCTGGCAAGGTCGACGGCAGCGCGAAGTTCGGCATCGATGCCCGGCTGCCGGGGATGAAGTTCGCCGTGCTGGCGCAATCGCCGACCTTCGGTGGAAAGCTGATCGCCGTGGACGAAGCGAAGGCGAAGGCCGTCTCCGGCGTGAGCCAAGTTGTCAGGCTCGACGACGCGGTGGCTGTTGTGGCCAGTCACACATTCGCCGCGAAGCAGGGCCTCGCTGCGGCGAACCCGCAGTGGGACGCGGGGCCGAATGCGAAAGTTTCCATGACCGACATTGTCGGCCAGCTTGAACGCGCCTCGGAAAAGCCCGGTGCGGTCGCGCACCATGAAGGCGATGCGGCCGCGGTCATCGCCGGCGCAGCGCGCAAGGTCGAGGCGGTCTACGAGCAGCCATTCCTCGCGCACGCGACGATGGAGCCGATGAATTGCACCGTTCACATGACGAAGGACGGTTGCGACATCTGGGTCGGCACGCAAATCCCGGGAATGACTCAGGCCGCGGTGATGAAGCTCACCGGGCTCGCGCGCGAGCAGGTGCGCATCCACAATCACCTGCTTGGAGGCGGATTCGGTCGCCGTCTCGAATACGACGGCACCGTGCGGGCAGTGCAGATCGCGCAGCAAGTGAGCGGCCCTGTGCAGGTGATCTGGACGCGCGAGGAAGACATTCAGCACGACGTGTACCGCCCGCACTACTACGACCGCATCAGCGCGGGCCTCGATGCGCAAGGCAAGCCACTGGGTTGGTCGCATCGGATCGCCGGCTCCTCGATCATCGCGCGCTACTACGGCGCGGACGCGTTGAAGAACGGTGTTGATCGGGACGCGGTGGAGGCCTCGGCGAATCAGCCCTATGACGTTGGAGCCATTCACGTCGATTACGTACGGCAAGAGCCCCCTGCCGGGATCCATACGACCTGGTGGCGCGGCGTTGGAGCCACTCGCGGAACGTTCGTAGTCGAAAGCTTCGTCGACGAGCTCGCGGCCAGCGCGAAGGAGGATCCGCTCGACTACCGCGTCGCTTTGCTCGACAAGATGCCACGCGCGAAGAACGTCTTGCAGCTCGCGGCGGAGCGATCCGGATGGGGCACCGCGCTCCCGGCCGGCCAAGGCCGCGGCATCGCGCTCTGCATCGGCTTCGGCAGCTTCATCGCGCAGGTCGTGGAAGTCAGCGTCGACAAGGATGGCGCCGTCAATCCGACCCACGTCTGGTGCGCTGTCGATTGCGGAATCCCGGTCAATCCCGACACCATTCGTGCGCAGATGGAGAGCGGCATCATCTTCGGGTTGTCGGCCGCGCTTTACGGCGAAATCACCATCAAAGATGGCCGCGTCGAGCAGACGAACTTCGGCGACTACCGAATGCTGCGCATCAACGAGGCGCCGCTAATCGAGGTCGCACTCGTGAAGAATCTGGAGACGCCAGGCGGGATCGGCGAGCCGGGTACCTCGTGTGTGATGCCGGCGCTGACTAATGCGATCTTCGCAGCCACCGGAAAACGGATTCGCATGCTGCCGGTCGCCAATCAGGCGAAGCAGGCGGCGTAGGGCTCGACAACGCAGCGGGCCGATGCACGGTAACGGCCTCGGAACATGCTTACAACCCAGATTCCCGTAGTCGAAGCCAGCGACATACAGGCAACCGTCCTGCGGCCGCGTCCCTCACCCTACCGCGGCGAATACGTCATTTTGCGCATAGGCGACGTCGAGCAAGGGCGGGAGATGCTGCGCCGGATCCATCCTCACGTCGCTCCTGCCGACGAATGGTGGGTGCCATCCTTGCCCGGCTGGTTGGGGATCGCCTTCACCTTCCAGGGCCTTAGGGCACTGGGCGTCCCGCGGGCATCCTTGGACAGTTTCCCCATCGAATTCAGACAGGGCATGGCGCCGCGCGCCGAGATTCTGCATGACTTCGGTGCCAATGCGCCAGCCAACTGGGAACATCCGTTCGGCACAGCGGACATGCACGTCGCCTTGGCACTCTACGCCAAGGACAATCAGAACCTGCAGCAAGTCCTGGAGCTCGCGCGCAAGACACATGACGACCTCCCGCATATCTCGGTCGTCTACCGCATGCAGTTCGGGGAGCTGCCGGAAGGGCGCAACCCATTCGGGTTCAAGGATGGACTCCACAACCCTCATGTCGAAGGAAGCGGGCTGGCCGCGGATGCCGGCAATGAAGCGCCGATCAAGGCCGGCGAGTTCGTCATGGGCTATCCCGATGAGAACGGCGAGACCGCCACGGTCCCGATTCCTGAAGAGCTGCGCCACAACGGCTCCTTCGTGGCGTTCCGCAAATTCCACATGGACGTTGCCGCGTTTCGTCGATACCTGCGGGCCCAGGCCTCCTCGCCCGAGGAAGAGGAACTGATCGCCGCAAAAATGGTGGGCCGATGGCGCAGCGGCGCCCCCTTGGTGCTTGCACCGGACCGTGACGACGCGCAGCTCGGAAGCGACCGGAAGCGCAACAACGAGTTCTCCTATGGGGACGACATGAAGGGACTGAAGTGCCCCTTCAGCGCGCATATCCGGCGTGTTAATCCACGCGATGCCCTGAAGAACGACGTTGTCGCCGTCAATCTCCACCACTTCCTGCGGCGTGGCACGAACTACGGGCCGCCCTTGCCGGAGGGCGTGTTGGAAGATGACGGCGCCGAGCGCGGCGGCGTCTTCCTCCTGATCGGCGCGCATCTGCAGCGGCAGTTCGAGTTCGTGCAGTCGCAATGGGCGACCGACGGCAATTTCATCAGTCACGGAACCGAGCAGGATCCTCTCATCGGCAACAACGAAGGCGATGGCGTCTTCACAATCCCCGCGAGGCCGGTGCGACGCCGCCTTCACGGCCTGCCGCGATTTGTGACGGTGCGTGGGGGCGAGTACTGCTTCATGCCCGGGCTGCGAGCGCTGCGCTGGCTCGCGGCTCTCGATTCATCCAGTACGTGAACATTTTTATCAACTGAAAGGAGACTGCAAACATGGCGACGCAAACAGCAATCAGACCGGAATCGAATCAGACCTTCGAGCAGAAGATCCAGCGAGTGCGCGAGCTCTACGCGACCGGCTCGGAGATTGGAAAATCCGCATTGGAGACCCTCATCCGCGACATGAAGTCGGGACCGTCACGGCGCGAGCCGGCAACCCGGATGTCAAGCGCCGGCCGGATCGGCAGCACTCAGGGCAAGGTTTCTGAGCTGCTCCTCATCGCCCCATTCGCGCCCGGTGGAGCCGAGCGGTTGCGCGCACTGCTGGAATTGCGCAACGGCGACTTCAGCGACACGGACAGGGTCGGCACCGTCCACGATATGCGCTTCCTGTTTCTTGACAACGACACGAAGTTGCTCTTCGCCACTGCGTACGACGGCGACTGGGATCCCTACATCGACGACTTCGCGACGAAGATCCCTGACGGCCTGGACGTCCTCTTCTCGGTATGCGAGGGCTGGCCAGGCATTCGCAGCCCCGAGATAAAGGACTGGATTGTAAAACACCAGATCCCGGCGGTCGGCTGGTACGTCGCCTATCCGGATCTCACCGTGAGGGACATCCTGCGCCTGAAGCGCG
>DATFSE010000048.1:0-2722 GCA_035262745.1 Casimicrobiaceae bacterium | reverse complement strand
TAACCATAGAGCTCCTCGCTGCCGCGATTCCATTCGACGATTTCGCCGTCGACCTCCCATACGAATATCGGGTCGCGCGAAAGGTCAACAAGGCGCTTTTCCTGTGCGAGGCGACGTTCGCTTTCCCGCAACGCGTCCTCGACCTGGTGTCGTTCGGAAATGTCAACGAAAGTGATGACGACGCCGTCGATCTTGTTGTCTACGGTCCGATAGGGCCGCAGCCGAATGTCAAACCAACGGCCATTGCGACTCCGGACCTCCCGTCGGATCGGCGCGAGATCCACCAGTACACACCGGGCATCCTTGATTAGATCGTTGTATTCGAGCTGATGGGCGAAGTCCGTGATCGGCCGCCCCTCGTCGGTCTGCGTAATACTGAACAGTTCGGTCACCCGGTCCGTAAACCGTTTGATGCGCAGGCCGGCGTCGAGAAACAGGGTCCCGATATCGGTTGCTGCCACCAGATTCTGCAGGTCGCCATGGGCACGCGAAATGGCTTCGAGCTTGAGCTTTAGCTCGCTATTGACGGTTTGCAGCTCCTCGTTGATTGATTGCAATTCCTCCTTGCTCGTTTCCAGCTCCTCGGACGTCGATCGGTATTCCTCATTGATCGATTGCAGCTCTTCGTTGGCAGCGCGCAATTCTTCGTTGGCAGCCTCAGATTCCTCGCGCACCGTGCGCAGCCGCGCCTGTGTCAGCTCCAATTCTTGGCTCAATCGCCGCACGGTTTGGTCGGTCGCCTCCCGGTTTAGAGAAGCGACATTCGCATCAACGACCTCGCCCTCGATGAACAGGACGACCGCGCTGCGCAGCGCGACCGCGCCATCTTCCCGCACTGGCTTGACCAGAAGGTGAACGCGGTGCGGTGAGCCATTGAAGTGCACCAGGATCGGCAGACTCAACGTGGCTTCCCGCTGTTCGAAAACCCGGTTCAGGGCGGAACGCAATTCGAATCGAAGCTCCGGTCGCACCAGATCGACGGCGTCGCCGCTAAGCGGGCCGCCCGAGGGCAGGAGGAAGCGGCCGGCATTTTCTGAAAGATGAATGACTCGATGCGCTTCGTCGACCAGCACGCTGGGCGGCGCCACCTGCTCGATCGCACGTCGATGCATCACGGCTTCGCCGAGCGCCATAGTCGGGCTCATCGCGCGGCCGACCTGTATGGCTTGTTCGCGCACGCGGATCGGTCCGAGCAATCGCGGGAGCAGGCGAGGCTTCTCGCCGGCGACCGCCGTGGACTGATAGATGCGCGCGGCGCGATTGACGCAGCGGAATGGGCCCGGGGGATAGTCGGCCGTTTCCGAGGCGCCGAGAAAGAGAAACCCTCCCGGATTCAAAGCGTAGTCGAAAGTGGCGCAGACTTGTTCCTGCAATTCACGGTCGAGGTAGATGAGCACATTGCGACAAGAGATAAGGTCGACGTGAGAAAACGGGGGATCTTTCAAGAGGTCGTGCACCGCGAACAAGATGATGTCACGCACTTCTTGCCGCACCCGGTAGTGATCGCCTTCCCGGACAAAGAACCGGCGCAATCGCTCCTCACTCACGTCGGCCTCGATGGCGATCGGAAAACGACCTTCGCGCGCCGACGCAAGCGCACGCGCATCAAGATCTGAGCCGAATATCTGGATCTGCGGGCGCACCGGATGACGCGAGGCTTCTTCCAAAACCAGGATCGCAAGCGAGTAAGCCTCTTCTCCGGTGGCGCAGCCAGAGACCCACACGCGGACAATTTCATCCGCCGCCGTGTCGCGAAAAAATTCCGGTATCACGTTCCTCGCAACGCTTTCAAAAGCTGCGCTGTCGCGAAAGAACGTCGTCACTGAAATCAGCAGATCGCCCAGCAGAGCTTGCGCCTCGTCTGGATTATCCCGCATGACGTCATAATATTCTTTCAGGTCATCGGCCCGCGTGACCTGCATGCGCCGCGCGATCCGTCGCAGCACGGTCGAGCGTTTGTATTTCGAAAAATCATGCCCAGTGCGCACACGCAGATGCGCAATGATCCGTCGGAGCAACTCCTCGTCGAAGTTGCGGATGTCCGGGACCGAGACGCTCTCCTTGACGCGGATGAGATCAACTAAACGCTTGGCAAGATCGCGCACTGGCAACACGAAGTCGGCACAGCCAGTGGCAATGGCGCTGCGCGGCATGGAGGCGTACTCAGCCTCATTCGGATCCTGCACGAGAATGATGCCGCCGGCTTCCTTGACGGCCCGCACACCAATGGCGCCATCAGAACCGGACCCACTCAGGATGACGGCAAAACCATCGCCGAGTCGTTCAGCAACGGAACGAAAGAACAAATCGATCGGCGACCGTTGGCCGCGCGGCTCGTCGAATTCCAACGCCGAGATCTCGTGATCGACCAGTTGCAGGCGGCGATCCGGGGGAATGACGTAAACGTGGTCACCCAGCAACCGCTCGCGCGTGCCAACCTGCACCACGGGCATGCGGGTTCTCGCGGCTATGATGTGCGCCATCTCGCTGCGGTGCTGCGGATCGAGGTGGACCACAACCACGAAGGCAGCGCCGGTAGGCTCCGGAAGCGCCGTGAAGAAGTTTTGCAGGGCCTGGACGCCGCCGGCAGAGGCGCCGATGGTGACGATCACCGGTTTGGCGTCTTCCCGCTCCGCTACGGGCTTGCCCTCGTCCTCGTAGTTCGCCGCCACAACGCGACTCCACGCCCAAAGCTCCGGGGGAAACATATACAAAACACGCC
>DATFSE010000047.1:0-2967 GCA_035262745.1 Casimicrobiaceae bacterium | reverse complement strand
GGATTCTTCCGCATCTTCTGGTCGATCATGCTGCCAATGGCGACACCTATGCTTGTCGTCGCGGTGATCCTGCAGGTGACCGGGATTTGGAACGACTTCATTCTCGGTCTCGTCTTTGCCGGACGCGAGAATGTGCCGATGACCGTGCAGCTTAATAACATCGTCAATTCGACCCAGGGCGAGCGCACCTACAACGTGGACATGGCGGCCACCTTGCTGACCGCGCTGGTCCCGCTCGTCGTCTACTTTGCGTCCGGCCGTTGGTTTGTGCGCGGCATTGCTGCGGGCGCGGTAAAGGGCTGATGTCGTGAAGACCCCGTGCGAGGTCGACCTCAGAGGCGTGGAAATCGGTTACGGCCCCGTCAAAGTGCTTGAGAAGCTTGATCTTAAGGTCGCAGAGTCGGAATTCGTCGTGCTGCTCGGACCATCCGGTTGCGGGAAATCCACTTTACTCAATGCCATTGCCGGCTTGATCGAGATCCAAGCGGGCCAGATCTGGATTGGCGGGCGGAACGTGACCTGGGAGGAGCCGAATGATCGCGGTATCGCGATGGTATTCCAGTCCTACGCGCTCTACCCACGCATGACTGCGCGCAGAAATATGTCATTTGCCTTGAACGTCGCGGGCCGGCCACGGGCTGAAATCGCTCGCCGGGTCGAAGCAGTCGCACAGATGCTCAAGATCACGGAGCTTCTGGATCGCAAGCCTTCCGAACTTTCCGGCGGCCAGCGGCAACGCGTTGCAATTGGCCGCGCGCTCGTTCGTGAGGTCGGTGTCTATCTGCTCGATGAGCCGCTTTCAAATCTGGACGCGCAACTGCGCGTCGAGCTGCGCATCGAAATCAAGCGACTGCATCAGCGTCTGAAAGCAACGATGATCTATGTCACGCACGACCAGATCGAAGCCTTGACGCTTGCCGATCGCATAGCCGTGATTAAAGATCGGATCATCCAACAGCTTGGTACTCCACAGGAGATCTACCAGCGCCCGGCAAATCGGTTTGTCGCTTCCTTTGTCGGATCGCCGAGCATGAATTTCGTGGCCGGTACGCTACGGTTCGACCCCGGCGGGGCGATATTCACGGCAGACGATTTCAAATTCCCGCTGGCAGGCTATGAATTCTTGACGGCGCCGGTGGACGGGGCGGACGTCGAGCTTGGAGTCCGCCCAGAGCACATCGAGGTAGCGGCAAATGGCCGAGAACTCGCGATTGAAATGGTCGAGCCGATGGGCAGCGATCTTCTCGCCTGGAGCAAGCTTGGCGGTGCGCCGATCGCACTGCGCTTCCCGGGTGAATCGCGAAGCACAACAGGTGATCGCGTCGCGGTCACAATCTCGCCCGCCAAGGTGAGTTTGTTCGACCGCACCTCTGGACGGCGACTGTGATGTCACTCGTAGCGGGATTTTTCGTATGAAGCCAGTCGACGGACTTTCCTTTCAGCTCTACTCCGCGCGCGCGCTCGAGCCGCTTGAGAGGCAATTCGAGCTGCTCGCTGAGCTCCGATACAGACGCGTCGAGCCATTTGGCGACCTCATGGGCGATCCAGCGCGCCTGAAACGCGCGCTCGACAACCACGGGATGACGGCTCCAAGCTGTCATGTGGGCATGGATCGTTTGCGTAGCGACGCAAGGGCGATAACAAAAATCTGCAAGGACTTGGGCATCGAGACGATTTTTGCGCCAGCACCGCTCGTTAGCAAACGCGGCGGCGGCGAAGCGGAGTGGCGCGCCCTTGGCAAAGAGCTCGCGCAGCTCGGCAAAGCGGTGAATGCCGAAGGTCTCGCCTTCGGCTGGCACAATCACAACTGGGAATACCAGAAGGCGGCGGACGGCAGATTCTATTTAGACGTCATGTTCGCCGAGGCGCCGGACCTCATCTGGGAAGCTGACCTTGCCTGGATCGCGCGTGGTGGCGCCGATCCCGTCGCTGAGGTTAGACGACACAAGAGCCGCATCGTTGCCTGCCACATCAAGGATATCGCTCCACGCGGGCAATGTCTGGATGAAGATGGTTGGGCTGATCCGGGCCACGGCGTGCTCGATTGGAACGCGCTGCAAACCGCGATGAAGGAAGCCAGCGTGAAATTATTCGTCGTCGAGCATGACAAGCCGAACGACGTCGCGCGCTTCGCGCGTCGCGCTGGTGAGACCGTTTCAAGTTGGTCGTGAGAGCGAAATGGCACTCGGCGTTGGCATCATCGGCTGCGGGACGATCTCCGGCATATACATGCATAACATGAGCCTTTTTCCCGGGCTCAAGCTCATCGCTTGCACGGACGTTCGCGACGAAGCGGCGCGATCCGCTGCGGCAAAGTATAGTATTTCTGCCCGCGGCATCGATGCGCTGCTCGCGAGTCCAGATATTGACGTCGTCGTGAACCTGACGGTGCCTGCCGCACACTTCGCGGTAAGTCATGCTGCGCTTAGCGCGGGGAAGCACGTTTTCAGCGAGAAACCGCTCTGCACCGAGTCCGAACGTGGACGTGAGCTCGTCTCCGAGGCTCAAAGGCGCGGCCTCAAGCTCGGGTGTGCGCCGGACACGTTTCTCGGCGCCGCAGGACGTCTCGCGCGAGAACTGATCGACTCAGGAAAGATCGGTAGAGTACTCTCCGGCACGTGCTTTCTGATGTCGCACGGGATGGAGCATTGGCATCCAGACCCCGAATTTTTCTTCAAACCGGGTGGCGGACCGGCTCTTGATATGGCGCCTTATTACCTGGCAACTCTGGTCAATCTCATTGGACCGGTCGCGAGCGTCCAGGCGCGCACTTCAGCGGCCTTTACCCATCGGATCGTTACCGCGGATGGGCCACGCAGGGGCGAGGCGATCAAGGTCGAGACGCCGACGACAGTGATGGCTCTGGTCCGGTTCGCAAGCGGAGCGGACATCGTGGTTGCCATGAGCTGGGACGTATGGAAGCACGGCCATTCGCCCATCGAGCTATATGGAACGGAAGGATCGCTC
>DATFSE010000046.1:0-2855 GCA_035262745.1 Casimicrobiaceae bacterium | reverse complement strand
TCACTTCGCGCTGTCCGGTGATGCGATCGACGATCCCGCGCCAATCGTTGGCGAGAGACTTTGCGTCGCTTTGCCACGCTGCATCGGAGCGCCAGCCGCCGAGCGCTTGCGACAGCGCCTCGAGCCCCACTTTCGCGTCGGTGATAAGCTCGATGCCGCGCCACTTGAGCGCGTCGAAGGCGTTGACGTTGACGCTCAAAAGCTTCGCCTGGGGAAAAAGCGAATGCGAGCCGGTCATGAAATCCTGCAATCGCGTTCCCACGGCGATCACGACGTCGGCTCGGGCTGCTAGCGCATTCGCAGCGGTCGAGCCGGTCACACCGATCGCGCTCTGCTGCAGCGGATGATCCCAGGGCAGCGCACCCTTGCCGGCTTGCGTCTCGGCGACCGGCACGCCGTGAGTCTCGCTCAACCTGCGTAGAGCGGCTGAGGCCTGAGCATAGAGCACGCCGCCTCCCGCGATGATCAGAGGTCGCTTTGATCCGCGCAGGGCTGCGACGGCGCGCTCGAGCTCGCTCGCGTCCGGCGGCGGCGCCCGGAAGACAATGGGTTGCGGCGCGAAAAACGCCTCGGGATACTCATACGCCATGGTCTGCACGTCCTGCGGCAGCGCGAGCGTGACCGGCCCGCACAACGCCTGATCGGTGAGCACATGGACCGCCCGCGGCAACGCGGTGAGCAGTTGCTCGGGACGCACGATGCGGTCGAAGTAGCGCGACACGGGCTTCAGGCAATCGTTGGCCGACACCCCGCCGTCGTGAAAATCCTCGACCTGTTGCAATACAGGATCGGGCGCGCGCGACACGAAAATATCGCCGGGCAGCAGCAGCACCGGCAGCCTGTTGGTGTGCGCCAGTGCCGCCGCGGTGACCAGATTGGTGGCGCCCGGACCGATCGATGTCGTGCACGCCATCATTCGCCGGCGGAAATGAGCCTTTGCGTAGGCGATCGCCGCATGCGCCATCGCCTGCTCGTTGTGCGCGCGAAACGTCGGCAACTCCTTGCGATGGCGAAACAGCGCTTCGCCGACCCCGGCGACGTTGCCGTGACCGAAAATCGCCCACACGCCGCCGAATAGCGGGACAAGACCTTCGGGCGTTTCCGCGCGCAGCGCCGCAAGATGACGCACCAGTGCCTGCGCCATGGTGAGACGTACGGTTGAACTCACGCCACGGCCTCGTTGCCTTGCGCAAAGGATCCCTGACTATTCACGCAGCCTCCTGCTCAGGGTGTTTCACGCCGCGCGTTTCACGCCATACGTTGATCAGTGCCTCGAAGCGGTCGCGAATATCCCGCTTTAGCCGGGCGTCGTCGATCTCGCCGGCAAGCCATGCGCGCGACGGCTCGAGAAAAATCGTGCGCCCCACGGCAAAACCGCGGCAGCTTGTGCTCGCCGCAGCTTCGCGGAAATCGCGCGCGAGCTGCTCTGCGCTGGCGTTGAGTCCCAGGATGACCACGCCGCGACAATACGGGTCGCGCTCGGCGATGAGGCCGTCGATGGCGCGCCACTCTCCCGGGCTCATCGGCTCGAGCTTCCACCACTCGGGATAGAGTCCCAAGTTGTAGAGCCGCTTGAGCGCACGCAGCACCGTATCCTTTTCGCGGGGCATTTCCAGCGGCGGAATGACCTCCAGCAACAGCTCGTGACCGCTTGCCTGCACCGCGTCATAGAGCGCCTGGACCTGCGCTTCCTGCTCGAGACGATGCTCGACCGGATCGTCGGGATGGTACTTCACCAGACACTTGACGATGTGCTCGTGCGGCCACGCGATCAATTGCGTCCCGACTGAGCGTCCGCGATCGAACTCAAGCGGATTCGAGCCCGACAACTCGACCGGGCGTCCGATCCACCAACCGCGTCCGGTCGCTGCGTTGAGCGCGTCCTGCCCGTAGTGATCGTCGCAGAGAATCCCGATCCGACCGCTGAGGCCGAGCGCGGTTTCCGTTTCGGCAGCAGCGTCGACGAGCAGACGCTTCAACTCGGGCAAACGATCCTCGGGCGCATGGACCTGCTGCGCCAGCTCGAAGAACTGGTTGCGGTGATCGAAGGCGAAGGCGAATACTTCGTCGCGTCGCGTGCGCGGCGCGGTCACGCGATGCAGCCGAGTGAGCGTCGCATCGCGGTCTGGGCGCGGAATGCGCCCGGCATTGGCAAGAAAGTAGTCGAGCTCGACGCGGGTGGGCATCGCCGGCGAGCAGCCATGGCGCGAGACGACCAGTGCACCGCAGGCGTTGGCGTAGCTTGCGCTCGCACCGTAATCCTCACCGCGCACCCAGCCGGAAAGAAAGCCCGAAGAGAACGCGTCGCCGGCTCCGAGCACATTGAGCACCTCGACCTCGACCCCCTTGCCGTTGAAAGCTGCGTCGAGCGATTTCGGAATCGGACCATCGATCACCGCGCAGCCGAGCGCGCCGCGCTTGACCACGAGTACCGCCTTGCTGACGGCGCGTACCGCGTGCAGCGACTTCATGATGTCGGGGCTGCCGCCGGCGATGTTGAACTCCTCGATGGTGCCGATGACGAGATCGATCTTGGGCAGGATGCGCTGCAGATGCGCGGTAACGG
Organism: Casimicrobiaceae bacterium; assembly: GCA_035262745.1. Taxonomy (GTDB): domain Bacteria; phylum Pseudomonadota; class Gammaproteobacteria; order Burkholderiales; family Casimicrobiaceae; genus PALSA-1003. The sequence goes on along the minus strand of DATFSE010000046.1, from coordinate 289 downwards.
TATCGGAGCGGATATAGCGAGTCTCGCCGTCGCCACGGCTGGTCAATCCCCATAGCACCGGACGGTAATCGATGTCGAGCACGGTTCGCACGTCGTGCGTGCGCGCGCGGTCCAGCGCGAGGTTGCTGATGCGGTTGATGTACTCGGTGGAAAAGTGCGTGCCGGTGATAAGCAGGGCGCGCGCCTGGGCGATGAACGTCTCTTCGACGTCGTCCTCCTCGATCGCCATGTCGGCGCAGTTCTCGCGCATGAAAATCAGCGGGAAGGTGTCTTTGTCCTTGATGCCCAG
>DATFSE010000045.1:0-225431 GCA_035262745.1 Casimicrobiaceae bacterium | reverse complement strand
CTGCGTGAAGGCTCACTCGACGATCTTGTCGGCACGAAGCAAGATCGATTGCGGAATGGTGAGGCCGAGCGCCTTGGCTGTCTTCAAGTTCACCACGAGCTCGAACCGTTGCGGTTGTTCCACAGGGAGATCACCAGGCTTTGCACCCTTCAGAATTTTGTCGACGTATTCGGCAGCGCGGCGGCGCAAGTCGTTCCAGTTCGCGTAATACGCGAAGAGGGCACCTTGCTCAACGAACCAGGCGTCTTGGAACATCGAGGGGAGACGTTGTGCACTAAGAAATGCCAGGATCGTTCTCGCGTGTTTGCCGACGATGAAGTTGGGATATACGAATACGGCCTCGGCGCCCTCCGACTTCACTTCTGACAGCACCGTGGCGAAAGCCGCCTCGCTGTGGGCCTCTGTGATGTCGTGAATCAGCAAGGACAGCCCGAGCGTTCGGGCAGCTGCCCGCTGTCCTTCAAGAGAAGGCACTTCATGCAAGGCCCCCGAATCCCAAAGTATTGCGACACGAGAGAGCTTGGGCGTTGCGTCTTTCAACAATTCGAGGCTCTTGCCCGCGAATTCGGGGCCTGGATTGTGCGCTACTCCGGTGACGTTGCCGCCCGGATGAGCGAGACTCGAGACGAGGCCAAGCTCTAGCGGCTCCCCAGCTCCGGCCATGACAATCGGGATCGTTGTCGTCGCTTTCTTAGCAACCATAACCGTGGGAGTTCCAATGGTCACGATTACGTCGACACCGCGACCCACGAGGTCCTGTGCCTGGCCCGGGAGGCGGTCCCAGTACGTATCCGCGAAACGGCTTTCCATCACAAAGTCGCGGCCCTCGACATAGCCTAGTTCCACAAGACGCTGTTTGAATGGCGTGAGGGCTCTCGAGGGCGCTCCCGTCGGTGTCGTTCCAGCATCCAACCAGCCGATCCGCACTACCTTCCCCTGCCCATGCGTCTCGCCCGCTCGAGACGTGGCGAGGATTCCGCCGAAGATTGTGCCTAAGAACGCTCGCCGCGTTATCACAGCCCCATCTCGTCCGGGCGCTGCGGTGATTGCGGATTGGCGGAGAATGACTTCCCCATGATCAGTCCCTAACTGGCCGAATGGCGCATGCGATTGTAAGCAATTCGCAAGCTACTCGTAAACTCTATGACATGCTCCCAAAAGCTAAAGAGACCTCTCCGAAGGGGCGCCGGAAGACAGACCTGTCCATGCAACAGAGATCTTCGCGTTGAATAGTTACCGGATCACCTCGTCCGGACGACGCAGCTGGCATGTGAGGATTCCAGCCAGCTAACGCTTCGGGCTTTCGCGCAGCGCCGCCAGCAGCTGGTCGATTCCCTGTTCCAGGGTAGTGGTCGGAACCCTACCCAGCAGGGCTTCCAACCCGTCGTTGACCAGATCCCATGCAGACGGAGGCGTCGTCGCAGCGACCGGATCGGCTCTCAGATCAGGGAATGTCCGCTGTAGATGCGCGATCGCTTCGCGCACCCGCCGCTTGTCGCCGGCCACGTTGACCACTTTGAAGCGCGGCAGCGGGCACTCGAGAGCTCGCTTGAGCGTGTCGGCGGCATCGCCGACCCAGGTCCAATCGATGGCTTCCGGGTAATCAGGATAGGTAAGCTCGCGCTCTCCGGCGGCGACGCGCTCGATCAATCCTTGCAGGTCGCACCAACCGCGCACTCGGCCTGGTCCGTACACATAGCCGAACCTGAGGCCCAAATATCTGGGCGCATTGAGATGCGCAACCATCGCCCGCGCCAGGTGTTCGCAGAATGCCTTGGTCGCGCCGTACACATTGCCGGGCGTCAAGTGTGCATCGTCGCCCAGCGTGCCTTGGGTTGGTCCAACAGCGGAAATCGAGCTGGCGAAAATCACCCGCTCGCAGCGTTGGTTCCCGGCGGCAGCGAACACTGCGGCCGTGCCAAGCGCATTGACCCGAGTCGCCTCGACCGGTGCACGTTCTCCAGCGTCGGTAAGCAGCGCTGCCAGATGAACGATCGCCTCGGGTCGAGTCGATTCGATCGTCGAGGCAACTGCCGCCGGATCTCCGACATCGAGCGCAATATCGGCGCCGCGAATGACATCGGCGCTGATCACCTCGTGTCCCGCTCCGCGAGCCAGTGCGACGACTCGCGCTCCCAGGAATCCGGCTCCGCCGGTAATGAGCACGCGGCTCATCAATACTTGATCACGCCCAGACGTCTGAAGGCTTCGTGAATTCGCTCCGCGTACGCATTGAACGTCGGATATTCGCCAAGATGAGCGGGTCGTGGCCGAGGCAGGTCAATGACAATTTCTTCGACGATCCGACCTGGATTCGGAGACATGACCAGCACCCGATCCGACAATCCCACCGCCTCCTCGACGCTGTGAGTGATAAAGAGCACGGTCTTGCGCGTCTCCAGCCACAGAAGCTCCAAGTCGTGCCGGATCTGCGTACGCGTAATCGCATCGAGCGCGCCTAAGGGTTCGTCCATCAGCAGCACCGACGGATGATGGATCAGCGCGCGCGCAATCGACACTCGCTGGCGCATGCCGCCGGAGAGTTGCCGGGGATAGCGGTCCGCGGCGTGAGCAATGCCGATCTTTTCCATGAGCGCCAGCGTGTCGGTGCGCCCTTCGCCGAGCGGGAGTCCGCGCACCTGGTGCTGCAGCATGATGTTGTCGATCGCAGTGCGGAAATCGAGCAGCAAATGGTCCTGGAACACGATGCCCACATCGGTAATCGGCGCTGTCAGCTTGTTGCCGTCGACCAGAATTTCTCCTTCTGTGGGCAGCGAAAGGCCGGCGGCGATCAGCATCAGCGTGCTCTTGCCGCAGCCGGATGGGCCGATCAGCGAGACGAATTCGCCGCCCGCGATGGAAAACGAAACGTCCTCGATGGCGGTGAAGAGTTTGCCCTTCCCCGGAAAGCGCTTGGTGATGCGGCGTCCCTCGATCGGCGCCCCGCTCTCGCGAGCTGTCGCCCTGGCGGAGACTGCGCTCGACATGGTCACGGACATTTGGGTGGATTCGCGGGCAGCAGCGAAGTGGTGTAGTAGTCGGTCGCGGGCTTGGCCGTCGGCAACTCGAGGTACTTGGTAAGCAGCGCGAAGGTGGTGTCCCAGTTCTTTTCGGGCACCCGGCCCAGCGCAGTTGCGCCTGGCGCGCAAAGGAGCTTGAGATCGACCTCGAGCTGCTTCTGGATCTGCTCGCGCGTTGCGGTGGGAAACATCTTTATGACGGCGTCCGCTGCAGCCGTTGGGTTCTTGCGCGCCGCATCCCATCCCTCGAGGCTCACTGCGATGAACTTCCGGTACAGATCCGGTTCTGCGGCGATCTTGTCGTCCCTGGCGATTACCGATAGCCCGACGGTGGGCACTCCGACGTCGCGGTAGAGGATGTCGTGGACTTTGAGCCCCCGGTCGCGAAGCTGCACTGACTGGAAGTCGGCGCCGCCGAGGATGGCGTCGACCTTTTTTTCGATGAGCGTCCCGACGAACGCCGACGGATCGATGTTGATCGCGTTGAACTTCGACGGATCGATGTCGTTCGCAGCCAGGATCGCGTTGAGCAGCGTGGTCTGCGCGGTTCCTGCCTGTACCGCGACGCGTTTGCCGACAAGGTCCGACGGCTTGCGGATGCCTGTTTCCTCGAGCGTGATGATGGCGAAGCCGTTGGTCTGCAGGATCGGCGCGATGATCTTCACCGGAGCGTTCTTGGCGCGCAGCTGCATCGCCGCCGGCGCGTCAGCGAAGCCGATGTCGGTCTGACCGGTGGCGACCAGCTGTGCTGTTGTCCCCGACCCGCGGCCTTCCTCGATGGTGAGGTCGATGCCGGCTTTTTCGTACAAGCCCATCTGCTTGGCGAGCATGAAGCCTGCTTGCGGGCCGCCGGCCAGGAAGTTGAGCGTGAGCTTCATGGGCTTGAGCGCCTGCGCCTGGGCTCCGCCGGTCGCCAGCGCGAGCGCGCCAATCAGCGCCGTTATAAGGAGCTTCGTTGCTTGCATGAGTTCCTCCTCGGGTGGAAAGCGGCCGCCGCGTCAGTGGCGTCGGGTTGAATGCGTTCAGTTGCGCTGCCAGGGCATGAGCCAGCGCTCGGAGTACTGCACCAGGTAGCTGAACAGAATGCCTATCACCGAGAGCGCCACCAGCACGGCGAAGATCAACGGCATGTCGAGATAGCTGGTGCCGCGCAACAGCAGGTAGCCCAAACCTGCGTTGGCGCCGACAAACTCGCCGACGATGGCACCGGTGGCGGCGAACACCACCGAAACTTTGAGTCCGGCGAAGATGTACATCATCGCCGCGGGAAGGCGCACGAAGCGGAACGTCTGCCACCAGGTGGCGCCCATCGACTTGGTCAGGAACAGCACCCGCTCGTCCAGCGCGCGGAAGCCGGTCATGCTGGCGACCAGCGTCGGGAAGAAGCAGAGCAGGAACGTGAGCAGTATCTTGGGAAAAAGCCCGAAACCGAACCAGACCACGAACAGCGGCGCAATGGCGATCTTCGGTATGAGCTGGAAGAAGACAATCACCGGATAGACGGCGCGTTCGATGGGCTTTATCGATACGATGAAAAATCCGAGCGGGATCGAGATCGCAGCGGCCATCAGGAAGCCGAGGACGATTTCCTTTGCCGTCACCAGCGTGTGCTCGGTGATGAGCGCGCGTGACGACCAGAGCTTGGCCAGGAATTCCGACGGGACCGGCAGGATGTACTCTGGGATGCCCGCCGCCCGGGCGCCGAATTGCCACAGCAGAAAAAGCACGCTGAACGATGCGATGGGATAAGCGAATGCGGAAACGCGGTCCGACAGCACGCCTGGAGGCGCGGCGTTGCTCGGGTCCGCAACTGGCGCGGCAGCTTCACTCATGGGAACTCCCGTATCGTTGGATACTCATCGCCGATCAAGCGGCGAGCGGCGAAACGTTGCCGCCGGTCGGCGACTGGCGCAGACGCAACGACCAAAGACGAGTAATTTCACCGGCGGTTTCCTTGAGCAGCGGGACGAGCTCGACGATCCGCACCTTGCTCAGGCGCGCCAGCGGCCCGGCAATCGACACCGTGCCGGCGGCCGGTGCTGTAGGGGCGTCGTAGGTGCGAAAAGCCGCGGCGACGGCCACGGTGCCGGCCTCGCCTTCCTCGATGGCCAGCGCGTAGCCTCGGCGTCGAGTCTCATCGAGGTGACGGCGAAGCTCGTCGACACTCTTGAGCGCCTGCTCGCCGAACCCTTCTGGGGTCTCGAAGCCGCGCGCACACACGATCCGCAGGGCTTGCTGCTCGGGAAGCGTGGCGAGCCACGCCTTGCCCGTCGCAGTCGCGTGGAGCACAACTTCCCGCCCCATGGGCGGATCGTAGCGTAGTCCGAGGGTAGCGCCTTGCGCCCGTGCCACCCAGACCAGGGTCTCTCCCTCGACCACCGCCATCCGGCAGTACTCGCCCGACTGCCGCGCGAGGCGATCAAGCGCTTCCTGAGTCACGTCGGGCAGGTGCCGCGAGTCTAGAAAGCGAAAGCCGAGCAGCGCGATTTTGAGTGTCAGTGCGTAGTCCTGCGATACAGGATCCTGGTAGACGTAACCGCGGGCCGCCAAGGTCTGCAATAACCGGTGCGCGGCACTCTTGGGCAAATCGAGCCGCTGCGCAAGCACGCCCAAGGGAAGACCGCCTCGCTCGCCTGCAAGGGCTTCGATCAGGCTCAAGCTGCGATCGACATTAGCGATTTGCATAGGCGCGGCCAGCCGAAATCCGTGTCTTTGAAACTATGTTCCAAATTGCAACATAGTTCCATTTTCCTGATTTTTGGCGTAAAGTCAAGGCTGGCGGTGACGGATGCCGAGTGGCGGTTGAAGGAGGTCCCGAACATGAGCCTGGCTGGCAAGGGCGCGGTTGCGATCTGGCACGACATTGCACCGGAGGGCCGCGACGAGTTCTACAAATGGCATGGCCTCGAACACATGCCGGAGCGTGCCGGCATCCCTGGCTTCTTGCGCGGCAGGCGCTACGTGGCGATCGACGGGGAGCCCGAGTACTTCAATCTCTACGAAACGGACTCTCTATTCGCCGTGACCGGCCCCGACTATCTGGCGCGGCTTAACAACCCGACGCCGTGGACCGTGGCAACGGTGCGGCATTTTCGCGGCGTGGCGCGCTCGCTCTGCCACGTCGCGGCGAGTTTCGGCGAAGGTCAGGGAGGGCTGATGGCAACGTTTCGCTACGGTGTCGCCGATGCGCTGGCCGAGTCCCACCGACGCAAAATGGCGCAGCAGGTACTGCCGGCACTTGTCGAAACGCCCGGCATTGCCGGTAGTCATCTGCTGATCGCAGATGAGGCCGCCAGCGCGGTCGAGACCGCCGAGAAAAAAGTGCGCAGCGAAAAAAATCTGATCCCGCGCTGGATCGTGCTGGCAGAGAGCTGGGGCGACGTCGACGTGTTTGTCGCGGCGTGCTGCGCGATGCTCAAGGACGGCACGTTTGCCGATATCGAATCGCCGCCGGCGCTGGGCGTCTACCGGCTGCAGAACTCACGCTGCAAGTTTGCCTGGAGCCCGGGTTGAAGTAAGGCGCTCAATGAACCGATACGATCTCGCTTCGAAGTCGGTACTGATCACCGGCGGGGCCGGCGGCATCGGCCGCGGCATTGCGCGGTGCGCGCTTGCTTGCGGCGCGAGGGTGAGCCTTTGGGACAGGTCCGAACCCGCGCTGCAGGATGCCGTCTGCGCGCTCGGCGTCGACACCGTCGCACGCCGAGTCGACGTGACGGATCAGGCCTCGGTAGAGGCTGCGCTTGCGGCCGACCTCGCTGCCTTCGGACGCATCGATGCGTTCGTGAACAACGCCGGCATCCTCGGCGAAGTGCTTCCCCTATGGGAGACAGACCCGGTCGATTTCCGCCGGGTGCTCGAGGTGAACCTGGTCGGCGCGTATCTTTGCCTGCGCGCCGTGCTCGACGTCATGCGCCGACAGGAAGCGCGCCCGCTGCGCGGACATGTAGTGAACGTTGCGTCGGTCCAGGGCAAAGAAGGCTTACCGCTCTCCGGCGCATACAGCGCATCCAAGGCGGGGCTGATCGCACTGACCAAGACCGCCGGCAAGGAGGCCGGGCCGCTCGGGATCATGGTGAACTGCGTGACGCCGGCCGCTGCCGAAACGGCGATGGCGAAGGAACTTAAGCCAAAGCGTCGCGCCGACATCCTTGGGCGAATTCCGCTGGGGCGCTTTGTCGAAGTGGACGAGATCGCCCGCATGGTCGCATTCCTTTGCTCGGACGACTGCTCGTTCTCGACTGGCGCCGTGTTCGATCTCTCCGGCGGGCGCGCGACGTATTAGGGCCTGTTGACAGGCCCTAGTCTTGCGACAAGTTCAATCCAGCGTGCTGCGCCAGAAGCGCAAGCCCACTGCGATCACCACCAGCATGAACAGGGCGATCGGCCATACATCAGGGAAGACCTCCGACCATCCGTTGCCCTTGAGCAGCACGCCCCGCACGATGCGCAGGAAGTGCGTCAAGGGCAGCGCCTCGCCGATCACCTGCGCCCAACCTGGCATGCCGCGGAAGGGAAACATGAAGCCTGACAGCAGGATCGACGGCAGGAAAAAGAAAAATGTCATCTGCACTGCCTGCAGCTGATTCTGAGCAAGCGAGGAGAAGGTGAGACCAAGCGTCAGGTTCGCGGCAATGAACAGCAGCACCGACAGATAGAGCGTAAGAAAATTGCCCAGCATGGGAACGTCGAACAGCAGCTTGGCCAGCGTCAGCACGATGCTGATCTGCAGCAGGCCGATCAGGACATAGGGGACGATCTTTCCTGTCATCACTTCCAGCGCGGTGGCGGGCGTCGCGAGCAGATTTTCCATGGTGCCGCGTTCGCGCTCGCGGGTAATGGCGAGCCCGGTCATCATCACCATGGTCATGGTCAAAATCACGCCCATCAGGCCGGGGACGATGTTGTACTGCGTGATCGCTTCCGGGTTGTAGCGCGAATGGATGCGCACTTCGAACGCGCCGGGGGTTGCCGCGAGTGACGCGAGCGGTCCTTTCAGGTCGTGTGACAGGACCGTCTGGGCGAGTTGATTCACCGCGGCAATCGCGTTCACCGTCGCCGTCGGATCGGTTGCATCGGCCTCGAGAAGAATCGCCGGCTGCTCACCGCGCACCAGCCGTTGCGAAAAGTCGGCCGGAATCGAAACGACGAATTGCGCCTTGCCAGTCGCGAGCATGCGATCGGCTTCCTGCTCGTCGGCGGCCTCGCCGATGAAGGCGAAGTATTCGCTGTTGCGCAAGCCGGCGAGAATGCTGCGCGAGAATTCGCTGCGATCGGCGATCAGCGCCGATGTGGGCAAGTGCTTGGGATCGGAGTTGATCGCAAAGCCGAATAGCACTAGCTGGATCACCGGGATGCCGACGATCATGCCGAAGGTGAGCCGATCGCGCTTGAGCTGAATGAACTCTTTGTTGACGATCCCCAGCCAGCGCGAGATCGAGAACCAACTATGCTTCATGTGCTCGCCGCGGTCGCTGTGTCGGCGCCGGCGGCGCGCATGAGATGGATGAATACATCTTCCAGCCCTGGCTCGATGCGCTGCCAATGGCGGCCTCGCTCGGCTTTGAGCGGTGCGAGATCTGCCTCAAGGCGCGCGGCATCCGATCCAGTGACGTGAATCGCCGCCCCGAATGACGCGACCTGCTCGACAGACGGAAGCGCACGCAGTCGCTCCGCGAGCGTCGAGAGATCCTCGCCGGTGACTGCCCAGGTGACGAGCGTCTGACTGGCAATGATCTCCTTCGCGGTTCCCTGGGCGAGCAACCTCCCGTAGAGGATGTAACCCAGCTTGTGGCAGCGCTCAGCCTCGTCCATGTAATGCGTGCTGACCAGCACCGTGATGCCGCGCGCCGCGAGCGCGTGCAGCTCGTCCCAGAAGTCGCGCCGCGCCTTGGGATCCACGCCTGCCGTCGGTTCATCGAGCAGCAGCAATTGCGGTTCGTGCAGCAGGCAGGCAGCAAGCGCCAGACGCTGCTTCCAGCCGCCAGAGAGCGCCCCGGCGAGCTTGTCGGCGCTTGCCTTCAGACCCAGGTGATCGAGCGAGCGCTCGACACGCTCGGTGCTCGAGTCCATCGCGTACATGCGTGCGACAAAACGCAGGTTCTCGCGGATGGTGAGGTCTTCCCAGAACGAAAAGCGCTGCGTCATGTAGCCGACCTGGCGCTTGATCTCGCGCGTATCGCGCACGATGTCCAGGCCGAGGCAGGTGCCTTCGCCGCTGTCGGGCGTGAGTAGCCCGCAAAGCATGCGGATTGAAGTCGTCTTACCGCTGCCATTGGGGCCCAGAAAGCCGAAGATCTCTCCGCGGCGCACGGTGAGCGCGAGATCCTTGACTGCGTGGTTCGAACCGAAGTGCTTGTTCAACCCCCGAACGTCGATGACGACATCGGAGCCAGGTGCCGTACTGCTCATGGGCTCGGCGGCAGGGTGACGTCGACCGGCTGACCGGGGTTGAGCCGCGCGCCGACTTCCGGAGCCGGCTTCGCTTCGACCAGGTAAACCAGCTTGGCTCGATTTTCCTTGGAGTAGAGCACGGGAGGTGTGAATTCCGCGCGATCGGAGATAAAGCTGACGATGGCGTTCTGCGGCCCGCCGCAGGCGTCGCAGACAAAGCGTACGGTTTGACCGGGCTTCACCGCGCCGAGCGCGGGCTCTGGAACGTAGAAGCGGATCTTGACGTTCTGCGGCGGGAGCAGGCTCACCACCACGCCGCCTGCGGGAACCCAGTCGCCCACGACATAGTACGTGTCGTTCACGCGCCCGGCGCTCGGCGCCGCGACTGCGCGCTGTCCAAGCTTCCAATCCGCCTGCGCCAGAGCGTCGCGTGCCGCCGCGGCGTCGGCTTGCGCAGCGCGAATCTCATCGGGCCGCCCGGGCAGCTTGGCCGTCGCGACCGAGGCCTTGAGCTCCTCTACGTGTGCACTATCGTTGCGCAGCCTAGTACGTGCATCGTCGAGCGCCGCATCGCTGATGAACCCCGACTTCGCCAGCGCCTCCTGCCGTTTGAGATTTGTCGCCGATAGATCGCGCGCCGCTTGTGCCTGGCGAAGTTGCTCGGCCACCGTCTGCACTTCGACCGGCCGCTTGCCGGTCTGCAGATTTGCAAGGCGCGCTTCAGCGGCCTGGAGCTCCTTTTCGGCCTGGCGCCGCGCCGCAGTCTCGTTCTCTCGCTCCAGCGTGAACAGCGGCGCGCCGGTTGTGACCTGCGCGCCGCGCTGCACCGACAACTGCTGCAGCCACCCGGCAAACGGCGCGGCTACGCGAACGTATTCGCCCTCGATGTAACCCTGCAACGGCCGTTCGCCGCTCTGCCCGCACGCGGCGACGAGCAGCGCGAGCGAGAAGGCGCGACCGCTTCTTAGTATTTTATGGAGCAACCGTATGGAACGGAGCTGGAAGTCGTCAGAGGTTTACCGTCAGTTGCTTGGGAGAGCGCCGCTTGAACATAGTTTCGCGCAGCGAGCGGATCTTCCGGGCGTGTCGATGGCCGGTCATCGATGGCACCGGCGTAGATGATGGTGCCCTGCGGATCGATGACGAACATGTGCGGAGTGGTCTTCGCCTGGTACGCCCTGGCCACGCCGGTGTCGGGATCGACCAGGACCGCCTTCTGCGCCGCGCCCTGGTTTTGCATCCATGCAGCAAGCTTTATCGGCTTGACATAGTCCCAGCTTTGCCGATTGGTGGAATCGATAGAGAGCCAAACCACATCGCGCTCACCCCAGCGCTGCTGCAGGCCTTGCATGTTCTTAGTGTTGTAATGGTTGCGCACGAACGGACAGTTGGGATTGGTCCATTCCAGCACGACATAGCGGCCCTTGAAATCGGAAAGCTGAACCGGGTTCCCTTTGGTATCGGTCAGGTTGAAATTGGGAGCGCTCTCGCCGACCACCGCCCCTCCGGAGGCCACTTGCGCTGCGATAAGCAAGATTGCAACGATGAAAGTGCGCAACATCATGGTTCGCTCCTTAACGCGTTGACGCCGTTTCGGATTTGTCGAGCGTCGCCAACGCATCGGTGATCGTACTCCGCTGCAGAACTTCAGGCAAAAGCAGCGGCTCGCGTCCCGGTCGATACAGCACGTAAGCGGGAATGCCGCTGCGTCCCAGCGCGGCGAGCGCCTGGCCAATCGCCGGATCGCGGCGTGTCCAGTCAGCGCGGAGCAAGACAACCTTGTGGCGCGAAAAAGCATCGTTCACTTCGGCTGAACTGAGCACCAGGCGCTTGTTCACCTGGCAGGTGACGCACCAGGCAGCGGTGAAATCGATGAATACCGTACGTCCGTCGCTGACCAGCTGCGCAAGGCGATCAGGCGCGTAGGCTTGCCAAGGTCCGGCATCGGTCGAAACGCTGCGCGCAGGGCCCGACGGCGTCGATGCCGCAACCACCGGCCACACGACCGCGGCTGCCGCCGCGACACCTGCCAACGCACCGATCGTCCAGCCGTGCAGTGCTCCACTGCGCCGCGATTGCCATGCCCATAACGCGAGTGCGATCAAAAGCAGCGCGAGGCCCAGCCTCAATACCGCATCGTTGTCGAGTTGGGCGCCGAGCACCCACGCAAGCCAGAGCACTGTTGCATAGAGCGGAAAGGCGAGGAACTGCTTAAGGCGCTGCATCCATGGACCCGGCCGCGGCAGTCGAGTCCGCCAATGGGGGAAAAACGCGAGCAGCAGATACGGCAGCGCCATCCCGATCGCCAGCGATGTGAAAACGCCGACAGTAATGCCGCGCGGCGCGGTCAGAGCGTATCCCAGTGCAGCTCCCATGAATGGCGCCGAGCAAGGCGATGCGATCACGACCGCCAGCACTCCGGAGAGCGCGTCGTTGAGCAGCGGTCTTTTCGCATCCCAGGTCGCGACCGACGACGGCACCAGGCGGCCGAAGTCGAACACGCCGGAAAGATTCAATGCCATCACGAAAAAGAGAATCGCCAGCGCGGAGATCACCGCGGGCGACTGCAACTGGAATCCCCAGCCGAGCTCGCCTCCCGCCGCTCGCAACGCGATCAGCCCGGCCGCGAGCAGCCAGAACGAGACCACGACGCCCGCCGCAAATGCGAGCCCGTGCAACCGCATGGTCGCACGTCCGCCGCCGTGCGTTGCAAAGCCAAGGACCTTGAGCGACAGCACCGGGAACACGCACGGCATCAGATTGAGCAGCATGCCGCCGACGAAGGCGAAGAGGAGCGCCAAGCCGAACGACAAATTCTCGCTCTGCGTAGGCAGGGGCAGCGGCGCAGGAGCGCTTTTCACGGGCGCGCTCCCCGCGATGCTTCCTTCGAGCGGCACATCGATGCTCGCGGCTCGCTGCGCGCCGAAGCCCGTGCTACCGATGATCACGCCCGCGACGCGGTCGAATTCTCCGACGCGCTGATTGGCAACGGCGAGCTCGAGCTTCCACTGATCGCCGTCGCGGGTCAGCGTCTGCGGCGCGCTGGGCTCGATCAGGCCCGCCTTATACGGAAAGAAGTAGACCTGCCCCGGATCGCGGGCTGCGCCCTTGCCACCCAATGTCAGCACCACCTCGCGCCCTGCACCGTTCGCACTGACGGCAAATCCTTCGAGCGGTCGAGGCAGCGCCGCTTGCGCCGAAGCGATCGGACCACCCCAGCGCGGATCAACCTCGGAGACTTTAGCGACCGGCAGAGTCAGCGAAAGGTCCGCCCCCTCCGGAATGCATATCTCCTTGCAGACCAGCCAATCGGCACGTGCCGCCAGCGTAACCGGCTTGCCCTCGGCCAAGTCGCCCGCCGCTGTGATTTTGGACAGCAGCAGGACTTCGCCCTCGTAGCCGAAGTTCATCAGTGGGCCGACCGGCAGCGCGTGCGGAGGAGCCCATTCGATGGGCCCCGCGTTCATACCCTGCGGCAGGTTCCACCTAAGCGTCGTCGGAAGTCCGGAGTCTCCTGGATTGCGCCAATAGGTGTGCCAGCCGCGCTGCATCGCCAGACGCAAGGCGACGGTCAACGGCTGACCCGGCACGATCGCTGTGCGTTCGGCCGCAAGCTCAGCCTCGACGTGCTCAGTGCGAACCGGCGCGGCGTGAGCAGCGCCCGCAACGAGCGCGGCTGCAATAAGCATTCGGGCAGAAGTTGACGCGCGCTTCATCGGCTGAAATTGCTAGATCTCCGGTTTTGGGCGCTCTCTCCGGGCAAGGTTCCCTGCCTACGGTAGAATTTTAGCAGTCCCGCCCTCTGCGCCGAATCGAGTCGCTCCCCTGCGGCGCCCGAGCGTCGATAACCGGCCGACGAGTGGCCAGGCGAGTCGGCTCGACCTCTTGTCCATCGACCAAAGCCATGGAAGCGCTGCTCGTTTCGATCGTGGTTGTCGCCTTGAGCGAGGTCGGCGACAAGACGCAGTTGTTGGCGCTGGTGCTCGCCGCGAGACTGCGCAAGCCGGTGCCGATCGTGCTGGGCATCCTTGTCGCCACACTTTTCAATCACACGCTGGCCGGTCTCGTCGGTGCGTGGGTGCGCGAAGTGGTTCCTGGAGCTTATCTTCGCTGGCTGGTGAGCGCGTCGTTTTTCGCAGTCGCTCTCTGGGCGCTCAAGCCCGACCGTCTCGACGCCGAGCCGGTGGCCCAGTCTCGGTGGGGTGCGTTCGCAGTGACCGTGGTCGCATTCTTTCTGGCCGAAATTGGCGACAAGACTCAGATCGCGACCGTGGTCCTTGCCGCGCAATTCGGCAATCTCGTCGCGGTGGTTGCCGGCACAACCTTGGGCATGTTGATCGCCGATGTCCCCGTGGTGTGGCTCGGCAACGCAGCAGCGATGCGTATTCCGATGCGGATGATTCGCTATATTGCGGCGGGTCTTTTTGCGATCCTGGGCCTCGTTGCCATGTTCTTTCCCGCGCCTTCGTGAGGGTTAATGGCGCTCCCCCGGTATAATCGGCGGCCTGAACACTAGGCCCTGGCCCACTTGCAATGCAGCCGTATCGCCCCGCCGACATCGAAGCCGCCGCCCAGGCGCACTGGGCTTCACGCCGCGCGTTCGTGGCGTCGGAAAAATCGTCGGCGCCTAAATTCTTTTGCGTGTCCATGCTGCCCTATCCGTCCGGTGCTCTGCACATGGGACACGTGCGCAACTACACCATCAACGACATGATGTACCGGTACCTGCGCATGAATGGGTACAACGTGCTCATGCCGATGGGGTGGGACGCGTTTGGTCTTCCGGCGGAAAACGCGGCGATGAAAGTCGGCGTTGCGCCGGCGAAGTGGACCTACGACAACATCGCTTACATGAAGAAGCAGATGCAGGCCGTGGGGCTCGCGATCGACTGGTCGCGCGAGCTTTCGACCTGCAATCCCGACTACTATCGCTGGAACCAGTGGCTCTTCCTGAAGATGCTCGAGCGCGGGATCGCGTACAAGAAAACCGGTGTCGTGAACTGGGATCCGGTCGATCAGACCGTGCTCGCCAACGAGCAGGTGATCGACGGGCGCGGGTGGCGCTCGGGCGCTCCGGTGGAGAAGCGCGAGATCCCGATGTACTACCTGCGCATCACCGACTACGCCGACGAGTTGCTCGACAATCTGCCCAATATGACGGGGTGGCCCGAGCGCGTGCGCACGATGCAGGCGAACTGGATCGGCAGGAGCCAGGGCGTGCGCTTCGCCTTCACTCACGACATCGCCGGCGACGACGGCAGGCCAATCGGAAACGGTCGCATGTACGTGTTCACGACGCGCGCCGACACGATCATGGGCGTGACCTTTTGCGCGATCGCCGCCGAACATCCGCTCGCCGCCCATGCGGCGCGGTCGAACCCCTCACTCGCGGCGTTCGTCGAAGAGTGCAAGCGCGGCACGGTGATCGAGGCCGAGCTCGCGACGATGGAGAAGAAGGGCGTGCCGACGGGGCTTTCGGTAACCCATCCGCTCTCCGGCGAGAAGATCGAAGTTTGGGTCGGCAACTACGTGCTGATGGCCTATGGTGAAGGCGCGGTGATGGGCGTACCCGGGCACGACGAGCGCGATTTCGCCTTCGCCAAGAAGTATGACCTCGCGATCAAGCAGGTGATCGCGATTCCCGGCGAGAACTTTTCTACTGAAGCGTGGCAGCCTTGGTACGAGGACAAGGAGCGCGGGCGCTGCGTCAACTCGGGCAAGTACGACGGGTTGCCGTACGCCGCCGCCATCGACGCAATCGCCGCCGATCTTGAGGCGAAGCGGCTCGGCGCCAAACAGATCACCTACCGACTTCGCGACTGGGGCGTTTCGCGCCAGCGCTACTGGGGAACGCCGATCCCGATCATCCACTGTCCAGCATGCGGCGACGTGCCGGTGCCGGAAGCCGATCTACCGGTCGTGCTGCCCGAGGATTGCGTCCCCGACGGCACCGGCAACCCGCTGGCCAAGCGCCCCGACTTCGTCAATACGACGTGCCCGAAATGCGGATCCGCGGCGAAGCGCGAGACCGACACCATGGACACCTTCGTCGACTCGTCGTGGTACTACATGCGTTATGCCTGCCCCGACGCGAAGATCGGCGACAAGCCGGCGATGGTCGACGCGCGCAACGACTACTGGAACCCGATGGACCAGTACATCGGCGGTATCGAGCACGCGATATTGCACCTGCTCTACGCCCGGTTCTGGACCAAGGTGATGCGCGACATGGGACTGGTGCCGTTCGAAGAGCCGTTCCTGCGCCTGATGACGCAGGGCATGCTCCTCAACCATAGCTACTTCCGCCGCGGCGACAAGGGCGGCATCGATTACTTCTCGCCCGAGGAGGTCGAGCCCACTCACGACGCGGAAGGGCGCATCACAGGCGGTACGCTCAAGTCCGATGGCAAGCCGGTCGAGTATGGCGGGACGGGAACGATGTCGAAGAGCAAGAAGAACGGCGTGGACCCGAACGAACTGATCGCCAAGTACGGCGCCGATACGGCGCGGCTGTTCGTCATGTTCGCAGGCCCGCCAGAAGATTCGGCGCTCTGGTCCGACGACGCCGTCGAAGGCCAGTTCAAGTTCCTGAAGCGGCTGTGGGCGTACGCCTTCGGGCATGCCGAGGCGCTCGCGCGCGCGCCCACGCGGATCGACTGGGCGCACGCGGCGCCTGCACTTCGCGAGACGAGGCGGGGACTCCACATGCACCTGAAGCAGGCAAGTGACGACTACAAGCGCGTCAAGTACAACACCGTGGTCTCGGCGGCGATGAAGATGCTCAACGTCCTCGAAGACGCCCCTGTCGACAACACCCCGGCGAGCGTCGAGCTCGTACGCGAAGGCCTCTCGCTGCTGTTGCGCGTGCTCAATCCCGTGGCGCCGCACATCACCCATGCGCTTTGGGAAGACTTGGGATACGCGGCGAAGCTGGGCGACCTGGTCGACGCGCCCTGGCCGCAAGTCGACGAAGGAGCGCTCAAGCAGGACGAGATCGAGCTGGTGCTGCAAATCAACGGCAAGCTCAGAGGCAAATTGACGGTCCGCGCGGATGCCAATCGGGCGGAGATCGAAGCTGCGGCCATCGCCTCCTTTCCGGTGCAGCGCGCGCTCGCCGAGAGCAGCGGCGGCAACACCGCAGTCGCGCTCGCGCCGGCGCGGGTTGTCGTCGTTCCCAATCGGCTGGTCAACGTCGTTCTTGCGTCGAAATCCACATGAAGTCGATTTTTGCGGCGCGCCGCCCTCGACCCGAACCGCATCCGCTGGAAGCAACGACGGTTTGGAAGGAGTACCAGAAGGCCAAGCAGTACCAGCAGTCCAAGTCTGCGAGCGCGCGTCGGAAAAAGATAGCCTTCATCGCGCTTGCCGCCCTGGCATTGGCCGGCATCGTCGTGGCCATCGTCCTCGTAGCCGGACGGACGCGAGAGCAAATGCTGCCGCCGGACGCCAAGGCAAGAAGTGAATTCGTCGACGCTCAGAGCGGCAAGTTGAGCGAAGAAGAACGCAGGGTTCTCGCGCGCTTCCTGACTCGCCTTCAGGCGCAGGAGGCCGCCGGTGTTGCGGTGCCGAAGCTCACCGTCGCCGATGCGATCGAACGGCAACGGGCCTACGACAAGGAAGTGGGCGAAGTGCAAAAGCGCATCCAGTCTGGCCTCGATGCGGCGAAGAGCGCCATGGCCGTGAACGTTCGCGAGCAGGAGCTCGTCAAATCGGACGCAGGCAAATCCACGTCCGGCAAGTCGCTGCGCTACGTGTTGGAAATCGTTAACCGCGACAAACGTACCGTCGACGCCATGGGGGTGCGCATCGAATTTCGCGATCCGTCGCGCAAATACGTCGCAGCGATCCCTACGCTGGAGCTCAAAGGTCCGCTTACCACCGGCGAAAAGGGTCGCAGCATACAGACGCTGCCGCTCGACGCGACTGCCCATAAGTACATCGTCGACGGTGGCGTCATCCAGATCAGCGCGTACCCTACCCAGATTGCCTATGCGGACGGCGAAAAAATCGATGCAGAAAAAGAGCTCAAGCTCCTCGAATCGCTGGCGCGTGCCAAGATTGAATAGCGCGGCGTCGGCCCGTCATCGCGAGCATTTCGGCGTTTTCTCCTCGCGAAACGCAGGACTGCTGTCTGCCGCGGCACTCTCGAGCGTGCTCGTAGCGTGCGGTTTTCACCTGCGCGGCGAAGCGAACTACAGCTTCGAGACTCTTTATCTCAACGCGCCCGCGGCCGCTCCCATTACGCCAGAACTCAAGCGGGCACTCGAGGGTGCCGGCACCGCCAGGGTCGTCCCGGCGGCAGACAAGGCACAGGTGGTGCTCGACTTGAACAGTGTAGAGGACAACAAGCAGATCCTCTCCCTCACCGGCGGCGGCAAAGTATTCGAGTACCTGCTCACCAAGCGCATCCTGTTTCGCGTCCACGACAATGAAGGCAATGACTGGCTGCCGACGTCGGAACTGGTGGTCCGCCGCACGTTCACTTACAGCGATACGGAAGTGCTCGCCAAGACCTACGAGGAGCAGCGGCTGTGGCGGGAGATGCAGACCGACGCGGTCCAGCAACTCGTCCGGCGCTTGCAGACGGCGAAGAAGCCGGTGGCCTGAAGCGTGAGAGGCATGCAGCTCAGGTTGAACCAGCTTGGCGCGCACCTGGCGAAGGGCGTCGCTCCTCTTTATGTCGTGCACGGCGACGAGACGCTGCTGGCGATGGAAGCCGGGGATCGGATACGCAGTGCTGCTCGCACGTCTGGTTACGAAGAGCGGGAGGTTCTCGTTGTCGAGCCCGGCTTCAAATGGGAGGCCTTCGCTGCGGCGAGCCAGAATTTGAGCCTTTTCGGAGCCCGCAAGCTCATCGATCTGCGCGTGCCTTCGGGGAAGCCGGGCACTGAAGGCGCGCGCCTGCTCGAGGGATATGCAGCCGCACCGAATCCCGAGGCCGTCGCTCTGATCACGTTGCCCCGGCTAGATCGAGCTGCCCAGACCAGCTCGTGGTTCGCAGCTCTCGAAGCTTCCGCGGTTGTGGTCGCTGTCTACCCGGTCGAGCGCAGCGAGCTGCCGCAGTGGATCGCAGAGCGCTTGGCGCGCAGCGGGCAGCGCGCCTCGCAAGATACCTTGCGGTTTCTCGCCGATACGACCGAAGGCAACCTCCTTGCCGCGCAGCAGGAGATCGACAAGCTGGCACTATTGCTGCCCGAGGGCGAGCTCGACGCCCATGCGGTCGAACAGGCGGTCGCCGATGTCGCGCGATTCGACGTATTCGAGTTGTCCGAAGCGTGGCTCGCTGGCGATGCCGCGCGCGCTTTGCGCATACTTGCCGTGCTCGAGGCCCTCGGCGAAGGAGTTCCGCTGCTCCTATGGCAGCTCGGCGAAGATCTGCACGCGATTGCCGGAGTTCTTGCGGCCGTCTCCAGCGGAATGCCAATGACGAATGCGCTGCGCAACGTGCGGGCGTGGGGCAAGCGCCAGGCAGCGCTCGAACGAGCGGTGCGGCGCATCCGGCCCGCAACCCTCCCTGACTACCTTGTGCGGCTCGCCAGCCTCGACGCCCTTGCCAAAGGTATCGGTCGCGGCAACGTCTGGGACGAGCTGAGATCGCTAGCTCTCGCGCTGTGCACCGAACCCAAGTTGGTCGAGGCGTAGCCGCGCGCGAGCCTGGCCGCGGCGACGTCTTACACAGACGGTCCAGGAAAGCCGTGCTTTTCCGCGGCTTCGCAACGGGCTACCATGGCCGCAAATCGGTCGGTCGGGGAGGCCGCCATGTACCGTAAGATACTCGTCGCCTACAACGGCTCGCCGGAGTCGCGCCTGGCGCTCGACGAGCTGGTGCGCCTCGCTCCTGCCGCATCCGCGGAAGTTCACCTTGCAGGCGTGGTTCATTACCCGTCGGCGTACCTTCTGGCCGGCGAGTACGTTCCCGAGGTGGCGCTTGCCGACGAGCGCGAGCACATGGAAAGCGATCTCAAAGAGGCGCATGCCGTGCTGGCGGGCAAGGGCATCAACGTCATCGATCATCTGGTGGTCGGCGAGCCGGCCGACGTGCTGACCAAACTGGTGGCCGAGCTGGGCATCGAGCTTTTGATCCTCGGCCATCCGCGTAGCAAGTCGTTTGCTCTGCGCTGGTGGCGCGGCTCGGTCGACGCTGTACTTATCGAGCGAGTACGCTGCAGTATCCTGGTCGCCGCGGACCCAGCGCGCTCTTAGAGCAGCCGCTGCTCGGGCGGCAACCTCCTACCTACGATGAGTGAACAACTGCCTTACGTGTCGGCTGCCGCGCCCACTCGCGGTCGCTCGCACCCCACTCGCTGCGCGAGCGGGACCTGGCTCGCTGCTCGGGGCGGCACCCTCCTACCTACGATGAGTGAACAACCGCGTTATGTGTCGGTTGCCGCGCCCACTCGCGGTCGCTCGCACCCCACTCGCTGCGCGAGCGGGACCTGGCTCGCTGCTCGGGGCGCTACCGCGGCGGACCGACGCTGATGTCGCCGTAGAACGCCGTCGAGTCTTCGTTGGTGTTATCGGTGTCGCTCAGGAGCTGGATGGAAATCACGTTGCCCGGCTCCTCGTTGAAGGCACGTTTGAAATCCTCGACCAGGTTGCGCGAATGGCTCTGCCACTTGCCGACGTTCTTGTCGTCGACGTCGAGCGCCAGCATACGAATGCGCGACGTGCGTCCGCTCACCGTAATCGAATCGGGCGCGACCTTGTTGCCCCAGATATACATGAGCGTGGCGTAAGGCAGCGGCTGGCCGGATGCGGTCTGCGCCAGCGACGACGCAAATTTTTCTTTGAGACCAAGCTTCGAAGTGTCGCCATCGAACCCGATCATCACACGCACGGGAGAGTCTTCCTTGTTGACGTCGGCGTTGTTCGCGCTCGGAATGCCCTGAACGACTTTCCACCGGAACGAGATCATCGGAAACTTGTGCGGGTCGAACGTCGTCTTGAGCTCCATGGCCGACGCCGAGCCGTGCGCTACGGCCTTGAGCGCCACGACACCGTCTTCGGAAATGAGTGTGTACTCGGTGTTCTTCTTGGTCGAAGCGAGCTGGAACGGTTTCCATCCCTGCGGCGGGGAGCCCGGCGTCATCTTCGAGAAAGGCGGGATTTCGGGAGGCTGCTGTGCGGAAGCGCTCATAGCCACGACAGCAAACAACAAACCAGACAGCAGCTTCTTCATGGCAGCGTCTCCGGTTCGCAGCGGGCATCACCGCTGCGCAGCGTGCAAGTAGTTAAGGTCTGGCCGCGGCGGTCGTGCGCTTCGATGCGCCAGGTGCCGTCCGAGCCGCGTTCCATGATCATGAAGCCGTGCTCACTGGTCGATAGGATATTCTCGATCCGCGCTCCTGGCGCCGGCTGAGCCGTTCGCGCCCGGGCGACGGGTAGCGGGGCGTCAGCGTAGGCGCCGGCATTGCCGGAAATCAGCTGCGCGGGCTGCGACGTGGCAAAGCTTACCATCTCGAACAGGTGGTAGTGGCCGGCGAGCAACGCTTGGACATTAGCTGGGAAGTAGCGTTCGCCATAGGTCGGCCGCAGCACCGACTGCAGCGCCAGGTTGCCCGGGTACAACCCCGTTGGCTGCTCGCTCGGGTTGGGCGCGAAACCAAGTACGGGATGGTGTTCGATGAAAATGTTGCGAGAGGCATCGCCCACGAGCGCGAAAGCGGCCCCCATTTGCGAGTTGTAGATTCGGTACATGGGATCGCTCGGGACGAGCGCCGGGATGACCACGTTGGACGAGTCGAAGACGATCGCCTGCGTGTCGTCGGCGATGCCCACCGCGTACGGCTCGCTGTAGTCACCGGCGGAGTCGTTCGCTGGGTCGTTGCAGTCGCGACCCGGCGCCATTGGTCGCGGATCGAGGAACCGCCACCAGCCTTGCCCCGCCCTGTTGCACGATTCGTGATTGCCCCGCACGAATATCCAGGGCGCGGCAGCCAACAGCACCTTCGCCGGGGCGAAGAAATCTGCGTCCCAAGCATCCCAGCCGTAGCCCCATGGGCTGCCGGCACATCCCGAATTCCAAGCAGGACAGGCATTTTCCCGGTAGTGATAGTCGCCGACATGAATGACCAGGTCAGGGTGCGCGGCCGCGGCCGCAGCCACGACCTGCGCGAACGGCCAGGCGGCAGGGTCGTTGCACGCCTGGAACCCTCCGTCGAAAACCTTGAGCCGGCAGCCAGAGTCCCCGATGACGACGATGCGCTGCGGTCGAAGCTTGGGCACGGCCAAGGCATGCCCACCCGCGCTGGCGCGGCGCACGCCAACAGGCAACAGGGCGTCACAGGTGGTGACCGGAAACGCGGAAGGCTTGGAGTCGTTCGGCGCGCTTGCGGTCGGGCGCTGGGCAATCGTCGCGGGCGCCGCACGCACGGTCATGACGATGCGCGTTCCGTCCGCCTCGATATCGGGACAGGTCACGGAACCGGTGATCACCCGCGCGACTGCCATACCTCCAGGGCCGATCGCGATGAATGCGGCGAGCAAGGAATCGGCCGCATCGGCGGACTCAAGCGGCGGCCCTTGAGACGCGCAAGCCGCCAGCAAAGCGCCGGCGAATAAGCTCGCCATCGATCGCGACGCTCCCGTGAGCGAGCCGCGAACCCACCTGTGGCTCATCGCAGGTCGCCCCACAAAGCATTCATCGCCGTCAAAGCGACGAGACCCGCGGTCTCGGTGCGCAGAGTGCGTGGTCCCAGGCGCACCGCGCGGAAACCGGCATGCATTGCAGCCGTTGTTTCGTCCGCGGAGAGACCTCCTTCGGGTCCAACCAGCAGGTCCACAGCGCCCCGCGGGGATTCGAAGGCAGTCAAAGACTCCTCCGCATCAGGCAAGAGGAGCAGGCGCAAGGTCGCTGTCGATGGCTGCCTCAACCAGGCGTCTATGCCGTATGGCAGCTGGACTTCAGGCACACGATTGCGGCCGCATTGCTCGCATGCGCCGATCGCGATCTGTTGCCAATGGGCGCGGCGTTTTTCGGCGCGCTCCGCATCGAGCCGCGTAACGCTGCGCGCTGTTGCCACCGGAACGATCGCTGCAACGCCAAGCTCGACAGCTTTCTGAATGGCGTAATCCATCCGCTCGACGCTGGCGAGGCCCTGCGCCAGGGTCACGGCCAGCGGCGACTCGCGCTCGACTGCTCTGGGCGCGCCGATGCGCGCGTGAACTTTGCGCGACCCATTGTGCTCGAGCGTGGCCGAGAATTCGCCGCCTTCCCCGTTGAAAAGGGTGATTGCGGCACCGGTGCCGAGTCTCAGCACGCGCAACGCGTGGTGGGCAGGCGCTGGCGCCAGCTCGATGACCGTGTTCGGCTCGAGCGGCAGCGGGCAATAGAATCGCGGCGTCACTTCGATCCTGCCACGAGATCGAAGTGAACGTGATCGGCGACGGGCCGGAAGCCGATCTTCTGATAGATGCGGTTGCTGGTTGGATTGGCGACGTCGGTGGTGAGGAAAATCGCCCGCTTGCCGCGCTCGAACAGCTCGCGCGACAAGCCGGAGACCAGCGCCGATGCATAGCCACGCCGGCGAAAGGGCGCTGGGGTGTAAACCGGGGCGATGCGCGCGGTTTCGCCTCCTTCGCCATATCCAGCGTAAGAAACGACGCCGTCGTCGTCCCAAACCCGAAAGAGGCTTCGCTCGAGGCGCAGCATCGTCTTGTGCCGCATCCGTGCCGCATCATCCGGAAGTCCCACTTCAACGATGAACGCGTTCTGCCATTCGACGATGAGCTCGTGCTCGCTGGCGAGGGGCTTGCGCATGCGTCCTGCCGCAGCGTGATCGGTGGGCGCATCGGAAAGCTCGAAATGGCGAAGGTGATAGCGCTGCCTGTGGCCACGGCCGGTGCGTTCCAGCCAGGCACGCGCAAATGCCTCGCATGCGCGTAACGGGCCGACCAGGTGGCGTGGCGATTGCTCGCGTCGCGAGAGGTCTGCAGCGAAGAGCGCCATTGCAGCGTCGGGCCCAGCCGTAAGCAGCAGGCCTCCATCCGCATTATCAAGCGCTGCAGCGATCGCGGAGCCAGCTTCACTTACGGTTGCGAAGTAGCAGTCCGCGTCGTCGTCCCGCGGCGCTTCGACCATGCGCATGGCCGGCGTGGCAATAATGCTGTTCTCCGCTTCCGCCGAACGCAAGAGCGCGGCGGCCGCGGCAAGGAAGCTCGCTGCCTCCTGGTGAACGGTCAATTGCATCGGTCGAACTTCGCGTCGTGCTAGCATTTTGCCATATGCACTCGTAACCTCCGGAGCAATCCCATGGCTAATATTCCTCCTGTCTGCGATTTCGGATTTCCGGCGCCGGATTTTGATCTTCCCGCGACCGATGGCAAACGTTACACCCGCAACGGGCTCGCCGGCCCCAACGGCCTTCTCGTCATGTTCATCTGCAACCATTGCCCCTTTGTCAAGGCGGTGCTGGACAAGATCGTGCGCGATGCGGCGGAGCTCAAGACTCACGGCATCGGCTCGGTAGCGATCTCAAGCAACGACCCGGCGGATTATCCCGAAGATTCGTTCGACAACATGCGTGCGGTAGCGCAGCGCATGCGTTTTCCGTTTCCCTATCTCTGGGACGAATCTCAGGAGGTCGCCAAAGCCTATGGCGCGGTGTGCACGCCGGATTTTTTCGGCTTCAACTCCAAGCTCGAACTTCAGTACCGCGGCCGGCTCGACGAATCGGGTCGCTCGCCCAAACCCGGCGCACCGCGGGAACTCTACAACGCGATGCTGGAGATCGCCCGCACCGGCAAGGGACCGGCGAATCAGACCGCCAGCGTCGGCTGTTCGATCAAGTGGCGCGCGGCGGCGTAGGCGCATCTGCGGCTGGGAATGGGCCGCGCTAGAATGGTTGTGTGGGGCAGCAGAGTGCTCCGGCTCAGTGGGTATTCGCCATCGGCCTGAAGGAAGAGGAGCGAGGCAATGGATAAGTCAATGATCAAAGGTGTCGTGATTGGTGGGGTCGCGATGGTTGTAGTTGCGGCAGGCGCAGTCCCGACCTACAACGCGCTTACGAAGCCGAAGGTCGCGGATGTTATCGGCGTCAAGGAGGTCACTGAGACGATCGTGACACCGCGCGAGGAATGCCAGGACGTGCAAGTCCAGAAGCAAGCCCCTGTGAAAGACACCCATCGCGTCACTGGGACGGTGATTGGTGGAGTCGCCGGCGGGCTGTTGGGCAGCACCATAGGAGGCGGTACCGGGAGAACGGTGGCCACGATAGCCGGAGCCGCCGGCGGGGCGTACGCAGGAAACCAAGTACAGAAGAACATGCAGCACAAGGATGTCGCAACCACGACGGAGCATCGCTGCAAGACCGTCAACGACACGACGCAAAAGCTCGTCGGCTACGACGTAACGTATCGTCTTGGAGACAAGGAGGGTACGTTGCGCACGTCTTTCAAACCTGGCGCCACGCTGCCAGTCAAGGACGGACAGGTGATCGCCACCCCGCCAGGTGCTGGGTGAGCACAAGCATTCGCTCACCGAGCGCTGGGCTCCAGCTTGCGGCTTACGACTTGTTTCTAGGATGACTGCTTGGCTGTGATGCCAAGGTCCGCAGTCCGTCGATTGCGGCGTTGAGTGTCGGCTTGCGTCAAGTCTAGAGTCGTCTGACGAGATCTCGGTGCCCATCGAGTGACAACTCGCAGGCAGCTCCTCGCGATCGGCGCAAGCGTGCTCGTCGCGCCAACGATATCGCGTGCGCAGGCGAAGCTGTATCGCGTGGGGTTCTTAAGCTCCGAAGCACCTTCCGAGACGCGCGAAATAGCACGCCTTTCGACCTTTCGGAGTGCTCTGCGCGACCGCGGCTACGTTGAGGGCCGCAATCTCGTCATCGAGACGCGCTACGCACAAGGCCACTACGACGAGCTACCCCGCCTCGCGACGGAGCTCGTGAACGTCAAGGTCGACGTGTTGGTGGTTTCCGGCACCAAACCCTTGATGGCCGCGAAGAGCGTCACGACCGCGGTTCCCATCGTCATGGGCAGCTCCGGGGACGCCGTCAGGATCGGCGCCAGCGCGAATCTCGCCCGACCGACCGCGAACGTGACTGGATGGACCTTCTTCGGTGCACAGCTTGCGTCGAAGCTCGTCGAGCTCATAAAAGAGGCTGCGCCGAGCGCCGTGAGACTCGCTTATGTCGTCAATCCTGCCGAGTCGAGTTACGCGCTCGGCGCGACGCGCGATGCGGCGTCTTCGCTCAATCTTGCGCTGTCCCTGTTCGAGGTCAGCACGCCGGCCGAGCTCTCCGGCGCATTCGACCGCATGGTTGCCACGAAATGCGACGCAGTGATGGTGCAATCCGGCTCGATGTTCGACGTGCATGCCAAGACCATCGCCGAACTCGCCCTTGCGAGCCGGCTGCCGTCGGGATCGCAATTGCACGAGTACGCGGAACTGGGCGGGCTCATTACCTACGGCCCCGATCGCCTCGAGGGTTACCGCAAGGCGGCAGAATTCGTCGACAAGCTGCTGCGCGGCGCGAAAGTCGCCGACCTGCCGATCGAGCAAGCAAGCCAATTCGAGCTCGTCATCAATACGACGACTGCGAAAGCCTTGGGACTCACGCTTCCGCAATCTCTGCAATCGCGCGCTCGACTTATCTAGGCGCGGCCTTCCGGTGCGGGAAGCTTGCGTTGAAAGTCGCTCCGTGGCCAAACCGGGCAGTAGCGATTGTGCTCCATAGCCGACATTGGCGACGGTCGTCGGAGGTGGGACAATCTGTCGACGGGGCCTGAGCAGCTTACGCTTGAGGAACGAGCGATCGTTGGTCCTTTGGGACAATAAATCACCGGGGAGAAAAATCATGGTCCAGATGCGCCGTCTTTTGCAGCTCGCTGCAATTGCGTCAATATTTAGTTATGCGGTGCATTCGTCTGCTGAGACCATCATCGACGAATGGCCAAACGTAAAGACGCCACCACCACCCCAGCTCAAGAGCGTTACGCTTAATCCAAAGACCACCGCACTTCTGGTGATTGACCTCATCAAGCAGACTTGTAACGAGAAGAGTCGCCCGCGTTGCGTCGCTTCCATTCCGAAAGTTGAAAAACTATTGCGGCGGCACGGGCTAGCGGCGTGACCGTGATCTACACTCTGTTTCCAAGCCCCGCGCCCGACAAGTTCCCCAACCCGGTCATCGGTGATGTCGTTCCGGCGATTGCGCCGAAGGGCGACGAGCCCGTTGTGATTTCATTTGTCGACAAGTTCATACTCGGCGATAAGGATACCGGGTTGCAAAAGATGTTGAAGGATAAGGGGATTACAACCATCGTTCTGGTTGGTACCGCGTCGCACAATGGCGTTCTCTTCACGTCAGTCACGGCCTCCTTGCGCGGCTTTGACGTGATCGTGCCGGTGGATGAATATCGGGAAATAACAGCTATGAGGACCAGCTCGCAGCTTACACTTTGACGAGTTCGATCGTTTACAAGGTCACTCTGACGAGCACCGACATGATCAAGTTTCAATGATCTGCAGAAATCCGCGTAGCGCATCGAGCACCGCGTCAGGTGCTTCAGTCATGAGACTGTGTCCGGTGTCGGGAAGCGTAACGACGCGTTTCTCGGCAAGCGCAGCAATCAGCTCGCGCGCGTTCCTTGCCGGCGCCATGCGGTCGTGCTTCCCGAGAATCAACAGCACCGTGCAACGAACAGCGCGCGCGGCGGCAAGACCGTCCGCATAGCCGTTGCAAGCGCAAAGATCGGCGTACAGCACCCCAGGGCGCGAGCGCTCCATCAAACGCAATCCATTCCCGGTCATCCACAGGCCCGGCTGCTGATTGCCGCCGATCTGGTGATCGGGCGAAAAACTCCATTCGGTGATGAGCTCGTAAGCGAGGTGGTCGTTGGCTCGCGCGGCCTTCAGCAGAGACTCGGACACCGGCATCGGGACCGACGGAGCGAGCAACGCGAGCTTGGTCACTCGCTCTGCGTAGCGTCCCGCCGCGTCGAGCGCCGCGAGCGAGCCCATGCTGTGCCCGACCAGCGCCGCGCGGTCGATGCCCAGAATATCCATTGCGCGGATCGCCCAATCGGCGATCTCGGGTACGGCGGAGAGCGCCTCGCCTGCACTGCGGCCGTGACCGGGAAGGTCGACCGCAAGGGCATTCCAGCCGTGATGCGCGAAATAACGCGATTGCAGCGCCCAGACGCTGTGATCGTTTGCCGCGCCATGCAGGAAGATGACAGTTGGCAAAGCGCCGTCGAAGCTGCGGGTGCCCGTGTACGCATAGACACTCGCACCGTCGACGACGAACTGCATTACAGTCAGGCCTTACCCGCCGCGTGAAGCGCGCGCGACAAGTCTTCGATCAGATCGTCGGCGTCCTCGAGGCCAACCGACAGCCTTATGGTCCCTTCGGTGATGCCCTGCGCCTTGAGGTCCTCGTTTGACACGCGGAAATGCGTCGTGCTCGCCGGATGGATCACCAGTGACTTGGCATCGCCGACGTTGGCCAGGTGAGAAAAAATGCGCAGCGACTCGATGAGCCGTCGCCCCTGCTCGCGGGTGCCGCGGATGGAAAAGCTGAACACCGCTCCGCATCCCCGCGGGAGCAGTTCCTGCGCCAGCGCGTGATCTCGATGCGTGGCCAGCTCGGGATAGCCGACTTGCTCGACCAGCGGGTGCGCCGCGAGAAAGGCGACGATCTTGCGCGAGTTGTCGACATGGCGGGCCATGCGCAGGGGCAGCGTCTCGATTCCTTGCAGGATGTGGAAGGCGGTCATCGGTGCCATGCATGCCCCGAAGTCGCGCACTCCTTCGCGCCGCGCGCGCAGCAGGAACGCCGCCGCCGTCGATTCTTCCGTGAACACCATGTTGTGGAATCCGGCGTAGGGGTCGGTAAGCGTCGGAAACTTGTCCGATCGCTCCCAGGCGAACGTGCCGCCGTCGACCAGCAGCCCGCCGATTACCACGCCGTGGCCGGACAGGAACTTGGTCGCCGAGTGATAGACGAGATCGGCGCCGTACTCGAACGGACGCATGAGATAGGGCGTGGTGAACGTGGAGTCGACCAGCAGCGGCAGCCCGTGCTCATGCGCGAGCGCCGCGACTCTCGGTATGTCGAGCACGTCGAGTCCCGGGTTGCCCAGCGTCTCACCGAAGAGCAATCGCGTATTTGGCCGGATCGCTGCCCGCCACGAATCGATGTCATGTGGATCAACAAACGTCGTTTCGATGCCGAAACGCGGAAGCGTGAAATCGAGCAGATTGTGTGAGCCGCCGTAGAGAGCGCGCGAGGCCACGATGTGCGATCCGGCCCCCATCAGCGTGGCGATTGCGAGGTGCAACGCTGCCTGGCCGCTCGCCACTGCAATCGCACCCACGCCGCCCTCGAGCGCGCTGATCCGTTCCTCGAGCACAGCGCAGGTCGGATTGGAAATGCGCGAGTAGACGTGACCTGCCCGCTCCATGTTGAACAGCGCCGCGGCGTAATCGGTGTCGGGAAACACGAACGATGTCGACTGGTAGATGGGCGTTGCCCGGGCGTGCGTCGCCGGGTCTGGGCGCGCGCCGGCGTGCAGCGTCAGCGTGTCGAAGTGCGTGGTTTTGGCCTTTGTCATGAGAGTGTCGTTTTTAAGACAGCTACCCCGTCTATGGTAGCGCATCGCTCTTTCGGCACTCCCGTTATTGGGTTTTGTCGCAAGTGAGCCGAAGGCTCTGAGGCCGTTTCCCTGCTTGAATGCTTCTCGCCGCTTGGCCACAGGCCCGCACCGGAATAAACTCGTGCTTATGGGAGGCAATCGCAACATCGGGGGATGACATGCAACGCAAAGCTTCCGCTCGCTGGCAGGGAACAGCAAAGGACGGAACGGGCACGCTCAATACTCAGAGCGGCACGCTCAAGGACACGCCGTACTCGTTCGTCGCACGCTTCGGCGACGGCAAGGGAACCAATCCGGAGGAACTTCTGGCGGCTTCTCATGCCGGATGTTTCACCATGGCGCTCTCGTTCATGCTCAACAACGCCGGCTTTACCGCCGAAGCGATCGACACCGAAGCGGCGCTCACCTTCGATCAGGTCGCCGGGAACTGGACGGTCACCGCAATCCACCTGACGACTCGTGCCCGCGTGCCGAAAATCGACGCGGCCAAGTTCGCGGAGATCGCAGCGAGCGCCAAGGCGAATTGTCCCATTTCGCGTGTGCTCAACGCGACGATCACCATGGACGCGAAAATGGTCGCGTAAAGAAGCATGGCAATGAACCCGCTACCGCCGCAGAGAGGTCGCGGCGCGACCTTCAATCCCGCCAATCGTTACCGACGCGATGTACGCGAAGCGGTCGACGACGGGTGGGCTCCGCAACAGCAGGACACACCAGAAGGCGATCCGCCACCACTTAAAACCGTTGTGACGATCCAGCCGTCGCGCACGATCATCGCGCGCAACGATTCGCCCGACGTACCGTTCACTCAATCGATCAATCCCTACCAGGGCTGCGAGCATGGTTGCGTCTATTGCTATGCCCGTCCCACGCACGCTTACCTCGACCTTTCGCCTGGTCTGGATTTCGAAACCAAGCTGTTTGCCAAGCCCGATGCGGCGGCGCTGCTCGAGAAGGAACTGGCGGCGCCGGGTTACGTCTGCGACCCGATCTCGATGGGTACCAACACCGATCCCTACCAGCCCATCGAACGTGAATGGAAGATCACGCGACAGATCCTCGAGCTTCTTAGCGCCTGCGAGCATCCGGTCGCCATCGTCACCAAGTCGGCGCTAGTCGAGCGCGACATCGATCTGCTCGCGCCGATGGCCGCGAACAATCTCGCACGCGTCTACATCTCTATCACCACTCTGGATCGAGAGCTTGCACGCAAGCTGGAGCCGCGCGCCGCCGCGCCGCAGCGCAGATTGGAGGCGGTGAAAGCGCTCGCTCAGGCCGGCATTCCCGTCGGAGTCATGGTTGCGCCGATCATTCCGCAACTCACCGATAAGCACCTCGAAGCGATTCTCGAGGCCGCGACTACGAACGGCGCGCGGTGGGCGGGCTGGACCATGCTGCGCTTGCCTTTCGAGGTCAAGAACCTGTTTCGTGACTGGCTCGCCCAGCACTATCCGCTGCGTGCAGCGCATATCATGAGTCTGGTGCAGCAGATACGCGGCGGCCGCGACAACGATCCCAACTTCGGGTCGCGCATGCGCGGCACGGGAACCTTCGCCGACCTGATTGCCAGACGCTTCGAGCTTGCCTGCAAGCGGCTGAAGCTCAACCCGGAGCGGACGCCGCTGGACATCTCGCGATTCCGCCCGCCGCGAAAGACCGCGCAGCTTTCTCTGTTCTGACAGGAAGTCCGTGACGGATCTCACCCGGCGCCTGGCTACGTGCTATACGGGCGCAGTGCATGACGTGCTGCGTGGGCTCGGCGTGCAGAACTGCGTGTTGCCGCACGAGATCAAGGCGATCGCGCCTGGAACACGGCTCGCAGGCCCGATATGGACGGTGTCGGGACACATTGACCGCACCAAAACGCGCGATGAGACTCTGCTTGCTTGGTGCACTCTGCTGGCGAAGGCGCCGCCGCGACATGTGATCGTGTGCCAGCCCAACACCCATGAAATCGCGCTGATGGGCGAGCTGTCGGCGCAGACTCTGAAGGCGCGCGGCGTGCTCGGTTATGTCGTCGACGGAGGCTCGCGCGATACCGATCTCGTTCTGGCGCAGGGATTTCCGGTTTTTTGTTCCTTCCTGACACCGGCTGATGTGGTGGAGCGTTGGGTCGCCGACCGCTACGGCGAGCCGGTGACCATCGGAGCGGTGACCGTCACAATGGGCGATTATCTGCTCGGCGATCGAGACGGTGTCGTGATCATCCCCCGCGCGCTCGCCGAAAAAGCGGTGGCTCGGGCGGAACAGGTTGTCGCGACCGAAAGCGAAATGCGACAGGCCCTGATCAGCGGCATGGATCCGGTCGAGGCGTATAACAAGTACGGCAAGTTCTGAATCGGCTTGTCGAGACGGTGCAGGCAATGTTTGGAACTCACGACCTCGCGTTGTTCGTCATCTCCGGTCTGCTGCTCAACTTCACGCCGGGCGCCGATACGCTTTACATCGTTGGGCGCAGCTCGCTGCAGGGCGCTCGTGCCGGCGCGGTCGCCGCGCTCGGCATCGGGGCCGGGTGTTGCGTCCACATGCTGGCGGCGGCGCTGGGCTTGTCAGCGTTGCTCGCTGCATCGGCGACCGCTTTCACCGCGGTCAAGTTGATCGGAGCAGCGTATCTCATCTATCTCGGGGTCTCGCTATGGCGCTCCGGCCCGCGCCCGCGTGCGGCCGGCCGTCCGTCTGCGTCGCGGGCGCCGTTGCGCGTAGTTTTCGCACAGGGCGTGCTTACCAACGTGCTGAACCCCAAGGTGGCGCTGTTCTTTCTCGCTTTCCTGCCGCAGTTTGTCGATGCGAACGCGCCTTACAAGCTGGTCGCTTTTCTCTTCCTCGGGCTGGTTTTCAACTTCAACGGCACGTTGTGGAATCTCTTCGTCGCCTGGTCGGCGGCCAAAGTCGGCGGTCGTGTCGCGGCACGCGGCCGCGCGGCGGCGTGGCTTTCACGCGTCGCCGGCGCGGCGTTTGTTGCGCTTGGCGTCAAACTCGCGCTCAGCGACAGAGGGTAACGCCGCAAGGACGAAGCAGGCGCCCGGCGCGAACCGCGAGCATGTAAGCCGCAGACGAGGCTGCCGAGGCTAGCTACCGAGCGCCGCCTCCAGCAGACAACCGAACTCGCGCGCGAAGTCGATGGAAACCCGGGCGTGCACTGCGCCCTGTTTATCGAAAAAGCGCTGCGTGCCGCGTGTTGCGAATACCCCTTCGTGCCAAATGTTGGGGTGAATGTAGAGCCCGCGGCTTCCGTCGAAGCGAAAACAAACGAAGTCCTCGGGCTTGACGTCGTCGCCGGCGCGGGCCAAGGGAACGACGAACGGCGCCCGATCGAGCGGAAAAAAGAGCTGGCCGCCGTCGGGGTGGTAGTTGGCATGCCAGAGCAGGATGCGATCGGGATCTGTCTCGCGCTTGGATTGCGCTTCGTGCGGCTCGGTCGCGTAGGCGAGAATGTAGTGGCCGGCAACCGCTTCGTTGCGGCCGAAGAGGATGTCTCCCTTCCATTCCGCAACGAACACACCCTCGGTGGTGCCACCCTGGTCGCCGGTATCTTCATCGACGGCTCGCCACCCCGACGCCGGCCAGCGCACGATTTCTATGGAGCAGGTGTGCGGATCGTCGACCAGTCGCCCGTAGTTTTGAAGCGCTTGGTCGGTTGCCTCGACCACGGGCATTCTCACCCGCGTGAGTCCTGGCGGTAGCTCTGGCCGCAGATAGTCGAAGACAGGCATCGCCCGCTGTCAGAGAGTTGCGGCCGCGTCCGGGCGCGGGCAGGAGCCCACCCCCGGCGCGACGAGGTGCTACTGCGGCGGAACGTCCTCGGCTGCGGCAGGCACCTGCGGCTCGGTGGCCTGTGCAGCGTGATTGCGTTCCTGTTTGCGCAGCCGTTTTTCTTCCTGCTTGCGCTTCTTTTCGAGTTCCCTCTGCCTTTTCTGAAACTGGAAGTTGGGTTTGGCCAACGCTTCACCTTTGTAATGGACGTTCGCACTGCAAGCGGCGGGGCCGCCAAACAACGCGCCCAAAGAGGGCATCCTCATTGTAGGGGGAGCGCAAGCATACCCGCCAGCGATTTTTACGCAGCATCAACGGGGTATGTGGCTCCGGTCACGCGCAGCTCCCCCTTGCCCCGGCCTCCCGATCCATTGTGGCGAAGGCCCCAGACATCTTTGAGCACGTCGACAAGCGCGCGGATGACAGGGTCGTGCTCGCGCGAGCGCAGGTAGATGAACCATAGCGTAGTCGCGGCTCGGGTGTCTCGCCACAGGCAGATTTCGCCCGCCTGCGCCATTTGCGACGCAATGTCCTCGCGTATCAGGGCCACGCCGAGACCCGAGGCGACCAGCGAGCTCACGACGCTTTCGTGATCCGCACCGATCGATTTGGCGGGAGCAACGCCCTGATTCTGCAATAGCGAGTGCGCGAGCTGATGGTGAGTACTAACTGGGGGAGGCATGATCCACGGCTCCGCCGCGATCTCAGTCCAGCCGGCTTGGGCGATGCGTTCTGCCCAAGCGGCCGGAGCCGCGACGCGGTAGCCGATCTCCCTCAACGCGATTCCGGCAATCTGCGGCAGCCTGAGATCGCCGTAGTAGAAGCTGCCATCCAGCGCGCTGTCGCGCACGTGTTCCAGCGCCTTGCCGGTGATTTCATGCTGGAATTCGATCTGCAGCAACGGATAGCGCTCCTGCGCAGCGCTCACAAAGTCGCCGATGCGGATGAACTCGGGGTCCGACAGGGTTCCCAGCTTCGCCGTCCCCGTAATCTCACCCTTTAACGACCGCGCCTCCGCGCGCAGCGCCTGCGCTGCCGCAAGGACCTTTTCTGCTTCTCCGAGGAGCCTCTTCCCCGCTTCGGTCAAAGTCATGCCTGCCGGGGTGCGCTCGAACAGGGACAGGTCCAGCTCATCCTCCAACGCCTTGATCTGCGCCGATAAGGCGGGCTGGCTGATATGCAGTTTCTCCGCAGCGCGGGTCAGGTGTCCTGCTTCCGCGACCGCGGCAAAGCTCCTCAAGCGATTGAGCTCCATGACGGCTCCGATCCTGACTCCAGGGGACTGAATCGTATCACATTTTGTGCAACGCAGCAACCTATCCATCCGGCCTATGAAGCGCATCCATAGCCGCGATTGGACTTGGCAACCAATGGGCTCTATCTTGTCATTGTGCCGTGCAGCATAAGAAAGGAATCGAGTATGGACCGCCTTTGTGTCATCCCCGATCTGCTGGCCGCGATCACCGCCGACGGGCTAATGGGGGAGCCTCGTCCTGGACCCGCCGGGTCGCGCCGGGCAAGCCCCAGTAGGAGCCTGCGCGGGATTTACGGTTGGATCAGACGCACTGGACGGCGGTTTCGGCCGAGCGTCCAGCTAACCGTCGACGAGAGTTGGCTACGGGGGTGGTAACGATCGGACCGCGCGTCGTCGCACGCCTTCCGCGATAGGTACGATTCTGCCGTCCGTCGCGGGTACGTATTCGAGCGAGATGCGCCCGCGTTGGGCGGTCCGCGGCGGGAAAACGCCCGAATGATGCGACGTGCTGGCTAGTGGCTTTCCCGCCCGACCTTGGCCCCGGACTTGCCGACCAGGAAATCGAGGTCGACGCCTTGATCGGCCTGCAGAACCGTGTCGCAGTAGAGCTTGACCCAGCCACGGTCGGCATGAGCCTTCGGCGGCTTCCAGCGCTTCCGGCGACGCGCGAGCTCGTCATCCGGGACATGCAATTGAAGGCGCCGTCCTTCGACGTCGAGCTCGATCAGGTCGCCTTGCTCCACCAGCGCCAGCGGTCCCCCTGCCGCGGCCTCCGGCGCGGTATGCAGCACGACCGTCCCGTATGCGGTGCCTGACATCCGTGCGTCGGAGATGCGGACCATATCGGTAACTCCTTTTTTGAGCAGCTTAGCCGGCAATGCAAAATTCCCAACCTCGGGAAAGCCGGGATAGCCCTTCGGTCCACAATTCTTGAGCACCAACACGCTGGAGGCGTCGACCTCGAGCGCCGGGTCGTCAATACGTTTGTGCAGATCGTCGATGTCCTCGAAGACGACCGCTCTGCCCTTATGCTTCAACAGTTTCGGCGTTGCCGCCGAAGGCTTGAGCACGGCGCCCAGCGGCGCAAGATTGCCGCGAAGCACAGCGATCCCACCGTGCGGCTTGAATGGCTTGCCTAACGGAGTGATGACTTCCGGGTTGTAATTCACTGCATCCTTGGCGTTGTCCCAGATAGTGCGGCCGTTGACCGTCAGCGCTTGCTTGTGGATGTACCTGCCGATCTCGCGGATGACCACCGGCAGCCCACCCGCATAGTAGAAGTCCTCCATCAGGTATTTGCCCGACGGCATCAGGTTGACTAGGCACGGCATGTCACGCCCCAGCTTGTCCCAGTCTTCAAGCGTAAGCTCGACTCCGATGCGCCCGGCGATCGCCAGCAGATGAACTACCGCATTGGTCGAACCACCAATCGCACCGTTGACCAGAATCGCATTCTCGAACGCGTCCCGGCTGAGGATCTTCGACATGCGCAAGTCTTCGCGGACCATGTCGACGATGCGCCGGCCCGCCATGCGCGCCAGGACTCGCCGCCGCGAGTCCACCGCCGGGATCGCGGCGTTGGTCGGCAGCCCCATGCCCAACGCTTCGACCATCGATGCCATGGTTGACGCCGTCCCCATGGTCATGCAGTGACCCGCCGAGCGCGACATGCACGACTCGGCCTCGATCATGTCCGATTCCTTCATCCGGCCGGTCTTGAGCATTTCGGTGAACTTCCAAACGTGCGTCCCGGAACCGATGTCCTCGCCGCGGAATTTGCCGTTGAGCATCGGGCCACCCGAGACGCCGATGGTGGGGAGATCGCACGAGGCCGCGCCCATCAGCAGCGAAGGCGTGGTCTTGTCGCAACCCATGAGCAGCACGACCCCATCGAAGGGATTGGCACGGATCGATTCCTCGACGTCCATCGCCGCCTGGTTGCGGAACAGCATGGTCGTCGGCCGCATCAGCGTCTCGCCCAGGCTCATCACCGGAAACTCGATGGGAAATCCCCCAGCGTCGAGGACGCCGTCGCGCACGTGCTGCGCCAACTCGCGGAAATGCGCATTGCAAGGCGTCGCCTGCGACCATGTGTTGCAGATACCGATCACTGGACGGCCGTCGAACTGGTCGTGAGGAATACCCTGGTTCTTCATCCACGAGCGATGTACCAGCGCATCGCGGTCGTGGCGGCCGAACCATTGAACAGAACGAAGTCGCGGAGTTGTTTTACTAGGCTTTTTCATGGAGGTTCCAAAGTACGCGAAGGCGAAAACACTGAGCGCCCCGCGAGAAAGGGAAAGCGAATCGACTGACGCCCGCGATCGTCAGCATTGCGGCTCGTGGCCGCCGCATTGAAGAGCTCAGGAGGCGAGGCGTTGCCCTGTCTGCTGGTCGAACACATGCACCATTGCAGGCTCGACAGCAAGACCCACGCGGTCTCCCGGATTCACGTCGGGCCGACCGTGTGTCACGAGCACGATCTGCGCTTCTCCCGCCTGCAGGAGCAGTTCCGTCTCAGCGCCTGTCGGCTCGACCACGGTGATCTCCGCCGGTACTGCGGCTGATGTCTTGGCGTCGGTCAGCGACAAATGCTCCGGCCGAATGCCATAAGCGACGGTCTGCCCCTCGCTGCCCGCGGCTGAGCGGAGCGGCCAGCGAACGCCGCCTCGGGATACCACGTGCGCTGCGCCGTTCTCCCGCTTGATCGTGCCTTCGATGACATTCATCGCAGGCGAGCCAATGAATTGGGCGACAAAAAGATTTCCCGGGTGGTCGTAGAGATCGAGCGGCGTGCCGATCTGCTCGACGCGTCCGTCATGCATTACCACAATGCGATCAGCCATGGTCATTGCCTCGACCTGGTCGTGCGTGACGTACACCGTGGTGGTCTTGAGCCGTTGGTGCAGTGCCTTGATTTCGGCGCGCATCGCCACTCGCAGCTTCGCATCGAGGTTCGACAACGGCTCGTCGAACAGGAAGACCTTGGGATCGCGCACGATGGCGCGGCCCATCGCCACACGCTGGCGTTGTCCGCCGGAGAGCTCGCGCGGGTAACGCGCAAGATAGGGCTCGAGGTTCAGTATCTTCGCCGCCCTCGACACGCGCTCCTTGATTACTTCCGGCTGCGCCTTGCGCAACTTCAGGCTGAACGCCATGTTGTCGGCGACCGTCATGTGCGGATAGAGGGCATAGCTCTGGAACACCATGGCGATGTCGCGGTCCTTGGATTCCACATCGTTGACCACCTTGCCGTCGATGGCGATGGTCCCGGCCGAAATCTCCTCGAGCCCGGCCAGCATGCGCAGCAGAGTGGACTTGCCGCATCCCGACGGGCCGACGAGAACCATGAACTCGCCGTCGTGGATGTCGAAGCCAATGCCGTGGATGACCTTGGTGCTGCCGAAGGCCTTCTCGACGTTCTGGAAAGTTACCGATGCCATGAGTTCGACCTCCGCCCCTAAAGTTGCCTTGCGGGTCAGCTCTTCACTGCACCTGCGGTCAGCCCGCCGACCATGTAGCGCTTGAACACGTAATAGATCGCCGCTGGCGGCAGCGCATAAATCAGTCCCGTCGCCATGAGCAGCTCCCATGGCGAATCGTCGGCGGCGAGGAAGTTGCCGAGCGCGACACCGAGCGTGATCTGACGGTCGTTGGAAAGCAGCAGGAACGCATAAAGGTACTCGTTCCACGCGAGCAGCAAGGCATAGGTTCCGATCGCCACCAACGAAGGCGTCATCAGCGGCAGATAGACGAGGCGAAAGAGCTGCAGCGGCGAAGCGCCATCGATCTTGGCCGCCTCGTCGAGCTCATAGGGCAACTTGTCCGATGCCTGTTTCAACACCCAGATCGAATAGGGTGCGGCGATAGTGAGCATCGCGAGGATAAGCGCCCATTGGTTGTTGAGCAGTCCATAGTTGCCCATGGTCTTGTACATGGGCACGGCGAGAAAGGCCGCAGGAATGAAGTAGGTGAACAGCGCCAGGTTCATCACCGCGCGGCCGCCCTTGACCTTCAAGCGGCTGATCGCGAACGCCGCGCATGTCGCCACAAGCAAGGTCAGCACGCCAACCGTGACCGCGATCAGCAGCGAATTCCACAGCTGCAGCCAGAAGTGGCTCAGATAATAGTGTTGCTCTCTGAAGACGACCTCGAAGTTGTGCAGCGTCGGATGATCGGGCCACAGGTTGCCGGCAAACGCTGATTCCTTGGGCGAGATCGAGAACAGAAACAGGTTGTAGACCGGCAGGAGAGTCCAGATCAGCACCGGAATGCCGATCAGCAGCAGCTTCGCCTCGGTGGTGACCTGGCGCAATGTGATCGGCTTCATCGGGACAGGCGTTTCATCATGAAATACACCAGCGGCAGCACCAGCGGCATTGCGCAGACGATCGCCGCCATCGAGAGGTCGACCTGGTCGAGCCGCAGGTAGCGGATGCCCAGCGTCGCCAGTACGTGCGTCAGGTCCGCCGGTCCGCCGCCGGTCAACAGATAAACGCTGTTGAAGTCGCCCAGTGTCCAGATCATCGACAGGATGGTCGACGTGAGATAGAGCGTCTGCATCGACGGCCAGGTGATGAACCTGAACTTCTGCCAGCGCGAGGCGCCGTCGACCGAGGCCGCCTCGTAGAGCTCCGCCGGAATGGCCAGCCGCCCCGCAATCAGAATCAACGTCCAGAAGGGAAGCGATTTCCAGATGTGCATCAGGATCGCCATGGATAGCGCGACGGTCGGATCGTTGAGCCAGTTCGGCCCGTCTTCCCCAGTGAACTTGAAAATCAGATGATTGATCACGCCCCACTCCGGGTTCAGCATGAAGCGAACGGACAGAATGGTCGGGATCGATGGCACCGCCCACGGCAGGATGAACAGCAGCGACAGCCACTTGATCCAGGTGCGCGCCTGCACGAAAAATCCCGACAGCAGCAGTGCGACGATCATCTTCAGGTTGATGCCGATGACCAGAAACACCAGCGTGTTGACCACCGACCGCGCGAAGATGGGATCGTCGAACAACCGCTCGTAGCTCGCGGGGTGCCGCGCCAGCAGCAGACCGTATACGACGGGGTAGAACACAAAAACGAGCAAGACAAGGATGTATGGCGCGAGGAGGATCAGTCCCCACACCTGCCATGGCGACAGCCGTTTCTTCGCCGGGCCCGGAATGGCCGGCTCGACGCGTGGGATGGCGAGGGTGGACATTCGTGGCTATGTGATCGCGGCTGGGTATGGTCGTCCCCGCGAAGCTTGCCCCGGTATGCTCTAAGCCGGGGGCGGGGACCCAGCGACTTTCAAAAGCGACGCTGGATTCCCGCCGTCGCGGGAATGACGAAAAAGCCTATCCCGCTACCGCCTTGATGCGAGCAATCATTTCGTCTACCGCCTTATCAACGGGAATCTTTTCGTTGACCACGCGATTCATTGCCTTGGCCCACACATTCTCGTTGTTGATGATCGTGAACTTGTAGTTCTTGGTGAATTCGAACGGCACGGTGCCGGCGTGGAACTGGTTGTACACCGCGGTGCGATGCGGGTCGGCTTTCCAGAACGGGCGCTCGGCGGCGGCCTTCATCACCGGGTACCAGCGCCCCAGCGAGCCTTCCACATAAGGCGTCAGGATCTCGTCCTGCAGGAAGAATGCGACGAATTCCTTCGCCCTCTTTTTGTTCTTGGCCGCCTCGAAGACCACACCGGTCTTGATCGCCGCGCGATACACCATCTTCGAACCGTCCGGTTTGTTGGGAAAGCCGGCGGTACGGATCAACTCGTAGTAGTTCTTTTTCGCTTGCGCGCGCTGCTCGGGAGAAAGCGTCTCGTTGTTGGCGTCATCGAGCCACTTGGCGGCGATGGAAATGGTGGCGTTATGGGTCATCACAGTCGTCTTGTTGTGGAAGGCGACGTTGTTGTCCGGGTCTTTCCATGACGTCGATGATGGTGGCGTGCAGCCCTTGGTGTAGACGCTGGTGTAGTCAGTGAGCGCTCCGACCAAGCCCTGCTTGACCTTGGGATCATCGACCAGCAGCTTGCCGTTATCGTCGACCATATTGACGTTGTAGGCGTCGGCGAAAGTCAGGAAGGAATAGAACGAATCGCTCGAATCCACTCCCATCGGCTGGCCGATTCCATAGGTGCGCTGTCCCGTCTTCTTGCGCGAGCCCGGCTGCACCTTGTCGCACCAGAACGACCAGTACTCCTTCCACGTCGTCGGAATGTCGGACTCCTTGAAGCCGGCGTCTCCCAACATATCGATCCAGTACTGGATGTGCATGGTCTGCTGCTTGATGGGAAACGCGTAGTACGCGCGCTTTTTGGTCTTGTCGTTGTACAGATAGACCGTCTCCAGCGTGACCGGAAGGAAGAAAGACTTCATCGGCGTGAGCACGTCGGTGAGATCCTCGAGCTTGCCGTCGAAAGCCCATTTGCCGGTCACCTGGAAGTCGTAGACGTCGGCGTAGGCCACGTCCGGCGGCGTGCCGGCATCGAGCGCGGACACGGTCTTCGGGATCATGTCCTGCACCGGATATTGCGAGAGCTCCACCTTGACCTTGGTCTTCTCCTCGAACTTCTTGATCGCAGCGAACAGCGCATCGTCCTCGGATTTGTAGAAGCCCTTGACCCACCACACCGTCAGTGTCTCCTGCGCCGCGACCTGGGCCGCGAACGCCAGCGCACACCCGGCAATGACCGCGGCAACAAGCTTCTTCATTGGGTTCCTCCTAGGGGATAAACGGTTGGTCTGAAACGGCTCAACTGCTCGTCAGGCAGAGTACGAGCCGGCCTCCCTGCTGTCAATCACATCACCGCACCCAGATACCACGGGACGAACTCATTCTGCCCGTAGCCGTGCAGCTCGCTCTTCGTTTTCGTCCCCGAGGCTGTATCGAGCATCATCCGGAAAAAGCGCTCGCCGATCTGCTCGACCGTTGAGGTGCCGTCGACGATCTCGCCGCAGTTGATGTCGATGTCCTCTTCCTGGCGTTCCCACAGCGCCGTGTTGGTCGCGAGCTTGAGCGATGGCGCCGGGGCGCAGCCGTAGGCCGACCCGCGGCCGGTGGTGAAGCAGATCATGTTGGCGCCGCCCGCGACCTGTCCTGTCGCCGACACCGGATCGTAGCCGGGCGTGTCCATGTAAACGAAGCCATTCGCGGTCACGGGCTCCGCGTATTCGTATACTGCGACCAGGTTGGTGGTGCCGCCCTTGGCGACCGCACCGAGCGACTTTTCCAGGATAGTCGTGAGGCCGCCCGCCTTGTTGCCGGGCGATGGATTGTTGTTCATCTCGCCGCGGTTGCGCGCGGTGTAATCTTCCCACCAGCGGATGCGTTCGATGAGTTTTTCGCCGACTTCGCGCGAGATCGCGCGCCGCGTCAGCAGATGCTCCGCACCGTAGATCTCGGGCGTCTCCGACAGAATCGCCGTGCCGCCGTGACGCACCAGCAGGTCGACCGCGGCGCCAAGCGCCGGATTAGCGGTGATGCCCGAGTAGCCGTCCGAACCTCCGCACTGCAGCCCAAGGGTCAGGTGCCTGGCGGGCACGGGTTCGCGACTCACTTGATTTGCGATCGGCAGCATCTCTTTCACCATCGCCACCCCTCGGGCAATGGTCTTGGCGGTGCCCCCGGTGTCCTGGATGCTGAAGGTGCGCAGAAGCGGACCCTCTTCAAGCTGTTCCGCGCCAAGAAGCGCGCTGATCTGATTCGCTTCGCAACCCAAGCCCACAATCAACACGCCCGCGAAATTGGAATGGCGTGCGTAGCCGCCAAGCGTACGGCGCAGCACTTTCATGCTCTCGCCTTGTACGTCCATACCGCAGCCGCTTCCGTGCGTGAGTGCGACGACGCCGTCGACGTTGGGGAACTGCGCCAGTGGCCCGCTTTTGAACGCGTCGGCGATCCCGTGCGCCACGGTCGCCGAGCAATTCACCGTCGAAAGAATGCCAATGTAGTTGCGCGTGGCGACCCGCCCGTCGGCCCTGACAATGCCCCGGAAGGTGGCTGGCGCTTCGGCGAACTGCGTCGGCTTGACGTCGGCACCGAAGGCGTAATCGCGGCTGAACTCTCCCATCGCCAGGTTGTGCAGATGAACATGCTCGCCCGGCGCGATCGCCCGCTTGGCGAAGCCGATGATCTGGTTGTAGCGCTTGACCGGTTCGCCTTGGCTGATCGCCCGGGTCGCGACCTTGTGTCCTGGCGGGACGAGTCCCGAGATTTTGATGTTTTCGTCGAGAAGCGTCGTGCCCGACACGAGTTGTTGCCGCGCGATCACGACATCGTCGTTCGG
Organism: Casimicrobiaceae bacterium; assembly: GCA_035262745.1. GTDB lineage: Bacteria > Pseudomonadota > Gammaproteobacteria > Burkholderiales > Casimicrobiaceae > PALSA-1003. Next base: position 183,131 of record DATFSE010000045.1, on the reverse strand, counting down.
ATGCAGGCGGATGGTGAGCGAAGTCTTGGTCAACATGGAAGTCTCCTGCCACCGCAGTAGCGCCCCTTCGATGGGCTAGGCTGCGGCGGGTATTGCCACTTGGTCAATAGAACATCTTCGGCAGCCACAGCGAAATCGACGGGATGTACGTGATCAGAATCAGACTGATGAGCAGCGGAATCAGCCACGGAAGGATGGCCATGGTGGTCTTCTCCACTGACAAGTGTGCCACGCGTGCGAGCACGAAGAGAACCATGCCCATGGGCGGATGCAGCAGTCCGATCATCAGATTGAGCACCATCACAAGGCCAAAGTGCACCGGGTCGATGCCCAGTTGCGTAACCACGGGCATCAGCACCGGCACCAGAATCAGGATTGCCGCGGTCGGCTCGAGGAAGCACCCTACGAAAAGCATGAGCAGATTCACCAGTAACAGGAACACCCAGGGGCTGTGGGTGAAGCCGAGCACCCAAGCCGCGACCGCGTCGGTAACTCGGGTCGCGGTGAGCAACCAGCCGAAGATCGACGCCGCCGCGACGATGAACATGACCGTGGCCGTCGTTTCGATCGTGTCCATGGAGACCTTGACCAGCATCTTCCATGTCAATGTGCGATACCACAGCAGGCCCAGGAACAGCGCCCATACGCAGGCGGCGATCGCGCCTTCAGTGGGAGTGAACACTCCCGTGGTCATGCCGCCGATCAGCAGCACCGGCGTCATGATCGGCAGCACGGCGTCGAACTTCCATCTAAGATCGGCGAGCAGGAGGCCAACGATACACAACCCGAAGGCGTAGTTGAATGGCACATCGGCGACAATCAGGCCCCACATCACCAGCGGAAATCCGATCACCAGGCCCAACTCGCCCAGCGCCTTGCCGACGCGTCCCCATTCAAATTTGACGTCCGCGCCCCACTTGTACTTGTGGGCGTAATACGCAACCGTCAACATCATCAGGATCGCCATGACACCGCCTGGGAGGATCCCGGCGACGAACAACTGTCCGACGGAGACGTTGGCCATCATTCCGTAGATCACGAACGGCAGCGACGGCGGGATGATGGGTCCCAAGGTCGCGGATGCCGCCGTCACTCCCACCGAAAACCCGAGATCGTAGCCCTTGTCCTTCATCGCCTTGATTTCGATCGTGCCGAGTCCGGCGGCGTCGGCGATGGCAGTGCCGGACATTCCCGCGAATATCACCGAGCCGATGATGTTCACGTGTCCGAGCCCGCCCTTGAGCCAGCCGACCAGCGCCAGCGCAAAGTCATAGATCCGGTTGGTGATGCCGGCGTGATTCATCAGGTTACCGGCCATGATGAAAAACGGCACAGCAAGCAGCGGGAAGCTGTCGATGCCGCTAATCATCCGATGCACGACGACAAACGGTGGCAGATCACCGGTGAGCAGGATGTAGATCAGGGCCGAGCCGGCCATGGCGATAGCGATGGGCACGCCGATCGCCATCAACCCGAGGAATGAGCCGAGCAGTGCAGGCGTCACGATGCGACCTTGTTGAACAGGAATTTCGACGCCAGGTTCAAATCCCGCCCTCCATGCCCACTTCGGGCCGCTCCAGAACGCTGTAACCCTGTCTCCACTGGATCACCAGCACCTGCAAGGAACGAATACAGGCGAGCGCGAAGCCCACGAGACAAACGGCATAGACGCTATTCATCGGCAGGTCGACGATGGTCATCTTGTAGTTGCCCATCTTCTGCATCATGGCCCAGGTCAGGTAGACCGCGTAGCCGAAAAATGCGACCCGAATCACGTCGACCAGCGTCGACAGGATGCGGCGCACACGCGCCGATAGGAGCCGATAGAGCAGATCGACGTGGATATGGCGATTGGTCCGTACGGAGGCGGCTATTGCGACGAAGACCGTGCCGATCAGGAGATAACGGGCGATTTCCTCGGTCCACGCGGCCGAGTCGTTGAGCGCGTAGCGAGTAAAGAACTGGTAGAAGATGTCGGCCGCGAGTACCCAGAAGAGAGCGAATGCAATCCAGGCTTCGAAGGTGTAATGCGACAGGTCGATCGGCGCGTCGGTGACGTGCATGTGCCCCGAGGCGTCGAGGAGCTGCTCTTCTCCCTGCAAAGGTACGGCGGTGGTCGTATCGGGTGGCATGGTTAAGTTTGTCGCCCCGGCTTTGGGCCGGGTCCCAAGTTGGTTCGGTACAACTCACTCACGTCATGAGCTTGGATCCTGAGCCTCGCGTACGTTCGCCGGGATGACGCGGCTGTCTCCGATCGCCGCGAGGCTTCGCCTCTTTCTCTCGGACAGCTGCGTCACTTTATCGCCTGTATCTTCTCCCAATCGGCCTTCGAGTAACCCATCGACTCGAAGGAGACACTCTTCATGATCGCGTCCTTGAACGAAGTCTTGTCGACCGCGGTAACGGTCAGCCCTTTCTTCTTGAATTCGTCCGCCAACTCCGCTTCGCGTTTCTGGATCTCCGCTGTAGCGTTGGCTGCCGCCTCCTGAGTCACCCGAGTGAAAACCTGCTTCTCCTGGTCGGAGAGCTTGTTCCATACATGCGGTGCGATCTGGGTTGCGAGCGAGTCGACGATGTGGCCAGTGAGGATGATGTACTTCTGCACTTCGTAGAACTTCTTGGCCTCGATCGTCGTTAGCGGGTTCTCCTGCGCGTCGACGGTGCCGTTCTGCAATGCGAGGTAGACCTCGGCGAAGGCGATCGGCGTCGGGTTGGCGCCGCACGACTTGGGTAGCGCGAGATACGCCGGCACATCGGGCACGCGCATCTTGAGTCCTTTCATCCCCGCACAGTCGGTGAACGGCCTGTTGGTCGTCGAATGGCGCACGCCGTAGTAGGTCATCGCAGTGATTTGAATCCCGGTCTTTTCGCGGTACTCGTCGACCATCCCCTTGAACAAATCGCTCTTGGAGTACTTGAGCAAGTGGTCACCGTCACGGAAGGTGTAGGGGTAGTAGCCAACGCCAATTCGCGGCATCGTTCGTGCGGCGAAGGAGAGTCCCGAAATGATCATGTCGACGGTACCCAGGGACAGCCCCTGGTTCAAGTCCGATTCCTTGCCAAGCGTCGATGCGGGGAAGACATCGATGTGGTACTTGCCGTTGGTGCGCTTCTCGATTTCGCCCGCAGCCCACACCGACCACTTGTGATACGGCTCCGAAGTCTCGTAGACGTGTGCCCACTTGAGCTTGGTCTGCTGCGCCAGCGCCACGCCCGCCATGCACATCGCCACGATGAACAGAACCGCTTTGCCAAACCGCATTACGTTCCTCCTTGGATAACCAATGAAATGTGGACCTGCTTACAGGCGCTAGGCAGCGATCAGCTGCACCTTCGTGCTTTGCGTCTTGTCCTTCGCCAAATGGAAGGCCTTCACCGCATCCTGCAGTGCAAACTGCCCGGACAAGAGCGGCCGCACGTCGACGCGACGCGACGAGATGTAGTCGACGGCCCAGTCGAATTCGATACCCCAGCGGAAGGCGCCCTTCAAGTCGAGCTCTTTCACCATGAGCTCGTTCACGACGAAGGGCAGCGGCTCGTGCGGCAGCGTCCCCACCTGCACCACGGTTCCGCCGCGCTTGACAGCCGCCACGCAGGATTTGAGTGCGGCGAAGCTGCCCGACGCCTCGAAGGCGATGTCGAATTGCGGTGCTGACAGCGCCTCGGCTTCGCAATCGGCCCGGATCGTGTGCGCGGCACCAACCGCGCGCGCGGTCTCGAGCGGCCGGTCGAGCACGTCGGAGACCGTGACCGAAGTCGCTCCGGCGAGGCGCGCCGCGATGACCGTGAGGCAGCCGATGGTGCCTCCTCCGGTCACGAGTGCGTTCTTGCCCAGAAGGTCGCCCGCTCGATTGACTGCGTGGAGCCCCACGGCGAGCGGTTCGGCAAAGGCGAGCTCGCTTAAGGCTACATCACCCGACACCGGGTAGCACTGCCGCTCGGCCATCACGAAGTATTCGCAGAACATTCCCTGAACATGCGGATACAGGCTGGCGCTACCGAGAAACCGCATGTTGCGGCACAGGTGCTCTCGGCCCTGCCGGCAGTAATCACACTGGCCGCAGGCGTGCGAAGGGCTGACCGCGATCTTGTCGCCGGCCCTGACCCGGGTAACGCCGGGGCCGGTCTTGGCAACGACGCCGGAGGCTTCGTGCCCTGGAACCAGCGGCTCGCGAATGATGAAGCTGCCGTTGCGGCCTTCGAAGTAATAATGAAGGTCGGAGCCGCAGATGCCGCCCGCCCCGAGACGGATGAGCACCTGGCCCGGCGCGATCGCCGGCTCCTCCACTGTTTCGACGCGCAGATCTTCCTTGGCATGAATTCGACAACTCAGCATGTTTGGCTCCTTGAGACCCCGTCGTCGAAGCTTCGCTGGACAATTGCACGAAGGCCATTCGCGACGATCTCCCTTTTGGTCGGTGGTTTCCTCGCTCTACGCCTCAACTTTTGGCACACCGTCCCAGCCGGTGCTGAAACGCTTGTACGCCTGATTCAAATGCCGCTGCATAGCGCTGCGCGCGGCGGCGCTGTCGTGCGCCGCGATCGCCTTGACCACGGCACGGTGCTCGGCGAGCGCGGCCTGCCACAGCTGCGGCGAGTCGTAATGATGCTCGAGCTGCTTGTACAAGGGTCCGCTCCGCTCCTCCCAAAGCGTTCGCACGACATTAACGAGCGCGCCATTGCCGGTCGCCTCCGCGATGCGCAGATGAAACAGCCGATCGGCGTTGACCGCCTGTTTCTCGGAAGTCATCTCCTCCTGCATGAGGTCGAGCGCTTCCTCGATCGCGGCGATTTGCGCTTTCTTGGCCGACTTTGCGGCGAGTGCAGCACATTCGCCCTCGATCACCCAGCGCGCACGAAGAAGCTCGAACGGCCCGGATGCGGCCTCGACGTCGTTGCCTTCGTGGCCGGCATAACCATTGCCGAGCACATAAATGCCCGAGCCGATTCGCACCTCGACCAACCCTTCCACCTCTAGCGCGATCAACGCCTCACGCACCGACGGCCGCGACACGCCCAGTTGGCGCGCAAGATCGCGCTCGGGAGGCAGCCGCGCTCCCGCGGTGAATTCTCCGGAACGAATCAGGGTGCGAATCTGGTCGGCGATCTGACGGTAGAGCCGCTTGGGTTCTATGCTCTGGATGGGCATCGCTCGACGCTCGCCGTCATCGCGCCTGTGGCAGACCTTAGCTTAAGCAAGCTTCGCGAAATTGGTCAAGTGGTATTACCAGTTAGCGCCGGCTTTGGTAGACTTGAGGTGCTCGGCGGCAGCCACGCCGCTGGGAGAATCCTCTGAGCGGACGTCTCGAAGGCAAGCTTGCGCTGATCACCGCCGCCGGCCAAGGCATAGGGCGGGCGGCTGCGCTCGCCATGGCGAGGGAAGGTGCTCAAGTCATTGCCACGGACCTCAACGCGACTCTGCTTAAAGCCCTGTCGGGAAAGCCGGGAATCGAGACGCGGACACTCGACGTGCTCGATGACGCGGCCGTCAAGCGAACGATTGATGAACTGCCGCCTCTCTCGGTGCTGTTCAACTGCGCCGGCTTCGTTCACAACGGCACTATCCTCGAATGCAGCCCGAAAGACTGGGAGTTCAGCTTTAACTTGAACGTCCGCGCAATGTACATGACCATTCAATGCGCGTTGCCCAAGATGCTCGATGCGTACGCCAAGACCGGCGCCGCGGCGAGCATTGTCAACATGGCTTCCGTAGCGGGATCGATCAAAGGCCTTCCCAATCGTTTTGTCTACGGAGCGTCCAAAGCCGCGGTGATCGGGCTCACCAAGGCGGTGGCGGCCGACTTCGTCGCCAAGGGTATCCGCTGTAATGCCATTGCGCCGGGCACGGTGGACACGCCTTCGTTGCACGAGCGCATCAACGCGTTCCCCGATCCCGTCGGGGCGCGCAAGGCGTTCATCGCCAGGCAACCGATGGGACGAATCGCGAAGCCAGAAGAGATTGCGCCGATCGTCGTGTTCCTCGCGTCCGACGAATCTGCGTTCGCCACGGGAAACGTCTACTCAGTCGACGGCGGCATGACGATCTAAGACCCATAGCGTTAAAAGTCCCGAAGCCGCTGAAAAGCTGCGGCGACTCCTCCGCCCCCTCCGATCGCGGCCCGGTTCCGATGCCGATGCGCTAATCGTGTAAACTCTGCTCGGAAGTCTGCGGCACCTTCATCGTCGGCCATCCTCTTCGCTTTGTCCCCGGCAATCACGACGTATCTCCTTAGGAGCAAGAACAAATGAAACTCGTACGCTATGGTCCCGCAGGCAGAGAAAAACCGGGTCTGATCGACGCGGAGGGCAAGCTGCGCGACCTGTCGCGCAAAGTCAAAGACATCGATGCCGCTGCGCTCGCGCCCGGCGAGCTGGCCAAGCTGCGCAAGCTGGACGCACGAAAGCTGCCGCTGGTCAAGGGCAAGCCCCGTCTCGGCCCCTGTGTGGCAACGCCGCCCAAGTTCATCGCTATCGGCTTGAACTATGTCGACCACGCCAAGGAGTCCGGCAATCCCATTCCCGAGCATCCGGTGGTCTTTTTTAAAGCAGAGACCTGCATCGTCGGTGCCAACGACAACATTGTTCTTCCTCCCGATTCGACACACACCGACTGGGAAGTCGAGCTGGGCGTGGTGATCGGCCGCACTGCCCGGCATGTTCCGCTCGAGCAGGCGATGAAGCACGTCGCGGGCTATTGCGTGATCAACGACGTTTCCGAGCGCGAGTATCAAATGAAACGCAGTGCCACCCAGTGGGGCAAGGGCAAAGGCTGTGACAGCTTCGGACCGATCGGACCATGGCTGGTCACCACCGATGAGATCAAGGACCCGCAGAATCTGGACATGTGGCTCGATGTTAACGGACAGCGGCGGCAGACCGGAAACACGCGTACGATGATCTTCAATGTTGCAGCGCTGGTCGCCGATCTGTCCAAGTACATGACCTTGCTGCCAGGCGATGTGATCACCACCGGCACGCCCCCGGGCGTTGGCATGGGTATGAAGCCCGAGCCTCAATATCTAAAGGCGGGCGACGTGGTGACGCTTGGCATCAAGGGCCTCGGCGAGCAGAAGCTGAAGGTCGTCGCCTTCAAGAAGGGCCGCTGACGCGCCCTTTAAGCGAGCGAGCTTAGTCGGCAGGATGGCGATGCGAGCATCGAACTCGCCAGGCAGAGACATCGCAACGCGCGCGCTGTCGCGCGACGACTTCCTCTATCCGGCCGTCGGGCCTCGGCGAACCGGTCGGCTGGCGCTCGACTCGTTGCACGTCATGTACTGGGAGGAGTGCGGGAACCCGCGCGGCGTGCCGCTCGTGTTTCTTCATGGCGGCCCCGGCGGTGGCAGCTCGCCGGATCACCGGCGCTATTACGATCCGAAGTTCTATCGGATCATCGTCTACGATCAGCGTGGTGCAGGTCAATCGACGCCGATTGGATCGCTGGTCGACAACACGACCGGTCGTCTCGTCGACGACCTCGAGCATCTTCGGATGCATCTTGGAGTCGAACGATGGCTCTTGTTCGGCGGCTCGTGGGGCTCGACGCTCGCGCTGGCCTATGCCCAGGCGCATCCCGATCGCGTGCTCGGTCTCGTGCTGCGCGGCATTTTTCTTTGTCGGCGACTGGAAGTGCGCTGGTTTCTCTACGACATGCGCTGTTTCTTCCCCGAGGCGTGGCGCGCCTTCGCCGAATTCCTTCCGGAGAGCGAGCGACAAGACCTTCTGAGCGGCTACTACCGGCGGCTGACCAATCCCGACCCGGCGGTGCACATGCCCGCCGCGCATCGGTGGAGTCGCTACGAAAGCTCGTGCTCGACGCTGTTGCCCGACCCCGAGCTGGTAGCGCACTTCGACGAAGCATCGGTTGCGCTGGCCATTGCTCGCATCGAAGCGCACTACTTCGTCCATGGAATGTTCCTGGAGGACGATGCACTGCTCGCGAACATAGGAGGGATTCGTCACCTGCCGTGCACGATTGTTCAGGGCCGTTACGACGTGGTTTGCCCGATTCGATCCGCCGACGACCTGCATCGGGCGTGGCCTGAAGCCGAATACGTCGTCGTTGCGGACGGCGGGCACTCGGCGCGTGAACCCGGAATCGCCCGGGAATTGGTCGCCGCCACCGATCGATTTCGTCGTCTTCTGAAGTAGCAGCCCGCCAATGGCGGACATCGAGCGCGTCGAGATCATCTTCGTCGATCTCAAGCCAAAGGTCCGACGAACTGACGTCATTCAGTCGTTCGTCTCGCAGGAGACGCCCATTGTCAGGATTTTCGACCGCGACGGCGCAAGCGGCTCTGGCTACACTTACACCATAGGCACCGGCGGCTCGTCGATCGTTGCCTTGCTGCGCGACCATCTTGCGCCGCGATTGATCGGTCGCGACGCTACCGAAGTCGAGGCGATCTGGCGCGATCTGCTGTTCCACACCCACGCGACAAGCGTCGGCGCGCTGACTTCGCTCGCGCTTGCGGCGATCGACACCGCCCTATGGGACCTGCGCTGCCGCCGCGCCAAGTTGCCACTGCACATTGCCGCCGGGGGCGCCAAGGATTCATGCCCCCTTTACACGACCGAGGGCGGCTGGCTTCACCTCGAGCCACGCGCTCTGATCGACGATGCGCTTGCGGCCAAGACCCGAGGCTTCGGCGGTTCCAAGATTAAGATTGGCCGGCCGCACGTCGCGGAGGACGTCGAGCGGCTCTCGGCGGTACGCGAGGCGGTGGGAAGCGCGTGGGACATCATGACCGACGCCAACCAGGGCTTCACGCTGGCCGAGGCGATCCGTCGAGCGAGACACCTCGAAGCGCTCGACATCGCTTGGCTGGAAGAGCCCCTGCCCGCCGACGATCTCGGAGGACACCGGGAGCTCGCGCTGCGCACCTCGGTTCCGATCGCCGTCGGCGAATCGCTCTACAGCCCAAGTCAATTCAAGGATTACCTGCAGGCGGGCGCATGCTCGATCGTGCAGGTCGATGCCGCGCGCATCGGCGGCATCACGCCGTGGCTCAAAGTGGCACACATGGCGGAGAGCTTCAACGTTCCCGTCTGCCCTCACTTCCTGATGGAGCTGCACGTCGGGCTGTGCTGCGCGATACCCAACAGCCGCTGGGTCGAGTACATCCCTCAACTCGATGCGATCACTCGCAGCCAGCTCCGCGTGCACGACGGTCGCGCGTGGCCGTCGAGCGACGCCGGTCTGGGCGTCGACTGGAACTGGGAAGCGATCGACAACATGCGTGCAGCTGAGCCGGTGGTGATAAGCTGAATAACTCAGGGCCAGCCTACTGGCGCGACGCGCTCTGCGTGCCCGCCCGCGACGCCGCGATCCTAAAACTCAGATCGATGTCGTCGGCGATGAAGCTCAAGCCGTAGGACAACCCGAAGTCGGAGCGCCTGATCCGGGATACGGCGCTGGCGCTGCAAGCCCGGTCCTGACCGCCGTCGCGACTGCATTCCATGCGGCCGACCTTGAGCGAAACCGGCCGCGTCACCCCGCGCAGCGTGAGCGATCCGTCAACTTCGGTCAGCCGCGAGTGATCGAAGACCAGACGGCTGGACCGGAAGCGCATCACCGGGAAGTGCTCGACGTCGAACATGTCTTCGCTGCGCAGCCACGCATCGCCGATGCTCCATCCGGTGTCGACGCTGCCGGTCTCGACGACCAGATCGACGGTCCCCGAATGCTCTTCGGCGTCGAGCACGATCATGCCGTCGGCACGCCGGAACGTTCCGTGTTGCGTAAAAACACCGAAGCAGTGCACCGCAAATTCAGCGGTTGAAATCTCCCTGTCGACGCTGAAAGCCTCCGGCTCGGCGCCGGTCACGGTCGCGTGGGCGAGCAGCGCAGCGCCGAGGATGATCGCGGCGCCGCAGCCCGTGGTAACGCTGCTAGGGCTGCTCCTTGTACGCCTCGATTGGCAGGATGAGCCTGACATCATCGCTGACTGCCTTGGGAATTCCGTACTTCATGCCCCATTCGGACCGCTTGATGGTCACCGACGCTTCCGCGCCGCACATCGGTTTTTTGTTGAAGGGGTGGTCGCCGCACCTGAAGTTCTCCACCTTGAGCGAGACAGGTTTGGTGACGCCGATCATCGTGAGGTCGCCATCGACGCCGACCACGCGATCACCGTCGAAGACGACGTTGGTCGATTTGAACGTCATGGTCGGGTACTTGGCGACGTTGAAGAAATCCTCGCTCTTGAGATGCGTCTCCAGCTTCTCATTGAGGCTTCGGACCGAAGTCGTATCGATGGTGATGTCGACTGTCCCTTTTTTCTCCGCGCGATCGAGCGTGACCTTGCCCGCCAGCTTGTTGAATGTCCCGCGTTGATTGGAAAAACCCATCATGTGCTGGATCTCGAACATCGGCTGTGAATGAACTGGGTCCAGGACATAGGTGTCCTCCACCGCAAGCGCGACCGCGGGGAATGCCAGCGCAAACAGGAACGTTAAGGTGCGCGTCATGGGAGCTCCTGGTTTAGGTTAGACCCGGGTGCCTTCCTGCTGCGCTCATTGCATCGCAAACACGGATGGTCGAGAGATTATTCCGGACGTGGCGACGAGGCGCCGCCGCGCTCAGAACCGATCTCAAGAGGCAAAGCGTGTCGTTACTCGCGGAAAGCTTCAACGGGGAGAACGATCTTGACTTCGTCGGCAGCGGCCTTGGGGATGCCGTATTTCATTCCCCACTCTGAGCGCATGATGATGGCGGTGGCCTCGGCGCCACACATCGCACGCTTGTTGAAGGGCTGCTCGCCGCATACGAAATTCGCAACCTTGAATGAAACCGGCCTGGTTACGCCGAGCAGGGTCAGCTCGCCGTTCGCGGCGACCACTTTGTCGCCTTCGAATACCAGATCCGACGACTTGAAGGTCATCGTCGGATATTTGGCCACATTGAAAAAATCCTCGCCTTTGAGGTGAGCATCGAGTTTTTCGCTGTAGCTGCGCACCGAATTGGTGTCGACCGTCGCATCGAGCGATCCTCTGTGCGCCTCACGGTCCAGCGTTACCTTGCCGCTTATCTTGCCGAAGGACACGTGCTGCAGCGAAAAGCCCATGTGACGCACTTCGCAAATCGGCTGCGAGTGCACGGGATCGAACACATAGGTCTCTTCCCCAGCGAGCGCCGTCAGCGGAACGGCCACAGCCAGCGCGGGAAAGAGATACGCTCGGATCATGTCGGCTCCCTGTGCAGACGATCGCAACGCGACCCTGACGCGACCAAGCCCCCCGGTGCGTCGGCGTAGGTTTCAGGCCGCCGGATTGCTCACCGTCGGCAGCACCATCCGTATTCGCACCAGGACTTCGTCGGCAACCGTTTCAGGGTCCGCCCATTCAGCTTCGCCGATCTTATAGTCCAGACGCTTGATCGTAAAGCTGCCCTCGACGGTGCTGGTCCCGCCGGCATCCTTCTTGAGGGTGATGGGAACGATGGCATCGCGGGTGATGCCCTTGATGGTGAGCTTGCCGGCAACTTCGTAGCGATCCGGGGCCACGGTGCGGAAGGTGGTGGAAACAAACCTTGCCGTCGGGAATTTCGCGGTGTCGAACCACTTCGGCCGCTTGACCTCGGTCTCGGATTCCTCGCTGGCGAGGTCGATACTGCCCAAGTCGACCTCGAGCTCGGCTTTGGATTTGGCCAGCTCCTTGGGAAGAAACACGACGTTGGCCTTCCACTTGCGGAAGCGCCCCTCGACGTTGACCCCCATTTGCTTGGAAACGAAACGGATCTCGCTCTTGTCGATAAGAACGCCCTGGGCAGTGGCCTGGCTCGCTGCCAGGAGCAGCGCACCAAGCGAAGGCACGAAGGAACGCAACAACGCCATAGTCAGGAATGCCTGGGTCGCGGCAGCATCCGGGTGAGCACCCCGTCGTGGTCGACGAAATGATGCTTGAGTGCCGCCGCCGTGTGCAAACAGACCAGGGCGAGCATGGAGAAGTTCAATGTGACGTGTACCGCCTTGAGCACCGCGGCGAGCTCCTTGTCCTTGGGCACCAGATCAGGCAGAGGGATAAGGTTCAAGTACACGACCTGAACCCCGGTCGAGGAACTGTAGATCCAGCCTGAGACGGGGATGATGAGCAGCAGCACGTAGAGCAGCCGATGGGAGATGGTCGCGCTGCGCTGTTGCCACGCGGGCATCGGCACCGGAGCCGGTACCACGTGGAGAGCACGCCAGCCGAGGCGCGCGCAAGTGAGCAGGAAAACCGTGATCCCGATCCACTTGTGGTAGGCGTACCACTCAAGCTTCTGGCGCGAGATGGGGAGATCGACCATCGAGATGCCGAGGGTGAAGCCGCCGACGATCAGCAGCGCGCTGAGCCAGTGCAGCACGATCGCCGTGCCCGTGTATCGATCTGCCGCTGCGTCCACCCGCATTCGTTCGCCCTTCCCGCTCGGTTTGTAGTGTGCGATCGACCAAGTTGTCAAGGCGCCATTGCCGGTAAACACGTATCGCGGTCGCTATAATCCATGCATGCTGGTTGAAATTCTGGAAAGACGGTGAGCAGCGGCAGGCACACGCTTCTTTTTGCGTCCTGGCTTGTCTCCGCCGCCGCTGCGGCAGCGTTACCCGAACCTGTCGCGCACGCCTTCGTCGACCAGGGCATCCCGCTGAGCGCGGTCGGCGCCTACGTGCAGGAGATCGGCGAGCCGCGCGCGCTGGTCGTCCATCACGCTACGAGGCCGATGAACCCGGCATCGACGATGAAGCTGGTGACGACTTTCGCGGCTCTCGAACTGCTCGGCCCGGACTACCGCTGGCGCACCGAAGCGTACGCGGACGGCCCGGTCGCCGGCGGAGTCCTCGACGGGAATCTGGTGCTCAAGGGTTATGGCGATCCAAAGATAACCGTGGAACAGTTCGAGGAACTCATCCAGAGACTGCGTGGCGCCGGCCTCGTATCGATACGCGGCGATCTGGTGCTCGATCGCAGCTACTTTGCAGCGGCAAAGTACGACCCGGCGGCGTTCGACGGAGAGCCTCTCAAGCCGTACAACGTCGGACCGGATGCGTTGCTCGTGAACTTCAAGAGCGTGCGCTTCGTCTTCGCACCGAGCGCCGCCGGCGACGCTATCGGCGTCCGCAGCGAACCCGCACTTTCCAACGTCGTGATTCGCGGCGCACTCAAGCCCGCGCCCGGCGACTGCGGCGAATGGCGCAGTGGTCTGCGTGCCATGTTCTCGGAGCGTGCGGGCGTTGCCGACGCGTCATTCGCCGGACGCTATCCCGTCGCCTGTGGCGAGCGCGACTGGTACGTTGCGTTGCTCGACCATCCGCACTATGTGCTTGGCATGTTCGCCGCGGCGTGGATCGCGGCGGGCGGCAGCTTCGACGGCAAGGTGCGCGAAGGCCGCGCGCCCGCGGGTGCGAGACCGTTGGCGACTTTGGACTCTGCGTCGCTGTCCGAAGTCGTTCGCGACGTCAACAAGCTATCCAACAACGTGATGGCGCGGCAACTTTTCCTCACCCTGGCGGCCACAGAGTATCCGCCACCCGCGACCACTGCTCACGCCGAAGCTGCGATAAAGCACTGGCTGCGCGAGCGCAAGCTCAATTTCCCCGACCTTGCGCTGGAAAACGGTTCGGGACTGTCGCGCCACGAGCGCATCGCAGCGCAGAGCCTCGCGCGTCTGCTGCTCGCCGCCGACCAAAGCAATGTGCGCGCCGAGTACTTGAGCTCGCTCGCCGTCGCGGCGACCGACGGCACGGTGCAAAAGCGCTTCGAAAACGAAGATGTCGCCGAGCAGGCACTATTGAAGACCGGCTCGCTCGAGAGCGTGCGGGCGATTGCGGGTTACGTACTGGCTCCGAACGGACGCTCGTTTGTGGTCGTTTGTTTTGTCAATCACCGCAACGCCGCGGCCGCGCCGCCGGCGCTGGATAAACTCGTCGAGTGGGTGTATGCGGTGGCGGGGAGTGCGAGGCGATAAGCCGCTACATCCCCGGCACGGGTTTGCTGTCGTTGAAGAGCAGATAGCCGCGGATCAGCCGGTAGATGACCCAGATGGTGGTGATGATCCAGATCGCGAACGCGATCGGAATGCCGATCAGGATGAGTCCGAGGGTTACCAGTACCAGCCCGCCGATCACTCCCCACAGCAGCGAAAACCAGAATGTGCGGATGAGCCAGCGGTAATGCGACGCAAGCCACGTGCCTGCTGCATCGCTGCGCTTCACGTAGGCGAGAATCAGCGCCACGATGCCGACGATGCCCATCAGCGGCGCGACCAAGGGAAAGCCGTGAGAAAAAAGGGCGATGACCGCGGCGACGCCGAAGAGAGCGTAGATCAGCAGCGTGGTTGAAATCAGCGAGGCCGACGGAGAAGGCGTCGCTGACGTTTCGGGAACCGAAGGATCGGCCATCGATGTTCTCCCTTGATGTTGCGATTCGCGCTGTGGCTGCTGGCGACGTGGCGCCGCCTTGTCTATGCGTCAGCCGTAGCGTTGCCCATCCTTGTGCGCCGCGTATTGCCCGTTTCCGTCGTCGACCCACAGCAGGTCGTCGTCGGGATAAAACGCGTTGTCACCTTCGATGCGATTGCCGATCTCGAGATACGTTGCCGGCTCTTTGCCGCGATTGATGAAATGATGTGCGTCGCGACTGCCTGCAGGATAGCCTGCGCACGTGCCTGCAGTGAGCGTCTGTTCGCCCTCATTGGTCACCAGAATGACTTCGCCGGAAAGAACGTAAACAAACTCGTCTTCCAGCGTGTGCCAGTGGCGCAGCGCTGACTGACCTCCGGGTCCGAGCGTCACCAGATTGACGCCGAATCGCGTGAGGCCGCATGCATCTCCCAGCCGTCGCTTGGCACGATCGCCCATGCGGCTCTTGAACGGCTCGGGATACAGCGAACGCCGGACCTCCTCGACAGTGCGCGGATCGAGAGCCGGCAGTTTGAGCTTGGTCACACCGTGGGAATGAGCGATAACGACGCGGCCAGCGCTGCGCCGCCAAGGAGCCTATAATACCTCAACCGGCGAATCGGGCGCTCGCGCGAGCTTGCTCTTATTCGCCGTGTTTCTCCAAGGAGATGCACATGACCGCTGCAAGATTCGAGCGCAGCCGCGAAGCGCTGGTCAAGGATTTCGCCGACGTTCTCGCCGAAGCTGACGCACTGCTCAAGCAGGCCGCCAAGGAATCGGGAGACAAGGCGAGCGATCTGCGGGCGCAAGTTGAAACGAAGCTGCGTACGGCAAGGATCAGACTGCAGGAGATGCAGGATGACGCCGTCGATCGCGCCAAAGCTGCAGCTCGGGCGACCGACGAGTATGTTCACGACAATCCGTGGCAGGCGATCGGCGTTGCCGCCGCAATCGGTATTCTCGTCGGACTGCTGATGAACCGGCGCTAAAGCCTTCGTGGCCGATACCGACGACACGCGACGAGAAGGCGGAATTTCTTCGGCGCTGTCGCGCCTTACCGGTAGCCTGCTCGCGTTGCTGCAGACGCGGCTCGAGCTCGCCACCGTCGAGTTCAGGGAAGAGCGCGAACGCGCCAAGGAAGCGATCTTTCTGACGGTCTGCGCGACGTCGCTGGCACTGTTCGGCCTGCTCTTCGCCTCGTTGTTCGTGATCGTCTACTTCTGGGACTCGAACCGCCTCGCGGCGGCGGGCGCCGTTGCGGCGTTCTACATCGTTCTCGCCATCGTCGCCTACGTGCGCTTGAGGCAGCGTTTGCACAACAGGCCTGCGCCGTTCGCCGCCACGCTTGCGGAACTCCAAGAGGACGCCGCATCGCTGCGGCGCAAGCCGTGAGCGCACGCCTCGACGAGCTCGCGGCCCACAAGGCGCTCTTGCTGTCGCGCCTGAGACTCGAGCGCATGCAGGTCGCGCTTTACGCGGGAGAATTGCGCGACTCAATCCGGCCAGCGGGCCTGATCGGCGGCGCGCTAGCCAAGCCGGCAGCCGTTGTCGCGCTCTTCGAGACGGTCGCTCCGCTGATCGGCCTGCGTCGGGTGGCGCGATGGGTTCGAGTCGGCTTGGTCGGCTTTGCGCTGCTGCGCATCGTGCAGCGTTGGCGTGGGGAGCCGCGCCAGAGCTCCGCCGCCAGCGAGACGACCGGCGGGAGTCTCTGACGAAGCTTCGCGCAACTCATCGCGGAAAGCTCTGTCGCGACGACGCCGGGGCCTGTTCAGAAGTTCCTTAAAGTCCGAGTTCCTTCCAGATCGAGTCGACGCGGCGTTTGACTGCCTCGTCCATGACGATCGGACGTCCCCAAGTACGCGCGGTCTCTGCGGGCCACTTGTGCGTGGCGTCGATTCCCATCTTGGCACCAAGACCGGCGACCGGGGAAGCGAAGTCTAGATAGTCGATCGGCGTGTTCTCGACGATGAGCGTGTCGCGGGCCGGATCGACGCGCGTGGTTAGCGCCCAGATCACTTCCTTCCAATCGCGGATGTTCACGTCCTGGTCGGTGACGACGATGAACTTGGTGTACATGAACTGCCGCAAGAAGCTCCACACGCCGAACATCACGCGCTTGGCGTGTCCGACATACTGCTTTTTCATGGCCACCGCAGCGAGACGGTACGAGCAGCCCTCCGGCGGAAGATAAAAGTCGCTGATCTCGGGAAACTGCTTCTGCAAGAGCGGCACGAAGACTTCATTCAACGCCATACCCAGCACCGCGGGCTCGTCCGGCGGCTTGCCGGTGTAGGTGGAGTGATAAATCGGTTCGCGGCGCATGGTGACGCGTTCGATGGTGAATACAGGAAAGCGCTCGCGGTCGTTGTAGTAACCGGTATGATCGCCGAACGGCCCTTCCAGCGCGCTTTCATAACCCGAGGGATCGGTGGCGTCGGGTGCGATGTATCCCTCGAGCACGATCTCGGCCGATGCAGGCACCTGCAGATCGTGGGTGAGGCATTTGACGATCTCCGTGCGCGATCCGCGAAGCAGCCCAGCGAACTGATATTCGGAGAGCGTGTCGGGTACCGGCGTGACCGCGCCGAGAATAGTCGCCGGATCGGCGCCGAGCGCGACGGCGATGGGAAACGGCGCACCGGGCGACTGCAGCGCGTGATCCCGAAAATCGAGTGCGCCGCCGCGGTGTGCAAGCCAGCGCATGATCACCTTGTTGCGAGCAATCAGCTGCTGCCGGTAGATGCCGAGATTCTGCCGCGGTTTGAGCGGCCCCCGCGTCACCGTGAGTCCCCACGTAATCAAAGGCGCGACATCGTCCGGCCAGCACGTCTGCACCGGAAACCGCGCGAGATCGACATCCTCACCTTCCCAGATGATTTCCTGACAGGGGGCTGACGAACGCGTCTTCGGCGCCATATGCATCACCTGCATGAACACCGGCCGCGTGTTCTGCCATGCGTCCTTCAAGCCCTTGGGCGGTTCCGGCTCCTTGAGGAATGCAAGCAGCCTGCCGACTTCGCGCAATGCTGCAACCGATTCCTCGCCCATGCCGAGCGCGACACGCTGCGTTGTGCCGAACAGATTTCCCAGCACTGGAATGGTGTGCCCCTTCGGCTTTTCGAACAGCAGCGCCGGTCCGCTCGCCTTGAGTACGCGGTCGCATATCTCGGTCATCTCGAGGCGTGGGTCGACCTCGGTGCCAATGCGTTTCAGTTCGCCGCGGCTCTCTAGCTGCAGAAGGAAATCGCGAAGGTCAGCGTATTTCATGCGCGTGATGTTGCGAGTTGCGCTGGCATCTTACCCGCAGCCGCTTCGGGCCGGCGCAGGGGTGCGCCGTGTCCGATATGAACCTTCTAGCCGAGACTGGCTCTGAAGCGTCGAGAAGCTGTCTCGCCATGGCTTTGACTGCACAAATCGTAGAAAACCACGCGAAACTGTCGGGGGAAAGCGACAGTTCACGTCGTATCGGCGCCACAAGCTCATGTAAAGCACACTGCACCTGTGGAGCCCACTAGACCGGCGCCGGCGCCACAGCTATGCTCAATTCATCGGGCCTCTCAAGGAGGCCCGTGTCGCCGAGGGTTAGCTTGAGAAACACCGCCGCTGCGCTTAAGGGTTTGGCCATCGTCCCAGTCTTGTGGGCGGCGTCTGTTTGCGCGGCGCCGGCGGGAACCGCGGACGCGGGCGTTCCGACGACAAAGCCCGTGATAACCGCAGTTACACAGCCGTCGATCGAAATTCTTCCGCAGCAGGCCGATCTGGCTGGGAGTTGTGGCGGTGGAACCTTCGACATCAACACCTATATCAAAGTCGATACGCAGGCTTCAGCCGACGTGAAATTGTCCGCGCCGGGCGTCGGGACCATCGAACAGTTCACTGACGAAACCGGCAACAACGTCGGACCGTTCACCGGCGTGTATTCCACGTTTCACATTCTTGCGTTCGGCGGCGGGCTGCCGCCCAACACGCAGGTGACGCTGGTCATCACGACCTACACCGGCCACGCGCTTTCCGGCAACGTGTCGTACTCGAGCTCGGTGCTGTACAACTGCACGACCGGAACGATTCTGAACCTCACCGCAGCTGCACCAGGCGTTTCGCCGCCGATTCCGACGCTGAGCGACATCGCGCTCGCAGCGATGGCGGGCCTGCTTGCGCTGGCGGGAATGCTTGCACTGCGCCGTCGCGGCGTGAGGCGCTAGCGGACTTAAGCCTGTTCACAGGCCTCTAGATCACCGACCCCAATCCCCCGTCCATCGGCACGATCGCGCCGGTGACGTAGCTCGCCTGCTCCGAAGCGAGAAACAAGGCAACTCGCGCGATCTCCTCCGGACTGCCGTAGCGCTGGAGCGGAATCTTCGCCTGATTCGCTGCAAGCAACTCCGCTTCCGGCCGTCCCGTCATCTTCGCTTCCGCCGCAAGGCCCTGCTGCACGCGACCGGTGAGCGTGGCACCGGGGTTGATGCCGTTGACGCGAATACCGCTTCCGCCAACGGCGGCGGCCAATCCGACCGTCGCAAGCATCAGCGCCGAGTTGGCCGCACCGCCAGGAAGATGCACTGGATTGGCAATCTTTCCTCCCATGCCGATGATGTTGACGATGGCGCCGCGCTTCCGCTCGAGCATGCGCTTCATAACGGCGTCGGTAGCATGGATGTAGGTAAAGAATTTGACATCCATGGCATCGTGCCATGCCTTGGCATCGAGATCAGCGGGAGCATAGCGGCGCGCCGCGCCGGCTGAGTTGATCAATATGTCGATGGGCCCCAGTTCCTTCTCGACCGCCGCCGCCATGCGCTCCGCTTCCTCGGCTTGAACGAGGTCGGCAACGAACAGCCTTGGTGCGTGCTTGCTGGAAGGCAGACGCGCGAGTGCTGCTTCCAGATTCTCGCGGCTTCGCGAGACCAGCGCGACCTTTGCCTGCTCGACGGCAAACGCCTGCGCGCACGCGTATCCGATCCCCTTGCTGGCTCCGGTGACGACGACGACCTTGTCGCTTAAGTGCAGATCCATCGCGATTCCTTCCAGATCGATCAGGTGCGAATGAGAAAACCGGCTCGGCGCCACAACGGACGTCAAGTCCGGACGCCCTCAGGGCGCGAGAACCGCACGCAAGCGCGCCCGGGTGCGCGCATACGCGTCGTCACGAGCTTCAGCGTTTGCTGCAATCGTCACGCCGCGGCCCGGATGAACGCCATTGGGAACATCGAGGTGCTGCGGACTAAGTCTGGGTGCATCGAAGCCGTGATAGGTATCGGGATACGTCTTGACATGCAGCGGCAGATCCATCGCTTCCATCGCTTCGCCCAACAGGATGCACGGTTTCGGCGAAGTCCAGTCGTCCGATTCGCCGATGAATATGCGAACCGGCGCAGCGGGTGAATAGCCTTCGCGCGCCCGTAGAGAACCATAGCAACCTGGATAGAACGCAATGGCGGTGAGATAGAACTCGTCCGGTTGGCGCAGCCGTGCGAGATACGCGGCAACGACAGGGTTCCTTGCGTTCATCGCTGCGAGAACCGCACTGCCGCCGTGCGACCAGCCGAGCAGAGCGATACGGTTGGAAGCAATCTCGGGACGGGAGCGCAGATACTCGAGCGCGCCTAGCACATCGAGGCGGCGATTATCCTGCGTGATCGGCTGTGCTCGCGCGGGCAGCGAGCACAATTCTCGAAGCCCTCGCGGATTGAAGCTGTCGGGAAACAGCACTGCGTAGCCTTCTGCCAAGAGAAGGTCCGCCATCGCCTGATGCCGCGCACTTAAGCGCTCATGGCTGCCTCTCGCATACATCCCATCGCAGCCGTGCAGCGCGACAACCGCAGGAAAGCCGCCGGAGGATGGGTCGGGCGTGAAGAACAGCCCGCTCAGCACCACAGGCTTGCCGCTCGCCCGGTCGATGTCGAGGCTGTTGAAGGCAACTTTCACGCCGGTTGCCGCAACGACGGGATACGCGGCCAGACAAGTGGCGAGCAAGGCGATGAATCGAACGCCGCGCGCCGATGCCCTCATCGGGGCCACCACGGCCAGCGCTCGAACCGCACCGCGTAGTCGATGACGACTCCGGCGAACACCGCGAGCCCGAACCAGTGATTGCCCAAGAACGCGCGGAAACAGCGCTGGCGATCGCGACCGCGGATCAGCAAGTAGTGCCAGAGCGCGACCAGCGAAGCGACCAGCACGCCTGTGTAATACCACGGCCCAAAGGCTTTGAGATGGCCCACGTACGTCATGCCGCCAAGGTAGATCGCGTAGCACAACATCACCACCAGGACGTCATACTTGCCGAAAGCGATCGCCGACGTATTGAGTCCCAGCTTCAGATCGTCGTCGCGGTCGACCATCGCGTATTCGGTGTCGTACGCCATCACCCAGAACATGTTGATGACCAGCAGCGCCCAGCCGAGCAGCGGCACGCCCTCTCCCGCTGCCGCGAACGCCATCGGGATCCCGAAGGAGAAGGCGACGCCGAGAAACGCCTGCGGCAGGAAGAAAAAACGCTTGAAAAACGGGTAGGCGATGGTGATGGCGAGCGCGGGCAGCGACAGCAAGATCGTGGCAAGGCTCAGCCTGAGGATCAGTAAAAAGGCGCAAAGCGACAGCACCGCCGCCAGCACCAGGGCTTCCCATGGAGCGATCTCACGCGTCGCGAGTGGACGTTTGGCCGTGCGCTCGACGTGAGCGTCGAAATTGCGGTCGGCGTAGTCGTTGATGGCGCAGCCAGCCGAGCGCATGAGCAGGGTGCCGAGCACGAAGATGCCGACAAGGACCCACGACGGCGCGCCTGCGGTCGCAATCCACAGCGCGGTCAGCGTCGGCCACAGCAGCAGCAGCGTGCCGATCGGCTTGTCGAGGCGGATGAGTCGCTCGTAGGCGTTGAGCCGCGCGGCGATCCTCTGCCATGGGCTCAGTTCAATTACCGGCGGGCTGGATTCGGTCACGGGATGACGAACATCGTTCAGCAATCGCTCACAGAGGCAGCGCAAGCTGCTTCTTAGGCGAACGGCGCGACACTTCCGCGAACAGCACGTCGGGCGTGGGGTATTTCAGACGCAACCGCAGCTCGCGCTTCATGCGAGCATTGGCGAGCCGCCGCGACTCGTTCATGAATGAAAGCAGCAGCGGTGCTATGCGCGCCTCGGCTTCGTCCCACGAAACCCGTGGCGGCCGCGGCAGGTGAAAGGCGTCGGCAACTGCGTCGAACCAGCCTCCCATCTTGAGCTCGGCATCGTCCGCGACGTTGTAGACGCGATTGGGTTTGCCGCGAAACGCCGCTGCAATCGCGGCGCGGGCGAGATCGTCGGCATGGATGTGATTGGTGAATACGTCATCCTCGGGCCGCAGCACCGGCGTGCCGTGCCTCAGGCGGTCGAGCGGCAGGCGAGTCTCGGCATAGATGCCCGGCGCGCGAAGAATGGCGAGCCTCACACCGTAGCGTTTTGCCCAGTCGCGAAGACGGTCTTCGGCAGCCGCTCGCCGGTGCGCGCGAGGTGTTTGCGCTCTTCGCGGCCGCGCTTCAGAGACGCGGGCCCCGGCGCAGTCGCCATAAACCCCGGTCGTGCTGATGTAGACCAGTCTCCGCGGTATAATCCGCGCCTTTGTCAGCGCGGCAATGAGCCTCACCGTTCGTGGATCATCGCGCCCATCCGCGGGCGGCGGCGCGAAGTGAAGCACGGCGAACGGCGCGGCGCGCAGACGGTCGAGACTGTGCAGGGCGTCGAGGTCGCCGATGATCGGGACGACGCCATGGCTGCGGAGCTTTGCAACGTCGTCTGGACGTCGTGTCAGACCGTACAACCTGACCCTGCCGCGCAACAACTCGGCCGCGCGCAGAGCAACATCGCCGCAGCCAATCAACAGAACCCGGATCACGCTTCAGTCCGTCAACCGCAACCTGATCACGAGCGAGCCTCTCGCGAAGGCGTAATTTCAGAACTTGGATCGATGGCGCACCAGATTACCATAAAACCCAGCGATCACTCGTTCGCGTGCGACGACGGTGAAACGATTCTTGCCGCGGCGATGCGCGCGGAGCTGATGATTCCTTACGGCTGCCGCAACGGCGCGTGCGGAACCTGCAAGACTCGCATCTTGAGCGGCAGCGTGAACTACGGCCACTACCAGGCGAGCACGCTCACGGAGGCAGAAAAACAACAGAACCTCGCTCTGCTGTGCGTTGCCTCTCCATTAACCGATGTGGCGGTCGAGATTCGCGACGTCCGGCGGTCGGGCGATATTCAGATCCGCAAGCTGCCCTGCCGCGTCGAGAAAATCGAAAAGCCGGCCCCCGATGTCGCTATCGTATGGCTCAAGCTTCCGGCCAACGAACGGCTGCGTTATTTTCCCGGCCAGTTCATTGATCTGCTGCTCAAGGACGGGCATCGCCGCAGTTTTTCCATCGCCACGCCGCCCGAGGATGAGGGGCTGCTCGAACTGCACATCCGGCACGTGCCGGGAGGACTTTTTTCCGATACGTTGTTCAGCGAGTTCAAGGGTCGCGAGATCCTTCGATTCGAAGGTCCCTTTGGTGCGTTCTACCTGCGCGAAGAATCGGACAAGCCGATCATTCTGGTCGCCGGCGGCACCGGCTTTGCGCCGATCAAGGCAGTGATCGAGCATGCGATCCGCCAGTCCATCGAAAGGCCCATAGTGCTCTACTGGGGCGTACGTTCGCTCATCGATCTCTACCTCCCGCAAATGCCGGGTGAATGGCAACGCCAGCTTAAGGACTTCACGTTCATTCCTGTGCTGTCGGAGCCCAAGCCCGAGGACCATTGGCCCGGCCGCACAGGGTTTGTGCACAAGGCCGTAATGGCCGATTTCGCCGATCTGTCGGGATACCAGGTCTACGCCTGCGGCGGTCCGGGGATGATCGAGGTTGCGCGCAATGAATTCATTGAGCAGCGCAAGCTGCCTCCGGAAGAGTTCTACGCCGATTCGTTCACCTACGCCGCGCCGGCGGAGGCGCAACCATAACGGCGACAATCAGGCGCGTTCGCGCGCGAGCTCATCGGTCGCCAGCTTGAGCGCGGCGACGAAGTGCGCATTGGCCTCGGCGTCGCGTCCCTGACGTCCAAGCATCTCGCCGAGCGCGAGATGCGCGCGCCAACCATCGTCCAGAGCAAGGCTCGCCTCCAGATAGGTTTGCGCTTTGCCCCAGAGCTGCGCGCGCTGAC
This sequence comes from Casimicrobiaceae bacterium, assembly GCA_035262745.1. Taxonomy (GTDB): domain Bacteria; phylum Pseudomonadota; class Gammaproteobacteria; order Burkholderiales; family Casimicrobiaceae; genus PALSA-1003. The sequence continues at coordinate 159,586 of DATFSE010000045.1, read as the reverse complement.
AGAGTACACCCAGCACACGCAACAACACCGCGTCCTGATTGTGCATGGTAAGCCAGCGTTCGGCCTGCTCGAGCTGACGCGTTGGATCGGCGAGGTGGCATTCGCCGTAGAGCTCGACAAGCTCCGAATCCCACTCGCGCGCCAGGCTCGCGGCAAGGATTTCGGCAGCATCTCGATCGCCGCCAAGCTGAAGGAAGCTCCGCGCCGCCGCCCGCGCGACTTTCGGGTGCTCGCGCGTTGCGTCAGGGAGACGCGACCACGTGTCGCGAAGGCCGGCGGCGTCGTACGCCAGCGCTTTGAGCAATTCGCTCTGCGCGGTGACACGCACGTGCTCGGCCTGGGTCGAATCGAAGACTTTGCGCCGTACCAGCTGCTCGAGCAGCGGAGGAATGTCGGCCCAGCGCCGTGCGGCCTGCAGCGCTCGCAATTCCAGACGAAGGCCGGCGGTGTGCAAACCTGCCTCCTGGCGCAGCGCCTGCAGCACGCGAAGCGCTTCCTGCGGCTGCCCCTGCTCGAGCGCCATCTCGGCCGAGAGCATCAGCCTCGGCCCCGCAAGGCTCGCCGACTGCACCTCGGGTCGCGCAAGGTGCCGTTCGGCGGCGTCGAAATCGCGCATGTCGATCGCGGCGCGCGCCGCGATGAACGCATTGAGCGCCGACGCTCCGGGTACGTTCAGCGATTCCTGGGCGTGCTGCTGCGCCTTGCCGTATCGGCCTTCCAGCAGCGCGACGACGGCTGCATCCTGCTTCGCACGCGCCCGTTCGAGCTTCTGCTGCCGCCGCAGAACCCGAACCTGCGCGGGCAGGCGCAGCGTGCGCACCACCACTCGGATCGCCATATAGAGCAGGATGAAGCCGGCGACGACGAGCACCAGCAGCAGATTGAGCGACAGCTCGACGCGGTACGGCGGCGCGACGACCAGCGCGTAACCTGCGTTGAGCTTCACCGCGAGCGCGGCAACAACCGCGGCAACGGCAAGGAGCAGGAACCAGAACAGGAAGCGCACTAGCGGGCCAGGTAGGATTAACGTGAGCTGGAGACGCGTTGCGCGGCCAAGAACACGGGGCGCTAGCGCAACGGCTTTTCGCGCGCAAGTTTGAGCACGCGCACCGCTTCGAGGCTGCGCGCGAGATCCGGAATCTCGGTCGCCATATCGGTCGCCTGCAGCTGCTTAATCAGAGCCAGCATCGTCTGAACAGGAGGCGAGCGTGTGTCGAAGTACTTGCGCAGCCATGCGTCGGCAGCGCTCAGATCGGCCCGAAAATTGGTCTGATCGCGAAAGAGCAGATCGAAGCGAGCAGAAAGCAGCCGAAGCTTCAGGTTCTCCCGCAGGAAGTACTGCTGCTGCGGCGAGAGCAGCGGTGCTTCGGGGCGGTCGAGATTTTCGATGCGCACGAGCTGACGCATGTCCTGCCATGCTTCGCGCAAGAAACGGCGCCACCCTGGCTCTTCCTTGGGCGCGGGCGGTGCCGGCGGCGTGGGAAGCCGTTCTTCCAGCGCGAGCGGCAACGTGTCGACGGTTGCGATCGCCTGGTCGAGTCGCAGCGACAAGCCGGCGACGTCGACGAAAGGCACCGCCTTCAGCCGATCCATGTCGCGCGCCAGGGCACGCCGCAATGGCACGAACTGCGGGCGGTCCAAGCGCTGCAGTTTGGAATCGGCGAGCTGCAGCGCAGCGAGGGCAGCGGAGACATTTCCCGCGAGCTGCAGCTGCTGACCCGCGAGCAGCAGCACCTGCTCGATTTCGGTGAGCGCCCATTCGTCACGCGACGGCGCCAGCTCGCGATACAGCGCCTCGAGCGCCGCCTGCTGCGTCTGCGATTCGGCCAAGCGCGTTTCAAGCAGCGTGATCTTGGCTTGCGTTTCGCGCAGCGCTTCCTGCGTCTCCTTGAGGCTGGCGCGCAGCGTTGCGTCGCCGGCCTCGACTTCGCCGAGCCGTTTTGCCGCTTCCAGGCGCAGCTCTCGCTGCGAGTTGCGCGCGTCGACCCACACCAGGGCGATCGCGCCCGCCAACGCGAGAAGCACGACTGCAAGCAACCAGCGGCGGCGGCGCTCTCTATCGTCGGGCGGGATGGCTTTCCGTGCCGGCGGTGACGCGGAGGCAGCGGCTTCGGTCACCGGTTCTGGCATACGGTCCGGAGGGAAATCAACTGGGCACCGATTGTAGCAGCCCGATGCTGGGTACGCCGTCGCTCGACGTCTCATTCGGAGCGCAATTGCTGGCCGTCGACGCCGCGCTCAACTAGCAGGCTGATGCAGAACCCGTCGTGGCCGCGCAGCGGCTTGGCGGGATGAGATGCACGAAGCGGCGAGCGACGTGTGCTCGACCGCACACGAGCGAGCCGCGACAAAGCAGCTCGCCGGCCAAGCCGCTGCCCGTCCGGGTTTCGACGATATGGCCCCGGCTGCTGCGTTGTTCGCCTTGCGAATATGCACAAGCTATTCGACGCGGCTCGCGCCTTGCGTCCGGGGCCATCTCGTCCGAAACGCGGCTCATGAGGGGTTCTGCATCAGCCTGCTAGAATGCTTTCCGCGTCGATTCCCGCGCGCGGCGCCGCTCACCTCCGGTGTACCGTGATCATTTTGGCCATCAGCGTCGCCATCCTTCTCGGTGCGCTTGCCGGCTATTTCCTCGGTACGCGTCCCCGCGCCGATGCGTTCTCGAAGCAGGCCATCGAGCCCGCGCCGGTCACGGTCGCTTCCGGAACGCAGACTCTCAGCACCAGTGACGATGGTGTCGATCGAGAGAAGGCGCGCATCATCCGCAGCCTGGAATCCGAATCGTGGAGACTGCGCGACGATCTCACCCGATGCGAAGCGATCTCGTCCGAGATGGCGCTCGGGCGCCAGGAGCGCGAGCGGCTTTCGCTCGAGCTCGCCGATGCTCGCGGTGAAGCGGCGCGCTATCGGCAACTCGTGCTCGATATCGAAAACAAGGCTCCGCCGCCGATACTGCTCGGAGCCGCCGAGCCCGACGACTTGAAGCTCATTGTCGGAATCGGTCCGGTGCTCGAGCGCATGCTGCATAACCTGGGCGTGGGCACCTTCCGCCAGATCGCGCGCTGGACCGAACGCGATGTTGCCGACTTCGATGCGAAGCTGCCCGAATTTCCGGGCCGTATCGTGCGCGACCAGTGGGTGACCCAAGCGCGGGCGCTGCACGAGTCGAAGTACGGCGAACGCCCGTGAGCATTGCGACGGGGCAGCCCTAAAGGTGGTGCAGCGACAAAGTGTCGGGGCGTCGAGCCTGCTGCAGATCGTGATCCTTGCGCTGGTCTGGGGATGCAACTGGCCCGTGATCAAGTATGGCGTCACCGAGCTTCGTCCTCTGACTTTTCGTGCGGCAACGCTTGGCTTTGCCGCGCTGGGTCTTCTTCTTGTCTCGAAGCTTTCCGGCGAGTCAATTCGCATTCCACGCGCGCTTTGGGCTAAGGTCATTGCGCTTGCAGTGGTGAACATCGTCGGCTGGAACGCATTGATTGTGTTCGGCGTACAGCAGATGTCGGCAGGACGCTCTGCGATCCTCGCCTACACCATGCCGATCTGGGCAGTGCTTTTCGGTCTCGGACTGCTGCACGAGCCGCTGTCCAAGCTCAAGATTGCCGGCCTCGTGCTCGGGATGTGCGGAATGGTGGTGCTGCTCGGAGACGACATCCAGACGCTCAGGCGTTCGCCATTCGGAGCACTATTCGTCCTTGGTGCCGCGGTAACCTGGGCGTTCGGAACGGTGCTGCTTCGCCGGTGGAAAGTGCCGGTGCCGCAGAACACCCTGACCGGCTGGATGATGCTGCTCGGGTGGATTCCCATCGCCGTCTGCGTGCCGCTGTTCGATCCGCATCCGCTGGCGTCGCTCGTCACCATGTCTGGCATGGCGTGGTTTGCGGTGCTCTACAACATTTTTCTCGCTGGAACGCTTGCGTACTGGGCTTGGTTCAAGATGGCGCGCACGCTGCCCGTAGCAGTCAGCTCGCTGTCTTCCCTGCCGGTGCCGGTCGTCGGTGTGCTGTCGGGAATGCTGTTCCTGGGCGAGCGGCCCGGAGCGAGCGAATTCGTAGCGCTGGCGCTGGTGCTGGCGTCGCTCGCGGCGGTGTTGTTCGCGCCCGCATCGAAGGCTGATATCGTGAGGACAGTCCCCGAGTAGCGAGAGGCGCGAGAGGCGACCCGCGAGCAACGCGAGCGGCTGCCGCGGAAGCTCGGTTGGGCGATTAGGTCTTGGTCGCCTGCTCGAGGAGGCGGCCTCAAGCCAGCTCGGGTATGAGCGTCAGCGTCTTCCTGGTCGCGAACCACGCGTCGACGTTCGCCTTGCAAAGATCGCCCATCGCCTGCCGCGTCTCGCGCGTTGCGCTACCGACATGAGGCAGCAGCACGACGTTGTCCATGCTCATGAGCGCCGCTGGAATGTGCGGCTCGTCCGCGAACACGTCGAGTCCCGCACCCTTGATGGTTCCTGCCTGCAACGCCGCCACCAGAGCAGGCTCATCGACGATCGAGCCGCGGGCGATATTGATGAGCGTCCCTTTTTTCCCCAACGCGGCGAGAACCTCGGAGTTCACGATGTTCCTGGTCGCCTCGCCCCCAGGACACGCGACCACCAGAAAATCGACCGCTCCAGCGAGCGTTTTGAGATCGCGCATGTATTCGTATGGAACTTCCTGCGGCTTGCGCCCGGTGTAGGCGACCTTCATCCCCATCGCGGACACCCGATGGGCGATTGCCTTGCCGATGCGTCCCAATCCGAGAACGCCGATTTTCCTGCCGGATAGCTTGGTAGTGAGCTCGGAACCGCGCTTCTCCCACTCTCCGGCGTGAACGAAGCGATTCGCGCGCACGAAGCCTCGTCCGGTCATGAGAATCAATCCCAGCGCAACGTCGGCCACGTCGTCGGTGAGCACGTCAGGCGTGTTGGTGACTTTGATGCCGCGTTGCTTGCAATAGGCGACGGGCACGCCGTCGTAGCCGACGCCGAACACCGAGATGATCTCGAGCTTGGGCAGCGCGTCGAGCAGCGTCGTCGGCGTAGCAGTGCCGCCTCCTTGGACGAGACCACGGATCTTGGCGCCATCTGCCGCAAGCAACGCAGCCTTGTCGGTCGCCTGGTGATAATCGTGGCATCGATAGTCGGCCTTGAGAGGATCGTACAGAAATGCTGGCAACGGAGCGGTAACGATGATGTCGGGTTGCATGGAATGAGCCTTTTATCTGGCTGCGAAGTATTCTAACAATGCCGCGATCAGACCGGCATCCGCTGCCTCAGTGACAATCGTCTGCCGGACGCCTAGCTTGCTCGCCCGCGCGGCAATGCGAGCATGCGGCATGAATGCCGGGATCGCGACGAACTGATCGCGCGCCGCCGCACCGAGAATGTTCCAGAGATTGTCGAGTCCTTCGCTGCTGGTGAGCGTGACGGCGTCGATGCGGCCCTCGCGCAGCGCGTCCTCGAGTCCTTCGGCTCCAGCCTCCGGTCTGGCGCGACGGTAGCACTCGACATAATCGACGTGCGCCCCTCTGGATGTCAGCGCGTCGGCCAGCAGCTCGCGGCCACCGCCGCCGCGAAAAATGACAACGCGCTTGGATTCCGCGTGCTGCAATTCCGGGAGCGCAAGCAGCCCTTCGCTATCCATGGTGGTCGAAGGAACACGCGCGTTGGTCACCCCTACCGCGGCCAGCGCCGCGGCGGTGCCCGGTCCGGGTGCAAAGGCAATCAGCTTTGCCGGCCAGGCCGCAGGATCACCCACACCGTACTCGACTGCGTTAGCGCTGACGAACACCGCGTAATCGTAGCTGGCGAGCTCACGCTGAGCCCTCGCCAGTGCCGGAACGTCCTCGGGAGGCAGAATGACCATCGCCGGGAAAATGATCGGCTTGCCGCCGAGCGCGGCGATCTCGCGGGCGAGAGCGGCAGCCTGTCGTGCCGGGCGCGTGATCAAAATACCCGCGCCACGGAGATTGCCGCTGCTCATTCGACGAGAATCTTGGCGGCGCCGCGCGCGATCAGATCTGCACCGAGTGCGTCTCCAAGTGCCTGCGCAGCCGCCGAGGTCGTTGCCACTGCGGATCGCTCGCCGCGCAGCACCGTTCGGCCGTCACGGCTGGCGATCAAGCCGCGCAGCCACAACTGATTTCCTCGGAGCGTCGCGTAAGCCGCAAGCGGAGTGTGGCAGTCGCCAGCGAGACTTTTTCCGAACGCGCGCTCTGCAGTCGTCGCCAGCGTCGTCTGGTTGTCGGCAAGTCTGCCGATTGCATCTATCACGTCGTGCCGGTCGGCGCGGCACTCGAGTGCCAACGCTCCCTGGCCGACGGCAGGCAGGCTCTCGCCGGGATCCAGCAGCGACGTGATGCGTGCAGTGCAAGCGAGCCGCTTCAACCCGGCGGCCGCAAGAATGATCGCCGCATAGCGGCCTTCATCGAGCTTGCGCAGGCGCGTGTTGACGTTACCGCGTAGCGGTTCCACCACCAACCGCGGATGGCGCTCGCGCAGTTGTGCCTCGCGGCGGAGGCTCGATGTTCCGACCTTGCTGCCGGGGGGCAATTCGGCGAGGGAACCATATGCGTTGCAAACGAAGGCATCGCGCGGATCCTCGCGTTCCATGATGGCGGCGAGGGTGAAGCCCGGCGGCATGTCCATCGGAACGTCCTTGAGCGAATGCACTGCGAGATCGGCATGTCCGTCCTGCATCGCCTGCTCGAGTTCCTTGATGAACAGTCCCTTGCCCCCGATGTCGGCCAGCGGTTGATCGACGATTCTGTCGCCGTGCGTGGTAAGGCCCAGCAGCTCGATCTCGCACGATCGATAAAGAGCGTGCAGGCGGTCGCGGACATGTTCGGCCTGCCACATCGCGAGCGCGGACCGCCGCGTGGCGATGACAAGACGCTCAGGAGCCAAGGATGACATCGGGAGACAGAAAAACCGCGACGCGCGTGCGCCGAGTCTAGCACGCGCCAAAAGTCGCTTTAGGGCCGCCTTTGAAACCAACCGGTGAGTGCGAGCCGCTCGCGTCTGGCAGGCAGCACCTCATGCTCGAATCTCTCGGACAGGAAGCAGACCAGCGTGCCACCGGCCGGCAGGATGTCGCGAGTGTCCTTGTCACGGTAGATTCTGAGCGCGCCGCCATCCGCTTCGCCCCACGATTCGTTGAGATAGAGCACACATGACAGAACGCGTCGTGCATCGCCGTGAAAGCCATCGCGATGGCGCCCGTAGTGCGCGCCGCACGGGTAAATGGCGTAGTGTCCCTCGAAGGAAAACAGGCCCAGATACATCGACTGGTTGAGTGCAACGCGCAGGCGCTCGAGCGCAACCCACCACGGCCGCGTCGAAGTGTCTGCATCGGCCTCATCGATCCATGCGATGCGGTCGCCGCGTATCGCTTCGTTCTTCCTGAGCTCGGGGCCGCGGCCGATGCCGGCCGCGCGAAATTCCCTGGCAGCATCGCGGCGACGCGCATCCGCCGCCAGAGCGGTTACGACGGCCCCCGTTAGGAAATCGCGCTCGACGGCGCAGCCCTCTTCGGCTACCGCCGCGCAGATCCGGTCGAGCGAATGGATCGAGCGCGGCATTGCACGCTCCTTTCGTCGGGGAGATAACCCTATCTTATAATTGTCGCCGATGCACGCGAGGCGGCGAACAGCTCCGCTCGAGAGGAGATCTCGATTATGCGCATTGTCATCACCGGCGGCGCCGGCTTCCTCGGCAGCCGTCTCGCTCGTGCCATTCTTGACCGCGGCACGCTTACCAATGCTCAGGGCGAAAAAGCCGAAGTGACGGAGCTGGTTCTGTTCGACGTCGCGCCGCCCAAAACCACGGACGCACAGGTCCGTCCCGTCACCGGCGATCTGGCCGACGAAGATCTCGTCGCTCGCGTCGTGACGCCGGAGACCGATTCGATTTTTCATCTCGCTGCGGTGGTGAGCGGGCAAGCGGAAGCCGAGTTTGACACCGGCATGCGCGTCAATCTCGACGCCACGCGGACCCTGCTCGAACGCTGCCGCGCGTTGAATCGGCCGCCGAAATTCGTGTTCACCAGCTCGCTTGCGGTATTCGGCGGAGTGTTGCCCGATCCGGTGAAGGACGATTCCTCCATCACGCCGCAGACCTCCTACGGCGCGCAAAAGGCTATGGGCGAGCTCATGGTCTACGACATGACGCGCAAAGGCTTCATCGAGGGACGCTCATTGCGATTGCCCACCATCACTGTGCGGCCAGGCAAACCGAACCGCGCCGCATCGGGCTTTGCGAGCGGCATCATCCGCGAGCCGTTGTCGGGCGTCGAGGGGATTTGTCCCGTGGGACCCGACGCGGCGATGTGGGTGTCATCGCCGCGCACTGTAATCGGCAATCTTCTTGTCGGCCACGAGGTCGCAGAGGACGCATTCGCCAGAGCGGGCTTCGCGCACACTCGCTCCGTCAACGTTCCGGGCATCCGCATCGGCGTCGGAGCCATGGTCGAGGCGCTCAAGCGCGTTTCCGGCGATGCCGTCGCGTCGCTGGTGAAATGGCAACTCGATCCGGTGATCGACAAGATCGTAGCGACCTGGCCCGCCAATTTTGCGCCGGTGTTGGGGCTGGCGCTGGGAATGAAGGCGGACCGCGATTTCGACTCGATCATCCGTCAGTACATTGACGACGAGCTTCAGTCTTCGCGTCCTGCGGATTCGCGAGGCTCTCGATAAACGCAGCAATATCCGCTGGGGTAGATCGCTAAGCGGGCAGGGCAACCGGTTCCACTGCGGCGAGCGCCTCCAGCAAGAGAGCCGATCCGCCGTTCCGCAGGCGCTGCGCGTCCGACAGCAGGTATCTGAAGCGGCGGCCTCCAGGCTGGCCGTGGTACAGACCGAGCACGTGCCGGGCGATGCCGCGCAGACCCACGCCCTCGCGGAGTCGCGCTTCGACATAGGGAATGAGCGCCTCGATCACCTGAGACCGCGTACGTGGCCGCAATCGATCGTCGAAGCAATACGCCTCGGCTTCGGCAAGAATCCACGGGTGATGATAGGCGATACGACCAAGCATGACTCCGTCGACGTGGCGGAGCTGTTCGGCGATGGCGCCGTGTGTGGTAATACCGCCGTTGATGACAATGGTGAGATGTGGAAATTGCCGCTTCAAACGGTGCACGTACTCGTATTTCAGCGGCGGCACTTCGCGGTTTTCCTTCGGCGACAGGCCCTTGAGGATTGCGTTGCGAGCGTGGACCATGAACACGCTCGCGCCCGCCGTCGCCACCGTGCCGACGAAATCGCGCACGAAAGAATAATCCTCGATCGCATCGATGCCGATCCGGTGCTTCACCGTGACGGGCAAGGCGACGGCGTCGCGAATGGCGCGAACGCAGTCTCCGACCAGGCGAGGATCCGCCATCAGACAGGCGCCAAAGCTGCCGGTCTGGACCCGCTCCGACGGGCACCCGACGTTAAGATTGATCTCGTCGTAGCCCCAGGCCTCGCCCAGCCGTGCGCAATGCGCCAGCGCATGCGGATCGCTGCCTCCGAGCTGCAACGCGACCGGATGTTCCGCCGGATCGAAATCGAGATGCCGCGGCACGTTGCCGAACATGAGCGCACCGGTGGTGACCATCTCGGTGTACAGGCGAGCACGAGGGCTCACCTGACGCAGGAAGTAGCGGCAATGACGGTCTGTCCAGTCCATCATGGGCGCGACGCAGAGCCGATGCGGCTGACTGATCATGCGCTTGAAGTTGCGATGCTCGTCCATTCCGATATCAAGCGACGTTGAGTATCGCGGCGGTGCGAACGGGTGGACCGCCGTTCATGAATCGATGGTGAGCGAACCATTCCTTTTGCGCAAGCCGTATCATTTCCTCGACGTCCCGCAACGACGCAACCCATGCCGCAGTCATTCGCGTACCTTACCGAGCTTGCGCTGTTGCTGCTGTTGGCAACCCTCTGGGGCGCGTCGTACACCTTTATCAAGCTGGGGGTCGAAACCATCCCGCCGGTGACGTTCATTGCCGCACGAACCACCATTGCGGCTGCAGTGCTGTTTGGCGTTCTGCGCGCACGTGGGATCGCGATGCCAACCGACCCTGCTCTGTGGCGGCGCTTTCTGTTCCAGGCATGCCTCAACAGCGTGATTCCTTTTACGTTGATCGCCTGGGCCGAAAAATCGGTGGACGCCGGCCTCGCAACGATCCTCAATTCGACAGCGCCGATCTTCACCTTTGTTCTGGCGTGGTGCCTCGGGCGCCAGATAACGGCAACTGGCCGGCAGTTGTTTGGCGTCGCTTCGGGAATGCTCGGCATCATATTGATCGTAGGCGTCCAGGCGCTATCGGGCGTCGGGCAGGAACTGGCTGCCCAGTTGGCCATCGTCGGGGCCACCGTCTGCTACGCCGGCGCTGCGATCTTCGGTCGGAGCTTCCACGGGCTCGACCCGATGTTGCCGGCCACGGGCTCATTGATCTGCGGTGCGGTCGTGCTCGTTCCGATCAGCGTCGTTGTGGATCATCCATGGACGATCGTGCCCTCCGGTCGCTCGATGCTTGCCCTGATCTGCCTGTCGATCTTTTCGACGGCACTCGCGTTCACGATCTACTTCCGGCTCCTCCAGACGCTTGGACCGGTAGCCGCTACCTCGCAGGCGTACCTCCGGGTGCCCATCGGCGTTGCAATCGGCGTGGTGTTTCTCCGGGAGGAGCTTTCGTCCACGACGTTGCTCGGCCTGCTCTGCGTGATCGCGGGCGTGGCTGCGATGACCATTTCGCGCCAGACGAGGTAACGGCCCCGATTCGACTGCGAGTAGCGATCGCTGCCAACGCACAAGCGCATCTCCGGCACGCCCTTCGTATCTCAGCGGCCGGTGCGTGATCGTTGGAAATCGGAGAGCTCGACCGGTGGCACCAGCGCCGCCTCGCGCTGGCGAACCCACCATCGACCGCTCGAGGCGTGCTCCTCGGAAGTCGCGAATCGATAGTCGTAGATCGTGGCGCGAACGTATCTGGGCGGATGATCAGGAAATGGATTGGCAGCGAGTAAAGCGGTCACCGAAGAGCTCGCCTGCAACAGCCGCACCAGAAAATTGCCGAACCATGCCTCCTGCCACCCTCCCAGAGCCGCGAACCACATTTGCCAATCGAGCCGCGGCTGATGGGGAATGTTCCATGACAGCGGCCGCGATTCAGCGCCTGGCTTGTAGCGGAACTCGTATTCGCGCCATTCCTGTCCATCGTCTGAGCCCTCGATCACGATCTCCGGGCGCGACGTGGTCATCACGGCAAACAGGCCGTATCGATTGACGATTTGAAGGGGATCGACGACGTCCGAAAGTACGCTGGCAACTGGGATGTTGCGGTCGAAGAGAAGCTGCGAGATGCGATTTACGCCGGCAGGAACGACCACAAGCGAGAGAAGTGTGGCGATCGCTGCGGCCATGCGCCCTGGTGGCAGCGTCCTTCGCTGGATGAAGTCACGCAGTTTGAGCGGGATCGCAACGCGCAGCGCGGCATCGTCGAACAGGAACACGCACAGCAGAATGGTGAGCAGATTGAAAAAGTTGTAGTTGCCGGTGAGCGCGACCAGCAGCTGGAAGACGATGATGCACCACGCCGCAGCGGCCCTAAGTCGTCTCGGCGCGAAGATGAGAAACACCGCACCGATTTCAACAGCGAGAGTAGCGGCCGCTCCGGCCGCCAGAGCCCAGTGCGGCAGTTGCGCGACGTACCAGGCGACGGGCGTCGGCAGCGGTTGCGTCTCGAAGTGGTATTCCAGCGCGGTAAGGCTCCGCCACGTCGCGTCCCCCGATGCGAGTTTCGCGGCCCCCGCCATGAACATGTAGCGAAAGACCAGCCAGCGGTAGAGGCACACGATGATGCGCGAGCCGCTCGGGAGGAAGATCGCGAGGAATCCGGTTTCCAGCAGCAGCGCGTCCCATTGGAAACTCATGAATCCCTGTCCCGCGTAGGTGCAGGAAAGATAGAGCGCGAACAGGGCTACCAGTACCGGCCGCACGGCGATTCCCGCGATAAGAACAATCGCAAGCGCTGCGCCGGCCACGGTGGCCGCGATCAATGCGCCATCGCTGGCGTCCAGCCAAAACAGTGTCGGCACGTACCAGTAGGCAGCTCCACCGAAGTATTGACGCGCAGCGAGAAGGTAGGACGCGATAGGCGAAATGCCGCTGCTACCGACCAGCCCTAGGATCTGCACGCCGAGCGACGCGAATGCCGCGAGGTAGATGAGCCCCAATCCTCGGAGAAACACCCAGCGGACCAGATCGTAGCGAGGCGGCTCCAGTGAGCCCCAGAGCAGGCGCGTGAGATGGTTCAGCAGTCCGCGGTGACCGGCGAAAAACCGGTATGCCATTTCAGACGCCGGCGCGAAACCTGGAACGTTCTCATAAAACCACCACCATCCTCGACGTCCCGGAGCGTACTGCAGCACTCGATATGTCGCCGCTGCGCCGGCATAGACGCGCCCACCGGGCTCGACGAATTGGATGGCGCGGCGGAACGCGTCGATCGATATCGCCGGATAGTCTGCCGCAGCGTCCTGATAGGCGCGGTAATCAATTCGCCCGCCGGTGAGACCTTCCCAATATCTCACCCACTGCCGGCAGATGCCGCAATCGCCGTCATAGATCAGCGTCGGGCGTGCGTTCGACACGATGACGTTCGGCAATGAGTCTTTGCGTGTCGATTGCGAGCAAGCGAGCGCACGCCCATCGCGCCGCTTTTCTGCTCTTCCTAACCCTCCAGGAGGCTCGCTTCCTGCTCGGTCAGATGCCCTTTGTGACGCGTGTCAGGCATGGTAATGGCGGCGACTAACGCGATGCCGCACATGATGGTCACGTACCAGAAAAAGGTCGATTCCATCCCGATCGACTTGAACCAGAGCGCGACGTATTCCGCGCTGCCGCCGAAGATCGCGTTGGCGATAGCGTAAGAGAGTCCCACACCGAGCGCGCGCACGTGCATGGGAAATAGCTCCGCCTTCACCAACCCGCTGATCGATGTATAAAAGCTCACGCCAGCCAGCGCTAGGATCACCAATCCGAACGCCGTATACGGATCGCTGACGTGCGCCAGCGCGCTCAAGATGGGCACTGTGGCGATTATAGTGAAAACGCCGAAGCACAGCATCGAATTGCGACGGCCGATCTTGTCCGACAGCGCTCCGAACACGGGCTGCAGAATCATGTAGCAGAACAGCACGACCGTCATGACACGGCTCGCCGTCTTGGCATCCATCCCCGCTGTGTTGACCAGGTACTTCTGCATGTAGGTGGTGAAGGTGTAGAAGATGAGCGAGCCTCCGGCGGTGAATCCCAGCACGGTTAAGAACGAACGGGGATAGCGAAAGACGCCCTTGATCGTTCCCGCGTCCTTCTGCTGTCTGACCGATTCCGAGGTCGTTTCGGCGAGAGAGCGCCGCAGGAAGAATGCGATGACCGCAGCGACCGCGCCGATGGCGAACGGAACGCGCCAGCCCCAGCTCTTGAGCTCATCGTTGGACAGAAACGCCTGCAAGATGACGAGTACCAGCACAGCGAGAAGTTGTCCGCCGATCAGCGTGACGTACTGGAACGATGCGAAAAAGCCGCGATGCCGGTGCAGTGCGACTTCGCTCATGTAGGTGGCACTGGTGCCGTACTCGCCTCCGACGGAAAGGCCCTGCAGCAGTCTCGCGAACAGCAGCATTGCCGGCGCCGCTAGGCCGATGCTGGCGTAAGTTGGCAACACCGCCACGAGCAGCGAGCCGGCGCACATCACGATGACTGCGATCATCATCGAGGCGCGACGGCCGTGCTTGTCGGCGATGCGCCCGAACACCCAGCTCCCGATTGGCCGCATGAGAAAGCCGGCGGCAAAGACGCCCGCCGCGTTCAGGAGCTGCGTCGTCTGGTTGCCTGAAGGAAAGAACTCGGAAGCGAAATACAGTGCAGTGAACGAGTAGACATAGAAGTCGTACCACTCCACCAGATTCCCCGACGATCCCCCGACGATCGCCCAGATTCGGCGTCCAACATCGGTTTTGCCGATACTGTGGCTCGACTGACGCTGAGCAAGGGTTGCTGCCATGTTGTTCTCCTTAGCGAAAACTCATGATGATCTACAGGTTGCAGCCCACCAATAGCAATGACACCCGGCACAAGCTGAATTGCAGCAGTAGCGCAGTCAGTCGTCAAAGAAATGAGTCGTCGGATCTTACAATCGCCATCGGGTGTTCCACCGGATTTCCTGGTGCAAATCCTCTTGAGCATGCGATTCAAACGCTTACCGAAACAGTCCGATTGGGTACGGTTCTTGCGGTCGATGCGGGACTTGAAGCCAGGGATAGGGCGATCTACGGCGTCAAGCCCGGGAGGCATAAGTGTCGAGAACCATGCGGGAGAACTCGCTACGATTCTTTTTAATCGCAGCCGCTGCAGCATTCTTGGTATTCGGCTCGGCCGCGCGGGCAGTGGTCTATGATGTTGGATTCGACCCGCCCTTTGTCGTTCCAGGCACGATTACCATCGGGGTCGACAACTCGTGCATCGTTCCTGGATTTCACCTGTGCGCATTCGACGTCACCAGCGTCGATTTTGTCGATACTCTGGGACGGGAATGGGACATATCGAGTCCGCGCCTTGGAATCGGGCTCGCTGTTGATTTCTCGTTGACCGACGCTCTGCTGGGGATTTCGGTGGTCATCCCGAATCTCCATTTGGTGTCCGACCCCGAGCTGCAGAACCCGTGTGGCCGCTACGCTTCGCCAACGTTGATATTCCTGATGGACGTCGGAGACAGGGATATCGATTTCACCCACGCCCTACTGAGCCACAAGGACCAAGACGATCAGGTGTCGACGAGCGTGCTGTTCACCTGCGGCAGTCTGATCAACACGGGATCCGTCACGGGGATTGCGCAAGCACCCGAGCCCGCAACGTTAGCGCTGCTCGGTTTCGGATTGGGCGGCATTGCGCTGGCACGACGTCGCAAGTCGCGCTGAGGCTGCCTCGCCGAATAGCGAGGCTTCCGCTTTTGCGCTGATGTTGCGAGCTTCGCGAACGATGCTGGCGATCCCCCGATTGAAACCTTGCTCTCGGCTCGATCCCGCGTTCTCGGCTTCGTCAGGACCTTGCAAGTACCCTGTTGGTTTCAACTGTCGGATTGTTTGACAGGCCCGAGAGCCTTGAATCCGTCGGCCCCAACCCTCTTGATCGATCAATTTAGTTGATTCAGAGACTTACAAATTGTGCGCCGCGGTGGGTGCATTTCTTGCTGTCCATTACAGTCGGTCCAGAAAGGCGTTAAAGGGGAGACGCATTCCTGGGGTTTTTAGCCGGCGTCGGGCGTCGGCATTCAGGAGCGGAGACTCGCCATGATCAGCAAATCCTGTCGAAACCTTTTTTGTGCAACAACCGCAGCCGTTTGCTGGCTATTCAGCTTCGGCGCGCACGCGGCTTATGACGTCGGTTGGGACCCGACGCTCTTCGGCGGAATCGTCGAGATCGATGTCGCCCCCGCCTGCTTTTCGCCTTTCCCGTCGAGCAGCAATCCTTGTGCCTTTGACGTCCTCAGCGGAAGTTTCAAAGACGGCGGGGGCAACTCGTGGACGATTCTCAGCGATCCTGGCGCCGGTATCGCCGTGAGGGTGGACTCAAGCGACATGCTCACGGGAATCGAGTTGACGATCAACTCTTCTTTCTTGAGCCCGAACTTTGAATCACCTTGCGACGGCGAAACCTTGAGCTTCGCCCTCGACGGCACAGTGAGCTTCAATTGCGGTGGCGACTCCGGCTTGAGCGCCACCGGGACGGTCACATCGATTACTCAAGTCCCCGAGCCGGTCACGCTCGCTTTGCTTGGCATCGGTCTCACGGGACTCGCACTGACGCGGCGCCGTAGGCAGTGAGCCATTCGCTTCGCGAAGGCCCCGCTCGCGTGGCGGGGCTTTTGTTTGTCGCTTGATGGTCCCGGCTACGCCGCGACCGGAGATCGCGGTGTAGCCGCCAGAGCTTGCTCGATCGCCTTTTCGAGCGTCAACGCTGCGCCGGCCGACCAAGCGGCATCGAAGATTTCACCTCCTACGGAGTTGCGCGCGGCCTCGAGATTCCTTCGGCGGTTTGCGTCACCCCGTGGTGAGCGTAGCCCCAGAAAATCGCGCGCCGCCGCCACCGCTGCATGTAGCTTTACAGCCTCGTCCGCATGCCCGACGGCTAGTAATAGATCAGCTTGGTCCTCGAGACAGTCGATGGCTTCCGAATTCATTCCGAAAGAGTGAAAGTCGGTCAGTGCGTCGGCCATTTTCGTGCGAGCAGAATCGTGGTTCCCGCTTACGGCGTCTGCTTTGCCAGACCGCCAGAGCGCGATTGCTGCGCCGCGCTTGTCCTTGGTGTCTAGGCAGATCTTGAGTGACCGCGAGAACCGTGCGGCGGCAGTTTGCGGATCACCAGCACGCAGGGCGACTTCTCCGAGGTTGCGCTCGCACTCTGCCTCCAGCTCTTGATGCTTGATGCTTTGCGCAATCACAAGACCCTGGCTGAAAAACTCCCGCGCGGCAGCATCGTCTTCCTGTCGTCCGGCGATCTCGCCGAGATTGATAAGCCCAATCGATTCTCCCATGCGGTCACCGAGCTCGCGAAAGATGCGCAGGGCCTCTTCCTCGCACTCGCGAGCCTTCATTCCCTCGTTCTGGTTCACATACGCGGTCGACAGCGTCGAAAGCGTGGCCGCGATTTCGCGCGGATTTCCCAGCGCTCGCCGAATCTCGAGGCTCTCCAGCAGCATCTTCGTTGCTTCGGCGTTGTCGCCCTGGTTCATTGCCAGCACTGCGCCGGTATAGAGTGCATGCGCTCGCGCTATGTTGGGCTCCTGCACGCTTGGTAAATCAAGCGCGGCACGTATATTGTTCCGGCCCTCTGTTGAGTAACCACCGAGGGTGCGGAAGCGCATCAACGCAACTTCGATCTTTATCGCGATGACTGGGTCGACCCCGCCGCCAAGGGCAAACGCCGTTGCGGCGCGCAAATTGTCGAGCTCCGCCTCGACGCGTCGCATCCACTCCGCCTGATCCGGCCCGTGCAGCTCCTCGCGTGCTTTCTTCGCGAAGCCGTGGTAATGGCTGCAGTGCCTCGCGGCTGTTGCGGCCAGGTCGCCACGCCCGGCGAGATTTTCGTGCGCAAAATCACGCACCGTCTTCTGCAGCCCGTAGCGTCCCTTTTCATCGCCCAGCTCGATCAAGTGTTCCCGAGCGAATTCGCGGATCGTTTCCAGCATTCCATAGCGGGACCAGCCCTCTTCCTGCTTGACCATCACCAGCGACTTTTCGACCAGGGAAGTCACCAGATCCAAGATGTCCTGGGGCAGGAGCGGGTCTGCGCCGCACACCGCCTCCGCGGCGTCGAGATCGAAGCCGCCGACGAAAACGCTCAACCGGTCGAGGAGGATCCGTTCCTCTTCCTGTAAGAGATCGTACGACCAGCTTACCAGCGCGCGCAGCGTCTGCTGGCGCTCCAGCGCGACTCGGCTGCCTCCTGTCAGAAGCTTGAACCGATCGTGCAGACGCTTGTTGATCTCTTCCACCGACAGCGATCGCAAACGGGCGGCTGCGAGCTCCAGCGCGAGCGGAATGCCTTCGAGACGGGCGCACAACTCGGCGATCGCCGGCGCTTCCCGCTCGTTCAACACGAAGCCCGGCTTCTGCAGCCGCGCACGCTCGACGAAGAGCTGAACAGCCTCCGACCGGACAAGGCTCTCGGCATCGGCATTGCGTCCCGGCACCGCCAGCGGCAGTACGGGGTAGGTCTGCTCTCCGCGGATGCGCAAAGCCTCTCGGCTTGTCGCGACGATCCTTACTTGCGAAGCATGCATCAGCAGGGCATCGGCGAGACTCGCGCATGCAGCAACCAGGTGCTCGCAGTTGTCGAGCACGAGCAGCGCCTTGTGCTCCTTGACGTGGGCACACACCGTTTGCACGAGCGGTTTGCCCGGCTCCTCGTGCACGCCCAGGACCTGCGCCGCGGCGCTGGGGACAAGCGCCGGATCCTTGATGGGCGCCAGATCGATGAACCACACGCCGTCGGGATATTTCTCAAGCACATCCGCCGCGATCTGCAGCGACAAGCGGGTCTTGCCGAGGCCACCCATGCCGAGCAGCGTAAGCAGCCGCGCGTCGTCGAGCATTCCCTTGGCCTCTGCCAGCTCGCGCTGTCTGCCGACGAATGACGTGACCTGCTGCGGCAGGTTGTTGGGCGTAGCCTCGAGCGACCGCAGGGCGGGGAAATCCTGGCGAAGCTGCGGGTGCAGAACCTGATAGACATGCTCCGAAGTCGCCAGGTCGCGCAGGCGCACAGCGCCAAGATCGCGAAGGGAGACCGCCGCGGGCAACCGATCGCGTACGTAATCGACGACGGCCTGGGAGAGGAGGATCTGTCCTCCGTGAGCGGCCTTCATGATTCGAGCGGCACGATTGACCGGACTGCCGAAGAGATCTTCGTCGCGTCGTTCGACGACGCCCAGATGAAGGCCGTAACGCAGTTTGAATACGATCCCGCTGGTTGCGGATGGATCGTTCAGGGCCTGCTGCAACTCTACAGTCGTATGGATCGCGTCCAGCGGATCGCCGAAGGCAGCGTACATGCCGTCGCCTGTCATCTTCACGACGGCGCCGCGATGACGTTCCACGGCCGAGCGCGACAGTGCATCGTGTTGTGCGAGCGCCCGCGACATGCGCTCACCCTCCTGCTCCCACAAGCGAGTGCTGGCCTCGATATCGGTGAAAAGCAGTGTTGTCACGCCGGACATCTGCAGCTAAGACCCTTCGGCCTTGGCGGTTACCAGGCGAAATACTCTACCGCTGCGTGTCGCCCATGCCAATCACGAAAAATCACGAGCATGAATGACCCATTTTGGTGAGGGTGCCGCAGACGTCGAGATAACCGGGGTCCGATGATGGAGAATCCTGGACGTTCGAACGGAAGCGCAAGGTAAACTTGCCTGTGGCGCAGCAGTTCCAAGAACCAAGACACGACGTGACACCCGCGGTTGACGCAAACGATGCGCACTTCGGTCCCTGGAACCCGGGACTCGAATCACGCATCCCTTCCGATCTTCGCCACCTATCGACTATTTTCCGGCCGGAGAACGTGTTCACCAGCATCGCCAAAGCCGACGAAATGCACGACTTGAGCGGGCTCGCCATCGCCGATCTGGTCGCCTTTCGCCCGCAGCGATTGGCGCTTCATGAGGCGCTGATCCGAGTCACCGCTGACTTCTCAGTCCCTGATGGTTCGAGGATCGAGGATCTCGGCATCAACTTCAGACGCATCGCTCGCGCCATCCTGGCCGGATACGTCGAACCCGCGATGGGTGAGATCGAGCGTCGCTACGACGCGCTCAGGCGCGAGATCTCGTCCGTACTTGATTCCGAGTTGACGCGCTTATTCACTTCATCGACTTCAAGCACAGCTCGAGCGGCAAAGCGACGGTGGAGCTTGTGGGGTAACACGACAGATCGGGTCCCCGCGGAAGGCGGCGGACAGCCGCACGAGCGCACGCTCGTTACACAGTGGGAAGCCGAGGCGCGTGGCGCAAACGATCCCGTGCGCCGCGGCGCTTTGCGGGCGCTCGTCAAAGCGGTTTCCGCCCTGCTGGTGCGACACGGCCGTGTCTGGGGAGGACGCGAGCTTGTCGCCTCGCTGGCGACCGACCTCGCCTGCAACGATTGCGGCAGCGACGAAATCGGGCGTCTGATCGAGCCGCTGATGCTCGAAGCGGCCGAGCGCGGAGGTTACCGAGTGCTACCGCGCCAGGAAACTCCGCTGGTAATGAATACCAAGGGAGCCTCGGCGTCGGGCAAGAGCACGTTGCGTCCGCTGCAGAAAAGCCTCGCCGGCGTGATCGGAGTGAACTGGAGCGATTTCGCACTAATCAGCCCCGACATCTGGCGCAAGCAGCTGCTCGACTACGCGAGTCTGGGATCCGCGTACAAGTATGCGGCATCGTTCACAGGAGACGAGATTCGCATCGTCGACCAGAAGCTCGATCGCTACATGGCGCGCAAAGCCGAGCGCGGCTCAATGTCGCATCTGCTCATCGACCGCTTTCGCTTCGACAGTTTTGCGCCCGACTCCGACGAAGCCGGCAGCAATCTGCTCACCCGATTCGGCCGCATCGTCTATCTGTTCTTCATGATCACGCCACCTGACTCGCTGGTGGAGCGGGCCTGGAACCGGGGGCTCGAGTTCGGCCGGTACAAGGCAGTCGACGACACCCTGGCCCACGCCGTCGAGGCCTACTCGGGAATGCCGGAACTGTTCTTCACCTGGGTAGCGCGAATGGACAAGTGCGTGCATTTCGAATTCCTCGACAACAGCGTCAAGCTCGGGCAACGGCCGCGAACCGTCGCCTTCGGCTTGAACGAGGTGCTCAACGTGCTCGATGTCAAATGCCTGCTCGACGTGGAGCGATTTCGGCGGGTGAACATCGACGCCAAGGCCCCCGATGCGCTGTACGAAGATCGAACGCAATTGGAGCCGCAACGCAACGCTTTGTTCCTCAAGCGGTGCATCCAATCCTTCCCGCAAGTGAATTTTGCGGTGCAAGCGACAGGAGCCGTCTATTTGCGTGTGCAGTCGGGCGTTCCGGTGTGGGTCGACCGCCAAGTACTGCGCATGGCGATGGCTGACGACGATAGCCGCACGGCTGTGACATCCGCTCTGGCGCAGCCACTCATCGATGGTGCGCCTTCGGCTGATCGTCCGTTGTTTTTGCCTGACATCATGGGCGACACGCCGATTCATACGCTCGGCGAGTGGAGCGGCGCCGGTGAATTGCCCATCTAGATAAGGCATCGAAACGGCGGAAGGCCCCCTGAGGGCAGGACCGGCGAGGTTACTGCGTCGCGCCAAGACCCTCGAGGCGATGACGCTGATCGCCCGAACTGAACCCCAACGATGTCGCGCAGCTGCGAGTCAGTGCGAGTACCTTGAACAACTCACCCATCTCGGCCGGAGAGAGCAATTTATTCACTGCGCTCGCTTCGCGCAGGTACGCCGCCGACTGAATGTCGCTGGAACCCGCCAGCAGGTCGAGTATTCCGCAGTTGATCAGAAAATGCGCCTGAGTCGTGAAGCCGCCGACGTGCATTCCCGCGCCGACGCCGACCATTGCCATCGCGGTGAAGTCGACGTGCGCGGTCAAGTCGGCGAGGCCCGGCTGGAACAATGGATCGGCAAGTGCGCGATGCTGGTAGTGCGCCATCAGCGTGCCGCCGCTGCGCTGCTCATGGTAGTACTCGCGTGCCGGAAAGCCATAATCGATCAGCAGCAGCGCCCCTGCATCGCAGCGATGGGCGAGACTTGTTACCAGGGCCTGCGCGGCGGGGTTGATTTCACTCGCGTAGTCACCTTGCGCGGGGAACAATCTGAGCGCCATTTCGCGCAGAGAGCGACTCTCGAGCGGCCGGTCGACCAGCGCGAGAATTTCACCTTCCACTGCGACTCCCCGCTCGTACCACGCGCCCTGCTGGCGTGCGATCAAGTGAGGGGGAACGGCGTCGAGCACCTCGTTGGCGATGATGACGCCGCGCCAGCGCTCGGGAAGAACCTCGATCCACTCGACGCATGAACTCAACGATGCGATCTTGCCAATGAGGTGTGCGTGCTGCCGCTCACGCAGCTCCGGGCTCACTTCGAGCAACCGATAGCGCTTAGGCAACGCATTGCGCTCATCGAGCGCCGATAGGATGTCGGCGGCGAGCCGTCCGGAGCCGGGTCCCAGTTCGATGATGTCGCCGCCGGTCTGAGCCAGCACTTCGACGAGCTGTGACGCTAGCGTCCGACCGAAAAGCGGCGTCAACTCGGGCGCGGTGACAAAATCGCCTCCGACGCCAAATTTGCGCGTTCCGGACACGTAGTAGCCGAGTCCGGGCGCGTAGAGGGCGGCCCCCATGTAATCGGCGAACGAAATCCACCCGCCCGCGGCGGCGATCGAGCTTGCGATGTGTGCGACCACCCGTTCGCTGTGTGCGCGCGCCTCGGCCGACGGAGCCGGCAACGCGCCGGAAGTGGCATCGAGTGGAGCCGGTTGCATCGATATGCTAGGCTTTACTATTTGCTTCCAGTGTAGCCGGAGCGCCACGTGCAGAGCAAAGTCGTGCTGATCACGGGAGGGGCGAAGCGCGTCGGCGCCGCGATCTGCCGCCGCCTGCATGGCGCGGGCGCGAATCTCATGCTGCACTACCGAGAGTCGGCGGGCGAAGCGCGTCTTCTGCAGGCGGAGCTCAACCACCAGCGCAAGGATTCGGTGGCGCTGATTCAGGCCGATCTTCTCGACGTTGCCAAGCTGCACTCGCTCGTGGATCAGACCGTGCAGAGTTTCGGCAGGCTGGACGCTCTGGTCAACAATGCGTCGTCGTTCTTCCAGACGCCGGTCGGCGAGATCACCGCCGATCAATGGGAAGACTTGATCGGGACCAATCTGCGCGCGCCGTTATTCCTTGTGCAGGCGGCAGCGCCGGCGCTTAAGAAATCGCAGGGAGCGGTCGTTAATATCACTGACATTCACGCCGAGCGGCCGCTTAAGAATTACGTTGTTTACAGCGTCGCCAAGGCGGGGTTGGTCGGACTCACGCGGTCGCTTGCGCGCGAACTCGCGCCCGAGGTTCGGGTGAATGCCGTCGCACCTGGACCCATCCTCTGGCCCGATGACGACGCCTTCGACGAATTGTCGCGTCAACGGATCATTTCCCACACGCCGCTCAAGCGCGAAGGTACGCCCGACGACATCGCCAAGGCCGTGCATTTTCTGCTCGCGGAAGCGACGTACGTGACCGGCGAGACCATCAACGTCGACGGCGGAAGGCATGTAGCGCTGTGAGCAGCGAGCCAGGTCCCGCTCGCGTAGCGAGTGGGGTAGAACGCCGGAGGGCGGAGCAGGGTTCCCGCGCGCAGCGCGCGATGCGACCCCGTAGGCGGAAAGGTCGGCGACACGCCAGCCGTTCAAGGAACTCTGTACGTGAAGAGCCAGCGACCGCCCGCGAATCAGCGCCGGTCGCCGACACGTAAACTTCTAGCAAACCGAGACGGCCCAAGGAGGCGGCGCTGTGAGCAGCGAGCGCTACACCCCCTCCATGGGACGCAGCCTGCGCTGTGCCGCGACCCGCGCTGCGAGCATCTCGAGATAAGGATCGACGATCCCGTGCGTGACCAGCGCCACGCGCGTGCGCTCGAGATAGTCGGCTGAAGACCCCAGCGCGCCCTGCGCCGTCGCTAGCACGCTGATCGCTTCTGCGTTGGACAATTGGCCCGCGTATTGCGCGTGCTGGCGATCGACGACGAAAGTGAGTGCCGCTATGGTCTCGGTCCCTGCCCGCACACGCATCCATCTCGGAAGATACGCGCCGACGACCATCTCGCGCCGCCACAGCAGTTTGAGTTCGGCCCGCGCACGACGCGCCGGCAAACGATAGACGACGCCGTGGCAGGTCCCGCCCCTGTCCAACCCAAGCACCAGGCCGGGCAGCGTCGTCGTCCCGCGCGAGGCAAGCGACCATAGGCAGAAGCGCCGGTGGTAGCCGCGCACCGTTGCCGGCCGCGCTTCGGCGAACGGAAACAGTGGATTCCACAGCAGCGAACCGTAGGCGAACACCCACCATCCGGCATCCGCCGGCCGACGCGCCAGGGTTTGGCGCAAGGATTCGGCGAGTTGCGCATCGGTGAGCGTGAGTCGCGCGTCCACCGCCGCGATATATAGGGCGCGCATGCGCCCTTCCTCGAGATCGCGGCGAGAAAGCGTCATTGCGTTCTAGTCGATCTCTTGCGCAAGCTTCTGCAGTTCGACCGTCGCCTGTCGACGCTTGGCTCGGGTGGACTTGCCATGCGCGCCGCCTTTGCGCAGCAGCGGCGACCGCGCAACCGGGTTGCGCGGCTTGGGCGGCGGACGCTGTTTTGCCCGCTTCATGATGAGGCCGGTTCGATGAGGAGCGCGTCGCCTGACGTGGCGGACCGAGAGGCGCGAACGAACCGCCGCTTCGCGAGCATCAAACGAGCCCCTTGAACGGCAAATGTGTCTCGCACCATCGCGCCGACATGAGCGCGCGCTTGTCTTCGCCATGCCTCGCGGCGATCTGCAGTCCGAGCGGCAAGCCGTTGGGAGCCAGGGCGATAGGCAGGGTGAGCGCCGGAAATCCGGCAAGCGACCATAGCGTACAGCAGCCCGGGTCCCCGGTCTGGGTGAGATCCTCGGGCGCAGGACCCGGCGCCGGCGCCGAAACGATCGCGTCGAACGGAGCCATCCAATGAATCAACTCCGCGATGATTTCTGCTCGTCGCTCCATTGCGAAGGCGTACTCGGATGCTGTGACAGCGCGCCCTTCGTCGAGAGCAGCGTTGAGCTTGGCCGACATGCGCGAGCGCTCACGTTCCTGGAGCGCTCCGAGTTGGCCTACGCCTTCGCGCAGCGTGATGCGCCGATGAACCGTGTTCGCATCACGGCAGCTCTCGGGCAAGGACACTTCGGTCACCATGGCGGCTGAACTGCGAAGTGCATCGATGGCGGCTTCGATGGCAGCGCTTTGCACACTGCTTGCCGCGACCCATGGGAATTCAGACAGGAAACCGATCCGCGGCGGGCGCTCAGGATCGCCCAGCGCTGCAGGGAGCGTTCCTGCATCGGCAAGACAGTTCGCGAGCACAGCGCAATCGCTCACAGTGCGGGCCAAGAGTCCTAGCGTGTCAACCGTCGGACTGAAAAGATTGACTCCGCTGAACGGTAGCGCGTCCTTGCTCGGCTTGAAGCCGACGATTCCGCAGTACGCTGCTGGCCGGATCACCGAGCCGTTGGTCTGTGTGCCGATTGCCACGGGCACTTGTCCAAGAGCAACCGCCGCCGCCGATCCTGACGATGATCCTCCCGGTGTGTGCGCGGCGTTCCAGGGATTTCTCGTCTTGGCCGGCTGCATGAACGCAAACTCGGTGGTGACCGTCTTGCCGAGCACGATGCCACCGGCACGTTTGAGGCGGCTGACGCATTCGGCATCAAACGGCGGGCACGCACCGGCGTAGATGGGCGACCCCAACTGGGTGGGCTGATCGGCGGTTGCCACGACATCCTTGACGCCGACGGGGACGCCGCCGAGAGGCGCAGCATCGATCCCGGCCTCGCGTCGCGCGTCGGCATCTCGTGCAAGCGCGAGCGCATGCTCGGGATCGAGATGCACCCACGCCTGTACGTTCGCGTCCGTCGCGGCGATACGGTCGAGCAACTCACGAACATACTGCTCGGTGGAAAACTCTCCGGCAGCCATCGCCGTCGCCGCTTCGATAAGCGTCAGCCGGTGCAGGGGCTGAGTCATGGCTCGATACGCAGCAGCGTCTGGCACCGCTTGTTGCGCTCATCGCTGCTCTGCGGCGGAAGGAACAGTGCCTGCAGATCGTTGAGGAAGCGGCGACCGAGCGCGGTCGGCTTTATCCGGAGATGATCGCGCTCGATGAGGTGGCGGCGTTCCGCTTGTTCGAGCGGTCGCTCCACCAGGGTCAGTGGGAAACCTGTGCGTTCGGCAAACAGCGCTACCGGCACCCCGTCGGCGAGACGCAGCGCATTGAGCATGAATTCAAATCCCACATCAGCGCGCGTGACCTCGTGCTCTTCGAGCAGCGGCACCCCGCGAAGCGCCTGCTCCATGTACTGCTGCGGCTGCTTGTAGCGCACCTGTCGAATGATGCGATCGGGAAACGAGATCTTGGAATGCGCGCCGGCGCCGATGCCCAGATAGTCTCCGAAGTGCCAGTAGTTTAGATTGTGGCGACACTCCGAACCGGGTCTGGCGTAAGCCGACGTCTCGTAGTGGACGTACCCCGCACCGCCAAGCGCATTTTCGATTGCCTCATCCATCTCGGCCGCGGTGTCGTCGTTGGGCAGTTGCGGTGGATGCTGATGAAACAGCGTGTTCGGCTCGATGGTAAGGTGATAGAACGAAAGGTGTGGCGGCGCGAGCGCCACGGCAGCTTCAACATTGGCCTCGACGTCGACAAGAGTCTGCCCCGGCAGCGCGTACATCAAATCGAGGTTCACGTTGCCGAAGATCGTCAGAGCGGCTTCAGCTGCGGCGCGCGCCTCGCGATCGTCGTGGACGCGCCCGATCGCCGCCAGAAATCGCCGATCGAAGCTTTGCACTCCGAGCGACAGGCGATTGACGCCCGCCGCCTTGAATCCGTCGAATCTGACTTGCTCGAACGTGCCTGGATTCGCCTCGAGCGTGATCTCCGCATCTGGCGACAGTGGAACGCGTGCACGGACGGCGGAGACGATGCGGTCGATGGCTCCTGGCGAGAACAGACTCGGGGTTCCGCCGCCGAAGAACAGCGAGCCTGCTCGCCGCCCCCATATCGACGGCAGAGCGACCTCGAGATCGGCGATCAGCGCGTCGACATACTGCGCCTCAGGAATCTCAGCGCGCCGCTCGTGCGAGTTGAAGTCGCAGTAGGGACACTTTTTGAGGCACCAGGGAATGTGAATGTAGATGGCCAGCGGCAACGGCGCCGTGAAGTGCGGCTTGAGCAAGGTCTGCTCGACCGCGGTGTTCATGGCGCCTCTTTGAGCCGTGCGACCAGCGCGCGCAGCGCTTTTCCGCGGTGCGAGAGCTCGTTCTTGATGTCGAGCTTGAGTTCGGCACCGGTCAGACCCGTTCTGGCATCGAGAAAGTGCGGATCGTAGCCGAAGCCGTCTGTGCCACGAGGGGTATCGATGATCGTTCCGTCCCAGCGGCCTTCGGCGAGTATCGGCTCCGGATCGCCATCGTCGCGCAGCAGCACCAGCATGCAATAGTAGTGCGCTCGGCGATCGGCGATTCCCTTTAGATCCGCCACCAGCTTTGCGTTATTGCGTGCATCCGATTTGGGCTCCCCGGCGTAGCGCGCCGACTGCGCCCCGGGAGCTCCGCCAAGCGCTTCGACGCAGATTCCTGAATCGTCCGCGAGCGCCGGAAGTCCCGTGAGGCTGCTCGCATGCCGCGCCTTCGCCAGCGCGTTTTCGACGAATGTCGCGTGTGGCTCGTCCGCCTCCGGCACCTGAAGATCGCCCTGCGCGATCACGTCGATGCCGAGCGGTGCAAGCAAGCGACGGAACTCACGCAGCTTGCCAGGGTTACCGGAGGCGAGCACCAGGCGCGAAGGCGCGCTCACTGCTCGAGCGCCCTTTTCTGAGCCACGATCAGCTCTTTGATGCCCGCCTCGGCCAGAACGATCAGGCGGTCCATTTCGGCGCGCGACAGCGGAGCGCCCTCGGCGGTCGCCTGCACTTCAACAAAACCGCCGCCTCCGGTCATCACCACGTTCATGTCGGTATCGCAGCCGGAGTCCTCGGCGTAATCGAGATCGAGCATCACCTCACCGGCAACGACCCCGACCGACACCGCAGCTACAAAGTCCTTGAGCGGCTCACGCGTCACGAGACCTAAAGACTTGCACCATCCAACTGCATCGTGCAATGCCACGCAGGCGCCGGTGATGGAAGCGCACCGCGTTCCGCCGTCGGCCTGGATAACATCGCAATCGAGACGGATCGTGCGTTCGCCGAGCGCGCCCAAGTCCGCGATCGCCCGCATACTCCGTCCGATCA
Organism: Casimicrobiaceae bacterium; assembly: GCA_035262745.1. Classification (GTDB taxonomy): domain Bacteria; phylum Pseudomonadota; class Gammaproteobacteria; order Burkholderiales; family Casimicrobiaceae; genus PALSA-1003. Next base: position 132,029 of record DATFSE010000045.1, on the reverse strand, counting down.
AGCGCTGGATCTCCTGCGTACGTCCGGACTGGCGACCGTCGGCGGCTTCCCGCCTCATGCGAGTGTTGGTCGCGCGCGGCAGCATGCCGTATTCCGCGGTGACCCAGCCCTGTCCTTTGCCTTTGAGGAACAGCGGGACGCTCTCTTCGACCGAGGCAGTACAAATGACCCGGGTATCACCGCACTCGATCAGCGCCGAGCCTTCGGCGTGACGATTGCAGTTTCGAGTGATGGTGAGCGGGCGCAACTGATCGGCGCGCCTGCCGCTGCGACGCTGGGTCATCGCGATTTCCAAGAGAAGGCCGTATTGATTATAGCGGCAGGGCCGGCCGACGGACGCCTGGGGGCGGTCGATCAACGCGTCGCTTGCGGATGCCGCGCAAGCCACCACGCCGCCGTCGCCATCAACCCTTCGTTGAGCGATGCATAGGGTTTCCAGTGTGCAAGCTCGCGGAAGCGCGTCGCATCGATCTCGAGCGAACTCAATAGCCGTGCTGCAACGCGAGCCCGTCCGGCGAGCATTGCTGCCGCATGCATGAGCAGCGGCGGCGCCGGATAGAGCCGTGCGGGAACCCCCAGCGCACGAGCAATCCGCTCGACCAACTCTGCGGTCGACACGCTTTCAGCATCAGCGACGGGCAGCGTTTCATCGACAAGCCAAGGGCCCTCGAGTGCGGCCTCGATCGCGGTAACCGCATTGCCGACATAGAGAAGACTGCGCCGGTTGTTGACTCGCGCAAACGGCAGGCGGCGACCGGCGCCGACGGCGTCCATCAGTGCAAGGAAGTTGCCTCCGACACCCGGCCCATAGGTCAGAGGTAAACGCAGCACCACGCCTTCGATACCTGCGGCGTGACAGCGCTGCCACAGCACCTTTTCGGCTTCCGCCTTGCTGCGCGCATAGTCGTCGCGCGGCCGCACAGGATCGCCGGCGCGAAACGGCCTCCCGTGCTGAGTCCGCTCGCCATAGACTTTGACCGTGCTGGCGAAGACGATGCGCCGCACGCCCGCGCTCACAGCGGCATCGAGCAAGCGCCGGGTTACGTGAACGTTGGCGACCACATAAGGAGTCGCATCGCCGTGCGCTCCGTGCAGAACCTGCGCTCGACCGGCGAGATGCACGATGGAATCGACGCCGGCAAGGACAGGCGTCCAATCCGCGGCAGCGAAATCGCCAAGGGCAACGCATTCCGGAGAGGATTCGTCGGCACTCGACGCGGATCGCACCGCGGCAACGTGCGCAATCGCGCGCTCCTTGAACCGGCGGCGCAGCGCTTGGCCGATGAAGCCGCCCGCGCCGGTGATCAGCACTTTGCCTGGAGCTTGGGTCATGCGATGTTCCAGCCGTGCTTGCCAAAGAAGCGCACAGCGCTACGCCCGAAATATGCGACGTGACGCAGGCCTTTGCCTGACGCCCGCCCTCCGTGATGAACGACCCGCACATCAGGCAGATACGCGCTTTGCGTCACCCGATTCAGCCGCACGCTCCAGTCGAAGTCCTCAAAGTACAGGAAAAACTCAGGATCGAAACCGCCGGTGACTTCGATGGCTTTGCGCCGTACCAGCATGAAGGAGCCGCTCATCACCGGCACCGGCGTCACGACTTTGTCGCCGATGGTGTCGCGCATTTCATACCGGTCGAGCCGCCCTCTGAACAGGTTTTGTACAAGGCGCGGTGCGAATCCGCGCAAGGCGAGGTCGACGAGCGTTGGATAGCGCTTGCACAGGTATTCGCGGGCGCCATCGGGCCGGAATACCGCCGGCACAACGACGCCGACGTCGGCATGATCCGCCAGATAATGCAGCGCAATCAGCAACGCGTCAGGGGCGAGCTCGACATCGGGATTGAGCACCAGGTGGTAATGCGTGTTGCCGCCATGCATCACCAGATTGTGCGCGGCGCCGTAGCCGATGTTGGCGTGCCCGTGGAGATAGTTCATGGTCACCGCTGAGTTCTCGAAGTGAGCGGCACCCAGCTTCACTACTGCGTCGGCGGTCGCGCGCTCGCCGGTGTTGTCGATGAGCACCAGATTCACCGCGCGCAGCTGCCCCGCGTTCGTGGCGGTCACGATCGCCTGAGACAGTTTGCGCAGCGTAGCGTCGAGGAGCGCCAGATTCGGGCGGTAGGTGACGATGCTGACCGTCAGCGTCGGAGGAGGCACGTTGCAGTCAATAGAGTTTGGTGGCCGGGTAGTTTAGTGTGCTGCGCCGCTACACTACAATGCCTCGCCTATGCTCATGCACACCTCTTCCCGTCAACCTCAATGAAGCCGGCGGCGCGCTACAACGCCAGCGCACTGCGTGAATTTGCCCGTGCGCTGCTCGAGGGAGCCGGCGTGGACGCCGACATCGCACGCGAAGTCGCGACCGTGTTGCTCGACGGCGATCTTCTCGGTCACACCACTCATGGCCTCGCGCTGCTCGCGCCTTACCTCGAGGAACTGGACCACAATCGAATGGCCAAGCACGGAATGCCGCAGGTGCTCAACCGTCGCGCGGCGACCGAGTTCTGGGACGGCCGGCGACTGCCCGGGCCATGGCTCACGCTCAGAGCGTTGGACCGCGCGAGCGCCATGGCACGCGGTTGCGGGACGGGCACCGTCGTCATCAGGCGGTCTCACCATATCGCGTGTCTCGCCGCATATCTGAAGCGCGCGACCGAAGCGGGTCTCGCCGCGATCATCGAAAGCTCGGATCCCGCAGTGACAGCCGTAGTGCCGCATGGCGGACTGAAGCCCTTTATTACCCCGAATCCGATCGCCGCCGGATTGCCAACCTCGGGTGATCCGATACTGATCGATGTTTCGACCTCGATCACCAGCATGGGATATGCCAAGCAGGAAATGCTCGCAGGCAACAAACTGCCTGGCCCGTGGCTCATCGATCACCAAGGCACGCCCACGCACGACCCGGGCGTGCTGTTCAACGAACCCAAGGGCGCCTTGCTGCCGCTGGGCGGCGTCGATGCCGGACACAAAGGCTTCGCGCTCGGCCTGCTCATCGAAGCGATGACCGCGGGTCTCGCCGGACACGGGCGCGCCGACCCGCCGGCAGGCTGGGGCGGCACGGTCTTCGTGCAAGTGCTCGACCCCGCTGCCTTCGGCGGGCTCGATGCGTTCCTGCGCCAGATGGATTTCCTCGTCAGCGCAGCGCGAGCCACGCCGGTACGATCGGGCGTCGAACGCGTGCGCATGCCTGGCGAGCGTGGGTTGACACGCTACAGAGAGCAACTTGCGGGCGGTGTGAGCCTGTATCCGACCATCCTTCCATCGCTCGAGATCTGGGCGTCGAAATACTGCGTTGCGCTCCCGTCGTCAATGTGAATGTGTCCGTGCCTTCGGCGTCGATCCCGGTTCAGATAGCCCGGCCCGAACTCATGCGCTCAACACCAGCAAGGTCGCGTCGACTCTGCACTTGATCGAATCCCGCGGCACGGATCAAGGCTTGTACTGGCTCGGCCTGATCGTAGCCATGCTCGACTGCGAGCCTGCCTCCGTCGCGCAGAAAGCCGCGTGCGCCGACAACGATGATTCGTATCGCATCCAACCCATCGACGCCACCTCTCAACGCAACGGGCGGTTCGAAGCGTAAATCGTCCTGCTTCAGGTGCGGATCCGTGTCTGCCACATACGGCGGGTTGGCGAGGATCAAGTCGAAAGCGCCCGCGGGAACCCGCGTAAACCAATCCGACTCGATGAATTCGGCGTTGGCGATCCGCAGCCGCACGGCATTGCGTTGAGCGAGTGCGACTGCAGCCGGCGATACGTCGACCCCGAGCACGGTCACTGCAGGGCGCAGCCGCGCGATGGCCAGCGTTACTGCTCCCGACCCGCTCCCGAGATCGAGTATCCGCGCGGGTAACCGATCTTGAATCTGCGCCAGTGCAAACTCGACCAGAAGCTCCGTTTCCGGACGCGGGATCAGCACGTCTGCGGTGATCTCGAGATCGATTCCGTAGAACTCGCGGTGACCGGTGAGATAAGCGATGGGCACGCCGTTGCGCCGGTGGCGCGCAAGTGCATCGAAGCTGCGCGCCTGGTCGCTGGTGAGGATGGCGTCGCCGTGAGCGATAAGCCATGAGCGATTGCTCGCGAGCACGTGCGCGAGCAATACCTGCGCCTCGAGCGGGACGAGCCCCGACTGCACCATGGCCCTGTTCACTGTCATAGGCGCAGGCAACGCTTGCTCCTCGTTATCACTTCGGCTTGCCCAGGTGCATTGGGATGCGCATAATGTCCGCGGCATCACCAGCAGTCAACGCCGACATGCGATGAATCGGCCGATCGAGATTCCACGGGAGGAGCCATGTCGTCACGCCGCGATTTCCTGAAAGCCACAGGAGGTTTGGTGCTGGCCAGCGGCGGTGCGTGGATGGCGAGTCACGCTCACGGAGCCGACGCAGTGATGGGCCCACCGGAATTGCCCGAGGGCATGCTCTCCTCGTCGATTCTCGAGGCCTTGCCCGGTAAGGTTCCGCTGATCAAAAAGAGCTGGAGGCCGCCCAACTACGAGACTCCGATCTCGTATTTCAACGAGGAGTTCACGCCGAACAACGCCTTCTATGTGCGTTATCACTTGTCGAACATCCCGGAGGTTTCGGCTGCGAGCTGGAGGCTCAAGATCGCCGGCGAAGCGGTTGCAACGCCGCTGGAGCTCACGCTCGACAATCTCAAGAACAACTACGAACAGGTCGAGATCGCTGCGGTGAATCAGTGCTCCGGCAATCGCCGCGGCATGTTCGTGCCGCACGTGCCGGGAGTCGAGTGGGGCCTGGGCGCCATGGGCAACGCGAAATGGAAAGGAGCGCGGCTCAAGGACGTCCTCGCCAAGGCTGGGCTCAACAAAGAGGCGCTCGAGATCGTCCTCGACGGTGCTGATTCCGGAACCTTTCCCGCCACGCCCGACTTTGTGAAATCGATTCCGGTGTGGAAAGCAATGGACGAAAACACGTTGATCGCGTGGCAGATGAACGGCGAGGCGCTGCCCCACTGGAACGGCTTCCCGGCGCGCGTTGTCGTGCCAGGATGGACAGGAACCTACTGGATGAAGCATGTCACCTCGATCAACGCAGTCGCCAAGCCTTTCGAGGGCTTCTGGGTGAAATCGGCTTACCGCATCCCGCGCGGGAAGTTCCCGGTGATCGACCGCTTCGTGAGCCAGGAAACCGACGCCAACACGCCGATCACCGAGATCGTGGTCAATTCGCTGATCACCAACATCGTCAACGGCCAGAAGGTGACTGTCGGCCAGCCGTTCGAGATCAAAGGCATTGCGTGGGACGGAGGCTACGGTATCGCTCGCGTCGAGGTTTCGACGGACGGCGGGTTGTGGTGGCGTGCAGCGACGCTCGGCCAGGATTACGGCCGCTTCGCATTCAGGCAGTGGACGTTTGTCGCCAATCCAACCGAGCGCGGCAGCATAACTGTCATGGCGAAGGCGACCAATCGCGCCGGCGCGACGCAGACATTCGAGCTCATCGCCAACCCTGCGGGGTATCACCACAACGTCGTGCAGCGCGTGACGCTCACGGTCGCTTAAGGAGAAGCCCGATGAGAACCCTGTTACTCGTCGTCGCGCTTGTGCTCTGCGCCGGAGTTGTCATCGCCGCCGAACAGCGCGTTGTTCTCAAAGAGGGACCGGGGCGCGACAAAGTCGAAGCGAATTGCACGCAATGTCACAGCCTCGACTACATCCTCGGCAACTCTCCGTTCATGACTCGACAGGTGTGGGACGCCGAGGTCACCAAGATGATCAAGGCCTTCGGGGCTCCCATTTCCGAATCCGACGCCAAGGAAATCGCCGAATATCTGACCAAGAATTACGGTCAGCCGTAATCGTTCTGCTCATCTGATTGCCGCGAGTACGCTGGCCTTGGCGGTCGGCGCACGTTCTTGTTCGTGGCTATTTGTTGCGTACAACTCTGCAGTTTTCCGCAGCAGCAGCGCGCGAATTGAGCGAAGCTAATCGCCTTGTGAAGCTACTGGTGTAGTGGGAGACTTTCACACAGATTGCAATTGCGCGCGGAATAATTGCTGGCCGACTACTGTTTGATTGTCCGGTACAAAACTGCCGATCCCGGTGAGAGGTATCCATGCGACGTGCATTGATCTGGAGTCTCTGGACACTGCTTTTTTGGACCGGGACGGCGTTTGGCGACTTGAGGATCATGGTGGGGGTCGATCCTTCCGATCAGGAGGCCATGCTCATCAGCCTGCTCGATATGCGCTCGAACCTGTCCAAGGCAACCGGACAACCGGTAAGCGCCATCAAATCCCAGGACCTGGGCGACGTGATGCGCTCGACTCGAACCGGCGAGTACGACGTTTATATCGCGCCAGCACACGTCGCGGCGTCGGCGCTTGCTCACGGATACGAGTTGATCGGTTCGACCGATCGTGACGAGGTCTATCAGTTGATGGGACGAGCAGGCATCAAAGCGCCGGCGGATCTCAAAGGCGGAAAGATCTATCTCACGCAACAGGATTCGGTCGGCGCCTACATGGCGCGCGGCATGCTCAACGAGTCGGGGCAGTCGCTCAAGATGTTCCAGCAGGTCTTCTATCGAAGCACATCGGGCGCAGGATTGTTCGCCATCGAGACCGGACTGGTCGACGCCACCGTTGCCAGGCGCACCGATGTGGAGGAGTGGCTCAAAAAGAACCGTTCCAAGGGCGCGATCCTGCTTTCATCGCACGCCGTCCCCGGCGGCATGTCGGTGGTCGTTAAACGCGCGCTTCCAGATGCCACTCGCAGCAAGCTGGAGAGTTGGTTTACAAGCCCCGCCGGAACCATGGGGGGAATAGGGCGCGTCGCTTTTCACTCGGACGTTACGAACTACAAGTATGTCGCCGCACTGGGCAACTGGACTCCGTCGCAGCTTCCGGGCGCAACCATCGTCAGCGCCGCCGACGTGGTCAGCCTGCAGCAAAAGGGTGTTCCGGTGATCGACGTGCGCCTGGCCAAGGAATATTACGAGAAGCATATCCGCGCTGCGCTCTCCATCCCCTATGGCGAAAAGAGCCTTAAAGACGTCGCCTTCGACCCGGCGGTGGACGACTGGGCGGGACCGACGGCACTCGACAAGACAAAGCCTGTGATCTTCCATTGCAACGGCCCCGAATGCTGGAAATCGTACAAGGCCGCCAAGGTTGCCTTAGGCAAGGGATTCAAGACGGTCTACTGGTTCCGCGGCGGCTTTCCAGAGTGGGATGCGAACGGTCTTCCAGTGGAATCGTCATCCCCGAGCACGATCGCCGCACAGGCTGCCTCGCCCGGCCCCGCTGACAAGGCCCGGTGACGGCACCTTTACGCGTGCGCGGTGCGACCGCGCGATGGTCGACTAAGCGATTGTTGCGTTTCGCACGCAAAGAGGCGCACTTGGCGATCGTAATAGCGACCCCATCCTCGATCGCTCAAACCCGCCTTTTGAAGGACGCGCTGTGAGGCGGCGTTTTCAGGATGGGTGATGCCGATGATCCGGTACAGGCCAAGCACATCAAAACCGTAGCGTACCAGCGCCGAAGCGCCTTCGGTCGCGTAGCCCTTGCCCCACACTTCGGGCAGCAATCGGTAACCCACTTCGACCTCAACCGTATTCGGTACGTACTTCAAGCAGAACCAGCCGATGAAGCGGCCGCCCGCGCACTCCTCCGCCGGCCATACGCCGAGGCCCGGATAGTTGCGATAGTAGGGTCCCGCACGGGCGAGAGCGGCGACAACCTGCGCGCGCTCGAGCACTGACCCGTCGCCGATATAGCGCATCACCCGCGGATCGCTGTCGAGTCGGAAAACGTCGTCGACATCGGCGCTGCGAAACGGCCGCAACGCAAGCCGCGATGTCGCCGGCGGTGCCGGCGGCGATGTCTGTATCACGCGCTCTCACCCAGCGCGGCTAGTTGCTCCGCCTGGAATTCGTTCGCCAGGGCCTGGGTCAACTCGAAAAGATCTCCGTCCATGATCTGATCGATTTTGTACAGGGTGAGATTGATACGGTGATCGGTGACCCGACCCTGCGGAAAGTTGTAGGTGCGAATGCGCTCGCTTCGGTCGCCGCTGCCGATCAAGCTCTTGCGCGTCGCCGCCTCTTTTTGCTGGCGCTCCTGACGCTCACGCTCGAGCAGGCGAGACGCGAGAACCGCCATCGCCTGAGCGCGATTGCGGTGCTGCGAGCGATCGTCCTGGCACTCGACGACGAACCCCGTCGGCAAATGCGTGATGCGCACCGCCGAATCGGTCTTGTTGACATGCTGGCCTCCGGCGCCCGAAGCGCGGAAGGTATCGATGCGGAGATCGGCCGGGTTGATCGTGATGTCGGCGATCGGATCGGCTTCCGGCAAAACCGCGACGGTGCACGCCGAAGTATGGATACGCCCCTGCGCTTCTGTCGCCGGCACGCGCTGCACGCGGTGACCTCCCGACTCGAACTTGAGCCTGGCGTAGACGCCGCCGCCGACGATGCGAAGGATTACTTCCTTGTAGCCTCCCATGTCGCCCAGGCTCTCCGAAACGATTTCGACCTGCCACTTGTTGCGTTCGGCGAAGCGCGTGTACATGCGGAACAGGTCCCCTGCGAACAAGGCGGACTCGTCGCCGCCGGTCCCGGCCCGAATTTCCAGGAAAACATTGCGTTCGTCGTTCGGATCGCGCGGCAGCAGAACCCGCTGCAACTCGCCTTCGAGCTCTTCCATGCGTCCGGCCGCCGCTTTGGCCTCGTCGTCGGCGAACGCCTTGGTTTCGGGGTCGGCCAGCATTTCCTTGGCCGCCGCGAGATCGGCCTCTGTACGTTGCCAGTCGCGATAAAGCGCGACGATGGGCGCGATCTCGGCATGCTCGCGCGAAAGTGCGCGGAAGCGGTCGAGATCGCGCGTCACGTTCTCGGCAGCAAGCAGGCCGTTCAGTTCTTCGAGCCGCCCGGCGAGCTGGGTGAGTCGGGTTGAGAGGGAAGATTTCATTGAAGCTGTGACCGATAGAACGACATTGGGTCCCCGCCCCCGGCTTCAAGCATGCCGGGGCAGGCTACGCGGGGATGACGTAGCTGCTTTCCAATCGCACGTAGGCTACGCTCTTGGGCAGCTACGTCGGCTCGTCGGGCAGCTGGTAGACCCGATGCAACAGCGCGAGCAGTTCGGCCCGCTCGGCCTCGCCGGCCTGGTTGAGCGCCTGCGTCGGCGCATGCAGGAACTTGTTGGTGAGTCCGCGAGCGAGCTGGTCGAGAACCTGGTCCGTGGGCGTGCCGGCTGCAAGAAGTCGCCGGGCGCGCTCGACCTCCGATGCGCGCAGCCGGTCGTGGTGTCCATGCAGTGCCGCGATGGTCGGAACCACGCTGCGTCCCTCGAGCCATCGCAGGAAACTTTGCGCCTGCTCCGCGATCATCGCTTCCGCCTCGCGCACCGCTTCGACGCGAATCTGCAAATTGTCTTTGACGATGTTGGCAAGGTCGTCGACGCTGTAGAGGAAGACGTCGTCGAGCTCTACCGCTTCGGGCTCGACATCGCGTGGCACCGCCAGGTCGACGATGAACATCGGCGAGTGTTTGCGCGCTTTGATCGCCCGCTCGAGCAATCCTTTGCCCAGGATAGGCAGCGAGCTGGCGGTCGAAGTAACGACGATGTCGAATCCAGCCAGCCGGTCCGGTAGTTCATTGAGCGTTATCGCGTCCGCAGCAAGTTTCGCCGCGAGCTGAGCGCCGCGTTCGAGGGTACGGTTGGCGACAGTGATCGAGCGCGGTTTTTTGGCGGCGAAGTGGGTCGCCGCCAGGTCGATCATCTCCCCGGCGCCGATCAAAAGCACGCGCTGATCAGCTATCGAAGGGAAAATCCGTTCGGCAAGCTTGACCGACGCCGCCGCCATGGAAATCGACGCGCTCCCGATGTCGGTGTTGGAGCGCACGTCCTTCGCCACCGCGAAGGTGCGCTGGAACAGCCGGTTCAAGACGAGGCCGAGCGACCCGGCCGCCTCGGCGGTCTTCACGGCCTGCTTCATTTGCCCGAGGATCTGCGGCTCGCCCAACACCATGGAATCGAGCCCGCTGGCGACGCGGAAGGCGTGCGCGACGGCCTCCTCTTGGGGCAGTGTGTACATGTAGGGAGTCAGCGAGGACTTGGGTACCCCATGGAATTCTTCGAGCCACTGCACGACGGAAGCTGTCTCCGCCCCGTGGAAGTACACCTCGGTCCGATTGCAGGTCGAAAGTATCGCCGCCTCTTTGACCCGTGGACGGCCGATCAGGTCGCGCAAGGCTTGCCCAAGCGTATCCATGTGGAAGGCGACCTGCTCGCGCACCTTGAGCGGCGCTGTCGCGTGGTTGAGGCCGAGAGCGTAAAGAGGCATGCCGGAGAACTGCAAGTCGCTGATATGGTAGCGCAATACGCGCGATCCTGCCCGCTGGATGCTCGTCCCGCATTGACCGGGGTCAAGCCGCCGGCAGCGGCCGATCGACTGCTCACGCTGGCCGGCGACATGCCGCAACCAGCGCTCTGTTGCTATGCCTTGATGAACTGCTGGCGCTCGCCCAGCCAGCGCTCGAGGTGCGCTTTCGCAGCGGCGGGTTCGCGTCGTAAGAGCTCGTCGGCAGCGTCGCGAGCGCGCTCGATGAGCCGCGCGTCGCGCTCCAGATCGGCAAAGCGCAGCAACGGCACCCCCGATTGACGGGCACCGAGGAACTCACCGGGGCCGCGAATCGACAAGTCCTGGCGCGCGATTTCGAAGCCGTCGCTGTTCTCATAGATCGCTTTGAGCCGCGCTTTCGCGAGCTCCGACATCGGCTCCTCGAACAGCAGGACGCAAACGCTTTCGTCGGCGCCGCGTCCGACGCGGCCGCGCAACTGGTGCAACTGCGCAAGCCCGAAGCGCTCGGCGTGCTCGATCACCATCATCGACGCGTTGGCGACGTCCACGCCGACCTCGATCACGGTGGTGGCGACCAGCACGTTGAGCTCGCCGCGCACGAAGCCTTCCATCGTCGCGGCCTTTTCCGCCGGCTTCATGCGCCCGTGGAGCAACCCCACTTTGAATTCGGAAAGCGCAGCCGTCAGCTCGGCGTGAAGCGCCACGGCGGTCTGCAGTTCGAGCTTCTCCGATTCTTCGATCAACGGACATACCCAGTACACCTGGCGACCCGCGGCAGCGAGTTTGCGCACGCGCTCGACGATCTCCCGCCGGCGGCGCTGGCTCACTAGCTTGGTTGTGACCGGCATGCGTCCGGGCGGCATCTCGTCGATCACGGACACATCGAGGTCGGCGTAAAAGCTCATCGCCAGCGTGCGGGGTATGGGTGTCGCGCTCATCATCAGCTGATGCGCATCGCCGATGCCTTTCTGACGAAGCGCGAGCCGTTGCGCCACGCCGAAGCGATGCTGTTCGTCGACGATGGCAAGTCCCAGGCGTTGCAAGGTGACCTGGTCCTGGAACAGCGCATGAGTGCCGACGGCGAAACCCGCTTCTCCGCTCTCGATCGCTGATAGTGCCTTGTTGCGTTCCCGTGCCGGCAGGCTTCCCGACAGCCAGGCGATCTTCACGGGTAAGCCATCGAGCCACGCCGCGAGCTTGCGGTAGTGCTGCTCGGCGAGGATTTCGGTCGGAGCCATGAATGCGACCTGAAACCCGGACTCGATGGCTTGCAGCGCCGCCAGCGCTGCGACCACAGTCTTGCCGCTGCCGACGTCGCCCTGGAGCAGTCGCTGCATCGGCTCGGCGCGAGCGAGATCGTGGCGAATCTCGGCTATAACCCGCTGCTGCGCACGCGTCAGCTTGAACGGCAACCGTGCGTGGAGCGCGCGGGTCAGCGAGCCATCGCCTTTGAGCTGAGGAGCACGGCGTTTGGAGCGCGCGCGCCGATGCAGCCTGAGCGAGAGTTGCTGCGCCAGCAGCTCGTCGAATTTGAGACGAGTCCAGGCAGGATGCGTACGCTCATCGAGCGCCGACTGCGAGGCCTCCGGCGGAGGTTCGTGGAGATAGGTTACCGATTCCGCAAATCCCCACAGCTTGCGCGGCTCGCGCGTCCACGGCGGCAGCGATTCTGCGAGATAGACCGGGTTGCGCACCAGAGCGTGGTGAACGACGCGGCGCAGCGTGTCTTGCGAAAGTCCTGCCGTCGTCGGATAGATCGGCGTCAATCGCTCGGGAAGCGGCGTTCCTGGCGTGACAACGTGGAAGCTCGGATGGATCATCTCCGGACCGTAGCGACCTTCGCGTACTTCACCGAAGGCCCGCACCCGCTTGCCCGGCGCCAGTGCCTTGCTCTGGCTCGGATAGAAGTGAAAGAACCGCAGCACGAGCTGGGCATCGCCGTCTTCGAGCAAACACACGAGCTGGCGGCGCCCGCGGTACTGCACCTCTGTATTGACGACAGTGCCTTCAACCTGCCATGAATGACCCGGCGTCGCTACGCCAATCGGACAGAGACGCGTCTGGTCTTCGTAGCGAATGGGGAGGTGAAGAACCAGGTCCTGCTCTCGCGCGATACCGAGGCGAGCGAGCTTGTCGCTGAGGGTGCTGCCCGGCCTGGCTTGCTCTTGGCTCTTGGCGGCCATGCGCCGATGATGCGCCGCTACTCCTTGAGCTGCAGCACGCCTTCGATCTCGATCCGGGCAGCTCTCGGCAGCGCGGCCACCTGATAGGTCGTACGCGCTGGGTACGGCGGCGTGAATGTCTTGCTCAGAACATCGTTCACTGTAGCGAAGTCAGCCATGTCGGAAAGCAGCAGCGTAAGCTTGACGATGTCGTCGAGTGTTCCACCCGAGGCTTCGGCGACAGCCTTCATGTTCGCGATGACCTGGCGGAGCTGTGCTTCAAGCCCTTCGCGCAGATTCCCGGTCGCAGGGTCGAGACCAATCTGACCGGACATATACACCGTGCGGCCGGCGCGGATAGCCTGTGAGTAAGGCCCGATCGCGGCGGGTGCGTTCTTGGTCTGGATCACGTCCTTGTTCATTTTGTTCCCCCGGTACGGGCGAGACTCTAACACGCGGTCGGCGGCTCTGCGCGAGACGACGCGCGCCGGACGCATCTCGAGCGGCCCGCCTCTACACACTGGTTCGTCACTTTGGATGCGGTTGCGTTACCGCTCGACTTGGAGCCCCGCGTCGATCCATGCGTCGATGCCACCAAGAAGCGGCCGGATGCGTTTAAAGCCGATCTGCCTGAGCTTCTGCGCCACTTTGACGGCTGTGGCTTCGTTGGGACAGGCACAGTAGACAATGACTTCGCCTTCCACTGAAACACCGTCGAAACTTTCCACAATCTTGTTCACGTCGACCGTGCGCGCTCCCGGAATACGTCCCGTGGCTGCCTGGCTCAACGGCGAGCGTACGTCGACGATCGCCTGCACTGCGTTCTTGGCCATCAGGTCGCGCAGTTCGTTAACCGACACGCGGTCCATTCTGAGCTGTCTCGCGAAAAGATAGCGCCGGTACCACCGCACCAGTATCCAGATCGCAAATCCGGCAAGGATGAGCAGCACGCCGTATTGTCCGAGCGCCTTGAGCGTGTTCATCGCGTCGTCGATGGCGTTGCGAAACACGTATCCCAATCCGACGCCTACGCCGACCCAGAGTGCCGCGCCGATTGCATCGAAAAATACGAACAGCCAGTAACGCAGCCCGATTGCACCGGCGAGCGCGGTGGCGACCGAAGCGAAGCCCGGGACGAATTTGGCAAACACCATCGACACCGGCCCGAAGCGCTGAAAGATCGATTCGGTCTGGCGCACGCAGCTGTCCTGCGACAATGACAGCCTGCAGAGTGTCTTGAGAATGCGCAGTCCGAAGCGTTTGCCGGCGAGGTACCACAGCGTGTCGGCGACGACTGCCGCGAACACGCCCACCGCAATCAGTTTCCACAACGCATTGCCGCCCATGGCTGCGTACGCACCGGCGACAATGAGCGTCGGATACGCGGGCACCGGCACGCCTGCCTGCAAAGCGAGGACATTTACGAATACCAGCCCCAGCCCGTAATGCTGGAGCAGCATGATGAGTTGGTTCATTGTTGACGCCTTGTGCCTTGGTTGGTCGCTGCGACTGCTTGGCTGCCGCAATCAAATCGTCTTACGCCACCGTCACATCGTGATTCGCACCTCGTTGGCGGGACCGATCGTCCGATTTACGGTCGAGACCCGCACGCGCTATAATTTCTCTGCTCTGGGGACGTAGCTCAGCTGGGAGAGCGTCGCGTTCGCAATGCGAAGGTCGGGAGTTCGATCCTCCTCGTCTCCACCAGACACGCAAGGGCCGGCGGCAGCGTCGGCCCTTTTGTTTGAGCAGTCTGCGCTCTAGACGTTCGCCTGGGTGAGCTTTCCGCTCTGATAGTCGTGCACCGCCTGCTCGACCTCTTCTCGCGTGTTCATCACAAAGGGGCCGTATTGAACGACCGGCTCCAGCAGTGGCTTTGCCGCGAGCAATATCACCCGGCCGCCCTGTTTTCCTCCGGTCAGTTCCACCGTATCGCCATCGGAGAGCACGCCCGCGCTGTGGGTCTTGAGCTCGCGACGCTTCTCCGCCGGCCCAACCTCTACCGTGCCCTCGAAGGGGTACACGAATGCATGGTAGCCGGGCGCGATCGCATGTACGAATGACACTCCTGCTGGAAGCTCGACGTCGAAGTACAGCGGATCGGTAGTGATTCCCTGAATCGGACCTGCAGTCGCCTGGCCATCGAGCTTGAGCGTTCCGGCAATCACCTTGACCCGGCCTCCGCCCGCCAGTGTTATCACTGGAATTTCCTGCGCCTGAATGTCGCGATAGCCCGCCGGCTTCATTTTTTCCTTCGCCGGAAGGTTGATCCAGAGCTGGAACCCGCGCATGCGGCCCTGCTCCTGCTGCGGCATCTCGGAGTGGATGATGCCGCGTCCCGCAGTCATCCATTGCACGCCGCCGCTCTTGAGGTCGCCCGTGTTGCCCAGGTGATCCTGGTGCTGCATGTGGCCGTCGAGCATGTAGGTGACCGTCTCGAAGCCCCGATGCGGATGCGCGGGGAAGCCGGCGATGTAATCGTCCGGATTCTCGGTTGAAAAGTGATCGAGCATGAGAAAAGGGTCGACGCGGGCCCAGGATTGGCCGAGGCTGCGGCGCAGCTTGACGCCGGCGCCGTCCGACGTAGGTACGGATTCGATGACTCGTTGCAAGGTGCGGACGTTCATGAAGCCTCCTCGAGTTCATGTATATGCGGTCGCCGCTCGCAGAGTTCAACTGCGCTTCGGCGCCGGGGCGGAATCGAGGATGCATCCAGTTTGCCGTCCTTTTCGTATCAGGGCAGGCGAAGGCGAATGTTCGCGTTCGACCGCGAAGGATGCCAGGGAGAAATTCCCCAGTTCAAGGCTACGACGCGACATCGCGGTCAAAGGAGTGCGCACGCCCGAGCGGTTCGATCAACCCTGCTAGGAGCCTGGACAATGAAACCCTTATCCCATCTGATCGCTTCCATCGCGGCAGCTTGTGCCCTCGCATGGAGCGCGTCCGCTGGCGCCGCAAGCCATCGTGAAGCCCCGCTGATTTCGATGGATCCGGCCGCCGACAACACCGACGTTTACGCATTCGTAAGCTACGACGCGGCCAACCTGGCGCGCGCCCCAGCGGATCGGAGGGTCACCTTCATTCTCAACGTCAACCCGGGGCAGGACCCGAGCGACGGGCCGAACTATTTCAACTTCGACGACGACGTTCTCTACGCCGTCAACATCGACAACAATCGAGATGGCAGGGCTGAGGACGTGGTGTACGAGTTTCGCTTCAAGACCGAGAACCGGCCGGTTGGCGGGCCCGGCGGCCTGACTTCGCCGGTTCCCTATCTCGGCAATCCCCACATTCCCATCAGCGTGCTGCAGGGGATCACCGCACTCGACGGCCCCGGATCGGAGGGACTGACGCGGCGACAGACCTATACCGTGACCGAGGTACGCGGCAAGACTCGCACCGTTCTGTTCGGCGGAAAAACGCTGGTCGCGGTGCCGTCCAACGCGGGACCGGCGACTATGCCGGGTTACGAGTCGCTCGCAGCACAAGGAATCTACAGTGATGCAACGACTGGAATCCGCGTCTTTGCGGGGCAACGTGCGGAGACCTTCTATATCGATCTGGGCGCGGTCTTCGATACTCTGAACCTGCGTCGCTTCCCGCCTCTGCTTACTGCTGCGGAAGACGCCAACGATGCCGTTAATCCGTTTGGGGTCAACCGCTTCACTGGCGCCAACATCAGCACCATCGCGATCGAGGTGCCGATCACGCGGATTACCAGCGACGGCAAGCCCGCAGCCAGTTCCGCAAATCCGGTCATCGGCATGTATGCGAGCACCGCCCGGCAGAAAGTCAGAGTCGCGCGCGGACCTCGCGCAGACGACGTCACTGCTGGTCCCTGGGTTCAAGTGTCGCGGATGGGCAATCCTCTGGTGAACGAGCTCATTATCACCACCCCGTCGAAAGATCAGTGGAACGCTTCCGAGCCAGAGGACGAGGGCCAGTTCCAGTCCTTCTACAAGAACCCGGTGATCGCGACCGCGCTCAAGTTGGTCTACGGCTTCGACATACTTCCCATCGACGGCTCACCGGCTGCGACTCGAACCGACCTCATGAGCATTTTGCTCAAATACCCCGGACAGGCACTCGACGGATCGAACTGCGGATCGCCTTGTTCAGAGCTGTTGCGGCTCGATCTGCGCGTTCCTCCCACGGCACCTGAGAGCCAGAGCCGTCTGGGTGCAGCGCTCAGCGCAGACAAAGCGGGCTGGCCTAATGGACGGCGTCCCAACGACGACGTCACCGACATCGCGATCCGAGTGGTCGGCGGACTCAACTACATCGCCGCACGCGCGGGAGACGGCGTCAACTTCCTGCAGAACGCGCCCGGCTCCGGACTGACCGCCAACGGCATCGCCAAGAACTTCCCGTTCCTGCCGATGCCGTACGACGGCCGGAACCGGCGGCACATCGACTGCGGTGAACCGGCCGCCAATCCGTGCAATTGATCGGCTTCCAGGGCCGATAGCTCATAGCGGCTCACGGCCCGGTGTAAAAGCCGGGCCCTTTTTTACTGAACTACATCTGATACGGGCCCGCAAGCGTAATGCCGAAACAATGATGGCTGCTCTGAGGCAACTTTCCTTGATCGGCGCCGTGCTCTGCTGTGCGTCGGCCATCGCATCGCTGTTTATCGCCGTGGGCGCTTCCGCGGCACCTTACCTGCCGACCGACGACGCGCAGGTGCTCGAACACCTTCCCGGGCGCAATACGACGCAATACCGCGAGCTCAAGGCTTTGCAAAGCGCAGCGGCCCGGCAACCCGAGGATCTTTCACGAGCGGCTCCGCTTGCCGCCGCTTATATCCGCGCCTCACGTACCGAAGGAGACCCGCGCTTTCTCGGCTACGCCCAGGCAGCCCTCGGTTTATGGTGGAAAGATCCCAACGCACCGACCCAGGCCTTGGTGCTGCGCGCCACGATCCTGCAGAGCAGCCATCAATTCGACGCTGCCGTGGCCGATCTCGACAGAGTCTCGCAGCGCGAACCGCGAAATGCTCAGGCCGCGCTTACGCGCGCAACCGTTTTGACGGTGCAGGGGAAGTACGCACAGGCACGCAAGGACTGCGACCATCTTTTCGCGATGGCGCCGCAGATATACGCGACGATCTGCGTTGCCGCCATCGACAGCGTGACCGGGAAGTCTGCGGCCGCATACGAATCGCTGCAGCAGGCCCTGACGAGCTTGCCCCGCACCGACGGGACAGCGCTCGCCTGGGGTGAAACGCTGCTCGGCGAAATCGCGCATCGGCGCAACGATCCAGCAGCGGAGCGGCATTTCCGTGCAGCGATGAATGCGGCCGGCAGGGATATCTATCTCCTGGGCGCGTATGCCGATTGGCTGCTCGATCAGCGTCGTCCCGCGGATGTGGTGGCCCTGCTGCAGAACGAGACGCGGGTCGACGCGCTGCTGCTGCGTCTGGCGTTGGCGCAGAAGATGCTCAATCGTCCTGAAGCAGCCGCTTCGATCGAGACTCTGCGCGCGCGCTTCGACGCAAGTCACGCCCGCGGCGACACCGTGCATCAACGCGAGAACGCCCGGTTCGAGTTCGCGCTGGGCAATGATCCCCGGAGCGCGCTGCCCTATGCGCTAGCCAACTGGCAGGTCCAGCGGGAACCTGCCGATATCCGCATCCTTGCGGAGGCGGCAGTAGCCACAAACGATGTTGCCGGGTTTGCGCAAGTGAAGCGCTGGCTCGCCGAAACGCGGCTCGAGTACGGCGCCTTGACGGTCCTGGTCGGTAGCGGCGAGGTGCCGGCCAAATGAGCCGCTGGCTGCTTAGCGTTGCGCTGTGGGCTTTTGTGTGGCCTATGATGCCGGCCGACGCACACAAGCCTTCGGACAGCTATCTCACACTTCGCGTCGACGGTGAGCGTATCGAGGGCCAGTGGGACATCGCACTACGCGACCTGGACTTCGCGCTGGGCCTCGACGCCAATGGGGACGGAGACATCACCTGGGGCGAGGTCAAAGCCAAGCACACCGAGATCGCGGCCTACGCGCTCGCCCGCTTGCGGCTGGGACCGTCGAATGCGCCCTGCCCGACACAAGTCTCCGAGCACTTGATCGACGATCACAGCGACGGCGCCTATGCCGTGATGCGCTTTGTCGCGACCTGTGCCGCCGCGCCGAAGGCGCTCAGCGTCGATTACCGGCTGTTGTTCGATCTCGATCCGCAGCATCGCGGCTTGCTGCGACTCGAGTATGAAGGGAAGACTCGAGCGGGCATTTTCAGCGTGGATCTGCCCGAGCAGAAATTTACGCTGAGCGAGCTTCCCAAGTGGCAGCAATTCCTCGACTACGGCAACGAAGGTGTCTGGCACATCTGGACGGGCTTCGACCACATCCTGTTCCTGCTCTCGCTGCTCCTGCCCGCGGTCCTGGTCCGCTCGCATACGTCCGGCAGGCGCTGGGCCGCCGCAGCAAGCTTTCGCGTGACGTTCTGGGACGTGGTGAAAGTGGTAACCGCGTTCACGCTGGCGCATTCGATCACCCTCTCTCTCGCCGCCCTTGGCGTGGTCACCCTGCCATCGCGGCTGGTCGAATCGGCCATCGCGCTGTCCGTGGTGCTCGCCGCCCTTAACAACCTCTGGCCGGTGGTCTACGAAAAGCGCTGGGTCATCGCCTTCTGCTTTGGCTTGATCCACGGCTTTGGCTTCGCCTCGGTCCTGGCCGACCTCGGGTTGCCGCAGGAATCCCTGCTGATCGCGCTTGTTGCATTCAACCTCGGCGTCGAGCTCGGGCAGCTCGTAATCGTCAGCGTATTTTTGCCGATAGCATTTGCGCTTCGGGCGTCGGCGTTCTACTGGCGCGTGCCCTTCACAGGCGGTTCGGGGGCGATTGCCTTGGTCGCGATGCTGTGGCTCGTCCAGCGCGCGTTCAACCTGTAGCTGATCATGGGCTGATCAAGCCCAATCGCCCAACGCAGCGAACTACCGGCTAAGAAACGCGCAGTGCAACGTGCAGCCGGCTGGTCTTGGGCACCGACGCCAGCAGGTATTCCATCTGGTCGGCGAGAATGCGCCGGTTGCGCAAGATGAAATGTTCGTGCCGGTCCGGCACGTAAGGGATATAGAGCAGCGGCATTCCCGCCTGCTCGGGCGAGCGGTTGGCCTTGCGGGTGTTGCACCTGCGGCACGCCGTGACCGTATTGGTCCAGCTGTCGCGACCGCCGCGCGCCACCGGAAGCACATGATCGCGCGACAAGTCACGGGTGATGAACCGCTCGCCACAGTAGGCGCACAGGTGCCGATCGCGTGCAAAAAGCAGCGCATTGGTCAGGCTCGGGGTATGGGTGAATTTCCCGGCGCCGCTGCCCTTGATCGCGAGGATCGACTTGGTGGCAATACGCGAGCGAAGGCCGTTCTTTTGGTATCCGCCGCGAAACTCGCGCACCACATCACCCACCGACCAGGCGACAAGTTGCTTGGCGTGGTAAGTGATTGCTTCCTCCAGCTCGACCCAGGCCTGTGGGAGCCCGGCAAGGTCGACAGTAAGGATCAGCGGTTGCATGGAGTTGCTTGCGAGTAAGCGCTTATCTTAGGGCCATGGCACGATTTTGGCAAAGCGAGTCGAACATGCTGGCCTGCTAGACTTCGGCCTTGCTCCACGAAGGTCGCCTGTAACAATTCCACCAGGTCTGGCGCGACGCCATGCAACTACACCTCCTCCGCTCATTGCCCGCTATTACCGCGGCTGTTTTCCTGTCGATCACTCCAAACGCCAGCCGCGCATTTGATCTCAACCATCACGGCCTGACCGGCTCCTGGTTCAAGCCGTCCACCAATGGCCAAGGCGTCGAACTCGAGGTCTATCAGGACCTGATCGGCCCAGGAACGGGCTTCCTGCAAGGAAGTTGGTTTACCTACGACTACAAAGCCCCCGATGGCGCCTCTGGCCAACGGTGGTACACGTTCAGCGGCAATGTTCCAACAGGCCAGGCGACAGCGTCGCTCACGCTTTACCAAAACACAGGCGGCAACTTTGACGCGCCGCCGATCACCTCAGCGGTACAGGTAGGCAGTGTCCAATTGACTGCGGTCGATTGCGCGCACCTGACGCTGGTTTACACGTTCACCGATGGAAGCGCTCGGTCCGGAACGATCGACCTTGTGCGCCTGACCCCGAACGTGACGTGCTCGAACATCGGCCCCGACACAACCGAAGCGGATTTCGGCTACTCGGGCAATTGGTTCGACCGAATGACGTCCGGTCAAGGGATCGTGCTCGAGTTGAATCGCATTGCACCCGTGGTCTTCATCGCCTGGTACACCTACGCGCCGAACGGCCAGCTGTTGGGCGAGATGGGACAGCGCTGGTACACCGGTCAGGCGAGCTACGCGCCGGGAGCGCGGTCGTTGCCGATGACACTTTACGAGACGACCGGGGGACTGTTCGACCAGAGCCCGCCGA
The DNA here is from genome assembly GCA_035262745.1 of Casimicrobiaceae bacterium. Lineage (GTDB taxonomy): Bacteria > Pseudomonadota > Gammaproteobacteria > Burkholderiales > Casimicrobiaceae > PALSA-1003. The sequence goes on along the minus strand of DATFSE010000045.1, from coordinate 111,108 downwards.
CGACCACCACCGTGCCCGTCGGTACAGCTACGGCGACTTTGACGAGCTGCACGGCGCTCCAGCTGACGTACAACTTCACCGGAGGCAGCAGCGCAGGATCCTCGCGGACGATCGAAATGTCACGAGTGGGTCCAACACCTGCCGACTGCGGCGCCGATTCCCAGGTTCGCGTCTCCGGGCTTTCTCCTTTTGCCGCAGGCTGCGACGGCGTTCCCGCGGTCGGCACGCTCTACGTCAACACCGAAGTGGAGCCAATGATCGCAGCCAATCCCAGGAACACGAACAACGTGATCGCCGTATGGCAACAGGATCGCTGGTCGAACGGTGGCGCACGCGGATTGTTGAGCGCCGTCTCGCAGGACGGCGGACTTACATGGACCACGCGCATGGCGGCTTTTTCGCGCTGCACCGGCGGAACTGCGGCCAACGGCGGCGACTATCCCCGCGCTTCCGACCCGTGGGTGAGCTTCGGACCGGACGGCACCGCGTACCAGAGTTCGCTTTCCTTCGCCGGTGACACGCTGGCAGCAGGATCATCGAGTGCCATCCTGGTTAGCCGCTCCACCGACGGCGGCTTGACCTGGAGCAACCCTGCCACCGTGATCCAGGACGGCAGCGATTTCTTCAACGACAAGGATTCGATCACGGCCGACCCAACCGATGCCCGGTTCGTATACGCAGTGTGGGATCGGCTCGCTGCGAGCGGCGGCGGCCCGTCGTATCTGGGGCGTTCCACCGATAGCGGAGCGACCTGGGAGCCGGCAAAGCCGATCTACGACCCCGGGCCGACTAGCCAGACCATCAACAATCAGATCGTCGTATTGCCCAACGGCACGATCATCGACTTTTTCACGCAGCTGGATACGCCGCCGCATGCACCCGCTTCGGCCGAGCTCTCGATCATTCGCTCTACCGACAAAGGTACGAGTTGGTCTGCACCGATTGTCATTTCGCCGGTTTTTTCAGTCGGCACCTTCGATCCGGAAACGCACGCGCCCATTCGAGACGGGTCAGGCCTCGGTTCGATCGCGGTCGGACGAGGGGGTGAGCTGGTGGCGGTGTGGCAGGACGCACGTTTTTCCGGCGGACTTCGCGACGGGATTGCGTTTTCGCGTTCGCTCGACGGCGGGCTCACCTGGTCGGCGCCATCGCGCATCAATCACGATGCAAGCGCGTCCGCTTTCGTTCCCGCAGTGACGGTGCGCAGCGACGGAACTTATGGCGTGACGTACTACGACTTCCGCAACAACACGAGCGACCCGGCTACGCTGCCCACAGATAATTGGCTCACGCGCTCTACTGATGGCGTGACCTGGCTCGAAAGTCATGTCGCAGGACCGTTCGATCTCGCCATCGCGCCGAACGCGGAAGGACTGTTCCTCGGCGATTATCAGGGCCTCTCCAGCGCAGGCGCGGTGTTCCTTCCCGTCTACGCTCAGACCAACAACGGCCGGCTTGACAATCGCACCGATGTTTTTGTGACGCTGGCAACGTCGGCCGCTGCGGCCACGCAGGCCGCTCAGGCAACGACGATGCAAATGAGCGCTCCGGCAAGCGAGCCGCTCGCGATGACGCCGGAGCTGCAACTCAAGTTGAACGACAGCGTCGTGCGCACGATGCAGCGGCGCGTTCCGGGGTGGTCTCCACCGGGCGTCGGACATGCGCCGCCGTCTGCTGCGCACTGACCTCGCGCCGTGATGCCTTCGCCGGTCCGGCGGCTGGTGCCGGCGCTGGGCGTGACTCAGATCATTTCCTGGGGCTCGCTCTACTACGCGATTGCGGTGCTCGGCTCGAGCTTGCGCTCCGAGCTGGGACTGTCGAGTGCTGCGCTGTTCGGCGCTTACTCGTCGAGCCTGTTGCTCTCGGCTCTCGTAGCTCATCCCGTCGGTCGCGCGATCGATCGTCACGGCGGCAGGGTCGTGATGTGCGCGGGTTCGCTCATCGCTGCTGGCGCGCTTTTCGCCATTGCACATGTTCAGTCCGCAGTCGAACTGTATTTCGCCTGGGCGATCGCCGGAGTTGCAATGGCGATGACCATGTACGATGCAGCGTTCGCGACCTTGTCACAACACTCCGGCCGTGCCTACCGTATTGCGCTGACGGCGCTAACGCTGATGGGCGGTCTCGCCAGCACCGTCTTCTGGCCGATATCGCTGAAAGGGCTGGAGTGGTTCGGGTGGCGCGACACCTTCATCGGCTTTGCCGTTCTGCAGCTGTTGGTGTGCCTGCCGCTGCACTACCTGTTTATTCCGCGATTGCCCTCGCCTCAGGGAGCTGCAGGAATCGCGACCGTCTCCGATGCGGGCGCTCTTCCGTTGCCATCGCGACGGCGTGCTTTCGTCGCGCTCGCTGCCGCCTTCGCCTGCAACGGCTTCATTGTGTCGGTGCTGACCGTGCATCTCATCAGCTTGCTGCAGGGCAAGGGCTTCGCACTCGATACGGCCGTCTGGGTAGCGTCGTTCTTCGGGCCCATGCAGGTGGCTGGCCGCGTGCTCGAATTCTCAGTGGGCCGCAGGTTTTCGCCACGTTCGATCGGAACCGCATCGCTATGGCTGCTGGTTTTTGCTCTGCTCGTGTTGCTTGCACTCCACGACCAGCTCGCGCTGGCACTGTTTTTCGCGGTCGCCTTCGGTTTGAGCAACGGCGTAGTGACTATCGTCCGCGGCACGGTCCCGGCAGAACTGTTCGGTCGCGTCGGCTACGGCAGGACGCTCGGAGGCCTGGCCACGCCGGCGCTGGTCGCCCGCGCTGTCGCGCCGCTGGCGTTTGCACCGCTGGCTTCTCCGGGAACCGCACCCTTCGGCTGGTTGCTCGCTCTCCTTGCCATCGCTCTGTTGTCGGTCGGCGCTTTCGGAATTGCGGTCAAGGTTCGGTAAGCCCAACGCAGCGGAGATCGCTTTACTTTGCGTCCACGGCGTCGGCTATCATCGCAACTGCCTTCAATCACGCCTAGATTTCGATCGTGTCGAACGAGTTAGCCTGGCTTTCGCTCGGCGAGCTTTCGCGCCAGCTCGACGCCGGCGAGACCACGTCGCGCCAGATCGTCGAATCCTGCCTGGCGCGCATCGCGGCGCTCGATTCACAGCTGCACGCCTTCGTCGAGGTCTACGCCGAGACCGCGCTCGACTGTGCGGGCGCTGCGGATCTCGCGCGTAAAGGTGGACTCTCGCGTGGCCCGCTGCACGGGCTGCCGATTGCGCTCAAAGACCTGCTGCATGTCAAAGGGCGAGTCACGACGGCAGGCTCCGAGACATGGCGTGGTCGCGTGGCCGACGAAACGGCTTTCGCAGTGGAGCGCCTCGTCGCTGCCGGGATGATTCCGCTGGGCAAGACGCACATGGTGGAATTTGCCTTCGGCGGCTGGGGCCGCAACGAGCCGATGGGCGCGCCGTGGAATCCATGGGATACACATCGGCACCGGGTGACGGGCGGCTCGAGCAGCGGTTCTGCGGCCGCAGTGGCTGCGGGGCTCGCGCCGGCGGCCATCGGATCAGACACCGGCGGCTCGGTTCGCATCCCTGCGGCGCTTTGCGGCATCACCGGGCTCAAACCCACTTACGGTCTGATCAGCCTCGCCGGCGTGGTTCCGTTGGCGACCACACTCGACTCTCTGGGCCCGCTGACTCACACCGTTGAGGATGCAGCGCTACTCACCTCGGCGATGGCCGGAGTCGACCCGCGCGACCCGGCGACACTCAGCGCACCGGGCATCGATTTCGACGCGGCACTTTCGTGCGATCCCGACATCCGCGGCATGCGCATCAGCGCGGTCGCACTCGAGCATCTCCCCGCCGGCGTCCTCTCCGACGCCGTGCGCGCGCGCAACGAAGCCGTCGAAGTGTTTCGTCAGGCAGGCGCGACGGTCGAGGAAGTGCGCTTCCCATTCGACCTCGAGGACATCATGAAGCGCAACGGCCGTATCATCGCCGCCGAATCGTGGGCGCTGCATCGAGCGTACATCGAAGACGTCACTCTGCCGATCGACCCATGGGTACGCAAACGCGTCATCGGCGGCAAGTCGATCAGCGCCGCCGACTACATCGATGAGTTGGCGCAGCGCAAACGGGCGGCCGCTGCCTTTGCGACCTGGATGCGCGGGCGCGACGCGCTGCTGACGCCGACCCTTCCGGTTGCCGCGACTCCGATCGAAGAGGTCGACGAGGCAACGACTCCGCTCGCGACCTTCACCCGTGTCGCCAACTATCTTGTCGCGTGCGCGCTCTCGCTGCCAGCAGGGCTGTCGGCCGAAGGCTTACCTATTGGCGTGCAGCTCATGGGAGCGCCGTTCGCCGAAGCCCCACTGGTGCGCCTGGGCCGCGCATTCCAGCGCGCCACCGACTGGCATCTGCGGCGGCCAAATCTGGCAGCGTGGAACCGCGCTACGCGCTAGAGCGCGTCCACCTAGGCTGCGGATCGCACTTCGCTCGATGCCTGCACCGGCGCTTCGATCGCGATCGCCTCGTCATTCGCCGGCACGCGCAACTTGGGCTTGTGACCATCGGAATAGACGCGCGCGATGTCGAGCGTCTCCCGAACGCCGATGTCCGAACCGTTTCGCTCGAGGAACTGGCGCGACGCTGCACGGCCGGCCTCGAACAACTTGAGCAGCCACGCCCGCGAGCGCTCCATTGCTGATCCCGGCTCGATCAAGTCGCGCTGTGGCGGTCCGATGCGGTGCAGGCGCAGATCGAGCACCGGCGATGCTCCGTCACCGCGCGCCGCCAGCGCACGCATCGCCGCAATGGCCTGCATTTCCGCGACCAGGCTCGAATTGAAGACAATCTCTCCGATGCGCTGACGGATCGCCGGCGCATCGGTTGGCGTTTCGCCCGCCTCGTCAGGCACCAGCTGCACAACGATCAAATCACGCGCGGCTTCGCTGTGGATCATCGGCCACAGGGTTGGATTGCCGGCGTAGCCGCCGTCCCAGTAGGGCTCGCCGTCGATCTCGACCGCCTGGAACAGCATGGGAAGACATGCGGACGCGAGCAACACGTCGAGGCTCATCGCATCGTTGGAGACCACGCGCGGCAACCCCGTCTTCACGTTAGTGAGGGTCACGAAAAGCGCGGGCGCGGACTTGCTGCGTAGCGCCTCCATGTCAACGTGCTCGGCAATGATGTCGCGCAGCGGATTGATGCCCAGCGGATTCGCGGTATACGGCGAGAGCATCCCGCTCCCCAATAACCATCCGTTTACCGAGTCGCGCCAGGCGCGTTCGACTGGAGCCCACAGCTCGCGTCCAAGATCGGCCACTGCCGGGCGCGCGACAGCCAGCCAGAACGCGCGAAGTGCTCGGCGCGCCTGCGCAGGCGATCCCTTAGCCAGCGCGCTGGCGACGATCGCTGCATTGATCGCGCCTGCGCTGGTGCCGGAGAGCTGCGCCACGGACACACTGCGGCTCCCGAGAATCGCGTCCAGAACTCCCCATGTGTACGCGCCCCACGACCCTCCTCCTTGCAGAGCAAGGCCGATTGACTTCCTGAGCGTTCGCGTTCGACGCGCAGCCTGAACTTCAATTTGAGTGGTAGTCATAGGGGTCTCCAGTCGACTGGGGGCTTGTGGCCGGTCGACGGCTCCATGGCGAATAGGATGCGACGGCACGATGTCTTGCCGTGCGCCCCAAGCCTGGCGGTCCGCAGTTTGCGTTTACTGCGCTGCTCCCCCGTAGCGTCGCATTTTGTTGCTCCGCACAAACGGACAATGGATGTTCAGACCCGACAAATCCAATCGTAGTTTCTTATGGTTACGATCGATTTGGCGGATGAGTCGAGTGTAAATGATGCACTGCAAACTAAATCGATGCGGCGAATTCTTCATTTCGTGGAGAAGACCGCCCCGCTGCGGCATAACGTCTTTCGGTCTCGCGTTGCCCGAGCTCATGCGGATACTCCTCTTGGTGCAGCAGCAAGCGATCTTGCATTGCAATAGTGCAGCCCCACACGAGCAACTCGCGAGCTGAATCTGGCAACTCTATGTTAATGAATAAATTTACGTCCGCCGCAGCTATGGCATAGCGTTTGCAATGTAGGCGCATCGCGGTTGGTGGGGCTCCTTATCAGGGCTGATTCGATCGACACTCTCGCCAGACTCGCCGGAGCGCTGTGGTTATTCGCCTCGTTCAGGATTGGACGAGGCCTGGGTTGGCAGCGCGTTCGCAACCGTGTTGCCCGCTTGGCGCCCACAGCGCGACGCGCGAGGCCACTGCACCGGCCAAGGTTGTCCAGCGCTTTTCGAAAGAGCGCTCTCGCCTGGGCAGACCCTCTGCTGGCGGTGCTATGGATTTGCCTGTTGCTGTTTGTGGTGGGCTACCTCGCCTACCGCGGCGAAGCTTTGCTTGCCGAGCTCGACAGTCTCGATCTGGTAACGGTCTACTCGCTGGAGCCTTAAGCCACGGCGCGCAATGCCACCCAGAGCGCTCATTGCAACGCCAGCGCAACGCGGGTTCCCTGATCTATGGCTCGCTTGGCGTCGAGCTCGAGCGCAATATCGGCGCCCCCAATGAGCGTGAACTCGATGCCCGCACCGTGAAGTGCATCCGTTAATTCGCGCTGCGGCTCCTGCCCTGCGCAGATGACGACGGTATCGACGTCCAGCAACATCTGCTCACCGTCGATGTTGATGTGCAATCCGGCGTCGTCGATCCGTTCGTATTCAACTCCAGCGAGCATCGCGACGCCTCGACGCTTGAGCAAGGTCCGGCGGATCCAGCCGGTCGTCTTGGCGAGACCGGCGCCCACCTTGTCGGTTTTTCGCTGCAGCAGCCAGACGCGGCGCTGCGGCGTATCTTCCTTGGCTGCTTTGAGTCCACCGCGATTCGAATAGTCGGTATCGATGCCCCATTCGTCGCGAAAAACTGTAATTGCAGCGTCGGCTGACTCGCCGCTACTCAGGTGACCGTCGGGTGGCGAAGGCGCGGTCAGCAGCTCCGCCACGTCGAATCCGATGCCGCCGGCGCCGATGATCGCCACGCGCTTTCCCGCGATCGAATTGCCGTTGACGATGTCGACATAGCTTGCGACCTTGCGATGATCGATGCCTCCGATCGCTGGACGCCGCGGCACGATGCCGGTCGCAAGGATGACATGATCGAAACCTCGGAGGTCTGCCGCCGTCGCGCGCCGGCCGAGTTGTATTGTCACGCCAAGCTTCGCCAGCCTGACACGGAAGTAACGCAGCGTCTCGGCGAATTCTTCCTTGCCCGGAATGCGGCGCGCCAGGTTGAACTGCCCGCCGATGTCGGCAGCAGCTTCAACTAGCGTCACGGCGTGTCCTCGTTCCGCCGCCGTAGCCGCTGCAGCCATGCCGGCCGGACCGGCGCCGACCACGGCGACTTTCTTTTTGGCGGGAGCTAGGTCGAGCTTGAGCTCGGTCTCGCGGCATGCATAGGGATTGACCAAGCACGTCGCAGTCTCCCGCTCGAAGATCTGATCCAGGCACGCCTGATTGCAGCCGATGCAGGTGTTGATCTCCTCGGCGCGGTTCTGCGCTGCCTTGTTAACAAACTCGGGGTCGGCCAGAAACGGCCGCGCCATCGACACCATGTCGGCATCGCCTCGTGCGAGGATTGCTTCGGCGGTGGCGGGATCGTTAATGCGGTTGGTGGTAATGAGCGGAAGGCTGACGGCGCCTTTCAGCCGCCGGGTCACCCAGGTGAACGCCGCACGAGGCACCATGGTTGCGATCGTCGGGATGCGCGCTTCGTGCCAGCCTATGCCGGTGTTGATGATCGTGGCGCCGGCCACCTCGATCGCCTGCGCCAACGCCACGACCTCGTCCCAGTTGCTGCCGCCATCGATGAGATCGAGCATCGACAGGCGGTAGATGATGATGAAATCGCGGCCGACCGCCTCGCGCGTGCGCCTGACGATCTCCACGGGAAAGCGCATGCGGTTCGGCAGTGACCCGCCCCAGTCATCGTCGCGTTGGTTAGTGCGCGGAACGATGAACTGGTTGATGAGGTAGCCTTCCGAACCCATGATCTCCACCCCGTCGTAGCTCGCACGCTGAGCAAGCCGCGCGCAACGGATATACGCAGAGATCGTCCGGCGGACTCCCCACCGAGTCAGCGCGCGGGGACGAAACGGAGTGATCGGCGATTTCAGTGCCGACGGCGCCACCGAAAGAGGATGATAGGCGTAGCGTCCGGCGTGCAGGATCTGCAGCGCTATCTTGCCGCCTGCAGAGTGCACCGCCTCGGTGATTAACCGGTGCTTGGCGAGCTGCCACGAAAAGGAAAGCTGCGACGCTCGCGGCTCGAGGCGTCCGGCAAAATTGGGCGCGATGCCTCCGGTAACCATCAAGCCCACGCCGCCCTTCGCCCGCGCCGCGTAGAACGCAGCCAGACGCTCGAAGCCGTTTGGTGCCTCCTCGAGACCGGTGTGCATCGAACCCATGAGCACGCGGTTCCTGAGCGTGGTAAAGCCCAGGTCGATCGGCTCGAGAAGATGGGGATAGGGAGACATGCGTCCGGTGGCCAGCTCCGGACCCAAACTCTAAACGAATCCTGCCGCAGCCACGCGGCGCTTGTTCAATGTTCGCTTAAACGCCTCGCTATACGACCCGCCGCAAGGTGCGCGCTTCGCTCACTGGTTTGGCCCATATCGAGCCGCGCAGCCATGCCGGCAATTCTCCTGCCCCCAGCGGGCGGCTGATGAGGAACCCCTGCACCATATCGCAGCTCATCGCTCTCAGCCGCTCCAGCGTGAGCTCGTTCTCGACGCCCTCCGCGACCACGCTGAGTCCCATGTTGTGGGCGAGATCGATGGTGGAGCCTACGATCAGCGCATCGCCTGCGTCGGCCGCCATTGCCGAGATGAAGGTGCGATCGATCTTGAGCTCGTGCACGGGCAGCCGGCGCAAATAGGCGAGCGAAGAATAGCCTGTGCCGTAGTCGTCGATCGCGATGCGACATCCCAGGGCGTGGAAGCGCTTGAGGTTGTCGACGGCATGCGCGGGGTCATCGAGAATCGCACTCTCGGTGATCTCGAGTCCTATCCACGGAGCGGCGCAGCGATGCCGGCGAAGCAGCGCGGCGAAGCGCTCGGGCAGCTCAGCGTCCATCAGATCGCGCGCGGAGAGATTGACCGATATGCAAACGGGCAGACCTTCGGTGCGCCACTGGGCACACTGCATGACGGCGTGCGACAACACCCATTGTGTAATGGCCCTGATGTAGCCGGTCTGCTCGGCGAAGGGAATGAATTCTCCCGGAGATACCAGACCACGCACAGGATGCCGCCAGCGGACCAGCGCCTCAACGCGGTGCTCGCCGCTCCCGTGCAGAGTCACGGTCGGTTGATAGACCAGCGTAAGTTCGTCGCCGTCAACCGCTTTGCGCAAGTCGCTCATCAGCGAGAGCCGGTCGCGGCTGTGCCGATCATGGCCGTCGTCCCATACCGCGACGGTCAGGTTCTTGCGCTTGGCAGCGTACATGGCGACATCGGCGCAGCGCAGCAGCGTTGCACTGTCTTCGCCGTGATCGGGATAGGCGGCGATGCCAATGCTCGGACGCACGTCGACCAGATGTCCCTCGATCGTCAGCGGCTTTTCCAGAGAGGCGACAATGGCTTCGGCAATGCGCTGCGCTTCGTGCACACCGTGGCCTGGAAGCAGAATCGCGAATTCGTCGCCGCCCAGACGCGCCACGATGTCGGTCGGTTTATCGACGACAACCTGCAGGCGCGCAGCGACTTCGCGCAGCAGCAGATCGCCAATCGGATGGCCGAGCGTGTCGTTGACGTACTTGAAGTGGTCGAGATCGAGCAGCGCCACCGCGACCGGAGTGCGGACGTGAGCGGCGGCGGCAAGCGCCTCGTCGAGGCGCGCCGTGAAGTGAGTCCGGTTCGGCAATCCTGTCAGAGCGTCGCGAAAGGCCAGGTCGGTGATGCGCGCCTCCCGAGCCGCGAGGCCCGCCTGCATCGTGCGGAATGCGGCGGCAAGATCGCCGATCTCGTCGGAGCGCCTGGAGGACGAGACCGTCATGTACTTGCCCGCAGCGATGCGTCGGGCAACTTGGGCGAGATCGCGCACCGGTCGCGCGATGCCGCGCGCAATGGCGACGCTGGCCACGATGGATACGACGACGGCCAGCATCGAGATCAGCGCGAGCTGCTGCTGCAGTCGCCGGAACGGCTCCAGCGCCGAAGCCAGCGGCTGCTGCAGAATCGCGACGACAGTCTCGCCGGCGCGCGCCGGAAGGGTCAGCACGCGGGTCGCATCCAAGTCGCTCCCGACGGCGTTGCCGGCGGCATCGCTGTCGGCAAAGCGGCCGGACACAAAGTCGCGCAGCAAGGTGCTTCTGCTGTCGGCAGTGAGCGTACTCGCCTGCAGGTGCCACGACCGGTCCGTCTCGCGCGTGAGAAACGAAACCTGGAGTTGGGTCAGCCGCTTCAGATCGTGCGCCAGCACATCGTTGACACCAAAGCCCACGCCCACCCAGGCGATCGGCAGCGGCGCGAGCACCGGAACGATAACCAACTGATAAAGCCGCCCGCGCAGCAGAACCATCGCCGCGGCTTGGCCCGACCCTTCGGCTTCGGCAAGCAGCTTGGGAAAGGGAAACCCTTCGCCGGCAACGTTACCCAGAGTATCGGCGACCACCCGCTTGTCGAGGCCGATGAGCATCATCAAATCGGCCTCGATGCGTTTCCCGTGGTTGGCAAGGACTGAATTGACCGTCTCTGCGTCGCCTGTGGCAATCGCTTCGCGGAAGGCGTAGTCCGAGGAGAGCAGGCGCGCCCCTTGCACCAGGCGCTGCGTATCCTGCTCCAGCAGCCTGTCGAAGATGCGCGACCCGGCGGCGAGTTCGTCGCCGGCGGTTTTGTGCGCCGATGCGATTCCTACGGAGTTGATCAGCGCAAACACGCCGACTTGCACTGTAACCATCAAGACAAGGAACAGCGCGATGATCCGCGTCTGTAGACTGCCGATCATCATGGCGGGAAAGCGCCGGGCCGGACGTTGATCGCCAGCACGGCGCGCCGTGCTAGCGAACCCCGGCGGCGCGGCGTCCGTGAGTACTCGGAGAGTGCGGATGCGGCGAGCGGCTCCATTGCCGCACTCCTACTGTCCTGTGATATCCGGCGCGCGGTGTGTCGAGGAAGAGCCGCGCGTCTGCTTCACGTCCGACGCCGGGCAGCCCTGCCAGTGCCGCGCTTCGGCACTTGCGACGACGAACGCGGAAAGTCGGGCCCGTTACGGCTCGGCTCGGGTAGCTCCTCAGGTTTCGGCAAAGCATCAGCGTCGATTTCCGTTCAGTTCAAAATTCGATTGACAATCAGTCGATTAGATTGCCGCTCCCATACCACTGCATCGGCTTTCTCGTGTTGCGCGCCTCACTGCACGCGGTTCGGCTCACCCCTTGCTAAGCAAAGACCCTGCCTGGGTACGTTTCTTCCGGATCAAGCATGTCTGGTTGGTATTGGCGCCGATGCTTTCTCGCCGCGGCCCTTGGAATGGGATGCCTTGCCCTGCCTGCTTCCGCGGAGGGCGAGTGGCTGTTCGACGTTGATGCCGGAGTGCTTTATGACAACAACCTCACCCGAGCGCAGGCGCCGGCGGACATTCGCGGCGACGGCGTGGCCAGCGTCTCAGCCGCGATCGGAAGCTTTTCCGCGTTGAGCGGCAACGACGGCATCACGCTCGCAGCTGATCTGCGCGCCGAGGCCTATTGGCGCTTTCACGGCCTGAATGTCGTCGGCCTGGGCGGCACTGCGACATATAGACACAAGTTTGGTGTCGGCCTCGACGCTCCATGGATCGTTGGCGCGGTGACGGCTTCCTATGATGACTACCAAGGCAACGTGCGCACCGGCGGCCGCTACGCGCTTCGCGCCGAACTCGGCAGACGCTTCAGCGAATCCTTTGACGCTTCGTTCGGCGGCGTGTACGACCGTCGCTACGCCAAGTACGACCAGCCGGTCGTCCCCGGAATCTCCGGCAAGCCGTTCGAGCTTTCCGGCGCGAGCGCATACGCACGCGCGAGCTACGCGCTCAACGAAGAGTTGCTCCTTGGCGCGAAGCTTGAGGTGCGCCGCGGCGATGTCGAGTCGACGGCGCGGCCGAACTTGGAAATTTTCGAAGCGTCGTCGGCGATCGCTCCGGATCCGACCTTCGGGCCCGATTTCTTCGCTTATCGCTTGCGAGGAACCACCGACACGGCGACGTTGAACGGAAGCTGGGCGCTGGACGACCGCTCCTCGATCAACCTAAGTTACAGCGCCGAGCGCACGCGCGCCTACGCTGGCCTCGATTACCGGAGCTGGGTCGCAACGATCTCGCTCGCTTATCGCTATTGAACGGAGATAGACGTGAGGATCTTCTGGAGCTTGGTGCTGGCCACGATCGCGAACGTTGCGCAGGCACAGAACGCTGAGCTCGCCGCCAGCGTGGTTGACGAGCAGGGCCGTCCCCTCGCCGATGCCATCGTGGTCGCAGTACCCGCTGACGGCAGCCTGCGCCTGCCGGCGCGTCCCCGCGACGGCGTCGTCGACCAGGTCAACAAAGAGTTCACGCCCAAAGTGACTGCAATTGTTGTGGGCACCCCGGTGACTTTCCCTAATAACGACAACGTCCGCCACCAGGTGTATTCCTTCTCACCGGCGAAGCGCTTCGAGCTGCCGCTCTATGCTGGCGTGCCCGCCCAACCAGTCTTGTTCGACAAGCCGGGTGTGATCGTGCTCGGTTGCAACATACACGACTGGATGGTGGGTTACGTCTACGTCTCCGAATCGCCTTATTTCGCGAAGACGGGCAGCGACGGAAAGGCGCTTCTCGCCGATCTTCCGCCACGCCCGTACGTTGTACGCGTCTGGCATCCGCAGCTCGACGCGTCCGAGGAGTCGACCCGGCAGAATGTCGATGCTTCTTCAGCCGGTCGCCTCGCCGTGACCTGGACGCTCAAACTCAAGCCCGAAGTCAAAGTGCGCAGGGCGCCCACCGCGGAGCGCAGCGGACGTTACTGACCGGGATTCCGACGATGGCAATGGCCAATCGAATCCGAGCACTTGACGAGATATATCTTAAGATATAGTGTATGAGCTGTCTTACGAACAACCCAGGAGAGTGGTTATGCACGGATTCGGCTTCTATCGCGGCTGCGCACGGCGCGCCTTTGGCGGGCATTTCGGTCCTTTTGGTGCGGCCTTCGCTCACGGACGTGGATTCGGCGGGCGCGGCTATTTTATGGGGCGCAAGCTCGGTTCCAACGAGTTGCAACTCTTGATCCTGGCTCTCCTAGCAGAGCGCCCGCGCCACGGCTACGAGATCATCAAGGCGCTTGAGGAGTTATCCAAGGGGTTCTACACGCCGAGTCCGGGCATGGTGTATCCGGCGCTTACATATCTGGAAGAAGTTGGCTACGCGACGGTCGAGGCCGAGGGCAGCAAAAAGCTCTACCGCATCACCGAGGCCGGACTTGCCAAGCTCGACGAGCACCGGGCGTACGCCGATGCTCTACTGGCGCAGCTTGCGCGGATCGGCAGAAAGATGGAGCGTGTCCGACAGGTCTTCTCGGGCGAGGAGACCGAGAACGACGTCGGCCACGCAGCCGTCGACAAGGCGAGGCGGGAAATTCGAGCGGCGCTTATCGCCAAGCTCGAAACATCGCCTTCCACCGAAGAGTTACAACGCCTGGCGGAGATCCTCAAGCGCGCCGCGGACGAGATTCGGCGAAAGAGTTAGGTGCTCAATTCGCTAGAGCGCTCCGGACCATCCGCGCCAGCCGGTGAGGAACAGGTCAACGACATCACGCGCCCAGTGATCGATCTCGCTGCTGGTCATGGGCTTGCCCAGCCCGATCGCCCGGCGCTGCGGCAGCGCGATCACCATGTATAGAAACTGCTGGGCAGCGAAAGTCGAAGCGTCCCCGTCGAGCTTGCCCGTGCGCACTCCACGCGCAAGCTGGCCGGCGATCAAACGAACGGCTTCTTCGGTTCCCCCCTGCTGTGCGACCACTGCAGCCAGCCTGGGAAATCGTGCGGATTCTGCGATGATCAGCCGGTGAAGCGCCAACGCCTGGGCGGACAATGCGGCGCGCAGAATGATCGCAGCCAGCCGTTGCAGGATTTGCCGCAGATCGGTCCCCTCGATCAGAGGGATGTCTGCGGGCGGCCGCAGACGCTCGATGATCCGATGCACGACGGCGCCGAAAAGCGCGGGCTTGTCGTGGAAGCGATGATAGAACGTGCGCTTGGAGATTTGCGCGCGGGCGGCAATCGCTCCGATGCTTGTCGCGCCGTAGCCGTGGGTCAGAAACTCATCGGTGGCGATGTCGAGGATGCGCTCCCCGAGTTCGACTGATCGAGCCCGGGAAGGACGGCCTCCGCCGCGGCGGGATGAGACCTTGCGCGAATCAGTACGCCGGCTCGACACAGGCGGGCTAGTGCCGCCCGACCCTGCGCGGCCGATCAGCGCGGGTAGTAATTGTTCGAAGGATCATCGTACCGCGGCGCGTAATTGGGAGGCGGCGCGCTGTACACGTATCGTGGCGGCTCAGCCCTTGCATAGTATGCGGCAGTAGCAGGCGGCACATAGTAGCCGCGCGGAGCGTAATAGGCCTGCGGCGCAGGCGACCCGTAGTAACCCGACGGCGCCGGCGGGTAGGACTGTGCCGGCGGGTAATAGGCGGGAGCGGCCGGTGGGCCGTAATAGGCCGGCGCGGTAGGCGGATACGAATAACCGTTATACGCAACCGGCGGCGGCGCGTAGTACGGGCCGTTTGCGGCCGCTGCCAGAATCGCGATCGGAGCGGTAACAATGGCGGCGGCCGTACCGACAACGGCGGCGGCGAGACCGAAAGGCCAGGCAACGTAGCCGTGTCCGTGCCCATGGTGATATCCGCCCGCAAAAGCTGACGACATCGGTGCGACGGCGAGCACCATCGCAAACGAACCCGCGAATGTCATTCTGCTGAACTTGCTCATCGAGAACTCCTTTCCAAACCGGTGCAGACTGCACAAACATCGCTACAGTAGCTAGGTTTGGCTGGAAACGCAACGGTTCCGTATCATTAAATCGCTACAAACGAGACCGGACCTTGGCGCCCTTGATAGGCGTAAGCTTGGCTCGAGCGTTTCTGGACGGGACGGCCATGCCAAGTCGAAACAAGATTGCCGCATTTGCGGCCGCAGCGCTGTTGATCCCGGCAACGGCATTTCCGGCGTCGACCTCGCTCAACGTGGGTTCCAAGCGCTTCACCGAATCGTACATTCTGGGCGAGATCGTGAAGCAGACCGCGCAGTCCGCCGGTGAAACCACCGCGACCCATCAGCAGGGATTGGGCAATACCGCGATCGTGCTCAACGCTTTGACCGCGGGCGCGATCGACATCTATCCGGAGTACACGGGAACCATCGCCAAGGAGATCCTCAAGCTCGACACCGTGCCGCCGCTCCCCGAGCTCAACGCAAAGCTTGCACCGATGGGACTCGCGGTGGGAATTCCCCTCGGGTTCAACAACACCTACGCACTGGCCATTCGCGGCGAAGATGCTCGCGCGAAGGGCATTTCGCGCCTTTCCGATCTCAAGGCACATCCCGACCTGCGCCTCGGACTTTCCCAGGAATTTATCGGTCGCGCTGACGGCTGGCCGGGGCTCAAGCGCGCGTACGAGCTGCCTTTCGAAACGCCTCGCGGGCTCGACCACGGCATCGCGTACGAGGCGATCGCTCAGCGTCAGGTCGATGTCATCGACATCTATTCGACCGACGCAAAGCTCGACAAGTACGGGCTCACCGTGCTCGCCGACGATCGCAACTATTTCCCGCGCTACGACGCGGTGTTGCTTTACCGCGCGGATGTGCCGCAGCGCTTTCCCAGGACCTGGGAAGCCCTGCAACGCCTCCAAGGCGCGATCGACGATGCGACCATGCGCCGCATGAATGCTGCGGCCGAGCTGGAGGGAAAGGACTTTGCCACGATCGCCGCCGGCTTTCTCAGCCAACGCGCAGGCGCTTCCTCGACACTCTCGGCGAACGTCAAGACCGCCCAGGGCGGTGACTTCTGGCAAAAGCTTTTCGGCCCCGACTTCGCACGCCTGACGCTGCAACATGTCGGCCTGGTATTCGTCTCGCTGCTGGCGAGCATCCTGCTGGGCATTCCGCTCGGCATCCTCGCCGCCAAGCGCCCCGCGACCCAAGGCGTGATCCTCGGAGCGACCGGTGTGGCGCAGACGATTCCCTCCCTGGCGCTGCTCGCTGCGCTGATTCCGGTGACCGGTCGCATCGGCGCCGTACCGGCATTTATCGCGCTGGCCATCTACGCGCTGCTGCCTATCGTGCGCAACACCCACGCAGCGCTTACCCAGATCTCACGCGGCATGCGCAACGCAGCACAATCGCTGGGATTGAGAGCGGCAACGATCCTTCGCACCATCGAGCTGCCGCTGGCTGCGCCGACCATCGTAGCGGGCATCAAAACCTCGGCGGTGATCAATGTCGGCACCGCAACTATCGCCGCATTCATCGGTGCCGGCGGCTATGGCGAGCGCATTGTCACCGGACTCGCTCTCAACGACCATGTCATGCTGCTCGCAGGCGCGATCCCCGCCGCGGCTCTCGCCTTGCTGATCGAAGGAGCTTTTCGCATGGGCGAGCGCTGGATGATTCCAGCCGGCCTGCGCTTGCCCGCCTAGCGAGGCTGAGCCGGCATCCAACTATTGCTTCTGCACGACGACGCGACCCTCGGCATTGAGGAAGACCCTATAGCGGTTGCCGTCCTGGCATGAAGCGAGATAGTCGTTCTCGCCTTGCTGCTTGACTTGGACGACCTGGCCGCACGGCTGGCCGTGAAGCGCGATCACTGCAGTCAGATCCTTGGTGGTAGAGATATCCTCTGCCGCGACCCAGCGCGCGCTGAGCAGCGCCGATATCACCATCGACAACATCATTGCTCGCCAAGCGACCCTGCGTTTGCTCATTGCACGCTCCCGCCTAGGAATTGGTGAAATTTGCGAATTTGACCGGATCAGAAAGAATGCCCCAGATCGCTTCGCGCGATGCCACGATCGCGCTGGCGAGCGATGGATCTCCGTCCTGCAGAAGCGACAAGACCTTGAGCACTAGGAGATCAAACGATTTTCGGAGCTCCGCGAGCGTCGTCTTCAATCGTCCTTGGTAGAACGCGCGGAACTGGTCCAACAGGTCGTCGACCTGGTTCTTGAGCGCGATCTTGGTCATCACGCCGATCGCTTTGGTCTCTTTGAGTCGCGTCTCCAACGACGCGAGATCTAGCGGCGGTGGCTCCGGTTTCTTGGCAATCGGCGTCTGGCTCTGCGCCTGGCCGCTTTTCGCAACTTCGCCGGTCGGACTCGTCTTGGTGCTCGGCGTAACCGGAGAAGCGGGCTTGACCGGAGCCTTGCTGGCGGGTGCTTCGGACTTCGACATCTCCTGACCCGTGGACTGAGCGGGTGGGAGCGCAGTGCGCGGTTCGAGGGCTGCATCGGTCGCGGCGCCCGACGAAGCTCCGGCTGACTCCGCAGCGCTGGGTAGCGCCTGCGACGGCGCCACGCTCGCAATTTGGGATGTGTTGGGTTGAGCCGGTTCGGCAGGCGCCGGTACGCGGTCGATCCCGGTGCAAGCCGTGGTCAAGAGTGCGAGAAGGAGAGCGACAAAGCGCGCCGCGTGCATTGTCTTAACCTTCACTTGAGTCCATGAGCGACGACGATCGTAATCCAACGCCATCGCAGGCGTCTTGGATGGTGCGCCCCACCGGCCATACGCCCTTCAGGTTTCGCGGTTGGACTATCGTTTCGCGAGAAAGTGCGAGATGCCTGCCCAGAAGCCAGGTGAGTTGCCGAGGTCATTGTGATCTTCTCCGGGCTCGACCTGCCAGGCTTTCGGTCCCGCCCACGCATCATAGAGAGCGCGCGAGCGCTCGAGTGGAATGACGGAGTCGGCTTCGCCTACGATGGCCAGCAGCGGCATGGTGTTGCGTCTTGCTTCGTCCAAGGTGTCGAAGCGATGGCGAAGCAGCCAGGACACCGGTAACCACGGATAGTGTTTCTTGCCGATCGCGGTGAGACTGTCGTAGGGCGACACCAGAATCACCGCTGCGACCGGTCGCTGCGCGGCAAGATGACTGGCAACTGCGGTCCCGAGGCTGCGCCCGAAAACGACAATGCGTTGCCGATCGATCTCGCTCCTTTCGGCAACGGCGTCGTAGATGGCCAGTGCGTCGGAGGTAAGCGCTGATTCACCGGGCGCGCCTTCACTCGCGCCGTAGCCGCGATAGTTGAGGCCGACGATGGTCCATGCCCTCGGCCAGCGCGCATCGGCAAGCGTCCACGACACCTCTTCGGCATTTCCCCCAAAGTAGATCACGGTGGGCGCCGGTGAATCGTCTCCGCGGACGATCCATCCACGCAGGTGAGTGCCGTCGCCGGCGATGACCTCCAGGGTCGATGCGCGTGCTGGCAGATGTCTGGTGGAAGAGACCGGCTGCGGAAAAAAGATAAGCCGTTCCTGCATGAGCCACGCCAACGCAGGGACGCCGATAGCGACGATGACGAGTACGATCAGCCATTCCATAAGACGTCGCCGCCATCGGGCCGCCATGCGACGATTATAGGACGCTAAACCCTCGCGGCTCGTGCCGAGAGCCGTGTCGGATGCGACGCTGTAGATGAGCCCCGCCAGCGCGAGCCTGGCCCAGCCTACCAGATTGACGTGCGCGTGCACTGGACGCAGGGGTCTAGTTGCCCGGCGTCATTGCCAATGCCTCCAAGCCGTCGCGCTCGCGATGCCGCCCGCGCCAGAGCATGGCGACGCCGTCCGAGTCGGCAAGCGAAACCAAACGGTCGTGCAACTTGACGATCGCCTCATCCATCGTGCCGAGCTGGGCCGCGTCCATGGCGCTTGATTGCCGACCGCGTTGATAGAGGAACAAGACCAGTGCGATCAGGCTGCCGCCCGGCAGCAGGATCTCGATCAGCAGGTACGGACCTGCTTTTTCCAAAAGCCCTCCGAAAGCTCTCAAGTTTCTGGCTACCGTGGTTCCCATGGACTCTCTCCTGTGTCTCGGCTACGAAATGCAGAGTGCTCTCCAGCCGTGGCTAGAAAACGAAGCGCTTCTTACGCTTGCCCGCAAACCCGCGCTCACTGGTGTTGCGCGATTCCGGCGTATGGTCTGTCCGCGACGCGTCGCGCTCCGACTTGGGCGTCGGACTCTTTGCATCCGCGAGGGTCCGGCGATCCGATGACCGATCGGCGGCTCCTCTCTTGTGGTTGCTGCGCATCTCACGTTCTCCGATTCAGTGCCCCGACCCGAACCAGCTTGGGCCCTATGGGCTAGACGAGGAGCAGTTTGCCGGCGCCGCGCTTGCCAATCGCTGACGGATGCGCGCGCTTGCTTAATGCGCCCGCCTCGGCTGCGGTGATGTGTCGGCGCTGCCGACCTAGCGCCTTGTCGCAAAAGCGAATTTTTCCCGCGCCGCGCGGGCGCAAGCCGCGGTTTGGAGGTGCGGGGGAAGAACCCAGCCCGACGCGCGCTCGAGCACGCGAATCGAACTTACCGATGACTTACGGATGAGTCAGCGCGAAGCGGCTGGGACGCGACCGGCGACGATGTCCTGGTGCAGGCGATCGGTCTCGGCGGAGGGCTTGACGCCGAGAACGATCGACAAAAGCTCGCGGCAACGCCGAAAAGCGTTGAGCGCCTCGGCTTGGTTGCCCGTTGCGGCGAGCGCACGCATGAGTCCACGATAGAACGACTCGGCGAGGTTGTCCGCTTCGATGCCTCGCCGATAGACATCGATGGCGGTCGCCCAATCCTCCGCGCGTTCGAGCTCTTCGCCTAGGCGCATCAACGTGCGTACGAAGCGGGAACGCAATGCATCTCGCGGCTTGGCGATCCACGCGTGCTCTTCCGTGCCGAGCAGAGGGCCGGGATAAGCTTGGAGCAGTCGGCGCGCCGCGCGGACAACCCATTCGGCCGCTACGTCGGACTTGCCGCCGAGCTCTGCCGCGCTGAAAGCGGTCTCGAGCGCCCAGATGTCGGTCCAGGCTGCCAGGCGCGAGAGCGACAGCTTTCCTGCCGCGAGCTCGAGCGCACCGTCGACGTCGAGCAGCTTGCGCAGACGAAACAATGTCGTGTCGAAGGACGTCTTGGCCGCCGCACCGTCGGCCTCGGGCCACAACGCAGCCATCAGTTGCTGGCTGTCGACATCGGCGCCGCCGAGCGCCAGCAACAGCTTGAGGAGGTCGAGCGGCCTCTGCTGCGCCTTTCCCATGAAGCGGATCGGCTCCCCGTCGCGCACCAACTCGAATCCGCCCAGCAGCTGAACGCGCAGGCGAAAAGGCCACGCGGCACCGGCGTCGGCCGGCGGTACAAGCGCATTGCGCTCGATAAGTGTGCGCACAAAGTCGCTCTCGATGCTGTGCTCGAGGGCAAAGTTGGCGAGCTTTGCGGCGAGATCGGGACGATTGCGCATGAACACAACCTGGCCCTGGCTACGGTAGTCGGCGAAGGCCCTGGCGAGCCGCTGCGATGCTTGCTCGGTTTTTCCTGCATCGATGTCGAAACCTATCTGCGCAAACTCGCGGTGCCTCTCGAAACCGACCCGCTCCGATTCAGGGGCCAGCGCGATCGCTTCCTCGAGCATGCGCATGCCGCTTTCATGATCGCCGGCAGCCATCCGCGCCTGCGCCAGGCGCGCCATGAAATGAGGCATCTGCAGGGCCGGAAGGCCGGTCTCTTGGCCGAGTGCGACCGCGCGCTCGGCGTCGCTTACGGCCGCTTCGGACTGTCCGAGACGCTGCCCCAGCGTCGATCGAAGATGGTGGAAATACGCCCAGTCCATGCGACGCGTCGGCGAAAGCCGCTGCTCCATTGCTTCAATGCGCGCCCTGGCTTCGGCGTACTCGCCTTTGCTTATCAACGCCGAAGCCTCCGCGTGATCGATCTCGAACAGATACGCCTCGAGGCCGTAGCGGTCGGCGATATCGCGGGCCGCCGAGGTCACCGCCCTCGACTCGTCGTAGCGTCCGTTGAGGTAGTGCCAGAACGACAGGTGGGTGCGCCACCACACCCGCATCAGCGGCGTCACTTCCGGACGGGGGAGCACCGGCTCGATGCGCGCGACCAATGCCGCAGTCGACTCGCCTTCGGTCTTCCAGTTGTAGTAGTTGAACAGCGTCGACGCTGCCATGATGCAGACGTTGACGTCATCCTCGCCGTCGATCAACTCGTTGAGACGCTGCGCGCAGCGCTCCATGTTCGCGTCCTCCGGCCGGCGGAACAGCAGTGCGATAAGGTACGCTGCGCGCGCCCGCAGCTCGCTCTTGAGGTCGAGCTGGGCGACTCTGTCATCGTCGAGCAGGCGGTCGAACTCGGGCAGCCAGCGATCGAGCGGGGCGAAGTTCGCCCACTCGTAGTAGTAGCCGGTCACGATGGTGCTCAGCGCAAGCGCCTGGCCGCGCAGATCTCCGCTGTCTCGGAACGCCTGGTACGCACGTTCCAGTGCGGGATGGCCGCGATGCGGCTGGACGAATATCCATGCCCTTCCGAACCAGTACTCGAGCCACGGATCGGCATTGCGCATCGCGGCGGGAAGCGCTTCGATCCAGTCGGACAGTGCTTGAGCGCGCCCCTGGCGCGCCCAATCGAGCGCATTGGCAAGGATGAGCGCGCGCATCTCCTCCCACTCGCCCGCCTCGCGGAACAATGCCAGCGCCTCGCTTATCTGGCCGCGCTGCGCCAGAAGGCGCGCTGCTTGCGAGCTGACTGAGTGACGCTCGTCATTCGAAATACGATTGCGCATCTGCTCGAGCAGAAACTCGCGAAACAGGGCGTGATAGTGATAGCTCGTCTGCTCGACACGGCGACGGTCGGTGAAAAGGTGCCGCCGGTAGAGATATTCCAGCAGGCGCGGTGCTTCCTCGTTTCCCGTGAGCGCGATGGCCTCGGCCTGGGTGATCGAGGGCGGAATCGCGGTAAGCATGAGCACGCGCTGGTTTTCCGGTCTTGCGCCATTGAAGATCTCGCCGGCAAAGTATTGGAATATTGCGTCCTTCCCCTGTCCAAGCGACTCGTCAAGCGCGGTTCCGGGGCGGCTCAAATGCTCGCGCAGCAGCACCAGCGCCGCTACCCATCCCTCGCTGTGGCGCTGGATGCGCTGCAGATCATGGGCTTCGAGTCGGCCTTTGCCGAATATCGCCTGAGCCTCTTCAGTCGTGCAGTGCAGAGCCGTCTCGTCGATACGAGCGATGCGGCGACTCGCGATCAACCGCGAGAACTCGGGCGGCGGATCGGAGCGCGACACAACGATTACGGTGATGCCTTCGGGAATTTCCTCCAGGCCCTGGGCGAATGCGGTGCGCTGCTCGGGTTGCGTCGGCGCCTCGTGAAAGTTGTCGAAGACCACGACGCAGGGATGCGGCAACACCGAAAAAAGCTCTCTAAAGAAACTGCGACCAAACCGGGCCAGGTTCTGCTGACGCTCCGAGGTAAAGACGGGAAGGGCGGCTGCGCCTTTTCCAGCGAACTTCATCGCGGCGAGGCGCATGTAATGCACGAACGTCGCTGTATCGGCATCGCCGACGTCGACTTGATACCATAGGTGACGCAGATCGCGTGCGTCCAGGTAGCTGGCGACCAGCGTGGTCTTGCCCGAGCCGGGTGGAGCGGATAGCCAGGTGATAGGCCTGGTCGCGGCTTCGTCGAGCAGCGAGAACAGCCTCGGCCGCGCCAGAGCGTCGTAGAGCTTCGGCCGCGTCAGCTTGGCGAGTGCGGGGGCGCGAACGGGCACGACTGCTGCGATATTTAGGAATTGATTTAGGAGCGGATGATAGCCCAACGCGCACGGATCGGTTCACATTCCCGGAAGAGAGTCTGACCGTACGCTGTTTACCAACAGACGTCCGTCGTCGAAAAGAGTTCTGTGGTCGAGCGCATCGCAAACCATCGGAGTGAAAAATGAATCGAGTCCAGACCGTCGTGCTGCTTTTAGGAGTCTTCCTTGCCGTCTCTTCAGCGCAAGCCCAGACGAACGTGCGGATCCGCGGAACGATTACCGCGCTCGACGGTAATGTTCTCTCGGTCAAATCGCGCGACGGCAAAGACCTCAAGATCGCGCTGGCTGAAAACGTAGCGGTCTCGGTCGCCAAGCCGATTCGCTTCGAGGACATCAAGGTCGGCGACTATGTCGGCGCCACGACGATGCCGGGACCCAATGGCACCCAGGTCGCGGTCGAGGTTCATTACCTGCCGCCCACCGTCCCCGAAGGACAGCTCGCGTGGGATCTGCAACCGGGGTCGACCATGACCAACGCCAGCGTGGCGTCAGTGGTCACAGGTACATCGGATCACGAACTGACCCTGCGCTTCAAGGACAGCACCCAGAAAATCGTGGTTCCCGGCACTGCCGCGCTGGCGAAAACAGTTCCCGGCTCGCGCACCGACCTGGTCGTCGGCGAGTATGTATTCCTGGTAGCGCAGCAGGCAGCCGACGGCACATTGAGCGCGGCGCGGGTGCAGGTGAGCAAGGACGGTGTGAAGCCGCCGATGTGAAGCGCTGATCGGACGTGCGCAGAAAGCGCTACTCCGCGACTCCCTTCTCGTGAAGGATCTGCCAGACTTTTTCCGGCGTGATCGGAATATCGATGTGAGTCACGCCGAGGTGGCGTAATGCGTCGACCACCGCGTTGGCGATCGCAGGCGGCGCACCGACCGTGGCCGACTCGCCGACGCCCTTTGCGCCGAGCGGATGGTGCGGCGAAGGCGTGACCGTTTTCGCGGTCTCCCAGTTAGGCGTCTCCACCGCAGTAGGCACGTAGTAATCGAGGAAGCTCCCGCCCGAGATGTTGCCGTTCTCGTCGTAGCTGATCTCCTCGTACAACGCCGGCCCGATGCCCTGCGTCAGGCCGCCGTGGATCTGCCCGTCGACGATCATCGGGTTGATGATGTTGCCGCAATCGTCGACGGCGACGAACCGTCTCACCTTCACTTCGCCGGTGCCGCGGTCGATGTCGACCACGCAGATGTAGCTGCCGAAAGGGAAGGTCAGATTGGGCGGATCGTAGTAGTGCACCGCCTCCATTCCGGCCTCCATCCCCTGCGGATGATTGGTGTACGCAGCAAACGCGCATTCCTGAATCGTCTTCGATTTCTGCGGCGCGCCCTTGACGTAGAACTTGCCAGGCTCCCACTCGAGATCCCCCTCGTTCACTTCCAGCAGATGCGCCGCGATCTTGCGCGCCTTGTCGCGGATTTTTCGAGCAGCCATCGCGCCCGCGGCGCCGGCGGTCGGCGTCGAGCGGCTCGCATACGTTCCCAAGCCGTAGGGCGCGGTGTCGGTATCGCCTTCTTCGACCTGGATGTCGCTGGCGGGAATGCCGAGTTCCTCGGCGATGATCTGCGCATAGGTCGTCTCGTGTCCTTGTCCTTGGCTCTTGGTTCCGAAACGAGCGATCGCCTTGCCGGTCGGATGAACGCGAATCTCCGCCGAATCGAACATCTTGAGCCCGAGAATATCGAAGTGCTTGGACGGCCCGGCGCCGACGATCTCGGTGAAGCTGCAAACGCCGATACCCATCAGCTCGCCGCGCTGGCGCTTTTCTGCCTGCTCCTTGCGCAGCCCGTCGTAGCCGATCAGGTCCATCGCCTTCTTGAGCGCGGTGTGGTAATCGCCGCTGTCGTATTCCCAGCCGAGCACCGACTTGTACGGGAACTGGCCGGGCTTGATGAAGTTCATCATGCGCAGCTCCGCGGGATCCATGCCGAGCTTTTGTGCGAGCGCATCGGTGGCGCGCTCGATGGCGTGCACTGCCTCGGTCACGCGGAACGAGCAACGGTAGGCGACGCCTCCCGGAGGCTTGTTGGTGTATGCGGCGTCGACTTCGCAGAATGCGTGCTTCAGGTCGTACGAGCCGGTGCAGATCGAGAACAGGCCCGCAGGAAACTTCGACGGATTGGCGGACGCGTTGGAGTAGCCGTGATCCGCCACGGTCTTGATGCGCAGGGCAGTCATGGTGCCGTCTTTCCTGGCACCAAGATCCACTTTCATATGATAGTCGCGGGCGAAGGAGTCGGCCTGCAGGTTCTCCATCCTGTCCTCGATCCACTTCACCGGTTTGCCGATGACCACCGACGCAGCGACCGCGATCACATATCCAGGATAGACGGGAACCTTGCCACCGAACCCGCCACCTATATCGGGCGAGATGATGCGGATGCGCTCTTCCGAAAGCCCCACGTGACCTGCGACCAGCGCGAACACCGTGCGCACTGCGTGCGGCGCCTGCGTGGTCATGTACACCGTGAGCTTGCCTTGCGCTGGGTCGAAGTCGGCGATGCAGCCGCAGGTTTCCATCGACGCGACGTGAATCCGCGGGAGATAAACGTTCTCGGTGACGACGACCTCGGCAGCGGCGAGCGCCTGGTCGGTGTCGGCTCGATCGCCCGCTTCCCAGTGAAAAGCGAGGTTGTCCTTCTGGTCCTTCTTGTCGGTGCGCAGCACCGGCGCGCCCTTGGCCAGCGCCTTGAACGGATCGACCATCGGCGTGAGCGGCTCGTAGTCGACTTCCACCGCTTCGACGCCGTCGGCCGCGACGTAGCGCTCGGTGGCGATGACAGCGGCGACTTCCTGCGCCTGGTACATCACCGTATCTGTTGGAAGCACCATCTGCGTATCGGAAGAGATGGTGGGCATCCAGTGCAGGTTGTACTTGGCCAGAGTCTCACCGGTGATCACCGCAAGAACGCCGGGAATCTTGAGCGCCGCTTCCGCGTTGATCGACTTGATCTTGGCGTAAGCGTAAGGGCTGCGCACGATGTCCATGTACAACATGCCGGGGAGCTGGATATCGTCCACGTAGCGACCCTGGCCGCGGATCAGGCGCGGGTCCTCCTTGCGCTTCATCGCATGGCCCATTCCGGAAATCTTGGCGTCGGTCTTGAGTTCCATGGCTTCTACCTCACCTTCTCGGCCGCATACTGCACGGCCTTGACGATATTGACGTACCCCGTGCAGCGGCAGAGATTGCCGGCGATCGCCTGGCGGATCTCCTGCTCGCTGGGATTCTTGTTGCGCTCGAGCAGCGCCACGCTGGTCATCATCATGCCCGGCGTGCAGTAGCCGCATTGAAGCCCGTGCTTCTCGGTAAACCCTTCCTGCACAGGATGTAGCTTGCCGCCCTGCTCGAGACCCTCCACGGTGGTTACTTTGGCACCGTCGGCCTGCACCGCGAGCACCGTGCACGATTTCACCGGTTCTCCGTCGAGCAGAACGGTGCAGGCGCCGCAGTGCGAAGTGTCGCAGCCGATGTGAGTGCCGGTCAGCCTCAGGGTCTCGCGAAGGAAATGCACCAGCAGCAGGCGCGATTCGACCTCCGCCTCGCGGGCGCTTCCGTTCACTGTCACACTGATCTTGTGTTTAGCCATGATCATCGACCTCCGGCACGCTCGACCGCTTTGTGTAGCGCGCGCACCACCATGACGCGCGCCATTTCCCGCTTGTACTCGACCGAGCCACGGCGATCGGCGCTGGGGGCGCTTTTCGCCGCAGCGAGGTGAGACGCCTCGGCGATGGATTTGTCGTCCGGCATTTTTCCGATCAGCGAGCGCGCCGCATCGGCCGCTTCCAGCGGCGTCGGTCCGGCGTTGGTCAGCGCGATCGCGCATCGCTCAACCGCACCTTTGGCGTCGAGAGTCAACTGCACTGCTGCCGCGGCGGCGGCGAAGTCTCCGACCTTGCGCTTGAGCTTGACGTAGGCACCGCCGCTGCGCGCTGGCGGCAGCGGAATGCGGATCTCGGTGAGGATGTCGTCCGGCGCGAGCGCGGTGGTAAAGAAGCCTGTATAGAACTGGTTAGCGGCAATGGTCCTCTCTCCCTTGTTGCCGCGAACAATGAACGTCGCCCCCAGCGCGAGCATGATCGCAGGTTGATCGTTACCCGGATCGCCATTGGCGACGTTTCCGCCGATGGTTCCGCGGTTGCGCACCAGCGGATCGGCGATGAGAGGAACGGCATCGGCGAGAACAGCACATTTGGACCGGATCAGCTCCGAGCGCTCCAGCGTTGCCTGCCGCGTCACCGCGCCGATCTTGAGAAATCCGCCGTCCTCCTTGATGTAGTCGAGCCCCGAGATGCGCCCGATGTCGACCAGATGGGCGAACGAACCCAGACGCAATTTGAGAACGGGCAACAGACTCATGCCGCCGGAAAGGACCTTGGCGCCGTCGCCGTAGCGCGCCAGCAACCCGACCGCTTCGTCGAGCGACTTCGGACAGTGATAGTCGAATGCCGCAGGGATCATGGGACTCTCCTTGGCTTACTGCGAAAAGCTCAAAGCGAAGCGGAAGACTCGCGCGCTTCTTTCGAGATTTCTTTTTGGGTGGACGCCGAACGGAAGGGAATGGCTATCTTATCTCAGTTCAACAAACGAGTGAGCCGCTCCAGCGAAGCGAGATCATGACCGGCGCCAAAGTGATCGATGTGCGGCAGTGCAGCACGCATGCCGGCGGCGGAGGGCTCATAGCGCGAGTCACCCTTGAGCGGGTTCAACCAGACAGTCATCCGTGCGCGCTGCCTGAGCGCTCGCATCGAACCGGCCAGCAGGTCGGTATCGCCCAGATCGAGCCCGTCGCTGACGATGACGACGGTCGTATCGCGGTCGACCAGGCCGCGGTACTCCGTGACGAATTCCGCGAGACAGGCGCCGATGCGCGTTCCGCCGGACCAATCCGGGACTTCCGTCGCGAGGCGCTTGAGCGACTGCAGAACCTTTGCGGGTGAGACCACGCGGCTTACCCGAACAAGTGCGGTGTTGAAAGCGAATATTTCCAGGCGGCGGATGACGCGGCGCAACGCGAAGGCGAAGGCGAGATGAAAGCCGGTGTAGGGATCCATCGAGCCGCTCGTATCGTACAGCAGCACGACGCGGGGCTCTTCGCGCGCCCGCGCGCGCCGCGCAAGGCTGAGCAGATCTCCCTGGCCTGCCAAGCCGTTCCGAAAACTGCGGCGGAGGTCCACCACGCCCCGGCCGGATGTAGGCTCGAGACGCCGGCTTCGCTTGGCAGCAAACTTAAGTGCGAGGCGCGCGAGCAGCCGTTCCATTGACGCCACCTCGGATTGCGAAATCCGGTCGAAAGTTTTCCGGCGCAACAGCCGGTCCCAGCTGTACGCGGGGTCGCTCGAATCCGAAGCCTCGGGCTCGGGGGTTTCGAGGCGAACTCGAACGCCATCCCATCGCCATTGCAAGGCGCGGCGCGACTCCCAATGATCCGCCGCAGGTGGAATCGGAACTTCCGGCACGACCTTGCCGCCCCAGTACTCGTCGAACAACCTGTCGAAAGTCGTCCACCCGTCGCGCTGGACCTTGAACGCAATGCGCAGCGCGCGCTGAACCTCGAGACGGTCGGCTACATCGACGAGCAAAAGCGCGCCAGCGGCGTCGATCTCATCGCTCAAGCTCGAGTGGATTCCGTTCTGCCGCATCGCCACGGCGAATTTCGCGAGGTGGTCAGTCACGCCGTTCACGGCAACCAGTCCGCGGCCGCGCGCGCTAGCAGCTCGGCGACGACTCGGTCGTCGGTCTCGGCGAGATCCTGATCGTCCTTGAGCAGGCAGCCCTTGGTCATGCGAACGATTTCGGCGTCGAGACGCTTCTGCTGCAGGCGGACCAACGCTCGCGCCCAGTCGATCGACTCTGCGACGCCAGGCAGCTTGCGCAGATCGCGTTGCCGTAAATGTTGCACAAAGCGGCCGATGGCGAGAGCGAAATGCTCGTCGAGACCGGGGACCTTGCCGCGCAGGATGCGCACTTCCTTGTCCAGGCTCGGGTGCTCGATGTAAAGATAAAGACAGCGGCGCCGCAACGCATCGCCGATGTCGCGGCTACGGTTCGACGTGAGCACTACATAGGGTACGTGCTCGGCCTTGATCGTTCCCAGCTCGGGAATCGTGACCTGGAAGTCCGACAGCACCTCCAGCAGAAACGCCTCGAAACCATCGTCGGCGCGATCGATCTCGTCGATCAGCAGCACCGGTGGACCTTCGCGGCAAGTGATCGCGCGAAGCAACGGTCGCTCGAGCAGGTATTCCCGGCCGAAAATTAGATCCTCGAGCGTCTTGGGATCGTGCGCTTCGCGCTCGGCGATACGCAGGCGCAAAAGCTGGCGCTGATAGTTCCATTCGTAGAGCGCGGTGTTGGCGTCGAGGCCTTCGTAGCATTGCAGCCGGATCAACTCGGTGTTGAGCAGGCGCGCGATGACTTTGGCCAGCTCGGTCTTGCCGACGCCGGCATCGCCCTCGACCAGCAAGGGCTTGCGCATCTCCCGCGCGAGATAGACCGCAGTGGCGATCGAGGGTTCGGCGACATATCCGTCGCGGTCCATCGCCTCCTGCAACGCGCGTACGTCGTCGTTCACGTGTGTGCCTTCTCACGCGGCGGCGGGTAGCGGGCCGGATCGGCGAGGAACTTGCTGCGGCAGCCGCCGCAGCAGAAGTAGAGCTTGCGCCCGCCCACTTCCGCGACGTGACGCGCTCCAGCGATCGAAACCACCATGCCGCACACCGGATCGATGGCTTCGCGCCGCTCTATCGCCTGCGAGACGTCTGTCCGCGCGGGCGCACTCGCTGACTTGCGCCGCCGCTCCACGATCTGTGCCATGATGCTTAAGGCGATTTCCTCGGGTGTCTGGGCGCCGATGTCGAGCCCCGCAGGCGCTGCGATCGCATCGATCGCCGCTCGCGAAACGCCGCGCGCGGCGAGGGCGTCGCTCAGCTCGACGAAGCGCTTGCGGCTGGCGATCACGCCGAGATAAACGGGCTTGAGCTCGAGGGCGACCTCGATAGCTTCCAGATCGCGCTCGTCCATGGTCGCAACCAGCGCGTACGTATCCTGGGTAGCGGCATCGGGTGCGATCTCGGCCATCACCCGCGTCGCCTCGGGAATATCGCTCGCTTGCGCGTCGGCGTCCACCACCTCGGCGCGGTAGCCCATCGCGTGGGCGATACGCACCAGAGTGCGCGCGGCTGGAGTCGCGCCGAATACCACGACGCGCGGACTGGGTAACACCGGCTCGATGTAGAGATCCACAGTACCTCCGCTTTGGCAGGTCATCGCCAGCGCGACAACGCCCGGACGCTGTTCCCCCTTGGGATCGGTGGAGAGACTCAACAGGCGCGGCGCGTTATCGGCCATCGCGCGCAAAGACTCGCGCAGCAGCGTCGACCGCGTACACCCACCGCCCACCCAGCCGTGGACTTCGCCGCTTGCTGTCACCAGCGCGGTGTCGCCGACGCGCGCGGAGCTGGGCGCCTGGCGACGTACCACGCTCACCAAGGCGAAACGTTCGCCACGCGAAGCGAATTCTGCGGCGAGCTCGAGCAGTTCTGGTCGCATGTCGGGGGCCTGTCAATGCCGTCGGCACATAGGCGAACAGTGTCTAGGCCATCATTAGTCGCGTCTTGACCCGCTCGTAATCCTCGGGAAGATCGAGGTCGGCCAGCGCCGCGGCAGACCACTTCACCGATGCGGACCGATTCGGATGACGCCGGCGCAGGCGCTGGGCGCAACCCCTGCCCGCTTCGCTCGCCATATCGGCGAAAAGCGAGCGATCGACCAGCGTGGGCGGCGCAACAACACCGTCGTATTCCGACAGGATCAAAGCGGCGCCTCCACGTCTTTGCGCCACGAGCGTTGAGATCATGTGCACGTCGACAAAGGGCATGTCGGCGAGCAGCACGACGGCTGCGCCGACATCAGGCGGCAACGCGGCGATCCCCGCGCACACCGATGCGTTCATCCCGTCGGCGTGCCGCGCATTCATGACGAATCGGCAGGGAAGCGGCGGCAGCGCCCCACGAACGGCATCCGCGTCATGTCCCAGGACGACCAGGACCGGATCGAGTCGGGCGGCGAGCGCGACGCGGACGCAGCGTCGCACGACCGGCTCCCCGCCCACGTCC
Organism: Casimicrobiaceae bacterium; assembly: GCA_035262745.1. Taxonomy (GTDB): domain Bacteria; phylum Pseudomonadota; class Gammaproteobacteria; order Burkholderiales; family Casimicrobiaceae; genus PALSA-1003. Next base: position 80,201 of record DATFSE010000045.1, on the reverse strand, counting down.
AACAGCAACTTGTTGCGGCCCATTCGGGTGGACAACCCCGCCGCGAGCACGATCGCGGCCACCTGGCTCGCCACCTCTGCGGAGTCAATAGTTGCCGCGCCGTCTTTCAAAGTCATGTCTTCGATCCGCAACCAGGGTATCGGGCTCCAACGTCGAAAGAATACTCCGGGTTCAACCTGTGCCAAGAATCGTCTCGGCCACCCGCTCCGCGGCCTCTTTCGGGCCCGTGACATGCTGAACGCCCTCCACATTGGCAGCACCCTCCAGGCCGACCACCAGCTTGCCGAACTGGCGGCCCAGCGCAACCTCCGAGAGCGTGCCCAGGCTGTTGCCGATAGCGATCAGGCAGAACGACGCGCGCGCGATCAGCGCATTGCGCGCCTCGCCGATGCCTGTCGCAATCGCCACGCCGACGAATCGATTAGCCTCGCTGGCGTCCGCTTCAGGCAAGAGGCCGATCGAAAGCCCGCCGACGCGGGCTACACCTTCGCACACCGCCTGCATCACACCCTGGCGCCCGCCGCAGAGCACAGTGAGACGGCAATCGCCGAGCAATTCTCCGACCTTGAGCGCGGCTGCGAGCTGCGCCGCAGTTGCCTCGCGCGGCCCGATCACGCCGACCGGGACTCGCATCGGATAGCCGCTTTCGCGCTGCAGCCAGGTTAGTGCCGCGACGATGTCGAGCGTTTCGAGCTCAGTGCCCGGCGGCTTCGTGGTCGGCGCAAAGAGCCAGCCGCGTTGAACCGGATCGAAGCGCCGCCCTCCGACGTCGAAAAGCGCACCTTGCGCGCGATCGAGTCTAAAGGTGGCGCTCATGCGCTTTCAGTGCACGCTCAGGCGTTCCGGCGACAGATACTGCTGCACGTAAGTTGCGAAGGGTATATTGTCAGCCGCTTCGATCTGGCGCTGCTTGGCCATAGATTCCCGGGCTAGCTGCGAGTAGCGCTCGGCCACCTCCGAATCGAGCGGCAACTTCATGATCGCGTCGCGATGGCGGATCGAGTGCTCGAGCACAAACCGCACGAAGGAGTTCGCGTAGTTTTGCTTCATGGTCTCGAGTACCCGCGCCGAGGGCGTCAGCGCCGAATCGTGGAGGCATGCCGCGGCATTCGCCAACGCCTCGCGATGCGCGCCCGTGCCGTTGGCGGCATCGAGCGCGGCTGCGATCGGTGTGCAACCAGCCAGCACCTCGCCGCCCCATTCGCTTAAGCGCACTTCCTGTGTCCCTCGAGTCAGCAGCAAACCGGGCTCGCGTCCGCGCGACGCCACGCGCTGCTTGTTGCCAACGATCGCCGAGAGCTCGCGCGAGGTATCGGGCGGGCTGTCGCTGAGCAGGCAATACAGCAGATAGACGTCGAGCATGCGCATCGTCGCGGCATTGATGCCGACGGGTTCGAACGGATCGAGATCCATCAGCCGCACCTCGACGTATTCCACTCCACGCTCGCGCAAAGCGTGCAGCGGTCGTTCGCCGGGACGAATGCGGCGCTTGGGCCGAATGGTCCCGTAGAACTCGTTTTCCATCTGCAGCAGCGTCGTGCCGAGCTGGCGGTAGTTGTCGCCATCGCGAATGCCGATCGCCTCGTACAGCGGATACGGCTTGGTCATGGCCTCCTCGAGCGACGCGCCGTAGCTATCGAGACTGTTGTAGCTGACCGCGAGAGAAGACTGGGCGTCGCTTTGATAACCGAGGCGCCCCATGCGCAGAGACGTCGCATAGGGCAGATAGAGCGTGTCGCCGCTCAGGCGCTCGAGCTCGTGCTCTCGGCCCGCGACGAAGGTCGAGCACACCGCCGGAGAGGCGCCGAACAGATAGAGCAGCAGCCAGGAATGTCGGCGGAAGTTGCGGATCAACCCGAAGTAATCGTCACTCGACAGTTGCTCCGGCAGTGAAAAATTATAGTGAATACCGGAGATCGTCTGCATGCGGCGCCCATAGCGATGCGAAAGTCCCATCCGATAGACGGTCTTGGTCCGACCGACGTTGGAACTGCCGAAGCGACCTATAGGAATCGCATCGTCCTTGGGCAGGCGGCAGGGCATGCTGGCGCACCACAGCAGCTCGTCCCCGATCGCGCGATAGACGATCTGATGAATCTCCGTCAGCTCGCGCAGGCACGCGTCGGCGCTCGGATGGATGCCCGTGATCAGCTCGAGCTGCGATTCGCTGAAGTCGGTGGTGACAAAGGGATGAGTGAGCGCGGACCCCAGAGCAGCCGGGTGGGGCGTCGTCGCCAGCGAACCATCGGGGCGAACGCGCAGGCTTTCCTTCTCGATGCCTCGCCGCAACCGCGTCAACAGCTCGCGCGGCAGGGAGTGCAGCCGCTCGGTGAAAGAGGAAGTGCGTTCAGCCGGCACGTGAGGTTCCTTCGGGACTTGAGAATTGCCGGAAAACCCGGCTTAAGAATTCAGCTTAAGCGACCCTGTACGGCTCCAGCTGCAACGATTCCAGTTGTGCACCCATCATGACCAGCCTTCCCCATTTTCGCCTGAAGCCGTCATCGGAAAACTCGAAGACGAAGGTGCGCTGCAATCGTGCGATCCCCTCGGCATCGCGCGCAAAGCGCAACCGCGGGCCTTGTACCGTATCGTCAAGAAACTGCAGTCCGTGCTGCTTGCATGCTTCCCGTGCGATACGCGTCGCGGCCTCGCGAGCCCGCAGCGCGTCGAAGATGAACCACGCGGCGAGTCCGCAGACGGCCATTGCAAGCGCTTGCCACATACCACAATATCTCGGGGCCCCGGGATTGGACGACGCGACCGCTGGCGAGCACGTTGGGACGATCGCTCCGGATTGCAACCCTCCTGGCGACGTCAGCCCGCGAGATCAGCCGTCGACGCGGCGCATGCGCCAAGGTGCGGGCGCAGACACATGCCGCCGCAGGGCACGCACCATGCGGATTCCTGCCTCGCGTCCCCGATAGTACCCCGGCAACTCTCGCGTTTCGGCAAAGCCGTGAGCGCGGTAGAACGCGAGAGCGGGCACGTTGTGCTCTCGCATCTCGACATGAATCGATGCCATCCCCGCGACAGCGCCGGTCTCGAGCAGCCACTCAAGCATCCGGCTGGCGATGCGGCGTCGCTGATGCGTCGGCCGTACTGCCATCAGCACCAGATGCGCACGCTCTTCACCAAAGGTCATGACGGCGAAACCGACGACGCGTTCGCGCTCGCTGGCAACCAGCGTCACTGTCTCTCGGTCGGCAAGCAGCTCCCGGATACGCCGGGGACGGTATTGCCAGCCGAGCCCGGCCTCGATGAGGTCGCGCGACATCGAGGCGATGGCTTGCGCATCGCTGTCGGTCGCGAGTCGCAGGTTTCGATCGAGCGAGGCCATGGGCGAGATTGTGCCATGATGACACGAAGTCCGGCGTGGCCAGCACTTCCGCCGACAGTGCGGCCGCAGTTCTCCGAGCGCACGAAATCAGCCGCAACGCCAGGCGTAACCCCATTGCAGCAAGGGTCACGAAAGCGCATCATCCCTGCGGCCGCGCTTGCAGGTCAAGAGCGTTTGCTCATCGAGGGGAGGAAATTATGCGCAAGCAAGTGTCGATCGTGGCCGCGCTCGTCGGTCTGAGCCTGTCGTACGCGTTGTGCGCACAACAAGCACCCCCGGTACCCATGTCGCCGCTCAAGCGCACGATGCTGCAAAAGACCGACGTACCTGGAACAAACTACGAGGCGGTTACCCTCATCGCCGAAGTCGTACCCAACCATAGCGGGGTCGTCCTGGCCGCATGACGCCCGTGGCCGAAGCCGCTTATCCGGACGCACTGCCCGCGCTATCACGGCTGCACTGGTACGTTGTCGAGCGAGTTCTCGGCCAGGGGGGATTCGGCATTACCTATCTCGCCCGAGACACCAACCTCGACCAACCCGTCGCGATCAAGGAATACCTTCCCATCGACGTGGCGACGAGGATGGGAGACGCGACGATTCGCTCGCGCAGCGAAGAGCTTCGCGATCGGTATCGCTGGGGGCTGGAACGCTTCATCCAGGAAGCGAGGACGCTCGCTCGCTTCGATCATCCGAACATCGTTCGCGTCCAATCGGTGTTCGAGTTCAACAACACGGCGTACATGGTGATGCGATTCGAGAAGGGCATGACGCTCTCCGCCCTGCTCGACCGACGCGGCACGCTGCCCGAGCGCGAATTGCTGCGAATCCTGCTGCCGATCCTCGATGGGCTCGAACTCATCCACAACGCAGGGTTCATCCATCGCGATGTAAAGCCGGACAACATTCACATCGGCGAGGATGGCAACCCGGTGCTGCTCGACTTTGGCTCGGCTCGGCAGGCGTTGGGTGCTTCGCACACGCTGACGATTCTGGTGGCTCCGGGGTACGCCCCGTTCGAGCAGTACTACAGCGATTCCACAAGCCAGGGCCCATGGACCGACATCTACGGCCTGGGCGCTACGTGCTACCGGGCGATCGCCGGCCGGCCCCCGCTCGATGCAGTCTCCCGCAGTAAGGGAATCCTGGGAAGCACGCAGGAGATCATGGTCCCGGCTTCCGTCATCGGCGCGGGTCGATATTCGGGTTCGTTGCTAACAGCAATCGACCATGCGCTGGCCTTCGCCGAAAAGGATCGGCCGCAGTCGATTGCGGAATGGCGTCGGGAGCTCGTGGCCGGACACACGCAGCCTCCCGAGGTAACCGACTTGCGCGTCGCACCAATAGTCACTGCGCGCGCGGAAAACGCATCATCGACTCAACTGCGGGCGAGTACTGTGAGCGCGCCGTCTGTCCCTCCGACGGTCAATCGGGAATCGAAATCCTCGCCGTTGCCGCTGACACCGACCCAGCCACGAGAAGCGTCGGACGAGACGAGGCCGCGAAAGCCAGTAACCATAATCATTGTCCTAGGTGCGGCGGTTCTCGCCGTGGGTGTAGGCGCCTATATCGCTACGACGCAGAGAAGCGATGAAACCAGCGCCAAGGTCGCAGCTCTCGAAAAACAGCTTCGAGATCGAGAGCAGGCGGCGGAGGCGGAGCGCCTCGCGAAGCAGAAGAGCGATCAGCAAAGAGCGGATGAGGAACGCAAGGCAAAGGAACAAGCTGCTGCGGAGGAGAAAAGTCAGGCGGACGCGCGCAAGCGCGCGGAAGAGCAAGCACGCGTCGATGAGCAAAAACGCCGCGAGTCGGCGTCGAAACAGCCTCCGAAGGACACCAGCAAGGCTAATGTCTCTACAGGCGTCCCACCCTCCAAAGCGCCACCTCCACCGACCAAGAGCACTCCAGTAACTGGAGAGGCAGTTGCGTCGCTCCCACCCGCCACGTCGCAGCCATCGCCAAGCTCATCGGAGCCGCCGAAACCCACCTCTCCGCCGCAAGTACCATCGGATCTGCTTGCGAATGCCGATCGCGCGATGGCGTCGAGGGACTACGCTGAAGCCCTTGCGATCCTCAAGCCGCTGGCCGATGGCGGCAACGCGCAGGCGCAAGCGCGCCTCGGCGATATGTATACCGAGGGCCGAGGCGTTGGTCAGAGTCAAACCGAGGCTGTGAAGTGGTACGAAAGGGCGGCGCTGCAGGGCGACGTCGCCCTGCAGCTCAAATTGGCTCGGATGTATGCAAATGGCACTGGGGTCGACCGCAATCCCAACCTTGCCTACGTCTGGTACGGAATAGCATCGCGTCTCGGCAACGCGACGGCCAAGTCGGAGCAGGAGCGGGTGGGAACTGCATTGCAGCCGGCTGAGCGCGAGCAGTTGGACCGCCAAATCGAGAGCAGAGTCCGCCCGATGCAGAAGAAGACGTAGAGGAAGGACGTGGCGAGGATTTCGTTTGTGGGTCTGATGCAGGGACGTCCGGCAAGGATCTGGCTCGCAGCCGCGATTGTGCTCAGCGCCTGCGTAAGCCAGGAGACCAAGCGCGACGCGATCAACGCCATCAATGCCGAGTTCAGGGCCGAGTACGAGCGGACCCTGGACAAGAACGGTTCGTACATGCTCAAGGTGCGCCCGGATTGCGCCTTCGACTCCATCAACGCTGCGCTTGTGAGCTTGGGTATGGTCATCAAGCAGCAATCGCGCGGACTGGGTTTCGTCCAGGCCGAGGCACCGGCACCGCTGCCGCTCACCAGGAACGAATGGGATCGGGCTACAGAGATGGACCTTCCGAACACGAGGGAAATCCTGAGCCGCTACATCGGCCTGCTTGCCACTCGATTCAATTTCGATCCCCAGGGCATCGATACGGTGGTCACCGCCACCGTCATGGAAGCGAGCGGAGGGTCGCAGGTTTCGCTGACGATGCGTCTGCGGGAGGTCGCGCCTTCGCATTCGGATCTCCCGCGGCGCGATTATCCGCCGCCCACGGCGCTTAAGATGGGTCTCGACAAAATCTGGGGCGCGCTCGATCGCGAGGTGAAAGCCCAATCGTGCAAATAGCGCGGGCCTTCAGCAGCGACTCATCTCGAGGTAGTCGTCGCGCTTGACGACTTCAGCGTGGCATACAGGGACTGTGTTTCGGGCGTCGGCATGGTCTTGAGCCGCGCCGAAAGGATCGTCCTCAGGCGCTCATAGGTGGTCAGGGCGTCAATGGTAGCGCCGTTGCGCTGGAAGCACTGCATCAGATTGCGATATAGCGGCTCGCACAGCTCGTCGGCTTCGATGAAACGCTGGTAGGCGTCGGCGCCGACCTCGCCCGTTCCCGCCTCCTCCCAGCTGCGCGCGACGCTCCCCAGGAACCGCAACAACCTGCCGCGAACCTGCTCCCTGCAGGCGATGTAGCTCGGTTGTTCCGATTCGTCGGGAAGAAAGGGGCCGCGGTACAACGCCAGGGCTTCGTCGGTGAACTTCTGTCGCACGGTCTGCCCCGCGCCATCGATCCCACGCAGCGCGGCATCAAAGTTGTCGAGCAGTTGCTCGAGTGCCCATGTGTCGGTCCAGAACAGCGCTGTGTTGAGCGATAGCCGACCGTCGCGCAGAAGCAGCGCATCGTCCTCCTCCAGCAAACGGCGAAGCCGATGCAGCGTGGCCGTAAAAGACTTGTAGGCGTAGTCCGCTTCCATGTGTGGCCAGAGCGCATCCGCGAGCTGGTCGGCCCGCACATTCACGCCGCCCTGAGCGATCAGAACCTTGAGCAACTCCATCGGTCGTCCGGGGCCTTTGCCGGAGAGCTCGAGCGGAGCATTGGCGCGGAGGCATTGGAATCCCCCGAATGTCGTAATATGCAATAGCCACGGCCATTGACGCACCAGCAACGGCGGCACACTCGGTGCGAGCTTCCCGTCGCGCACCAGCACGCGCGCGAATTCGGGTTCGACATCTGCCTCCAGCGCCGCTGCACAGAGCTCAGCGAGAGCCTGACGGCGCCAGCTCGGAGATCGACGGAAGCCCTCCTCGTGGCCGAGGCGGAATGTAACGCCGATGGTGTCCAGCATGGCGGACCGATCTCCGGCCTCGCCCGCCGCCTCGGCAGAGATCAGCTGTACGCCGAAGCGCAGCCACGGGCTGCGCAGACGTTGAGCGATCGCGTCCGCTTCGCGGAGCTGCACTTCCACGCCACGATGATCGGAACGGCCGACTTGCAACTCTGCGAGCGCGATCCGCGCGAGGCACTCGAGCCAGGGAAAACCGGTCTCGACGGCAAGCGCAAGTGCCATCTTCGCTGCGCGGTGTGCCTCCACCGCATCTCCCTCGAGCGCCGCAAGCCAGCCACGGAGGTATTGCGCGCATGCACGATCTCCTCGACGAAGCCGTGCACCTTTCGCTTCCAGATTTGCGAGCTGGCTTCGCGCGGCGTCGGTTTCTCCAGCGTAGAGATGAGCGACGGTGGCGATAACCAGGAGCCACTCGTCATAGGCATGAATGCCCTCGGAGCTCGCCGATTTCAGGGCGTCCAGGGCCGCGCGCGCAGCTTCTACAGGCGTGCCGCAAAGAAGCTGCTGCACCCCGCTGACAATCGCAAGAGCAAGTTCCTGGTTGGGTGGAAGCTCGCGATGGCGAAGCGGTTCGAGAATCGTATCTGCAGAAGCCGGGTCACTTCGCAGGATCCCCGCCATCGCCCGTGCAAGGCCGAGCTTCACCCGGGTGCTCGCCTCGACTTTTTGATCGGCGCTCTGCGGGACCAACTGCTCCCGGCGCCCGAGCCAGCCTTCGATGCGAGGATTGCCGGCATCGCGTAGGAGCACGGCCCGAAGCAACGCCTCCACCGCTGCGCTGTCAGCCGGCAGGCATGGCGCGGGACCGAGCTCACCCAGAAGAGTGGCGAGTGCCTCTATCCATCGGTCGAGAGGGGTGAGGTCGTCGAATTCGAAAACGATCCCATCGATGATTCCCCGACAACATTGCATCATCCCATCCGCGTCGCCACTTGCCCTGAAGCCCTCGAAGGCGCGCTCGAAGAGCTGTCGGGACGCCCGCGGACTTGCATGCGCGCGAGACGAAGCACTCACACGCAGCAGTGGCGGATCCGACGCGACAAGCTCCGGTGGCAAAAGGTCGACCCATGTAGAGACCGTCTCGGCGCGCCCCTGAGCAAGAAGCTTGTCTCCCTCCTCGCGAACAATTCGCGCGACCTCAACCCAATTGCCCGCCTCTATAAGCAACGCCGCGGCGTCTTCGGTCTGTCCCGCCGCCTGCAACAGTGCTGCAGCGCGCTGCAGCCATACGCTGCCAGCCGCCTCCGGCAGGGCTTGGGCGGCTCGGGCACGCAAGAACTCGCGCAACAACGGGTGGAGTTGATAGAGCCGACCTCTATCCGAAGACACGTCGCGCACGAAGTAATCGTTCAAGGCGAGATTGACCAGCAGACGTTCAGCCTTGGGCTCGCCCGAGAGCTGCTCCGCGATTGCTGAGGTCATTCGAGGCAGGCAAGCGATCCGCAACAGAAATTTGCGAGTATCAGCCTCGAACCGGTCGAAGATCTCGCCGGCGAGGTAGTCGAAGATCACCTGTGGTGTTGCATCGCCGGGCAGATCCGCAATGCGGCCGGAGAATTTCGAGTGCTCGAGCATCAGCACGAGGCCGGCCGCCCACCCATGCGTCCGCTCGTAGAGCTTCGCTGCGGCCTCAGGTGAAACGACCTGTCCGCGCATCCTCGCGATGACGACGATCTCCTCGGGCTCGATGCGAAGATCCCTTCCTGCCAGCACGCATGTCTGCCCGGCAGCGCGCATCCTGGCAAGTTGCGGCGGAGGCTCGCCGCGACTGGTAACGATCACGCAGCAACCCTTCGGGACCTGCGCGAAGGCGGCTTCGAGCGCAATGTGAAGCGTGCTCTCGACAGGCACGACGTTCAGGTTGTCGAGTACCAAAGCAAACGTCTCGTTGATGCTCGCGAACAATCGCCGGAAGTACTTGCGCGCGAACGACGCCACGTCTGCGCCATGCTGTGGAGTAAAACGAGGCAACTCCTTCGCGCGCGGCGCGCCCAGCTTACGCACCGCATGCGACAGATAATGGAAGAAGCTCGCGGGATCCGTGTCGTCCGCGTCGACCTGATACCACACCGAACGGAGCCGGCGCGCCTGTACGTACCCCGCAGCCAGTGTCGTCTTCCCGGATCCCGGAGGCCCGGAGATCCAGACCAGCGTCCGCCCCGGCGGCTCGTCGAGTCTTGCGAAAAGGGCCTGTCGCTCGACCACCGACCCGATCGTTGGCCGCGTCGTTTTCGCGAAGGCGATTGCGGAATGGCCAGCCCTAGCCAAGTCGTCCCTCCCTGTCATCATTTTCTCATGGCATTAGTGTCGATCGAAGGGTTGTCGTGTACTCCACATGCTGCCGATTCTCGGCCTGGTCTACCTACGGATGGCTTACGAGCGCCATCCCAGGAGAGCGACAGATTCGGCTTGGATGCCTTAACGCCCTATCCGGGCCGGCAGCGCTCTATAAGCAAGTCGTAAGTCATCTGCAAGGGCTCCTGTCGCAACATCTCGCTTGAACATGAGGGGACCTGCATCGAGTGATTCGGGCGCAGGCCCTGGAGCGAAGCGGCAAGGGCATCACGACCGCTCGCTCCGAACAAGCGGTCGATGCCAACGCGGGCATGTGCCCGCAAACAGGAGTGCCACTATGTACGCCAATTCATCTCGTGGGTTTGTGCTGAGTTCGTTGGCCGCGATCGGCGTAACCGGCTGCGTCCTCGTTCCTGTCGCGTCCGATGGAACACCGATCTACCCGTTGGCGGGACCTGCCTATCCGGCAGTCGCGGTGCCAGTTCCTACCGTTCAAGGACCGGGGCCGAACTATCTGGCGCCGGTGCCGGGTCGAACCTCCCGTTCGAACGGCGGCGTGACGCCACCGCCGTATGCGCCACCTGCGGCTGAACCCATTGCACCTGCGGGGCCCGCAGCGCCAGCCTCGTTGCAGGCGCGCCTGTACCCATCCAACGAGACCGCCACCGAAACCGGCATGCTTTCCGGAACCGTTACCAACATGATGACCGGCAAGGGATTCTTCCAACTCAATTACAAGGGGGAGATTCTCTCGGGCGAAGCAACACGAGTTCCCGGCGACGATCGTCGCGGGTTGGCGAACGCGTATGGACAACGCGGTACGTATATGAGCTGCGACTACCGCATGACCACGCCTTATCAGGGCACCGGCACCTGCAGCCTGTCGACCGGTGCTCAGTATCAGGTTCATATCGGCGGATGAACGCCGCCAGTCACTGCTTCAATCGCGTATGTCACGCATTGTGGGCGGTCTTCAATGTCGTCTCTTAAGGAGAAGCCAATGAAAATGCAACCATGGACACCAACCAAATCGCTGCTTATCGGCTTGCTGGGTTGGGCGCTCGCCGCGCCGCTGAGCTGGGCGGGAGGGCCAGTCACTGAACTGGTCGTCTTCGGAGACAGTTTGTCCGACAGCGGTAATGCCTTTGCGCTACAGAAGGAGAACAATACGCCGCCGAATTATTCGGTGAACCCGTTGCTCATCCCCGATGACGCCTACGCGCGCGGCGGTCACCAGTTCTCCAACGGACCGACTTGGGCGGAACAATTCGGAAAGTCTTTAGGCCTTTGTCAGGATGTCAGTCCTGCATTTCGCGACGCAAACCCGCGCGCGACGAACTACGCCGTTGGGGGAGCGCGCGCTCGCAACGACGTCAGTATGAATATCAACCTCCCGATCCAAGTCCAGGTCTTCCTGCAGGACTTCGGCGGCAGCGCGCCACCGGATGCTCTATATGTCATCGAGATCGGCGGCAATGATCTTCGCGACGCCTTGGCCGCTTTCGGTCCAAACCAGGACCTCCCCGCCGCCTTGGCCGTCATTGCTGCAGGCGTCAGTTCCGTCGGGAACAATATCTCTAACTTGTATCAGCGAGGTGCACGGAACTTCCTCGTCTGGAATGGACCCGACATTGGTTTGACTCCGGCGGTACGGGCTTTGGGTCCCGGTGCCGTTTTTGTTGCCGGGGTGCTGACCCAGGGCTACAACGGAGCCCTTGCAACCCTCCTGACGGGGCTTGGCGCCCTTCCCGGCATCCAAATCGTAGAGTTTGATCTGTACAAGACTCTCAACGACATCGTCGCAGATCCTTCCGTCTCCGGCCTGAGCGATGTCACCGATGCTTGCATCAGTCCGAGCAATCCGCCTTTCGTCTGCAAGAATCCGGATTCGTACCTCTTTTGGGACGGCATACATCCGACAACCGTTGCTCACGGAATCCTCGCGCAAGCCGTCGCCAAGACCCTGCAGTAGCGAGCTTCTTCGAAACTCATCATTGATCGGCCTGAAGGCCGCTTTTTTTGGAACGCTCGTTAGTCGTGCCGCGACGTCGCGACTTCTAGCAGCCAGCGCCTTCGACAGCACATACAAGCTGGCAGGCATCCGTAAGGCAGTCGTAAGTCATTTGCAACCTTGTCGGTCGCAGCATGGACTCATCAAGCCACGGGAGGAATCGCAATGAACCGCGCATGGTCCGCTTTGAGAAAGCGCGCAGTGCCGCTGGCCGTGGCGTTGCTGATGGCGGCTTCGACATCAGCGGGCGCTGCGACCGGTGCGACGCCAGGATTCGACACAGTTCAGGCGAATGCCGAAAAGCGCCCGTATGTCGTCGAAGGTTCGCTCGCATACACCCTGTTCATTCCCGCTAAGTCGTCGGCTGTTGAACCGAACCGTGATTTCTTGGCCATGGAAGCGCTCGCGCAGAAAAAGCGAGGCCTTGCCACAGCTCAGGTCTTGGGATCGGTTGCAGCCGTTCGCCTGTGGCCACTCCTTATAGTTGTCTCGAACGGCCGGGCAGCCGCCGCGCCTATCAAATTGGTGTCCGAGGCGTCGCGAAATTACAAGGAGTCGGCAAGCCTGATCGAACAGGCGGAGCAGGCGCGCCGAACCGCGACTTGCGCGGACGCTGTGACGGCTTCTGCTCCAGGCGGTCTCGAGAAGCTCGCCGAGTCTCTCGCCAGCGATGCGTTGCAGTCGGTGCTGCAGAAGGGCATCGAGAGGGCAGCGCATTCTCGCCTTCAATCATCGGCGATGCTGATCGCGGCAGAGCGGGGCGAGAACATCCCCGCTGAACGAGCACTTGCCGAGGCTTCTCAGCGTCAGGTCTCGAGCCTGCTCGAGATCGATATGAGCGATGTCCGCGTTGCGATCGATTCAAGTACCGATCATCCTGGTGATTGTCGGATCCAGGTGCTTACGAATTCCGACATTCGTGTGTGGAATGTCGGCGACCGCAGCGTGGTTTTCGCGGACCAACCGCCCACAAGCTACGGCAAGGTCATTGTCTCGATAGCCGAGCTTCCAGCGCTGGTCGACCAGCCCCGCGCGCTGCAAGCGCGCGTCGCTAATCAATATGAGGACCTGGTTGTTGGCTCGCTGAACAGTCCGAACCTGAAGTTTCCCGCCGCGCAGGACGGGCAATGACCGGCGCCCACCCATGCGGCCTTTGCCGCGCGCACCACGGCGACGTTGCCCCCCGCAAAGCGGCAAAGCCAGACAACAGGAGAAAAACATATGTGCCGAATAGCAAGAGCTACCGCTCTGCTTTCAGTGGGTCTGTTGCTCGGGGGATGCGCTGGAGCGGGTAGAGACTTCATTCGTCCCAACGCGGATTCCTTCCAAGTGGGACAGACGACCTTTGCGCAGGTCACCCAGAAAATGGGAGAGCCGAAAACAACCAGTGAAGTTCTGCAGAATGGCAAGCATGTCAAGACAATCGTCTACTCGTACGCGAACGCCAGCGGGCAGCCTTTGGAAGAAGGTGTCATTCCCTATCGTGGGATGACCTATTTCTTTTACGACGACACATTGGTCGGCGAGCAGTTTGTATCGTCATTCAAGCTGGACAACACCAATTTCGACGACGCGCTGACCGATCGCGTCCAGAAGGGGCGGACCACTCGCGAAGACGCGGTCGCGCTGTTCGGACCGCCAAGCGCCTTGTTCATTCCTCCGATGGTCAAGGAGACGTCGAGCGAAACCATTGGTTATACCTACCACGCAATCCGAGGCGGGCTGTTCACCGGACTCAAGCAGCACATCAAAGTGTTACACATTTCGTTTGACGGCGGCGGCGTCGTGACAGACATCGAACACTCAGTGCAAGCGCCCAAATAGAGTTGTCAAGGGAGGAGCCATGTTCTCGAAAAGCTTGTCGATCGCTGCGATTGCACTATTAATGACCGCGTGCGCCGGGACGGCCGTTCGGACAGCAGGCCCAAACACCGCGTCAACCGCCGGCGCGCTGACGGTGAGGAGCATCGAAGCAAGGGTATCGCCCAAAGCCAAGGAGCAGCTTCCCGAGAACATCAAGTTCGATCTTGACGCGCTCAGCTCCACAGTCGAGCGGGCCATTGCCGCGTCGAATCTCAAAGACGGTGCAGCGGCGAACACGCTCGATGTCGAGATCACCAACGTCTACATTCGCGCAACGTTCAGCGCAGTAATGTTCGGCATATTTGCCGGACCAGACAATATTTCAGGCAACGTGCGGGTGCTCGATGCGGGCGGGAGCGTTCTGCGAAGCTTCGATGTCAGCGCCAGCTATGGCTTCGGAGGATTTGCTGGCGGACAGGACAGTGTGCGGATCAACTATCTCTACGAGAAGTTTGCTGAACTGACGCGCGATCAGTTGCGCGATCAAAGGTAACTAAATTCCGTCGACCGCGGCGGTTCCCAGCCGCTCACGCACGATCCGCAGCACATACTCGCTGCACTCCTCAGGGCGGATCGTCGGATCGGGGTTAAGCCGCCAGTCATCGTCGTAGCCGTAGCGACTCATGTACGGCGACAAAACGGGACGGAAGAGCTCCACGTCCTCCGGACAGAACCAGTCGCGCCAGTTTCCGGCGCGACGCGAGCGGACGACGCGGCCGTAGGCATCCGGCACCTCAGGCCTCATTGCGTCCACGGGAAGCGATAGATACTGCGCCAGCGCGTCGAAGCGGCCGGCGACCATGTCCTCGTAACGGAATACAAAGCTCTGGGAAAATGCGTCGTGGAAGGCCATCGCTTGCTCGAGCATGCGTGCGACCCCCACAGGCGAATGCAAGGCCGAACCACCCTGAGACACGAACAGCGTGTTGATTCTTGTCAGGGACACCGAGCGCGGTTGCGATTCCTTGGCGCGCAGCAAGTCTACGTATTCGCGCAGCTTGCCCGGATCGGCGTGAAGCGCTCTCGCCCCGTACGCTCGATAGAGCACCCGGCTCACCTGAATGTCGCGCGGATCGCGCACAAGCAGGACGATCCGATCGAACTGGCGATAGAACGCGTAATCCATCGCCACCTTGGGATGCAGCAGCACCTTGGCCGCCACGTTCGGGGAATCGAGCGGAACATAGCTTCGCGGCTCGAAAAGAACCTGCGTGCCGTCCGGCATCGCCGACTTGATAGCGTAGAGGACAGCCGTCGTTCCCGACTTTCCCAGCCCGGCGACGACTACGCGCATGAGACATCCTGCAAAGCAAACGGCGGCTGCGGTCCCACCGCTGCCGAGCGAATTCGCGTTCTCACCGCCTCTTTGATCTCGATTTCACTGCCTTGCCCGAAGAACTTTTCTTGGCCGATCGCTTTTTTGCGGCACCGCTGGCCCGGCGGTGCGGCTGTCTAGATGAGACCACGCGACGCGAGGGTTTCGCAAGCATGTCAACCAGCGCCTTCAGCAGATCGGTTTCAGTGATGATGCCGAGCACCTTGTTGGTTGAGTCGACCACCGGCAGCCCGCCAATTTTTAGGCCGATCATCAAGCTGGCCGCCTCGACGACCGGCGTGTTGCGCGCGACGGTCACCACCCTGCGAGTCATGATGTCCTCGACGTCCGCAACCGATTGCAGATAGCGATCGGCGGCGCCGAGCAGATCGCGTTCCGCGACAATGCCTGCCAGCAGTCCGCCGCCGTCGACCACCGGAAGTCTGCGAATACGGTGCTGCTGCATCAGTCCCATCGCTACCTTGAAGTCGGTATCCGCCGAAACGGTGATGGGCGGGCTGCTCATATGATTGCGAACGATCATGATTCATCCTTAGCGAAAAGCGCAGGCTGCGCCGCAATTCCAAGCTACCACAGCGCGCGGCTGCCGCCTGCAACCGCGGAACCGCAGTATGATGTGGGTCAAGGAAAAAGAACCAGGGCGCAGTCCGATGTCAAGTAAACGGCATGGGCCGCGAACTTTGCCGCTGCTATAGGGCCGAAGCTCCCATGAGCTCGAACGCCTTCGTCCAACGCCGACGCTTTCTCGCCGCGCTCGGCGGCACCGCTGTGGCCTGCACCCTGCCCGGCATTGCGTCAGCAGAGGGCGACGCGCCAATCGTTCGGCGCATCCCGGTCTCGGGCGAGGCCCTGCCGCCGATCGGCGTCGGATCGTGGATCACTTTCAACGTAGGCTCCGCCGCGGCTGCGCGGGCGCCGCTGGTGCCGGTGCTGCAAAACTTTTTCGACCGCGGCGGCGCGATGATCGACTCCTCCCCGATGTACGGCACGTCGGAATCGGTCATCGGGTACCTGCTCGCCAACGTGCCCAATCGTTCGCGGCTTTTTTCCGCGACCAAGATCTGGACGTTCAGCAAATCCGCCGGCGCCCATCAGGTGGAGACCTCGCAGGCATTGTGGGGCATTCCGCGCTTCGACCTCGTGCACATCCACAACATGCTGCAGTGGGAAGCGCACCTCGAAACGCTCAAGGAGCTCAAGGCCGCGGGAAAGGTGCGTTACATCGGAATCACAACGTCTCACGGCCGTGGGCATGCCGAGATGGAGCGGGCGCTCACCCGCGAACGCTTCGACTTCGTGCAGTTCACCTACAACTTTGCCGATCGCAGCGTCGAACAGCAGTTGCTGCCGCTCGCCGCCGAGCGCGGCATTGCCGTGGTGATCAACCGGCCATTCGACGGCGGAGACCTTTTTTCCGTCGTGGCAAAAAGGACACTACCTCCATGGGCGCGCGAGTTCGACTGCGCGAACTGGGCGCAATTCTTCCTCAAGTTCGTGATCTCGCACCCGGCAGTGACCTGCGCCATTCCCGCCACCTCGCAGACCGCCCACATGATCGAGAACATGGGCGCACTCTACGGACGCCTGCCCAATGCGGACATGCGACGCCGGATGATCCAGCAGATGGAGGCGCTTTAGGTTCGCTCGGGCTACTGGCCGTGGTCGGGGAAATCGTGGTTGTAGTTCAGCGCGTAACCGCGGTTATAGGGCCGACCGTAGTACCCGCGATCGTAATAATAGGGCCTGCCGTAGTAGCCGCTATCGTAGTAGTACGCGCGCCCGGCGTAATAGCCATACGCAGGTCCGCTGTCGTAGACATATCCCGATCCGTAATAGCCTCCTGCAGGAACCGTCGCGCATCCGGCAAGCGCCGCGCCGCAAAGCGCCAAGGTAATCAAGAGTTTCATGGCGATCTCCAGTGGAAACCTCCCATTCGTTGGGGGGAGCGGAGGGGATCGAAGTTCCATAGGACCACCGATTGATCGGAGGAACTTTTTCGCCGCATTGAACGTCTTTGCCCCGCGGGCTGCGGCGTGAGTCCCGCTGGCGCATAATAGGTATCCGGACCCTTCTTTCCATGGCACGTTCATCCTTCTCTGCATCGATGATTCCGAAGGCGCTGACGCTCGTCTTCCTGTTCGCCGCAGCGGCATGCAGCAAACCGCCCGAGCCGCCGCAGAATCCGCCCAAGCCGAAGACCGACGCCTCCGGAATGGTGTTGCTGCCCGTTGCCCAGCCCGCGGGCAATCCCGCACAGGCTGACGGTGGAATCGCTTGGCGCAAAGGCGATGTCGATGCCGCTTTCGCGGACGCCAAAGCAGCCAACAAGCCTCTGTTCCTCTACTGGGGTGCGGTCTGGTGTCCGCCGTGTAATCAGGTCAAGGCGACGATTTTCAACCGCGAGGATTTCATCGAGCGGTCGCGATATTTCATCCCGGTCTACATTGATGGCGACAGTCCCGGGGCGCAGCAGCTTGGCTCGCGCTTCAAGGTGAGCGGCTATCCGACCATGATCCTGTTCAACGCCGACGGCCGCGAGATCACCCGCTTGCCTGGCGAAGTCGATGCCGATCAGTACATGCGCGTGCTTACCATGGGCATGAATGGCGCTCGGCCGGTGAAGGACACGCTTGCTGCAGCGCTGTCCGGTGACGCCCGTTCAGCGACCGGGCCGGTCGTCACCAAGCTCTCGCCGGAAGACTGGCGCATGCTCGCGTATTACTCGTGGGACACCGACGAGCAACAGCTCATCGCCAAGGATCAGATGGCGCCTACCCTCGAGCGCCTGGCGCGCTCGTGTCCGCCGAAGCAGCGAGAAACGGCGACTCGGCTTGATCTGCGGGCACTGGCCGCCGCGGCGACGGTCAAGGGTGCGAAGCCACGCGACGACAAGGTTGCCTCGGAGCGTGTTACCCGGGTTCTGACCAATGACAAGATGGCGCGCGAGGATTTCGATCTGCTTACTAATTACGCCGGCGATATCGCAGGCTACGTTACTGCGCCCAAGTCAGCGCAACGCGCCGATCTAGCCAAGGTATGGACGGCAGCGCTGGAGCGGCTCGCCGCGGATCCCACTCTTTCCACTGCGGATCGCCTGACCGCGGTGCAGGCGCAGGTCGCGCTAGCCCGGCTCGACGCCGCGAAGAGCGCCCCGCTACCCGATTCGCTGGTCAAAGAAGTGCGCGATCAGGTCGCTCGCGCCGACCGCGAGACGACGGATCCGTACGCGCGTCAGTCGGTGATCAGTGCCGCGGCGGAACTGCTCACCGACGCGGGACTGCTCGATGACTCCGACGCGCTGCTTCGCGCGGAGCTCAAACGCTCGCATTCGCCCTACTACTTCATGCTCGGCCTCGCCTCCAACGCGAAGAAGCGCGGCGACAAGGAGCAGGCGCTGGATTGGTACGAAAAGGCCTACGCAGCGGCCGACGGCCCTGCGACTCGCCTGCAATGGGGCGCAAGCTACGTCAATGCGCTCGTCGATCTCTCGCCGCAGGATTCGCCGCGCATCGAAAAGGCCGTGTTGAGCGTGATCGGCGACATCGACGCGACCCCAGCCACGTTCTACGGCCGCAGCCAGCGCTCGCTGGATCGTATCGGTAAGAAGCTCACGGCGTGGAACAAGGATCAGCAGCACGGTGCGTCGCTTGCACGCATCCGCGCACAGATGGCGGCGGTCTGCGCCAAGCTACCCTCGGGCGATCCCGCACGCACCACGTGCGATGAGGTGCTTTCGACGCGCAAAGACATGAAAGCATAGGCCGGTTTGTCCGGCGCGCAAGAATAAATCATGAGCCACAAACACGAAAACCTGCTACGCGCGATCTTTCACGATCCGGTCAGCGGCAACATCCAATGGCGCGAGGCCGAGTCTCTGTTGCGTCACCTCGGAGCTACCATCGAGCAGCTGTCAGGGGCGCGCATTCGGGTGCGCCTAAACGGCGTCGAGGACACCCTGCACCGCCCTCACCATGGCGACGCGTTGGGCCGTCAGGACATCTATCACCTGCGCGAGTACCTTGCCCGCTCCCGGGTCACGCCGTCGCTGTACGAGGCGCAGCGCAAAGCCTAATCGCTCGGCGCGCGAACTGCCGCGGCGGCTTACGGTCCAAGGCTGATGCACGAGCGAACGGCTGAGGAACTGCACGAGGGCGACGTCATGAACGAGCCCGAAATCGAGATCTCGCCGGACGATCGCCCGCTGTTCCAGGCCAAAAAGCATACCCCACGCGCGACGTGGCCCATTCTCGGGGTCATCGTGCTCGCGGCGCTTGCCGGCGGCGGCTATTACTTCTGGAGCCTTCGGCGCGCAGCGCCGCCTCCTGCGCCTGCCGCTCCCGCGGTGCAGGCTCCGCCCGCCCCGGCGGCGCCGCAGACGAGTGCCACGCCGCCGGTCGAGCATCCGCTGGAAAGTTCCTCAGCCCCACCCGAACCGCTTCCCGCTCTCGCCGACAGCGACGTGACGGCGCAGGACGCCCTCGCCGGCTTGTTCGGCGCGCCGGCGTTTACGCGTTTGTTCTATCCCGAGGACATCGTGCGCCATTTCGTGGCGGCGATCGACAATCTTCCGCGCCATAGCGTTGCCCAACGTGTCATGCCCATCAAGCCGGTAAGCGGGCCGTTCCTGGTCGCGGGACCCGATGGCAGCGTTACCATCAGTCCGGACAATGCCGCGCGCTACACCTTGTATGTCCGTGCGCTGGAGTCGGTGGACTCCGCCAAGCTCGTCTCCGCCTATGTCCGTCTCTATCCGCTCTTCCAGCAGGCGTACGCTGAGCTAGGTTATCCCTCGCGCTATTTCAACGATCGCGTCTTCGAAGTCATCGACAATCTTCTCGCCGCGCCCGATGCGCCGGCGCAGGTTGTGCTCACGCAACCCAAGGTGATGTACGAATTCGCCGACCCGAACCTGGAAAGCTTGTCCGCCGGCCAGAAGATCATGGTGCGCATGGGCCACGACAACGAAGCGCGGGTCAAGACCAAGCTGCGCGAGATCAAGCGGCTGCTGTCACGCGGCTAGAAACGCCGCTTCACCCAAACGGGCGTGCACCCACGGGTGTAGACGCCCCTGAATATTCCTAGTTCACTGAGCAATGTCGGCGGCGCGACATTGGTGAGCGCGTCCGCGCGGCAAGTCAACAGATGTCGAGGTGCTCATGAGACCTTGGAGAGGGTGGTGTGCATTCGGAGCGGCGTGCCTAATCGCGTTACATTCCAGTCTAGCGCAGGGAAGCAACCGGTTCCTCGCCGGCTTCATGCACGAAGGCACGGGTAACCTTACTGCGGCGCAGCTCTGCAATAAGTGACGTCTTAGCTACCGGCGCGATTGCGCCCGCGCAACGCGCGCGCCGCGGCATCGGCCATGTTTTCTTTGCCCACTCCGAACAACTCTGCAAGCGCGCGACGATAGAGCATTGCTCCCGCGAGCATGCTGTCGTCGTGATCGGCACCCTCGACCAGCAGCAGTTTCTTCGGGCCGGTCGCCGCGGCGTAGAGCGCCATGCCGAAGCGCGACGGAACGTAACGGTCATCTGACCCGTGAACAACGAGCACGGGCATACGCACTTGGGACATTTTCGAGACCGAATCGAACTTCTGCGACATGAGCAGCCCGACGGGAAGCCACGGGTAGCTGAATTCCTTGGCGATGTCGAGCAGCGTGGTGAAGCTCGACTCGACGATGAGGCCGGCGGCCGCTCCGCGGTTCGGATGGCCGCCCAGCCCCGCGCTCAACGCGGCGGCAAGATCGATCGCCACGGCGCCACCGAGCGAGTGTCCATAGATGAATCGTTTGGCAGTATCCGGCTGACGTGCGATCAGCCAGCTCCAGGCGGCGCGTGCGTCTTCGTAGACAGTATCTTCCGAGGGCAGATCGCCATCGCTTTTGCCGAAGCCGCGATAGTCGATCGCCAACACTGAAAAGCCGAAACCCCGGAGCTGCTCGAGCCGGAAAACCTGCCCCATCAAATCGGAGCTTGCGCCATGAAGGTAGAGTACAGCCGGCGCGTCTGCGACTGATGCCGGCCACCACCAGGCGTGGATGCGCTGGACAGCTGCGTCGCTTTTGACCGGCAGATCGAACTCCTGCACGCCGTCGGGGATGCGCGAAAGCAGGTCAGCTGCGTCACTCACCGCGTGAAAGGTGAGT
The DNA here is from genome assembly GCA_035262745.1 of Casimicrobiaceae bacterium. GTDB lineage: Bacteria > Pseudomonadota > Gammaproteobacteria > Burkholderiales > Casimicrobiaceae > PALSA-1003. The sequence continues at coordinate 59,158 of DATFSE010000045.1, read as the reverse complement.
TGCCGCTCCTGGTGCTGAAGTGCCGTTGAACCGCCACCGAGTAGTGCGCCCGTAACGGCTGCCGTCACGGCCAACCGCAACGCGGAGAGGCGATCCAGCTTGAATGTTGCACTGCGCATAGCGTCACCTTGAGCGACAAGGCGCAAGGAATATGCCATTCACCTCGATCGCCGACGGACGGCAATAAGCGCATGCTGCGCGGGCGGCAGAAGCGCGCGCGTAGATCTGGAAAGCTTACGACTCGGATGTAGAAATGACCGCGCGAATGCGCTCCGCGGTAAGAGGCAGCTCACGCACCCGCACACCGAGTGCATCGAAAAGAGCATTGCCGATCGCTGCCGCGGTAGGACCTTGTGCCGCTTCACCGACGCCGACTGCGGCGCAATCCGGACGCGCAACGATCTCCACCCTTACCTCAGGTGTCTCCGAAAAGCGAAGCACCGGGTAGGAATCCCAGCTGTCGCTTGTCACCCGCGCGCGATCGAAGCGCACCGCCTCGCGCAGCGTCCAGCTCGTCGATTGAATGCCGCCGCCTTCGATCTGATGCGCGACACCATCCGGATTGATCACTTGGCCCGCGTCGACTGCGATGATGAGACGGCGCACTCTGATTTCCACCTCAACCTCGATCTCGGCGATCACCGCGCAATAGGCGGCGGAGTTCTTGTAGCGCGCGAAGCCGATGCCATGTCCCATGCCTTCGCGTTTCGTCCACTGGTTCCATCCCGCCACGATGGCGGCACGCTCGATCACCGCGCGAGCGCGGCGATCGACGAGATGACGCAGGCGGAAACCGACGGGGCTTTCTCCCGCTGCGGCGGCAAGCTCATCGACAAACGATTCGATGGCGAAGACGTTGGCGTAAGCGCCGAGCGAGCGCAGCGCGGACGTACGCAACGGCATGTGCAGCACTCGATGACTGACCACCTGCCATGACGGGAACGCATAACCGGGGATCGCGTTGCGCTCCGCACCGCCGCCGCCCGCCAACGGCGGGTTGATCGAAGGCGTGCGCTCAAAAGGCGCCGCGAGCTGCCACGCGCCAAGAAGCGCCGGGCTCTTGGCTCGGCCGGGACGCGATGTGTGGCCGTTGCTCCACACCGTGTGCCGCCAGCCGACGATCGCGCCGTCTGCAGTAAGATCCGCCTCGAGATCGACCACCATTGCCGGGCCGAAAGGCGCCCACGCCAGCTCGTCGGCCCGCGACCACTGCACCCGCACCGGCCGGCCAGCGGCAGCTCGTGCAAGCCAGGCCGCATCGAAGGCGACGTCGTCCGCGCCGTTGTGCCCGTAGCTGCCGGCGCCCGGCACATGCTGCACGGTCACTTCCGAACCCGGGAACGCCATCACGAAGTCGCGTCGCAGATTGAAAATGCCTTGGCTGTGCGTCCACACCTGCAAGCGCGAATCGCTCCATTGCGCCAGCGCGCATGAAGGGCCGATCGACGCGTGCGCCAGATAGGGACGGTTGTAGCTCGCTTTGACGGTTCGAACAACACGCGGTGGAGCGGCAGGCGCGTCGCCGGCGACGAAGCTGGTCTCGGCCTCTTCTCCTTTGAGCCACGCCGGAAGCGCGCGCTCATCGGGAAGGATCGACGGTTCGTGCCATCGCGCATGTGCAGCGAGCTTGCTGCACGCAGCGTCGGCTGCGGCTTCCGTTGTCGCGAGCACCCCGACCAGTGAGCCATCACGCAGAACATCGACGACGCCGGGAAGTGCGCGCGTGCTGCTTTCATCGAGATGCTCGAGCGACGCGCCGGGCGACGGCGGGCGAAGGATCCGGCCGTGCAGCATGCCTTCGAGCTCGACATCGTGGATGAAACACGGTCGCCCGAAGACCCTGTCCGGAAGATCGCGACGCGGCACAGACACACCGACGATGTGCTGCACACTTGCCGGCTTCGGCGCGACCTGTCCCGTGGCTTCGCGCTCGAGCAATTGATCGTCGACAAGCTCCCAATAGCTTGTTCGCCCGGCGTTTGCGGCGACGATGTCGCCATCGACGATGCAAAGCGACTCGGCCGGCACGGCCAGGCGCGCCGCCGCCGCGCTCAAGTAGAGCGCGCGCACTTCGGCGCAGGCTTGGCGCAGTGCGGTGCCCGACTCCTCGATCGAGCGGCTCCCCGAGGTGACCGCCTCATCGGGGCTTCGCGCCGTGGACGCCGGAATCATCCGCACCTTCGCAAGCGAGACATCGAGCTCTTCGGCGACGATCTGCGCCAGCGCTGTCAGAATGCCTTGGCCGATCTCCACCTTGCCCGAGAACACTTCGACATAACCGTCGGAATGGAACTTGAGCCACTGCGAGAGCCTTCGGTTCACGCGCAGGCTTCCCGGCAACGGCATGCCGGCCGCTGCTCCGCGGCTTGGATCAAAAGCGAGGTTCATGAGGCTTCAGCTGCCGCGCGCAACACCGCACGCACGATTCGGTTGTGACTGCCGCAACGGCACAGATTGCGATCGAGCGCCTGCTTGACATCGGCCTCACTCGGACGCGGCGTTCGCGAGAGCAGCGCGGCAGCGCTCACCAGCATTCCGGAGGTGCAATAGCCGCATTGCGCGGCCTGCTCCGCGATGAAAGCCTTCTGCAGTGGGTGCGGCGACTCGGGCGCACCCAGGCCCTCGACAGTCACAATGCTCTTGCCGGCCACAGAGCCGACCGTTGTGGTGCATGACGGCACAGCGCGATCGTCGATGAGCACGAAGCATGCGCCGCATTGCTCGCTGCCGCAGCCGAAGCGCGTGCCCTTGAGTCCGAGCGCATTGCGCAGGACGTCGAGCAGTGATGCGTCTCCGTCTGCCGTCAGCCTCCGCTCGCTTCCGTTGATGCGCAGCGTGAACGACTGCGCCCGACCGCTCATCACTGATCGACCTTGGCCCCCGAGATCTTGACGATGCGCTCCCATTTGACGACGTCTTCATCGAGATAACGCCCGAACTCGTCGGGAGCCATGGTCATGGCAACGGCGCCCTGCTTGGCCCACTCCTCTCGGACGTCCGGCTTGCCCACGATCTTGGCGATCTCCGTGTTGAGCCGCTTGACGACGTCCTGCGATGTGCCCTTGGGCGCCATGATGCCGAGCCAGATCACCGCTTCGTAACCGGGCACGCCGGCTTCGGACATGGTTGGAACGTTTGGCAGAACCGAAGAGCGCACCTTGCCCGTCGTCGCCAGAGCCTTGACTTTGCCCGCCTTGGCGAAGTCGGCCATGGTCGTCACCGCATCGAACATCATGTCGACCTGACCGCCCAGCACGTCGGTACGCGCCTGCGAGCTGCCCTTGTACGGAACGTGCACGATATCGACGCCCGCCATCGCCTTGAACAGTTCGCCCGCCATGTGATACGGCGTCCCTGGGCCGGAGGAAGCGTAGTTGAGTTTGCCCGGCTTGGACTTGGCGAGCGCGATCAGCTCCGCGAGCGAAGACACCGGTACCGACGGATGCACGACGAGGACCAAGTCGGAGTAGTTGACCGGCGCAACGGGCACGAAGTCGCGCATCAGCGCGTAAGGCTTATTGCGCATCAACGATTCGTTGACGGTGTGCGTGTTGGACATCATCAGCAGCGTATAGCCGTCGGGTGCGCTTTTGGCTACGGCGTCAGTGCCGATCACCGAGCCTCCGCCGGGCCGATCGTCGATGACAAAAGCCTGGCCGAGCGCGACCTCGAGACGCTGGCCGAGAAAGCGCGCGTAAATGTCGGCGGGTCCGCCGGCTGCGAAGGGAACGATGATCTTGACTGGCCTGGTGGGATAGTCCTGCGCGAACGCCGCAAAGGACGCCAGTACAATCCAAAGACCCGCAGCAAATCCTGCACCGGCACGCGACATCGGGTTCTCCTGCTGCAGACTCGGGAAACCGTAATTTACTACGGCCGCGCGTTCCCTGGAGCGACAAATCATGACGACAACGATCGTAGCGATCTTCCTGATTGTCTACCTGGGCATGATCCTGGGCGAATTGCCGTTTTTGCAGATCGACCGCACCGGCGTTGCCTTGTTGGGCGCAATCGCTCTGGTGAGCTTGGATGCGGTGAGCCTTCAGGAAGCAGCCGAGTCGGTGCATTTGCCGACGATCATCCTGTTCTTCTCTTTCATGGTGCTCTCTGCCCAGATGCGTCTCGGCGGCTTCTACGATTGGGTGACGCGCCGTCTCGCTGCATTTCCGCTTTCGCCGCCGCTGCTGCTGGGAGCCGTGATGCTCGCCGTCGCGGCCCTCTCGGCAGTGTTCAGCAACGACATCGTCTGTCTCGCCATTGCTCCGGTACTCATTCACGCATGCACGAGGCTCAAGCTCGACCCGGTCCCCTATTTGCTGGCGCTCGCATGCGCGGCCAACATCGGTTCCGCGTGGACGCTTATCGGCAATCCGCAAAACATGCTGATCGGGCAGACGTTGCGGATGTCGTTTGCAGGCTATTCCGCCGAGGCTGCGCTGCCCGTCGCGCTTGGATTGATTGCGACTTGGGGCCTGATCGCGTGGCAGAGCCGGGGCCGGTGGGGCGAACGCGGTGAGCCGTCGACCGCCGTGATGACCAGAGCGACGCCTGTCGCCGGCGACGACGAAGCGCCGCTCGATCGCTGGCAGACGACCAAGGGCCTCGTCATTGCCGGCGTCCTGCTGGTCGCCTTCGTGCTCTCGCCGTTGCCGCGCGAGCATGTTGCGCTCACCGCGGCGGGCGTTCTGCTGATGAGTCGCAAGCTGCACACGACGCGAACGCTGGGGCTTGTCGATTGGGAGTTGTTGATCCTTTTCATCGGTCTGTTCGTCGTCAACCATGCATTGCAGCGGACCGGCCTCGCCACCGCGGTCGTGAACGACTTCGCGCAAGTAGGCTTCGATCTGCGTCAACCGGCTCCGTTGTTCGCGGGGACTTTCGTGCTGTCGAACCTCGTGTCGAACGTCCCGGCGGTGATGCTTCTGCTGCCTTTTTCGGATCACGCGTTTGCCGGTCCGCTGCTTGCGCTGGTCAGCACGCTGGCCGGAAACCTTCTGATCGTCGGCAGTATCGCCAACATCATCGTGGTCGATGCGGCGAGGCGCCGCGGCATTCACATCGACTGGCACCGACACGCCCGCGTGGGTGTTCCGGTGACGCTGGTAACGCTGGCGATCACCGCGATCTATCTGTGGTTGCGGATATTGTGAGTCGGAGCCAAGCCCGCCCATCCCTGAGGTCGGATCGGCCCATCACGGAACTGGCTTGTCGACGTCAGGGCTACTGCTTTCCGCGTCGACCGGACTCAGGCCACCGATTCTCACGCCCAGCAATCGGATGCGCCGCTCCAACGGCACACGCTTGAGACATTCGCCGGCGATGCGCCGGATCGATTGCGCATCCTGAATCGGCTCATCGATGGTCTGATCGCGCGTCACGGTCTTGAAGTTGTCGTAGCGCAGCTTCAATCCGATGGTCCTGCCGGAATAGCCCTTGCGCTGCAGGTCGTCGGCGAGATCGGTGCACAGCTCGGTGAATATCTGCGACAGCGTGTCGCGATCGTGAACGGCGTGCAGATCGCGCTCGAAGGTGGTCTCGCGGCTAATGCTCACCGGCTCGCTTTCGGTTACCACCGGGCGGTCGTCGCGGCCGTGCGCCGCGTCGTGCATCCACGCGCCACGCGCGTCGCCAAAGTGATCGATCAGCCAGGAGAGCTCCGCGCGGGCGAGATCGCCGATGCTGCGAATGCCGAGCTCCTCGAGCCGTTTTGCCGTCTTCGGTCCCACGCCGTTGATCTTGCGCGCGGACAGGGGCCAGATGCGCGCCTGCAAATCATCCGGCAGCAACAGCGTCAGGCCATCCGGCTTGTCGAGCTCGGAAGCGATCTTGGCGAGCAGCTTGTTCGGTGCGACTCCGATCGAGCATGAGAGTCCTGTTGCCTCGCGCACCGCGTCTTTGATCGCCCTGGCTACGTCGCGCGCACGCCACCATGCTTCGGTGGCGTCGCTTTGATCGGTCAGCGCATCGTGCTCGGGCAGCTTGACGCCGGTCAAGTCGATATAGATCTCGTCGATGCCGTTATCCTGGACCGATGGCGCGATCGCGCGCACCGCCACCTTGAACCGGCGTGAATACCTGCCGTAGGCCTCGAAATCCGTCGGCAGCAGGATCGCATCAGGCGCGAGTCGCGCTGCTCTCATCAAGGCCATCGCCGAATGCACTCCCAGCGCTCGTGCTTCGTAGGTCGCCGTTGTCGCGACACCGCGCCCGGCGTAGTCGCGCAGGCGCCGGAAGTGTCGCGTCACACGTCCGGTTTCGGGATCGGTCGTCTCTTCCGGCCGATTGCGGCTCCCACCGCCGATCACCACCGGCAATCCGGCAAGCTCGGGATAACGCAGAAGCTCGACCGACGCATAGAACGCGTCCATGTCGAGATGAGCAATCAGGCGCTGCGTAGTCATCGGTGCTTAAACGATCCGGCGCTTCCCTGCTCCAGCTCTGGAAACTGCCTGCTTGTGACGCGATCCGTTGCTCGAGCGTGATCGGCCTACACGCCCGCCTTGGCCAGGATCACCACCGATACGCCGTGCGCCTCGCGCTGCGCATCGGGATTCTGATATGAGTGCGGGACGTTGCCCGGAAATGCGAGCACGTCGCCGGCGGCGAGATCGTAGCGATCGCCTGCGACAAAGATCGTCACCCGGCCTCCGAGGCAGGTGAAGAATTCGCGCGTCCCAGGCAGATGCGGAGTCCCGCGGGTAGCGCCGCCAGGGGCGAATTGCATGACATTCAGCATCTCCTCCGGCACGGGCTCAGGCACCAGCGGGCGCACGGTGATACCTCGACCCTGCGAGTGCGCAGCGACTTCGGGGGCCGACCACTTGCGGACCTTGGCGCGTGCAGGCGCGAGCAGCTCGTCGATCGGCACATCGAGCGCGTTTGCGACTTTCACCAGCACTGCAAGGGACGGGTTGCCTTCGCCCGATTCCAAGTTGGCGATGGTCGAGCGCGGCACGCGCGCGGCTTTGGCGAGCGCATCCTGGGTGAGTGCGCGCGCATGGCGAAGGCTCGCCAGATTGCGGGCGAGATGTGCGGGCACCTGCTTCGGTTCGTCCATCGCTTCGACCTTTGGTCAATGTGTTGGACAACGCGCTTGGGGCGACTTCAGCTCGTGCCTATTATCACTCCATCGAAAGGAGAATCGCCATGAACAGACAATATCAATCTCAACTCGCAGTACTCAAAGACGGAGTAAGCGCCGGCACGCACGGACTTAGTCAATGGTCCGGAAGACGCGTAGCGATCACCGGCGGAACATCGGGCCTGGGGCTTGCGCTGGTGAAGGAGTTGCGCAGTCGCGGCGCCGAGGTCGCATTCATCGCCCGTCATCGCGATCGCGTCGAGCGCGTCTCGGCAGAGACACGCGCTCACGGCATCGTCGGCGATGTGTCGAAGAAGGACGACATCCATCCGATCGCACTGCAGATCGTGGGCCGCCTCGGTGGTCTCGATGCGCTGGTAAACAATGCCTCGAGCCTGGGCCCGGTGCCGCTTGCTCTGCTGGCCGACACCGAATGCGAAGACTTCGAGCTGGCGCTCGCGACAAACGTTCTCGGCCCGTTTCGCCTCTCGCGCGCGTTGCTGGGTGCGCTCGCGGCGTCGGCACGCGAGCGCGGAAGCGCCGTTGTTGTGAACGTAACGAGCGACGCCGCCATCAACGCGTACGCGGGCTGGGGCGCTTATGGCACGAGCAAGGCGGCGCTGGCTCATTTGAGCCGTATCTGGAACGAGGAGATGACAGCGCAAGGCATTCATTTCGTGGCGGTGGATCCCGGTGACATGGACACGCCTTTGCACGCCGTCGCGGTTCCCGACGCCGATCCCGCGACGCTCAAGCGTCCCGAGGTTTCCGCGGGTGAAATCGCCGGCATGATCGCCGGCGCCCTGTTCGAGCGCGAACCTTGCGCATCGTCGGCGCGCGAGTCGGAAGCCGAAGCGGCAGTTGCGCGATGATCGTCGCCGACCAGCCCAGGCAGCGGCCGCCCGACGCCAAGTTGCTCATCGTCGATGCGCAGGGGCGAACATCTCACGCGTCGCGCAGCACGCTGATCGACCGGTTGCGGCCGGGCGATCTCGTCGTGGCCAATGATGCCGCGACCTTGCCCGCCAGCCTCGATGGCGTGCACGCCGCGACCGGAGCGCGAATCGAGGTCCGACTCGCAGCTCGTCGGTCGCTGGCGACGCACGATGTCCGGTGGTTTTCCGCGATTGTTTTCGGGGCAGGCGACTTTCACACGCGCACCGAAGATCGCCCACCGCCTCCGCTGCTGGTCCCGGGCGATCTAATCATGCTCGGTCCTTTGCGCGCCGTGGTCCAGCGCGTGCTTGGACACCCGCGCTTTGTCCTGCTGCGCTTTGAAGATTCGCCTGCGGCGATATGGGAAGGCCTCGCGCGCCAAGGGCGGCCGATCCAATATGCGTACATGACCACGCCGCTTGAGTTGTGGGACGTGTGGACACCGATCGCCGGACCACCTGTGGCCTTCGAGCCGCCGTCCGCCGGCTTCGCACTCGACTGGCACGCGCTCTCAGAGATGCGCGCCCGCCGCATCGGATTCGCAACCCTTACTCACGCCGCAGGCATCTCGTCGACCGGCGATCCGAAGCTCGATGCTCGCCTGCCGCTCGACGAGCCTTACGTCATTCCGGTTTCGACCGCGCAAGCGATCCGCCGCACCCGCGCCATGCGGGGCCGCATCGTCGCGGTCGGAACGACCGTAGTGCGGGCGCTGGAAGATTCGGCGGCGATAAATGGCGCAGTGCCGTCCGGAGAGCGAGTTGCGACGTTACGCATCGACAGCTCGACGCCACTCAAAGTGGTTGACGCGATTCTCACCGGAACCCACGCACCGGGGAGCTCGCACTATGCGCTGCTCGCCGCGTTTGTCGACGAATCGACGCTCAAACGCATGGATCGCGAGCTGGATGTGCGCCGCTATCGCACCCACGAGTTCGGAGACTCTATACTGGTCGAACGCTGCGCGAATCGAATCGCCGCGGCGGGCAGTTGCGCGAAGAAGCTTGTCGCGGCGTGAGGATCAGGCGAATCCAGCTGACCATCGCCGGAGGCGCACCGTTTCCTAGTCCCGGCTTGATTCAACTCGCCGCATGCAGCTGCCTCCGCTTGGTCGGGGGAAACTCGAGCTCTTTGGTGGCAGAGTCAGCGACGCCGAAAAGCTCCTCCAGCGCCCTACGGTATTCGGTGCTGCCGGCGCTCATGCTGTTGTTGTGGGTTGCTCCATCGACCAGCAGCAGCTTCTTGGGCTCCGGAGCCGCCTCATAGAGCGCCTGGCTGAAGCGCGACGGCACGAAGCGATCCCCCGCGCCGTGCACGATCAGCACCGGCACACGAACGCGGCCGATCTTGTCCACCGAGTCGAATTTCTGCGACAGGATGAGCTGAACCGGAAGCCACGGATAGGTCAGAGATCGGGCGATTTCTGCGAGCGTGGTGAATGACGATTCGACGATCAGTCCGCGTGCAGGAACCGGCTTGCCCGACTGCTCGGCCTCAGCGCTCAACTTGGCCGCGAGGTCGATCGCGACCGCCCCACCCAGGGAATGGCCGTAGATAAAACGCTTGGCGGGATCCGGCTGCAGCTCCGCGAGGCGCTCCCAGGCAACCCGCGCATCCTCGTACACGGTGTCTTCCGAGGGCAGGCCGCCCTCGCTCTTGCCGAATCCGCGATAGTCGATCGCCAGCACGGAAAACCCGAACGCCCGCAACTGCTCGATCCGGAAGAGCTGTCCCGTCAGGTTCCAGCGCGACCCGTGGAGGTAGAGCACCGCCGGCGCGCCAGCCGACGCCGCCGGCCACCACCATGCGTCGATGTGCTGCGGCTTGCCTCCATTGGGCACCGGTAGCGTCATCTCCTCGATGCCCGAAGGCATTCCGGTATACCAGCTCGCATCCCCGGGGACGACGCGGAAAGTGAGTTCCCGCTCCTTCTCGGCGAGCGTGCCGCAGCCTGCCGCAGCCAAGGCAGCAGAAACCCCCATCAGGGTGAAAACTCGCAGCCATCTGGCGCGCAGCCAGGCGATCAGACGCAGCAACATGACGGTAACCCCGGAAGACTAACGCTCGAAGCGCTTCCCCGGAGGACACCGGACCCGCGCCGGACTAAAGACACCTCCGGCGCGGGCCGGGTTCCATGCCCCGCGTGGGAAAGTGCAGCGGGATCAGCCGACCTTGGGCGCCGTTGCCTTGAAGCTCGGACGCTCGGCCATCCAGGCGTGCGCGCGAACGACGTTGGGCACGCCACCAAGCAGCGCCTTGCTCTCCGGAAACATGCCGAGATAGAAGACGATCGGCGCAAGCAGCAGATCCGCCAGCGTTACCGTGTCGCCGGCGAGCGTGTTGCGCTGCCCGTAGGCGCGGTCGAGCACCTCCAAGAGCGACTTGATCTCGGGCAGCGCCTTGTCGATCACTGCGCGATCGGGCGTGTTGTCGGCGCCCTTGGGAAAGATGTATTGCAGGACGTAGCGCCGGATCATCGCGTCGTAGCCGTGGCAGTTGATTAGGCTCACGTATTGCTCCATCCGAGCGCGCTTGGCCGGGTTCGCGCCCATCAGCGACGGCCCCCCGAAAGACTCGTCGATAAAACGCACGATGGCAGTCGTCTCGTAGAGAGTGAAGTCGCCGTCGCGAAACGCGGGCACGCGCCCGAAGGGGTGCAGCGCCTGGACCGTTTCGCTGTGAGGAGCGACCGGCTCATACGCGTAAGCCAGGCCCTTTTCGGCCAGCGCCATGCGCAGCGTGCGCACGTAGGTGCTGCGGGGATCGCCATACACCGTGAGCGTGGCAGCGGTGCCGCGCGCATCGAGTACATCTGTCAGGTGATTGATGGTGAAGCCCCATCCTTCGGTGTGCGCATCGCGCGCTTCCGGGGCCGGGAAGCCGGAATGCATAAGACGCAGCTCGGTTTCAACTCCCTCCTCACCCCTCCGTTCGGAAAGCGTTACAGTCACCAGGCTCTCGCCTATCGCACCCATCTGTTCGCCTTCCCACTTCCAGGTGAAAACCAGCCGTTCGGGCGCGGCGACCTCGCGATAGACGCCACCGACCGCGTAGTCATCGCCGGTCCGAGTCCGCCCGCTGAAACGGTAGCGTCCGCCCACACGCGGATCGATAGAGGCTTCGGTCACGGTGAATCCGCGCGGACCGAACCACTGCCGCACCAGCTCCGGCTTAATGAACGCGTCGAAGACCTTCTGCCTTGGCGCGCGGATGGTGCGGGAAACAGTCAAATCGAAAGTGTCGCGAGCAGTCATCGCTTTCTCCTCTTGGATGGGGGTGTAGGGGACTCCAGAAGCGCGGCCAGATCTTCGAGCCGCTCCTCCCAGAAACACCGATAACGTTCGATCCAGCTTTGAGCGGCACGCAGCGGCTGAGCGCGAAGCCGGCACATGCGGCGCTGAGCGTCGACCCGGCGCTCGATCAACCGGGCCTGCTCAAGGACGCGAAGATGACGAGATACAGCCGGCAAGGAGATCGAGAACGGACGCGCCAGATCGCCCACGCTCGCTTCGCCGCGCGCGAGCCTGGCCAGGATCGCTCGCCGCGTCGGATCAGCGAGCGCGCCGAAGGTTTCGGTCAGATCGGATGCGGGGGAGCGGTGCACGGCAGGTGTTGTGCTGCAGCTTGGTGAGGCTAACTCTACCCGCCTCTTATTTAACAGTCAAGTTAAATAATGCACCCGGCTTCGTCGATCCGCTTCCGAAGCCTTCGCGCGCTATCATGCGCTGATGAGCCAGACCGCTGCCCGCGACAGCTCGAGGGAGCTCGCCGAGGAGTTCGACCTCGCGCGTCTCAACCCGGCCTTCTACGCCGATCCGTACCCGACCTACCATGCCCTGCGCGCGCACGCGCCGGTCAAGCGCATGGAAAACGGATCGTGGTTTCTCACCCGTTATGAAGACATCCTGCCGGTCTATCGTGACGCGAAAATATTCAGCTCCGACAAGAGAAAGGAGTTCAGCCCCAAGTTCGGCGCATCGCCCCTGCTCGAGCACCACACCACCAGCCTCATTTTCAACGACCCGCCACTCCACACCGGCGTGCGCCGGGCGATTGTCGGCGCATTGACCCAGCGGCACATCGCGGCGATGGAGCCCGGGTTGATCAAGCTGGTCGACGAGCTGCTCGCCGCCATGGAAAGCAAAGGCGAGGTCGATCTGCTCGAGGACTTCGCTGCTGCGATCCCGATCGGCATTATTGGCAATCTGCTCGGGATACCGCGTGACGAACGCGGCCCCTTGCGCGACTGGTCATTGCACATACTAGGGGCGCTCGAGCCGGTGCTCACCGAGCGGAGAGCGACCGACGGCAATCGCGCGGTAACGGAGTTCCTTGCTTATTTGAAGAAGCTGGTCGACGAGCGCCGCGCGCACCCGCGCGACCCGGAGACTGATGTGCTGACCCGCCTCATTCTCGGCGACGACCAGGGCGAGAGCCTGACGGAAAACCAGCTCCACCACCAGTGCATCTTTCTGCTCAACGCCGGGCACGAGACGACGACCAACTTGATCGGCAACGCGGTGTACGCGCTAGAGCAAAGGCCAGATCAGAAAGCGCGCTTGCTTGGACAACTTGCGAACGTCGAACTCTTCAAGACGGCCGTCGAAGAGTTCCTGCGCTTCGATAGCCCCGTTCAACTGGGCAACCGCATCACGACGCAGGAGGTCGAGATCGCGGGTCTGAAACTGCCGCCAGACACGCGTATCAATATCTGCATTGGTGGTGCCAATCGCGACCCGGCGCAGTTTTCTGATCCGGATCGGCTGGACATCAGTCGCGAGCCCAATCGGCACGTGGCGTTCGGCTTCGGCATCCACACCTGCGCGGGATTGAACCTGGCCAGGCTCGAAGCGCGCGTCGCGCTGTCGCGCTTCCTCGAGCGCTTCCCGCGTTACGCGCTGCTCGGAAATCACGTGCGCGGCGGGCGGGCGCGCTTTCGCGGCTTTTTGCACCTGCCGGCGCGACTGGGAGGATAACTACCTCCTTGTCGCGTCCCGCGACACGATCCGATCCGCGTCGGTAGACTGCGCGCCTCCGCGGTCAGATCTCCGGCTACGCCGCGGCCCCTCTTCCGCGCTGCGACGCGCTACCTCCCGTTGGGCGGGCGGCGGGCAAGATCGATGTCGAGATACTTCCAATACTGCTGGAACACGAACGGGCTGAACCCGTCGACCCAGGGTTGCACGACCTGGCTCTCCAGCCGAAATACATTGGGCAGCATCGGCATGTAGGTTCGTGCGATTTCCGACATAACCCGCGCGGTCTTGATCTGGCCGGCTTCGCCAGGGCTGGCGAGAAATTGCTCGAACGCACGATCGTATTCGGAGAGTTTGAATGCGGTGATGTTGACCGTTCTCGGCTGACGGCTATAGAGCTGCGTGAGCTCCGACCAGCCGGAAGGATTACCCCCGTAACCGCCGGCGTACATCTGGAATTTCCCCTGCTCGAGCTCCTTGATCACATCCTGGAACGGTGTGATGTGAAAATCCATGCGAATGCCGATCGCATCCATGTTCTTCTTGAGCAACGTGGAAAGCTCCCTCGTAATACCGCCAGATCGCAGCGATATGGTCACCGTGAGCGGCTTCCCGTCCGGCGTCATGCGGTAGCCCGCGCTGTCTCGATCGCGGTAGCCGAAGCGGTCGAGCAGGGCATTTGCCGCCGACGGATCGTAAGTGCGCTTGGCGGAAAGATTGGGATCGTGACCGGAAACACCCGGCGGCACGATCTGGTTCGCCACCAGTGCCTGGCCTGCAAACACGACTTCCACTTCCGTCTCGCGATCAAATCCCATCGCCATGGCCCGGCGCAACGCCACGCGGTCGTTGCTCATCCCGCCGATCACTGGATCTGTCATGTTGAAATAGAGGGAGAAAAGAAACGGTTCCGTCACGACGAAACGAGTCATGCCTTTCGCGGTGTACTCGGGTTTGAGCTTGCCATTGAGCAGCATCCGATTGGCGATCTCCCCTCGCAAAAGGGCGTAGTCGAGTGCACCGCTTTCGAACTCCAGCATGCGCGTGAGATCTTCCTCGATCACGTTGACTTCGATCACTCCGACTTGCGGCAGCGTCTTTCCACGCATGCGCTTTTCGAGAGCCGCGTCCGCCGATGCGTTGCTTTCCGGAAACTTAAGCGAACGGTACTTGGGATTTGCCTCCAGGATGACGCGGGAACCGCGCTTCCATTCCTTCAGACGGTAGGGGCCCGTTCCCACCGGGCGGTCGCGGATGTCGCCGCCCGCTGCCTCGACCACTTCGCGCGCCGCTGCGCCGACGAAACCGATCAGGTCGTTGATATTGGGATAGTTGGGCTCGGTGAGCGTGAGCTGCAGGGTATAGCGGTCGAGCACCAGCATACCCGCGATCGGACGGTCGTAATCGAACTTTCCGCTCGAGCGGGCGGCGTCGACTACGGCACGCGCACCGACGATCAGGTCGGTGAGAATCGTCTGCCCGCCGCGGTGCAGATTGGGATCGATCCACCGCTTGTACGAATATACGTAGTCGGCAGCGACCAGCTCGCGCGGTTTGCCCTTGAACGCCGGATCGTCGGTGAAAAAGATTCCCGGCTTGACGCGCATGATCCAAGTCTTGCCGCCATCAGTGACCTCGACCGGTCCCGCGGCGGTCACCGGCGACAATCGCGGGGAAGCGCCGAGATAGTCCCACTCGTAGAGCGGCTCGAAAATCGCCATGATGATCTGGAACGAGGGATCATCGTTGTATTGCTGCGGATCGAGAGTCTCGATGTCGTACGTCGCCACGCGCAGGACCTTGTTGGGATCGGCCGCCTGAGCCATGCGGCCGAACGCCAGGCTCATGCACGCCAGCAGGAACACGGTCACTCGCGTCGCGTTGAAGCGCATCGCTCTACTCAAAGTTGGTTTCTGAAATCACCCCTATTCGGCATCAACCACGCGACTCGACGGTCGGATTGAGACAGTGATCCGTTATCATGGCACGCTCGAGTCGAAAGGAGGAGGAACAATGAACAGGCGACTCATCTGCGTAGCGATAGTCTCTGCGTCCCTCGCGTTCTCCGCCGCCGCAGTCGCCCAAGTAAAGGTAGGCGTGACGATTTCGGCGACCGGGCCGGCGGCATCACTGGGCATCCCGGAGAAGAACACGATTCCGCTGTGCCCCAAGAGCGCGGGCGGGAAGAGCATCGAGTACATCGTTCTCGACGATGCCACCGACACCACCACGGCCGTGCAAAACACACGCAAGCTGATCGGAGAGAACAAGGTCGATGCCATCATCGGCTCGACGACGACACCCAATTCGCTGGCGATGATCGACGTCTTTTCCGAAAGCGAGACGCCGGTGATCTCTCTTGCGTCGTCGATCAGGATCATCGACCCCGTCGACGCCAAAAAGGTGTGGTCGTTCAAGACGCCGCAAACCGACGTGATGATGGGTGGAGCGATTCTCGAGCATGCGTCCGCCAATGGCGTGAAAACGCTGGGCTACGTCGGGTTCAACGATGCTCTGGGCGAAGCATTCTTCGCCGAAATCGAAAAGGCCGCGGTGTTGCGCAACATCCCGCTGGTAGCGAACGAGCGCTTCGCTCCCAAGGACACCAGCGTCACCGGGCAGGCGCTCAAGCTCATCGCCGCGAAGCCCGACGCGATCGTCATCGGCGCATCGGGAACGCCGGCGGCTCTGCCGGCGAAAACTCTGGCTGAGCACGGCTACAAAGGAAAAGTCTATTTCAATCACGGCGTAGCCAATAACGATTTTCTGCGCGTCGGCGGCAAGGACGTCGAAGGAGCGTTTGTGCCAGCGAGTCCGGTGATCGTCGCGAGCCAGCTCCCTGATTCGCACCCGGCGAAAAAGCGCGCGGAGGAATACACCAAGCTGTACGAGGCAACGTTCGGCCCGGGCAGCGTCGCCGCATTCGGCTCGTATACATGGGACGCCTGCCTCGAGTTGGCCAATGCGATTCCGGTGGCGCTCAAGACGGCGCAGCCGGGCAGCGTCGAGTTCCGTCGTGCGCTGCGCGATGCGCTGGAGGCGACGAAGAATTTCGAAGTCACCAACGGCTCAGTGACCATGACCAAGACCGATCACCTTGGACTCGACTCGCGCGCGCGAGTGATGGTGCAGATTCAGAACGGCAAGTGGGTGCTGCAGAAGTAGCGGTCCGAGCAGGGAGCAGGGGCCCCTCGATTTGTGTGGGGATGCGACCGGCCCGCGAGTGGCCGCTGCGGCCGACGCGCGACGGCGCATTCATCGGGAGCGGCACAAAGAGGCCGCGGTCTGAGCAGCGAGCAGGGCGCGCGTCCAAATAAACGGGGAGGCGCGAGGCCTCCCCGGGTTGCTACTTGAGGATTTGAGTTTCAGCCCGCGGGCGGACCGTAGTACGGAGCGGGCGGCGCCGGCGGCGCAGGTCGCTGCGACGGCATGTCGCGATAGCCGGCCCGCACCGGGACCTGGTTACCCTTGGCGTACATGCACTGGACATACGCGTTGTCGTAGAGGTGCTGCGTCTGCGCGTAGGAATAACCGTACGCACCGCCGCCGGCGGCGGAACCGATAATCAAACCGGAACCTGCGCCGATGGCCGCTCCGGGCCCGGCTTGATGGGTCGCTGCGCCGATGGCCGCACCCGCAGCTGCGCCGATCAAGCTGCCTACAACGGCGTTGCCGACCGCGGCATCGCTCGCCGCTTTGTTCGGATTGGTCGCTCCAAGCGACGCTTGCGCAAACTGATTGCACGCAAAGCTGTCCGCCTGGAACGCTTCAAAGCTCTTGTTGGTACCCGGCAACACCATCACTGTCGGCGCCGTGGGAACCGTGGCGCACGCAGCAAGCACTGCAACGGGAACCAAAGCAAGCGAGCGGTTCAACATCAAGTTCACGAATCTCTCCCTCGTTCTGCGCTACTGAATCGTCGGAGCGGAAGTGGGAGGTGGACTGTTCGGTATCACCCTCGTCCACGGGCGATTGCAGTTTGCGACCTGCGGGTAGTAACCCGCCGGGTCGGAACAGTAATAGTAAGTGTACTGACCCTGGCCACCATATTGATTCTGATCGTATTGGCCCTGGCTACCCGTGGCCGGCGGGGCGCTATCGAATGACTGGGTGCTATCGCGCTGGATATACGTCACCGGGCCTGGATCAGCCCAGGAAGCGGAACTCCACCCCGGGCTAGGCCCCCACCAACCACCCCAAGGCCCCCACCAGCCAGCGGTGGGCCACCACCAGGCGCCCGGAACTCCCCACCAGACGTTCACCGAAGGCCACCAGACCCAGCGCGAGCCGTTCCAGCCCCAACCTCCGTGCCAGCCGCAATTCCAACAGCCGCCGTGCCAACCACTGCCGCCATTCCACCCACTGCCGCCATGCCAACCGCCACTGCCATTCCACCCACTGCCGCCATGCCAACCGCCACCGCCATTCCAGCCACCACCGCCGTGCCAGCCGCCACCACCGCCGCTCCAACCACCACCGCCACCCATGCCGCCACCCATGTGGCCTCCGCCGCCGCGCTGTGCCGCAGCCGTTCCTGCGATGAAGAGGAATAAAGCAGCGGCGAAAACTGTAAGCATTAGTTTCCGCTCTTTCATAAACATCTCCTTACCAGACCCGCCAACAGACTTAACGCTTGGCGTTTAGTTCCCGCTTACACAATAAACCAAAATTTAGGTGCTGACGCAACTCTCTGCGTCCCTTGTATGACCTGAGACAACATCCCCTCGCCTCCTACGCCGCTGCCTCGATCAGATATTCCAAGATGTTCGGTTGAACAGCACAGCGGTGAGAAATCGCGCATTTTGGTATGCTTAGCGTTTGTTTTGCATGCGAGGGTGGCAATGGCAACGGATACACCGGCGCGCGGCGCCGAGGCGAAGATGGACGCCGCGTCACTGTACCGCGAAGACATTTACACCGACCGCGCTGCGGGAACGATCCGGGTGCTCACTCCGGTGACGCGCGACGGCGGAGCCGATCAAACGCGGCCTACGATCTATGTCGGGGAAGCGCAGATCCTTACTAACATGGGGCCGCTGCCGATCAGTTTCGAAATCGACGCTACGAGTCTGAGCGACGCCGTGCAGAAATATGGCGACGCGGCTAAAGAAGGCGTGGATCGAGCGGTGCGTGAGTTGCAGGAGCTGCGCCGGCAGGCTTCCTCGTCGATCCTCGTCCCAGGCGCGACGCCGGGGCTCGGCGGCCTTCCGCCTGGCGGCGTAGGCGGAGGCAAGATCAAGCTGCCTTAAGCCGGCCTTCGCGGGGAATTCGCCGGATCGATCTGGCGCTGACGAACGGCTGTTCAACTTGGGTTTCTCCTTTGCCCTCCCCGTGAAGAACCCAGCGGCTCTTCGCTTGCTAAGCGCGCTGCTTCTCGCCTCGATCACTGCTGCGGCTGCGGCACAGGGTGCACAGCCGGTAGCACGAGCGGTCACTCCGCGAGGGGATCTCTCCGCGGACGAGAAGGCGACCATCGACCTGTTTCGCCGGTCGAGCCCCGCCGTGGTCTATATCACCACGCTGCAGCAGGTGATCAATCTTCTGACCATGAACGTGAGGGCGGTACCGCGCGGCACCGGTTCCGGCTTCATCTGGGACGACCAGGGACACATCGTCACCAATTACCATGTCATCGCCGGGTCTAAGGAAGCCAAGATCCGACTGTCGGATCAACGCACCTTCGATGCCGCACTGGTCGGCGCAAGCGCCGAATATGATCTTGCGGTCCTGCGCATCAAAGTGAGCGACAAGCGGCCGACGCCTTTGCCTTTGGGTATCAGCCGCGAGCTGCAGGTCGGCCAGCGTGTCTTCGCGATCGGCAATCCTTTCGGGCTCGATCACACGCTGACCACCGGAGTGATCTCGGCACTGGATCGCTCCATCGACGGAGAAGACGGCAACAAGGTCCACCACCTTATCCAGACCGATGCTGCGATCAACCCGGGGAATTCCGGAGGACCTTTGCTCGACAGTGCCGGTCGCCTGGTAGGCGTCAACACCGCGATCTACAGCCCCTCGGGTGGCAGCGCCGGCATCGGCTTTGCCGTGCCCGTCGATACCGTCAATCGGGTCGTGCCGGAAATCATCGCCTTCGGCCGATATCGCCGTCCCAGCATCGGCGTCGCTGTCAATGACGAGTTGAGCGCGGCATTGACGACGCAAGCAGGTGTCAAGGGTCTTGCGGTGCTCGAGGTCATCAAAGGATCGCCGGCAGCGGTCGCGGGCATGCGCGGTGCGCGTCGGTTGCGCGATGGCAGCATCGAGCTCGGAGACATCATCCAGACCATCGACGGCCAGCCTGTCGACAATGCCGCCGCGATGGACCGTCTGCTCGATGGCAAACGACTGGGAGACCGGACAACGCTCGGCCTCCTGCGCGAAGGCAAATCGCTGAGCGTGACGCTTACCCTGGTCGACGCGCGGACGTAGCAGCGCGCGTCGCGCGTGCTGGCGCGATATCCTCTATCGCCCATTCGGGCTTGGCGAAGCGATCGTTCAGGTAATCGGTGAAGCTTCGCACTTTCGCCGAGAGGTGGCGGCGGCTCGGATAGACCACATAGATGGTCCGTGGCTTGGGTTCGAAGCTCTTGAGTATCCGCGCAAGGCGTCCCGCTCGCACTTCAGGGCCCACCTGAAAATCCGGTTCGACGATGACTCCGAATCCCGCTACGGCGAGTGCCGACAGCAGCGCGCCGCTATTGGTGTGCACAGGGCCGGTCACTCGGACGCTGCGCTCGAGCCCGCCGCGATCGCGGAACGTCCACAGATTCCTTTGCTGGGCGTGTTCATACGTGAGACAGGCATGGCCGACAAGGTCTTCAGGCTGCTGTGGCTCGGCATGTCGCCGCAAGTACTCGGGAGACGCGCAACACATGAGGCGAGTCTCGCCGACCTTGCGCCCGACCAGATTCTGGCTGCCGACATTGCCGATGCGCACTGCAGCGTCGAAGCCCTCCTCGACCAGGTCAACGGCGCGATCGGAGAGCTCCACGTCGAAGCGCATTTCGGGAAAACGCTCGCGGAAACCCACGATCGCCGGCGCAAGGTGGCGAACGCCGAAGGTGGTCCCGCAGGTCAAGCGCAGTGTTCCGCGAGGCTTGAGGGTGCCGGCGTGGGCCGAGTGCTCGGCCTCCTCGAGATCGGCCAGCAGCTGGATACAACGCTCGTGGAACACGCGCCCGGCTTCCGTAAGCGACAATCGGCGCGTGGTCCGGTTGAGCAGCCGCGCGTCTAGGTGAGCCTCGAGGTCTGCCACCTGTCGCGAGACTGCTGACACCGAGACCTGAAGTCGCTCCGCCGCGCGGGCGAAGCTGCCGGTCTCGACGACTCTGGCAAAGGCAGTGATGGCCTGAAAGCGATCCATCTGTACCCGGGCGTGCCACCCTATTGTTGCAATATACGCAATAGTAATTCATTTTTGGCAGTGTTTATTATTCGTTTTGCAACGTTCATCATGGCACCCGTCGCGCCCTGGAGGCGCCTAACTTTAAGGATGGGGACCATGGATCAGACCAACCGTGTCGACGTCGCTGCCGGGTTGCTGCGCACCGGCCTTGGCGTGATGTTCATTGCGCACGCGCTGCTCAAGTATTTTGTCTTCACGCTTCCGGGGACAGCCCAGTTCTTCCAATCGATCGGTCTTCCCGGCGAGCTCGGCTATGTCACCTTCGCCGCGGAACTCATCGGCGGGGTATTGCTCATATTGGGTGTCTACACGCGGGCAGTCGCGTTGACGCTCTTGCCGGTACTGCTCGGCGCGACTTGGGCCCACTCCGGAAATGGCTGGCTTTTCACCTCGCCCAAGGGCGGATGGGAATACCCGGCGTTTCTCGCGTTGGTCGGCCTGGTCGTAGCCATCCTGGGTAGCGGACGCTATGCGCTAAAGGCGCAACCCGCACAAGTAGCGTCAGCCGCACGCCTGCAGCGCGCTTGAAAGCGGACTCGATTCCTTGCCTGTAAACCTTCAACAACGAGGATGCCATGAAACTCTACTACTCTCCCGGTGCCTGTTCGCTGTCGCCGCACATCGTGGTACGCGAGGCGGGACTGCCTGTCACGCTGATCAAGGCGAGCACCAAAACGCACCAGCTCGATGACGGCACCGATTACTACACGATCAACCCCAAAGGCTACGTTCCGTTGCTCGAGCTGGACAACGGCGAGCGGCTCAGCGAAGGGCCGGCCATCGTGCAGTACCTGGCCGATCGTAATCCCGCGTCGGGCCTTGCTCCGCCTGCCGGCACCATGGAACGCTACCGCTTGCAGGAATGGCTAAACTTCATCACCTCCGAGCTGCACAAGCAATTCAGTCCGATGTTCGCCGCGAATACGCCCGCCGAATACAAAGAGATCCTCAAAGACAAGGTCTCCAAGCGTTTCGACTGGCTATCTGGCCAGCTCCAGGGAAAGGACTACTTCCTGGGCAAGCAGTTCACCGTGGCTGACGCGTACCTGTACACCATTCTTCGCTGGACAAACTTCGTCGGCCTTGACCTCAAGCGCTGGCCGGTGCTCGCCGAATATGTAGCAAGGGTGGAATCGCGTCCTAAGGTGCAGGAGGCGCTAGTGGCCGAGGGCTTGATCAAGCAGCCGGCAAAAGCAGCCTAGGAGGAACGTTTGTGAGCCGATTGCCCACGCTGTTTCTTTCCCACGGGTCGCCCATGCATGCCGTCGATCCGGGCGAAGCTGGACGCGCGTGGCAATTGCTCGGTCGTTCGCTGCCTCGGCCAAGCGCAGTGCTGATCGCATCGGCACATTGGGAAACCGCGGTTCCCATGTTGACCGGCAACCCAAAGCCGGAAACCATTCACGACTTCGGCGGCTTTCCCGACGAGTTGTACCGGGAACGTTATCCCGCTCCGGGTGCGCCCGAAGTCGCCGCGGAAGCGGTCGCGGCACTCAGAGCGGCGGACATCACTGCCGGGATCAATGGCTGCAGAGGTTTGGACCACGGGGCGTGGGTGCCGCTCAAGTGGATGTACCCTGAACACGAGGTACCGGTCGTGCAACTGTCGCTGCAGCCGGAACTTGGACCCGCACATCATCTGCGGATGGGCAGTGCACTCGCGCCGCTGACTGAAGACGGGGTGCTGATCATCGGCTCGGGCCATGCGACGCACAACCTCCGCGATTGGGTCTCCAATCCGCGCCGACATGAGCCGCTGCTCTATGCGGCATCGTTCGCAGAGTGGCTCAAGGGCAGGCTCGAAGGGCACGACGCCGAAGCCGTCATCGATTATCGCGATCAGGTGCCGGAGGCTAAGCGTGCGCATCCGACCGAAGAGCATTTCCTGCCGCTTTTTATAGCCTGGGGCGCCGCCGGTACCGATGCACGCGCCGAACGCATCATTGGCGGCTTCGAGGCAGGGGCGCTCGCCCTGGATTCCTATCTCTTTCATCCGGCGAGCTTGAGCGTTCAGTAGCTTGTTTCGGCCACGGCGCTGTCAGCAGTGTCGGACGCTCTCTTACACGGAAATCGGCGCGGCGCCGATTTCCGCTCGGGCGCCGGCGGGTCTACATTGCTTCAAGTGCTGCTTACTGGCTCGGTGGGTCTCGACTCAAAATCGGTCCCACCACCGGATCAGCGGTCGTCCGCCGGGAGGCAACGAAAAACCCAAGGTATGCAGGCCGCGTTCTGGGAAGCGCTTTCCGGTACGCCAAGCAGAGCAACCGGGCTAAGGTGCGCATGCCGTAGCCGGCGCAATCTGCTACCAACCTTGCTTAAGGCGCGAGGTGCCTGCGTAGGAGTTCACGCAGGAGATACAAAGCGCCACAATGGCGCTCGCACCGGAAAAGCGATGCGAGCGGAAAGGGACCATGCAAAGGCCTGAACGTGCTCGGCTCGAGGGTTCCGGGTCCCGTGTGGCGACCAGGCTGAGCGATCACGACGTTTATCTGCTGCGCGAAGGAACCCATGGGCGTTTGTATGATGGATTGGGTTGCCAACTCGGGCGCGATGAGGCGTCATTCGCGGTGTGGGCGCCCAATGCCGCGCGCGTCTCGGTCATCGGCGAGTTCAACGGCTGGAGCGATTCCGCTCATCCGCTAGCGGTGCGTCATGACGGCTCCGGCCTATGGGAAGGCGTGGTCCCCGGCGTCTCGCGCGGCGAAGCGTACAAGTACCGCATTTTTTCCAAGCACCGCGGCTACAAGGTCGACAAAGCCGATCCTTTCGCATTCTTCGCCGAAGTGCCACCAGCGACGGGATCGCGCGCCTGGACGCTCGAATACGAGTGGGGCGATGAGGCCTGGATGCGCGACCGCCGCGGTAAAAACGCGCTCGACGCGCCGTTCGCTATCTACGAGTTGCACCTTGGGTCGTGGCGCCGCGACGATAACCGTCTTCCGACGTATCGCGGCATCGCCGAACCGCTGGCCGAGTACGTGACCATGATGGGCTTCACTCATGTGGAGCTCATGCCCATCGCCGAGCATCCGTTCTACGGCTCTTGGGGCTATCAAACGACGGCTTACTTCGCGCCGACCGCGCGCTACGGCACGCCGCAGGATTTCATGTTCCTGATCGATGTGTTGCATCGCCGCGGCATCGGCGTGATCCTCGACTGGGTGCCGTCGCACTTTCCTTCCGACGAGCACGGGCTGGCTTTTTTCGACGGCACGCACCTCTACGAACACGCGGACCCCAAGCAAGGCTTTCATCCGGAGTGGAACAGCTCGATCTTCAATTACGGACGCAACGAAGTCAGGGCGTTTCTGCTCTCGAGCGCCTTGTTCTGGCTCGACAAGTACCACATCGACGGCCTGCGCGTTGATGCCGTGGCGTCGATGCTGTATCTCGACTACGGACGCAAAACCGGCGAGTGGATCCCCAACAAGCATGGCGGCAAGGAGAACCTGGGCGCGATCGATTTCCTGCGAACGCTCAACCAGGCCGTATATCGCGACCACCCCGATGTGCAGATGATCGCCGAGGAATCCACCGCGTGGCCGATGGTTTCGCGGCCCCTCTACGTCGGAGGCCTGGGCTTCGGCATGAAATGGAACATGGGCTGGATGCACGACACGCTTGATTACATGCGACAGCCGCCGGTATATCGCAAATACCATCATGACCGCCTGAGCTTTTCGATCTGGTACGCGTTTTTCGAAAACTTCGTTCTGCCGCTGTCGCACGATGAAGTCGTCTACGGCAAGGGATCGCTCATCGGCAAGATGCCCGGCGACACCTGGCAGCAATTCGCCAATCTGCGGCTGTTGTTCGGCTACATGTGGGCGCATCCGGGCAAGAAGCTTCTGTTCATGGGGGGTGAGTTCGGCCAGCGACGCGAGTGGTCGCACGAAGCCGCGCTGGAATGGTGGGTTCTGCAATATCCCGAGCACTCGGGCGTGCAGCGCTGGGTCGCCGATTTGAACGCGGTGTATCGCGCCGAGCCGTCGCTGCATCAGGTCGACTTCGACGCATCCGGCTTCGAGTGGATCGATTTTCGCAATGCCGACCAGAGCGTGATCAGCTTCCTGCGCCGACCGCGCGAGGGAGCGCCGGTGATGGCAGTGTGCAACTTCACCCCGGTGCCGAGGATCAATTATACGGTCGGAGCACCC
Organism: Casimicrobiaceae bacterium; assembly: GCA_035262745.1. Lineage (GTDB taxonomy): Bacteria > Pseudomonadota > Gammaproteobacteria > Burkholderiales > Casimicrobiaceae > PALSA-1003. The sequence continues at coordinate 34,603 of DATFSE010000045.1, read as the reverse complement.
CAAGGAGGATGGTGGCGTGAGCTTCTGAACAGCGATGCGCCGATTTACGGGGGAAGCGGCATGGGCAACTTTGGCGGGGTGGAAGCCGCGCCAGTCGCGGCGCAAACGCGTTCGCATTCACTGACATTGACGCTGCCGCCGCTCTCCATTGTCATGTTCAAACCGGCTTGAGGCGAGTTGATCTGTTAACGCTATGGACACAAGCGCATTGCGTCCATAGCATTAACAGGCCCTAGAACAATAAGATGTCTGTTTCGCACTCGTCAGCGCCTGACGGCCGCGTACGCGCGGTCATCGAAGCGATCGAGCCGGCGGTCGACGGCGGACGCTTCCCGATCAAGCGAATCGTTGGCGACGAAGTCACTGTCGAAGCCGATTGCTTCGCCGACGGCCACGATCAGCTCTGCTGTCTGCTGTTGCACAGGCGGGACAGCGAAAGCGAATGGCGTAGCTCACCCATGCAGGCTTTGGGCAACGATCGCTGGCGCGGGGTTTTTACCGTCGATTTGCTGGGCACTTACCGCTACACGGTGAGCGCATGGGTCGACGCATTCCTCTCCTGGCGTCACGACTTCGCGCGACGCGTCGAGGCCGAGGACCTGCGCGTTGCCGCGCTCTCAGGCGCGGCACTGATCGACGCGGCGGCGGCGCGGGCAGCCGGTGGCGAGCGCGAACAGCTCGCGGCGTGGGCGCGCCGCCTGCGGAGCGAGAAGGACCCCGCGGCGCTTCGAGCGCTGGCACTCGATAAGGACTTGGGCGAGTTGGCGCAGCGCTTTCCGGATCGCAGTCTTGCCTTCACCTACCCGTCGGAATTCGGCGTTACGGTCGATCGCCCGGTTGCACGCAACAGCGCGTGGTACGAATGGTTTCCGCGCTCTTGCGGGGCGGCAGCCGAAGTTCACGGCACGCTCGCTGACTGCGCGGCGCGGCTGCCGTACGTGGCCGCCATGGGTTTCGATGTGCTCTATCTTCCGCCGATTCATCCCATCGGTCGCGAGCGACGCAAGGGCCCCAACAACACCTTGACGCCGACTCCGCAAGACCCGGGCAGTCCGTGGGCGATCGGATCCGCCGAAGGCGGCCATACGGCCATCCATCCGCAACTCGGTACGCTGGACGATCTGCAGCGGCTCGTCGCCCAAGCGAAGGGACACGGTCTCGAGGTCGCACTCGATATCGCCTTTCAGTGCGCGCCGGATCATCCGTGGGTGGCGAGCCATCCCCAGTGGTTTCGCCGGCGTCCGGACGGCAGCGTTCAGTACGCGGAGAACCCGCCCAAGAAGTATCAGGACATCTATCCGCTCAACTTCGAAACCGACGACTGGCGGGGACTGTGGCGCGCGCTCGCCGATGTCTTTTCCTTCTGGGCGGAACACGGGGTGCGCATCTTCCGCGTCGACAATCCGCACACCAAGCCGTTCGGCTTCTGGGAGTGGGTCATCGCGGAGATCAAACGGCAGCATGCGGAGGTGATATTTCTTTCCGAAGCCTTCACCCGGCCGAAGGTGATGCACCGGCTGGCCAAGCTCGGATTCACTCAGTCGTACACCTACTTCGCCTGGCGCAACAGCAAGCGCGAGCTGACCGACTACTTCACCGAACTGGCGCAAGGCGGCGGACGCGAATACTTCCGTCCCAACTGCTGGCCGAACACACCGGACATCCTGACCGAATATCTGCAGTTCGGCGGGCGTCCCGCGTTCATGGCGCGACTCGTCCTTGCCGCAACCCTGTCAGCCAACTACGGCATTTACGGTCCTGCGTTCGAACTGATGGAGCATAGCCCTCGCGAGCCGGGAAGCGAGGAATACCTCGATTCGGAAAAATACGAGATCAAGCACTGGGATCTCGACCGCGCCGACAGCCTCGCCGGCTACATCGGGCGAGTGAACCGTGCGAGGCGAGAAAACAAGGCGCTGCAGCAGGACTGGAGTCTCGACTTTTTCCCCGTCGATAATGAGCAACTCATCTGCTATGCCAAGACGACTGCCGATCTGGACAACGTCGTGGTCATGGTGGTGAATCTCGATCCGGCGCATACCCAATCGGGATGGGTCGACCTCGACCTCAAGCGGCTCGGCATCGAAGCGCAGACCTCCTACCAGATGCACGAGCTGCTCACAGGTGCGCGCTATTTGTGGAACGGGTCGCGCAACTTCGTTTCGTTGGATCCGTCCCGCTCGCCCGCGCATATCTTCCGCATGCGCCGGCGCGTGCACCGCGAGCAGGACTTCGACTATTTCATGTAGGACGATGAATCTACAGGCCGCCGAACAGCACGCTCCTCAGGTCGCCGTCAACGGCGACGACCCGCTCTGGTACAAGGACGCGCTCATCTACGAGCTGCACGTCAAGGCGTTTTTCGATTCCAACGACGACGGCATGGGTGACTTCCAGGGCTTGACCAACAAGCTCGACTACATCCGCGACTTGGGCGTCAACACCATCTGGCTGCTGCCCTTCTATCCGTCGCCGATGCGCGACGATGGCTACGATGTCTCCGACTACCACAACATCGCGGCCAAGTACGGCACCCGCCAGGACTTCAGGAATTTCGTGCGCGAAGCGAAGCGGCGAGGTTTGCGCATCATCACCGAGTTGATCGTCAACCACACCTCCGATCAGCACCCGTGGTTCCAGGCGGCCCGGCGCGCTCCCAAGGGTTCCGCCAAGCGATCGTGGTATGTCTGGAGCGACGATCCGAAGAAATACGCCGGCACGCGGATTATCTTCACCGACACCGAAAAATCCAACTGGACCTGGGACGACATCGCCCAGCAGTACTACTGGCACCGCTTTTTCAGCCATCAACCCGATTTGAACTTCGACAACCCGAAGGTGCTCAAGGCGGTGCTCAAGACCATGCGCTTCTGGCTGGACATGGGCATCGATGGCTTCCGACTCGACGCGATTCCCTATCTCTGCGAGCGCGAGGGGACCAACAACGAAAACCTTCCGGAGACGCACGAGCTCATCAAGAAAATCCGCAGGCTGATCGACGAACATTACGTCAACCGGCTGCTTCTCGCCGAGGCGAACCAATGGCCAGAGGACGTGCGCGAGTACTTCGGCAACGGCGACGAATGCCAGATGGCGTATCACTTCCCCCTGATGCCGCGCATGTACATGGCCATCGCGCTGGAGGACCGGCATCCCATCTCGGAGATCATGGCGCAGACGCCGGACATCCCCGAGAACTGTCAGTGGGCCATTTTTCTGCGCAATCACGACGAGCTGACGCTGGAGATGGTCACCAACAAGGAGCGCGATTACCTCTACCAGATGTACGCCGCCGACCCGCGCGCGCGCTTGAATCTCGGCATACGACGGCGCCTGGCGCCTCTGCTCGACAACGACATCGATAAGATCAAGCTGATGAACAGCCTGCTCTTGTCGATGCCCGGCACGCCCGTCATCTATTACGGCGACGAGATCGGCATGGGCGACAACGTCTACCTCGGCGATCGCGACGGCGTGCGCACGCCCATGCAATGGCGGCCGGAGCGCAACGCCGGCTTTTCCAACGCAGACCCGCAGCGGCTGTATCTACCGCCGATCATGGATCCGCTGTACGGCTACCAGGCGGTCAACGTCGAAGCGCAGGCGCGCGAGACCTCGTCGCTGCTCAACTGGATGAGGAGAATGCTCGCCACGCGCCAGGCGCATCGCGCCTTCGGCCGTGGCTCGCTCACCTTCCTGCGCCCGCACAACCGCAAGATCCTGGCTTATATGCGCGAGCATGGAGACGACGTCGTGCTCTGCGTAGCGAATCTAGCGCGTTCGGCTCAACCGGCGGCGCTGGATCTGTCGCGTCACAAGGGACGCGTGCCGATCGAGCTTCTTGGACGCGCCACGTTTCCACCGATCGGCGAGCAAGCCTATCCGCTGACGCTGCCGGGGCACGGCTTCATGTGGTTCCGGCTCGCGCCGAGCTCGGAGGTGCCGGCAGCACGCGAAGAGCGACCGCCGCTCGAAGAGCTTCAGGTACTGGTGCTGTTCGACGGCTGGGCGAGCCTCTTTCGCGACCGGGTGGTCCCGTGGCGCATCGCGCTTTCGGAAAAAGTGCGCGCGCAACTCGAGCGCGATGTGCTTCCCGCATTCGTCTCGACGCAGCGCTGGTACGCGGCCAAGACCGAACCGTTGCAGCGTGTCGCGCTCATCGACTACGCCGAATGGAACACCAAGGCCGGAGGCTGGCTGCTCACCATCGCCCGTGCGGAAAGGGCGGCTGGCGAGGCGCAGAGTTTCCTGCTACCGCTGGCGCTGGTGTGGGAGGAGGAAGAAGAGCGCATGCGCAAGGTCCAGAGCGCGCTGCTTGCCCGCGCGCGCCAGCAGGCGCGTGTGGGCGCGGTGGCCGACGCCTTCGCCGACGACGTCTTCTGTCGGGAACTCGTCCGCTCGATCGAGCAGGGCGCGGACCTGCGCTTTGCCCGAGGAGCAATGCGCTTCCGTCACACCGCAGCGTTCGCCGGGCTGGCTGGACGAGACTACGCCAAGCTGCCGGTGAACCTTGCCGGGCAGAGCAGCAATACCGTTATCGCGTTTGGCGAACGCCTGCTGCTCAAAGCGTATCGACGCATGCACCCGGGAATCAATCCCGAGCTGGAGATCGGTCGCTTCCTGACCGAGGTTGTGCGTTTCGAGCACGTGGTTCCCATCGCCGGCTCGATCGAATACACCGGCGCCGACGCCGCGACCACGACCATGGCGCTGCTGCAGGGTTTTGTCAGCAATCAAGGCGACGCCTGGGCGTTTACCCTGAACTATGTCGAACGCTTCCTCGAGCAGCAGCGCACCGGTACCGCGCCCCCTGGAGAGCCAGGGGAGGTGCATGGAGGTTATCTCTCGCTCATGCGTATCCTCGGCCGGCGCACCGCCGAGCTGCATGCCGCCTTCGCCACCAAGACCGGCGACCCGGCATTCGATCCCGAGCCCATCGAGCCGCGAGACGTATCGGCCTGGGTCCATCGAGCGCGCGACACGGCATCGCAGATGCTCGATCGCCTCGACAAGCGGGGCGACTCGCTCGACCCGGCGACACGTACCGACGCTCAAGCGCTGATTGCGCGTCGCAGCGAGATTCTGAAGCGCATCGACGCGTCGTCCGACGCCCGGCCACGACACGCCAAAGCGAGGTTGCACGGCGACTACCATCTTGGACAGGTGCTGCTGGCACACAACGATTTCGTCATCACCGACTTCGAAGGCGAGCCCTCGCGCTCGCTCGCCGAGCGACGCCAGAAAGACTCGCCGCTGCGCGATGTCGCGGGCATGCTGCGCTCGTTCAGTTATGCCCGCTTCGGCGCGCTCAAGAATGCAATCGGCGAGCGTCCAGACGCGCTGGCATCGCTCGCCGCGCCGGCCGAAAACTGGGAGAAGGTCGCGCGCGACGCTTTCCTCGAAGGCTACCGCGACGCGGCGCACGAACGCGGGTTGCTCCCCACTTGGCGCGAAGCGACCGGACTCATCAATCTGTTCATGCTCGACAAGGCGTTCTACGAGCTTGGCTACGAAATGGACCACAGGCCGGATTGGGTGCGCATTCCACTTGCGGGAATTCGCGAGCTGCTACCTGGCGCCGGTAACGAGTAGGCAACCTTCACGGAGGTCAGCATGGAACGATTCGATCTGTTCTGGGATCCGGTCCAGAGCTTCTTGGCGCAGGCCGGAGAGATCCTCCCCAAGGTGCTGCTCGCTATCGTTATCCTCATTGTCGGATGGCTGCTCGCCAAGCTGGTCCGGTTCGTCGTCGTCAAGGCGCTGCGCGCGATTAATTTCAACGTGCTCACCGAGAAAGCGGGCCTGGATGGATTCCTGAGACAAGGCGGCGGCGAAACCGACACCACGGGAGTCCTCGGCTTGCTGGTGTACTGGCTGATCATCCTCACCGCACTGCTGGTCGCATCGAATACCGTCGGGCTGACCGCGGTGACCGATCTGATCGGCCGCATCGTGCTGTTCGTGCCCCGGGTGATCGTGGCCGTCATCATCCTCGCCTTCGGAGCGTACTTCGCACGCTTCATCGGCACGACGGTAACGGCGTATTGCAAGAACCTCGACATGCCCGACGCCGTACTGCTCGGACGGCTGGCGATGTATGCCATCGTCGCTTTCGTGGTGATGATCGCCATCGATCACCTGGGCCTGGGCGATATTATTCGCCAGACCTTTCTTATCATCCTGATCGCGATTGCGCTGGCGCTGGCGCTCGCCTTCGGCCTGGGCGGACAAAAACGCGCGGCGGAGTTTCTCGAGCGCTGGTCGCGTCACGGGCGCAACGAAGAGCACAACGAGCGCGACGCTCCACCACCGATCTAGAACGATCGGACCAGGGATCAAGAAGAATAATCAATGACACCGATCAACGCCGTCTGGCCGGGCCGTCCCGACCCGCGCGGCGCAACGTGGGACGGCGAGGGTGTGAACTTCGCGCTGTTCTCCGAATCCGCAGAGCGGGTCGAACTGTGCGTCTTCGACGACGCCGGCCGGCGCCAATTGCAGCGCATCGAGCTAAAAGAGCGCACCGACCAGGTGTGGCATTGCTATCTTCCCGAAGCGCGTCCGGGGTTGCTTTATGGTTACCGCGTGCACGGGCCGTATCGTCCCGAGGAGGGTCACCGCTTCAACCCGCACAAGCTCCTGCTCGATCCATACGCACTGCAGATCGTCGGCAACTTTCGCTGGAGCGACGCCCTGTTCGGCTATACCGTGGGCCACAAGCGCTCCGATCTGTCGCTTGACCGCCGCGACAGCGCGGGCGGGATGCCCAAGTGCAGGGTGATCGATCCGGCGTTCACCTGGGGCGAAGACCGCAGGCCCGACGTGCCGTGGCACGAGATGGTGATCTACGAAATGCACGTGCGCGGCTATACCATGCAGCATCCCCAGGTCCCGCCGCCGTTGCGCGGAACATACGCGGCGCTGGCCACTGCGCCGGTCGTCGACTACCTCAAGCGGCTCGGTGTCACGACCGTCGAGCTGATGCCCGTTCACGCCTTTGTCGACGATCGCCGCCTGGTCGAGACGGGGCTGCGCAACTATTGGGGCTACAACAGCATCGGTTATTTCGCGCCCGAATCGCGCTACTCCTCGTCAGGCAAAGTCAACGAGTTCAAGACGATGGTCAAGACGCTGCATTCGGCGGGGCTGGAGGTCATCCTCGATGTCGTTTACAACCACACCGCTGAGAGCAACGAGCTGGGGCCGACGCTGTGCTTCCGCGGCATCGACAACCGGGCGTACTACCGGTTGAGTGCCGACAATCCGCGGCACTACGTCGATTTCACAGGCACCGGCAACACCCTCGACATGCAGCATCCGCGCGTGCTGCAGCTCCTGATGGATTCGCTGCGCTACTGGGTGACCGAGATGCATCTCGACGGCTTTCGCTTCGACTTGGCCTCGGCGCTGGCGCGCGAGCTGCACGAGGTGGACCGCCTGGGGGCATTTTTCGACGTGCTGCGCCAGGATCCGGTGCTCTCGCGAGTAAAGCTCATCGCCGAGCCTTGGGACCTAGGCGAAGGCGGCTACCAGGTCGGCAACTTTCCGCCGGGGTGGGCGGAATGGAACGATAAGTACCGCGACAGCATGCGCGCCTACTGGAAAGGCGACGGCGGACTGATCGGTGAGTTCGCCCGCCGCCTGACCGGGTCGAGCGACCTGTACGGAAGCAGCGGGCGGCTTCCCCACGCCAGCATCAACTTCATTACCGCCCACGACGGGTTCACGCTGCAGGATCTCGTTTCGTACAACGAGAAGCACAATGAAGCCAACAGGGAAGACAATCGCGACGGCAACAACAATAATTTGTCGTGGAACTGCGGCGCCGAGGGTCCCACCGACGACCCTGAGATCAACGCGCTGCGCGCGCGCCAGAAGCGCAATTTCCTTGCCACCGTGCTTCTCTCGCAGGGCGTGCCGATGCTGCTAGCCGGTGACGAGATCGGACGCTCTCAGCAAGGCAACAACAACGCTTATTGCCAGGACAACGAAACAAGCTGGCTACATTGGACGCTCGACGGAACGCCTGACGCCGATCGCCCGCACCTGCTCGAATTCGTGCGCCGCATGATCAAGCTGCGCCGTGAGCATCCGGTGTTCCGGCGTCGGCACTTCTTTCAGGGCCGTCCTTTGTACGGCGGCGAAGTCAAGGACATCGTCTGGCTCAAGCCCGACGGCACGGAGATGACTACGGAGGAGTGGAACCAGGACTTCGCACGCTGCCTGGGCGTCTATCTTGCCGGCAAAGCGCTGGACGAGACCGATCCGCGCGGCAATCCCGTGCGCGACGGCAACTTCGTGGTGCTGTTCAACGCTCACCATGAAGCCGTTCCGTTCCGCCTGCCCGGGTATGGCGGCGGAGCGTGGATCGCAATCGTGGACACGGCGCGCGATGATGGTCTCGCGGTAGACGGCAGCTTCGCGGCGTCGAGCACGTACCCGCTGGAGGGGCGCTCGCTGGTTCTGTTGAGTCACGCCGAAAGCGCCGTGTGAAGCGACATCACGCGATGCCATTCGGCGCGCAAGTTTCGCCCGCCGGGACAAGGTTTCGTCTGTGGGCTCCGGCAGCACGCCAGATCGACCTGGAGCTCGTCGTCGGTGAGATACGGCGCGAGCTCGCCATGACGACGCTGCCCGAAGGTTGGTTCGGAGTCGACCAAGTCGAAGCCCCGATGGGCGCACGCTACAGCTTTCGCATCGATGGAGGCAGGAGCGTGCCCGATCCGGCGTCGCGCTACAACCCCGACGACGTTCATGCTTCGAGCATGGTCGTCGATCCGCTGGCCTTCGAATGGAGCGTCGCCGACTGGACCGGCCGGCCATGGGAGGAAGCGATCATCTATGAGCTGCATGTCGGCGCGTTTACTAAAGAAGGTACGTTCTCGGCTGCAGCCGAGCGCCTCGACTATCTCGTCCAGCTCGGCGTCACCGCCGTCGAACTCATGCCGCTTGCCGATTTTCCGGGACGGCGCGGATGGGGTTACGACGGTGTGCTGCCGTTCGCGCCGGACGCCTCCTACGGCAGCGTCGCCGATTTGAAGCGCCTGATCGACGCCGCGCATGCTCGCGGCCTAATGATGCTGCTCGACGTCGTGTACAACCACTTCGGCCCCGAAGGCAATTACCTCGGCATGTACGCGCCACAGTTTTTCAATCCAGACCACAGGACGCCTTGGGGAGCGGCGGTCAACTTCGACGGCGAGCAGAGCCGCACGGTGCGCGATTTTTTCATTCACAACGCGCTCTATTGGCTCGAAGAGTACGCCTTCGACGGACTGCGGCTCGACGCCGTCGACCGGATCGTCGACGATTCCTCGCCCGACTTGATCTCCGAGCTGGCCGAGGAAGTGCGCCAAGGTCCCTGGGCGCAGCGGCACGTGCATATCGTGCTGGAGAACGACCGCAATGAAGCGCGTCACCTGGGGCGCGATGCCCAGCACCGGCCGTTGCATGCCACCGCCCAATGGAACGACGATCTGCATCACGCACTGCATGTCGTACTCACGGGCGAGACCGATGGTTACTACGCCGATTTTGCGACCGCGCCGCTCAAGCTCGCGGGCCGCTGCCTCGCCGAAGGCTTCGCCTACCAGGGCGAGCCCTCCGCGTTTCGCGGCGGCGCGCTGCGCGGTGAACCCTCGGTGCACTTGCCGCTGTCGGCTTTTGTATCGTTCCTGCAGACGCATGATCAGGTAGGCAACCGGGCGCTGGGGGAGCGTATCGCGCAACTCGCCGATCCGCGCGCGCTTCGAGCAGCCATCGCCTGTGTTTTGCTCGCGCCTTCGCCACCGCTCTTGTTCATGGGCGAGGAATTCGCCGCCAGCGCCCCCTTTTTTTTCTTCTGCGATTTCGGACCCGACCTGGCACAGGCGGTGAGCCAGGGCAGGATGCGCGAGTTCACCCGCTTTGCGCGGTTTCGCGATCCTGCCGCACAGAAGCTGATTCCAGACCCCAACGATCGTGCGACTTTCGAAAGAAGCCGGCTCGACTGGGAGGAGCTTCACCTCGCTCCTCACGACGAGTGGCTCGCCTTCTATCAGCAGTGTCTGCACTTGCGCAGCAAGCATCTGGTGCCGCGGCTCGCAGGAATGGTCCCCTCGGGTAGCTTTGCTGTCGAGCGCGAGGAGGTTCTGCTCGCGCACTGGACGCTGGGCGACCGCTCGGCCCTGCATCTCATCGCCAACTTCAGCGCAACGCGACCGCACCCCGTCGAGCAGCCGGTCGGCAAGATCATTTTCGCCACGGACGGGCGACTAGGGGATCGCCAGGAATACATGCTGGAACCCTACTCGGTGCTGTGCGTGCTCGCATGAGCGAGGTCCTTGAACGCCTGGCCGAAGGCTGCGGCATCGCGCTGGAATATCGCGATATCTGGGGCGCCCAACGCAGGGCAAGCGAAGGCACGCTGCGCGCGATCCTGGCCGCGATGGGCGTGGGTGCCGAAAGCGACGACCACGCACGAAACGCCCTGTCCCGACTCGAGCAGGAGCGCGAACGGCGAGCCATGGCGCCCGTGCTTGTGGTGCGACACGGCGAGCGGCCGGCGCTGCATCTCAACCTGGCACTCGCCGACGCCGGTCATCTCGGCTGGCGCCTGAAGCTCGAAGACGGCTCGATGCACGAGGGGACGCTGTCACCGCCATCGCTCACGCCCACACCCGCAAGTACGGAGCTCGTGCTTCCCGTCGCGCCGCCGCTCGGCTACCACCGCTTGAGCATCTCCCGCGGCGACATGGTCTTGGGTGAAACATTGCTCATCGTCGCTCCCAGCAAGTGCCACCGGCCGACGGCGCTGGACGGCGAAGGCCGTGTGTGGGGGCCTGCGATGCAACTCTACGGGCTTCGCTCGGCGCGCAACTGGGGCATCGGCGACTTCACCGACTTAGCCGATTTGGCCGACCACTGGGTCAGCCGCGGTGCCTCGCTCGCCGCGGTCAATCCGCTGCACGCCCTGTTTCCGCACAATCCGGCGCATTCAAGCCCGTACAGCCCGTCCAGCCGACTGTTCTTCAATGTTCTGTATCTGGACGTCGAGTCGATCGAGGATTTTCGCGAGTCGGAGCAAGCTCGAGCGCTGGTCGAGTCGGCGCAGTTCAAAGAGGCTCTCGCCAAGGTGCGCGGAACTGAGCTGGTTGACTACGTCGGCGTAGCCGAGCTCAAAGCTCGCGCGTTCAAACTCGCATATCAGCATTTTCGCAAGGCGCATCTCCCAGTTCGTGATGCGCGCGCAGCGGACTTTGACGCATTCCGCGCCGAGGGTGGTGAAGTGTTGCGACAGCACGCACTGTTCGAAGCGCTGCAGGAACATTTCTTCCGCGTCGATCCTTCAATTTACGGTTGGCCGGCCTGGCCGCAAGCATTTCGCGACCCCGCTTCGCCGGAAGTCGAGCGCTTCGCCGCAGAGCACGGCGAGAGCGTTGAGTACTACCAGTACTTGCAATGGCAGGCTGCACTGCAGCTCGAGAGCGTATCCAAGCGCGTTCGCGACCGCGGCGCTCAAGTCGGCCTTTACGCCGACCTCGCCGTGTCGATCGACAGGGCGGGCGCGGAGGCTTGGGCGAACCAGCGCAGCTACGCAGTCGCCGCGAGCGTCGGCGCTCCTCCTGACGAATTCAACTTGCGCGGGCAGGATTGGGGTCTGCCACCGCTGATGCCCGAGCGCCTGCGCGACGCAGCATACGCGCCGTTCATCGCGACGCTGCGCGCCAACATGCGCCACGCCGGCGTGCTGCGCATCGACCATGTCATGGGACTCGCGCGGCTGTTCTGGGTGCCTGCCGGATCGGAGGCTGTGGACGGCGCGTACGTGCATTACCCCTTCGACGACATGCTCGGCATCCTCTGCCTGGAGAGCCAGCGACACCGCTGCATGGTTGTCGGCGAAGATCTGGGAACCGTGCCCGACCACTTGCGCGAGGCTCTGTCGCGCGCCGGGATTGTTTCCACGCGGCTGCTGCTGTTCGAGCGACAGCCTTCTGGCGAGTTCAAGCCTCCATCGGCGTATGTCAGACAGGCGATCGTCGCCGCCAGCACCCACGATCTGCCGACCCTGACGGGATGGTGGGAGGGACGCGATCTCGTGCTTCGCTCCGAACTTCGCCTGTTTCCGGACGAAGCGATGCGCGACAAGCAGTTCGTCGAGCGCGCGCAGGATCGCATCCGGTTGCTGGGCGCGCTCGGCCGCGAGAAACTGCTGCCCGCGGGTGTAGACGCCGATGCGGCAGAGCTGCCCGCGATGACCAGCGAGGTCGCCCTTGCCGTGCATTCGTATCTGGCACGCACACCGTCGCGATTGATGCTGGTCCAGCTCGAGGATGTCATCGGCGTGCGCGAGCAGGCCAACCTGCCGGCAACTGTCGATTCTCATCCCAACTGGCGCCGCAAGCTCCCGCTCGCGGTCGAGCTCTGGTTGGACGATCGCCGGCTGGACGATCTCTCCAAATCGCTGCGCCGTGAGCGCCCCGCAGTCCGCGCGGCGACCAGGGCCGCATCGATGGCCGCGACGCGCATCCCGCGCGCAACCTACAGGCTGCAACTGCACCGCGACTTCGGCTTTACGAAAGCAACTGCGCTGGTCCCGTATCTGGCGGCGCTGGGCGTGAGCCACGTCTATTGCTCGCCCTACTTGCGCGCGCGCTCTGGCAGCCGCCACGGCTACGACATCGTCGATCACGGCGAGATCAACCCCGAGATCGGCTCAAGCGAGGATTTCGATCGGTTCGTCGCGGAACTCGAGCGCCATGGCATGGGCCAGATCGCAGACGTGGTGCCCAATCACATGGGAATCATGGGTGGCGACAACGCGTGGTGGCTGGACGTCCTGGAGAACGGCCCTGCCTCGGCTTTTGCTGAATTTTTCGACATCGACTGGCATCCGCTGGATCCCGATCTTGCCGGCAAGGTGCTGGTGCCGGTGCTCTCTGACCACTATGGACGAGTGCTCGACCGTGGCGAGATCAAGCTCGAATATGAGCCCGACGCGGGTGCGTTCACATTTCGGTATTACGAGCACAAGCTGCCCGTCGATCCGAAGGAGTATCCGCGCGTTCTCCAGCGCGCGCTGGACTTGCATGAGCCCTCCCTGCCGGCGGCTGCGCGCAGCGGACTCTTCCAACTGGCTGCGGCATTTACGCAGCTCCCCTCGCGAAACAGCGAAGTCTCCGCCGATGTCGAGCGGCGTCGCCGCGACAATGAACCGCTCAAGCAAAGGCTCGCTCGTCTGGTACGCGATCATCCGCCGCTTAATGAGGCCATTGATCGCGCTGTGCAGACCTTCAACGTCGGGCCGGGCCGTTCGGAAGGCGTCGCCGACCTGCACTCGCTGCTCGAGGCTCAGGCTTACCGCGTCACCTACTGGCGAGTGGCCTCCGACGCCATCAACTACCGCAGGTTTTTCGACATCAACGAACTTGCGGCCCTGTGCATGGAGAATCCGGCGGTGTTCGAGGCCACGCACCGGTTGGTGCTGCAGCTGGCCGCGGCAGGGAAGATTGAAGGGTTGCGCATCGATCACCCCGACGGGCTTTACGATCCGGCCGAATATTTCGAGCGGGTGCAGCTGCTTTATGCACAACTCACACAAGACAACGAGGGCTCGCGCGGACGCTCGCTCTACGTTGTCATCGAGAAAATCGAAGCAACACACGAGCATTTGCCGGCAGGCTGGCGCATCCAGGGAACCACCGGATACAGGTTCGCCAGCCTGGTCGGAGGCCTGTTCGTCGACACCGCAACCGCCGGTCGCGTCGACCGGACCTGGCGAGCCTTCGTCGGCGAGGGAGCGGCCGCCTTCGACGACATCGCCTATTCGAGCCGGCGCATGGTCATGCGCAGCGCGCTGCAGGCAGAGCTCAATGTGCTGGCGAACCGCCTCCTACGGATCGCGCGCGCGGATCGCAACACTCGCGATCTGACGCTCTCGGCAATCCGCGATGCGCTCGCCGAAATCACCGCCTGCTTTCCGGTGTACCGGACCTATGTGGCGCAACGCGCTTCTGCCCAGGATCGCCGCTACATCGACTGGGCCCTGGGGCGGGCCCGCCGGCGCAGCCGCGCCGCGGACTCGAGCGTCTTTGCCTTTATTCGCGACGTTCTTTTGCTGCATATCCCCGAGGGAGCGCCCACCGGGCTGGAGCAGAAGTATCGCGCCTTCGCCATGCGCTTTCAGCAGTTCACCGCACCGGTCATGGCGAAGGGCGTTGAAGACACGGCGTTCTACATTTTCAATCGCCTGGTCTCGCTCAACGAGGTGGGGAGCGATCCGCAACAGTTCGGCACGACCCGCAAGGCCTTCCATCGGGCGAATTCGGAAAGGAACATCCGCTGGCCGCACGCGCTGCTGGCGCTCTCCACCCACGACAACAAACGCTCGGCCGACGTGCGCGCTCGCATCAGCGTCATCTCCGAGATGCCCGCAGTATGGCGGGCGCTCCTCCGTCACTGGAGCCGGTTGAACCGAAGGCACAAGCGAGTCGTCAACGAGCGGCCAGCGCCATCGCGCAACGACGAATACCTGTTATACCAGACGCTGATCGGCACCTTCCCCGTCGCGGATCAGGAGTCGGGCAATCTTCGCACGTACTGGGAGCGCATCGAGCAATACATGGTCAAGGCTGCGCGCGAAGCGAAGGTCTCTACGAGTTGGGTGAACGTCGATGAGGAATACGAGACGGCGCTGGCGGCATTCGTCGCGGCCATTCTTGAGGACAGCGCACTCAATGTATTCCTCGCCGACCTGCGCGCGAACGTTGCATCCTTCGCCTGGTTCGGTGCACTGAACAGCGTGGCGACGGCCTTGCTCCAGTGTACCGCGCCAGGCGTGCCGGACATCTACCAGGGCAGCGAGCTGATCGATCTGCACCTCGTCGATCCGGACAATCGCCGGCCGGTGGACTACGCCAGGCGGCGCGAGCTTCTGGACGCATTGCGCGCCCTTGCTGCGGCGCCGCCGGAGGAGCGCGCTCAATCGGTGCGCGCCATGCTCGCTTCACCCTGGGACGGGCGACTTAAATTGTGGGTGATCTCGCGCGCCCTCGATCTGCGGCGACGAAGTGAGGAGTTGTTCGCAACGGGCGACTACCTTGCCATTTCCGCCGAGGGCCCCCGATCGCGCAACGTGGTTGCCTACGCGCGTCGGCACCACGACAGCGGCGCCATCGCGATCTCCGGACGATTGTTTGCGACGCTCGGCCTGGACGCGCGCGCTGCGCCGGTGGGCGCTGACGTCTGGAGAGACACCCGAATCGAGCTGCCCTTCGCCCTCCCCGATTCGCTGAACGACATGCTCAGCGGCAGGACCATCGATGCGGGGCGTGGCGAGCTCGCGCTGGCGACCGTTTTTACCGGGCTGCCTTACGCGCTGCTTACGTGGTGAACCGCCATGGCGATGCCGCGGCCTAGTTGAATCCGCTGCACCGAATTCTATGCCGCCTGATCTGTCGCTAATGCAACCGCTGGCGTCCTTTGCGCGAGGCTTCGCGTCGCTGCGCGCGGCGCTCCGCACGATTCGATGAATCGGGACGTGTCTTGTCCTGCCAGAAGCGGAAGATCAGCACCGCCGCGATCGGCAGCTCGTCGATCATGTCCTGGCGCTTCTCCTCGGTGTCGACCCAATCGAGATACTCCGGATCGTGATCGCCGTAGGCGAGCGCCTCGACG
The DNA here is from genome assembly GCA_035262745.1 of Casimicrobiaceae bacterium. GTDB lineage: Bacteria > Pseudomonadota > Gammaproteobacteria > Burkholderiales > Casimicrobiaceae > PALSA-1003. The sequence goes on along the minus strand of DATFSE010000045.1, from coordinate 18,946 downwards.
GGCAGCATCCAGTCGCGCGTCGCGTCTTCGGAGTACAGCGGTTCCCACGACTCTTCGCGCAGCAGCACCCCGGTCATGTATCCCTCGCACCACGCGCTCGCCTCGGGCGGGCTGCGATCGTCACGCATGGTTTGCTCGGCGTGATACAAAAGGGGCTTGAACCGCGTCGGCGATTCGGCGAGCGTTCGCCGGATGCTCTGCTGCAAGCGCAGCACCAGCGAGAGAATCCGTTCCGCCTGTTCGTTGTTCTGGAACACCGGCGTAACCGTGCGCTGGCTGTCGCTCCACACCACCGGCAGCCATTCCGAAGGCTGGATCAGCTCCGGCCCGCTGACGATCGCGGTGAGGAAGCCGTCGAGCATCTCAAGGTCCATGCAATCCTGGGGGACCGCGTTGGACCCGAGGAAAACCTCGAGCTCGTCGTAGTCGGTATCGCTCAACGGCTCGTCGAGCTTGTTGGCTTCGGTCATGGGATTTGCTCCGGGCGTGAACTTAGTATCATCGCCCGAGTCTTGTCTGAACGCAAATCGCTGCCGGCAAGCCAACAGACGCAGCATGCGGGGTCAGCGCGACGCGTGAGCGAGGTAGAGCGAAGCGGCGAAGACTAGCAGCGCGCCAGCCTGGTGCGCCGCCGCCAGCGGCAGCGGCACCACAAGGATGAGGTTGCAGATGCCCAGCGCTACCTGCACGGCAAGCATCGCGAACAGAATGTTGGCACCAATGCGAGCGCGTTTACCCACTCCAGGGGATGTGCGCGTCTTCCACCACACCAGTGGGATCGAACCGGCCAGCACCAACGCCAAAACTCGATGATCGAACTGCACGGTTGCCATGTTATTGAAAAAGTTCAAGTACCACGGATCGATCATCATGATCTCGGGCGGTATCACATGGCCGTTCATCAGGGGAAAGGTGTTATACGCGAAGCCTGCGCGAGTGCCCGCTACAAGGCCGCCAGACAGCGCCATGATAAACACGAGTATCGCGACAAGGTATGCAGCGCGGCGAAGCGAGACTGATTTCGGCGCGTCGATGCCATTTTTCGGGTATAGCAGCGACAGCGCGGTCCAGAACAGTGCTGCAAAGATCAGGAACGCGAGCCCGAGGTGCGCCGTCAGCCGAAGGTGTGAGACGCGAGGATTGTCGACCAAGCCGCTTTGCACCATGTACCAGCCCAATGCACCTTGCAGTGCACCAAGCAGGAACACGCCAAAGAGTTGCGGCGCAAGTCTTGGTGGGATAGTGCGCCGCGCTACGAACCACAACAGCGGAAGGAGAAATGCTGCACCAACGACGCGTCCAAGCAGCCGATGGACATATTCCCACCAAAAGATATGTTTGAACGCTTCCAGGCTCATTCCGCGATTCATCTGCCTGTACTCCGGAGTCGCCTGATATTTGGCAAATATCTCGTTCCATTGCGCGTCCGTCATGGGAGGCAGCACTCCCACGATCGGCTGCCATTCAGTGATCGACAATCCTGAATGAGTAAGGCGCGTTACCCCGCCAATGACGACCATCGCGAAGACAAGCGCGCAACACAGCAGGAGCCACACGGCGACCCGAACCGCCCCTTCTGGCCGACGTCGCGCCGCTTCGCTTTCGAACGAACGCGCCGCGGCGAAACCGGATTCTTCGACCATCTGCATGGCACGAATTCTGCCACAGGCTCGATGCGACGCGTCTTTTCAGCAAGCGCAGCACAACTGCGATAACGTATTGGCAACGAAGGTAAATGTTTCCAACGCCGGTGTAACACTCGCCTGGAACGGAAAGCATGCAAACGCTACTCGGCACCAACGAGCGAGGAACTGTTCGCGTGGTCAACGAACTAAGCAATACCAACTTCACGGAACGCTTCTTGCTTCTATAATGAAGAGCGTGAGTGCAATTGGTGCTCTCAAACGTGGGAGGTCACAATGTGCCCCGACGAGAACAGTGCAACCAACGGTCCGCGAGGTCCCGCGTTAATTGCGGCGGGAGGCGATGACCCGTCTTCCACGGGCCCGTTCGGGTCGACTTCGGCATCTGGGCCGGCCAAGTCGCCGGAACCAAATTCTGGGCAGAATCCGAGGCGTGAAGAGGAATTCCTGGACCGCCTTGCCGGGTTTGCGCGCCAGCGTCAGGCCGACAAGTGGTCGGGAACGTTCGCGAAATTCCTGGAGACCGTCGTTCGGAGCAATCCGCAGCGCGCAACGCGCACCAGTCACCAATACGTTTGGGACATGCTGCGCTCGCAAGGTCAAGAGGGCGAGAAGGGCATCTTGCGTTGCACACTGTTGTCCAGCGAACTGTTCGGGATCGATGATTCCATTGCTCGCGTCCTCGAATATTTCAAGGCCGCTGCGGCCGGGTCTGAGGTTGGACGGCGGCTCCTGCTCCTGCTCGGTCCACCGTCCGGCGGCAAGTCCACGGCGGTGATCCTTCTCAAGCGCGGGCTGGAGGAATACTGCTATACCGAGGAAGGCGCGATGTACGCTGTCGCCGGGTGCCCGGTGCACGAATCCCCGCTGCACCTCGTACCGCAACCCCTGCGCAGTCAGTTCCGGGATACCTACGGCGCCGACATCAACGGCGACCTGTGCCCGTCGTGCCGGATGCGCGTCGACAAGGAGTTCGGCGGCGATTACATGAACATGCCGGTCGAGCGCGTATTCATCTCGGAAGCCGGACGTGTCGGCATCGGCACGTACGCGCCGCACGATCCGACCACCGCCGACCTGGCGGATCTTGTCGGCTCGGTCGACCTGTCGAAGGTTGCCGAATTCGGCGACGAGGGCGATCCGCGGGCCTGGTCGTGGTCCGGCTCCGTTTACGCCGCGAGCCGTGGCGTGCTGGAAATGATCGAAATCCTCAAGGTCAAGCGCGAGTTCCTTTATCTGCTGCTCACCCTGACCCAGGAAAAGAACATCAAGGTGTCGCGTTTTCCGTTGATCCATGTCGACGAGACCATCGTCGCGCACACCAACCTTGCGGAGTTTCGCAAGTTCCTGCAGGAACCGGAAAACGAGGCGCTTCTCGACCGGATGGTAGTCATCCAGGTGCCGTACACGCTCGATTACCGGGCCGAGGCGATGATCTACAAGAAGCTCATTTCGACCGCCGAACCAGCCTTCCGGGAAGTGCACCTCGACCCGCATGTGCTGCACGCTGCGGCCGTGTTCGCCATTCTCACCCGGCTGCGCGAAGGCGACGATAAGGGTGCCGACTTCAGCAAGCGGGTGCGGTTGCATGCCGGCGAGGACGTTGACGGAGTGAACCGCGCTGACGCGGAGCGGCTGCGCGAGCGCTTCCCCGATGAGGGGCTGGCCGGCGTGTCGCCCCGATTCGTGATCAACGCGCTGTCGGCGGCGATCAGCAAGTCGAACACCAAGAGTCTCACCACCATGGAAGTCCTGCTCGTTCTGAAGGACGCCATCGAGAGCGATGCGCGCATCGATCCGAAGGAGAAGGCGCGTTGGACCGATTTTCTGGTTCGGGCGCGCAAGGATTTCTACAACCGGTGGGTCAAGGAAGACGTCCACAAAGCACTGTTCGTATCGTTCGAGCAGGAAGCCCAGGAGCTGTTGGACAAGTACGTGGACGAAGTCGAAGCTTCGCTCGACAACCGGAAGATCCGTGATCCGATCACCGGCGAGGAGCGCGACCCCGACGAGCGGCGGCTTCGCGCGGTGGAGGAGAAGGTTCAGATCTCCGACTCGGGCAAGCATTCGTTCCGGCAGGAAGTGGTGCGCAAAGCGATGAGCGCGTACAAGCGCGGAGAAAAGTTCACCTTGTCGAGCCACGCGCCGCTTCGGGACGCGATCGAGCAGTATCTCTTCGAGCAGAGGCGGGATGTGCTGCGGCTGGTCAGCTCACCGACACGACCGGAGGAGGAAACGCAGCGCAAGATCTCGACCGTGGCGAAGCGGCTGGTTGAGGACTATGGCTACGACGAGCACAGCGCACGCGAGGCGTTGAACTACGTCACTACCCTGCTCGCGCAGGAGTAAAGGTTTCAGCGGCCCGGGGCGCCGCCAGGGAGAGCGACCATGACGAGTCGAGTCCGCTTCGTCGCGCAATCGCCATGGTACGACTTGTTCTCTCGCGGCGCGCGCGACTGGTTGCGGCACAACCAGAAAGTACGCCAGGCGGTACGGGACCAGATCAAAGATCTGCTCTCCGAGGGAGACTTCATCACCCAGCCTGATCACCGCAGCGTGCGGGTCTCCATCCGCATGCTCGAGCACGCGCGTTTTCAACTCGCAGACCCGCAGAAACATACCGGCGCCGGCCAGGGCAAGGCGCAACCGGGCGATGTCCTGCGCAAAGCCGATGCCAACGCGTCTCAGGGCGCCGGAGAAGGCGAAGGCGGCAACGAGGAGGGTGGTTTCAAGCTCGTGTTGGATCTGAAGGTCGACGACATTGTCGACTGGCTGACCGATGAATTGAAGCTCCCCGATCTGCGCCCGAAGTCAGGGACCGTGCTCGAGGATGACGAGATTGTGCGCGAAGGCTCGGGGCGGCGCGGCATCCGCGCGCGCCTCGACCGCCGCCGGACGCTCAAGGAGGCGATCAAGCGGCGGGCGATTCAGACCGATCCCGCAGCCTTCGTCGACGACGACCTCCGCTTCCACCAGTTGCGATTGCGCCCGCGTATCGCCAATAGCGCCGTCGTGGTATTCGTGGTCGACGTTTCGGTGAGCATGACCGAGGCGGAACGCAAGCTCGCCAAGATGTTCTTCTTTTTCGCTCTGTCGGGATTGCGCCGCCAGTATCACCACGTCGACGTGCGCTTTGTCGCTCACACCACCGAAGCCTGGGAGTTTCCCGAGCACGAGTTCTTCCAGGTGACCGGCACCGGAGGAACGGCTGCCTCATCCGCTTTCCGGTTGGCGCAGGATATTCTCGAAGCTCATTACGAACCGTCGCGATACAACGCGTATCTCTTCTACGCCTCGGACGGCGAGAACGCAGTCGACGACCGCCAGGGCGCCCTCGCCGCACTGCGGAAGCTCGCCGAGCGCTTGAACTATTTCGGGTACATCGAGACGCGTTCGGGAACGGTGCGCTTTTCGCAAACCGACATGCGCAGCACCATCAGCGAGTTGGCGGGCAGCGGCTTGAACGCTCACACCCAGACCGTGGCCAATATGGACGATGTCTGGCGCGCCATTCGCCGCTTCTTCGTCCACCAGGCGGGACGGGCGGAGGCGGAATCAACCGATGACTGAGCTCGCCGATTACGCCGCCCGCATCGAAGAGCTGGCGCGCGAGCAGGGACTCAAGTATCACGGCGTCGACTTCGAGCTGGTCCCCGATCGGTTCATGATGGAAACAGCGGTTTACGGTCTGCCGGTGCGCATGCCGCACTGGTCGTTCGGCGTGCGCTACATCCGCCAGCTGGTCCAGCGCAACATGGGTCTCTCCCGCATCTTCGAAGTGATGTTCCCGGGCGATCCGTGCAAGGCGTACCTCGTCGATGCCAATTCCCTGGCGGAGAACGTGCTCGTGGTGGCTCACGTGCTCGGGCACGCCGACTTTGCCTGGCGCAACGGGCTGTTCCAGCGTTCGATGGCAATGGCCGGCGGGCGCATTCTCGAACAGGCTGCAGCGCGCGCGCATCGCATCGAACGTGCATTCATCGAGCATGGACACGAACGGGTCGAAGCGGTGCTCGACGCCGCTCTGGCGCTGGAAAGCCATATCGACGTCAACCGTCCGCTGTATCGAACGCTGTATGGTGATAAGCCGGACGCGTCGTTGCCGGCCGACGAGGATCCCTTCCGGCAGCGCTGGCGAAGCTTGCCCGGGGAAGAGGCGCCTGCCGCCGACGATGAGGCGCGGCCTCGTGCGGTGCCGCCGCACCCCGAATATGATCTGCTGTGGTTCATCGCCCAGTACGGCCCCGAGCTCGAAGGTTGGGAACGAGACATCTTTCTTGCCGTGCGCGAGGAATCGTTCTACTTCTACCCGGTGTTCGCATGCCAGATCATGAACGAAGGCTGGGCATCGTACTGGCATGCGCGCCTGCTTCGCGAAGCCGATCTCGAACCTCCCGATCTCTATGTGGACGCGATCAAGGCGCATTCCGACGTCGTCCGGCCGCATGCATCCGGGAAAGCGGTCGCCCTCGTGGTGAACCCGTATCACTTGGGCTTCTCCATGTGGGAGAAGATCGTCGAGGCTCGCGGCGTGGAGGGTGCGCGCAAGATCTGTGCCGAGGAAGACGACTTCGGTTTCGTACGCAACTATCTCGACAATGCTCTCGCCGAGGAGCTGGAGTTGTTCGTGTACGAAGCAAGCTCCGACGGCTCGCTTAAAATCGCTTCGCGCGACATCAACGCTGTGCGCGAGGCAATCCTGGCGCCTCGCTTCAACTTTGGCAGCCCGCGGGTCGCGGTGACCAAGATGGATGTCGACGGCAGCCTCACGTTGAATCACGATCATCAGAGCGACGGGCGAGGCCTCGATCTCAAGCGCGCGCGGCGAGTGCTCGACTACGTCGTGCGCGTCTGGCGGCGTCCGGTGACGCTGAACACCGTCGACGACCACGGTGCGAACGAGGTGCTTAGTGCGCGGCCGCACTAGGGAGGACCCGCTGCATACGTGGTAGAGTGACGGCGGAAGAATTGGGACGGCTAGACGTCAACCGCCGCCCCGGCAATCTCATTGTGGGGCGCCTTTTGCAGCAATCGCGTGTCCACTGCTGGTATCCGTCATGGTCGCGCTCGCCGCGCTCCGCGGGCTGGCGCTCGTGGATCGTGTGGTCGGTGCTCCTTGCCCTGGCCTGGCCGTCGCTGGGCGCGTTGCCATGGATCGAGCCGGTCGACCTGGCCGGCGGTCACCTCGTCGCGCACCATGCGGGGCACGTTGATGAGACGTCTTCCACTGAGCATCACCACGATGTCGATGCATCGGACATACCAGGTAGTCCGACCCATCCGACGGACCACGATTGTTTTCAATGTCAGGTGCTCAAGCACCTGTCACGGTGTGCGCCCGCGCAACTCGATCCGCCGGCAATACCGGCTGTTTGTGGTTCGCCGGTACAACCGGCTGCACGTATAACGCCGCAACGCGGCGGCCACGTCGCATTTCTTCCTCCGGTCCGCGCTCCACCCTTGTTGAGCGCCTGAGCCAGTTCAGTCGGCGGCTTGCTTGAACGTCTCGCTGCGCGTATGCGCAGCGGTTCGAGCGTTAACGCGTTCCGCCGCTCCTGCTCTTTTCTTTCTGGAGGAACTGCCGTGGCTCCATCCACTGCTTTCCGCGTCACGACGACGCTGTTGATGGCATGCGCAAGCGTGTGCACCAGCAATCCGATATGGGCACACGGATTCGCCGGCAAGAGATTCTTTCCGGCAACGCTGGTTATCGATGACCCCTTTGTTGCGGACGAATTATCGTTGCCGACAATCTCGTACCTCAAATCGCCGGCCAACGGCGACGAGCCTGCGACTAAGGAGACCGACTTCTCGGCGGACATCTCCAAACGTATTACTGATAACTTCGGCTTCGGCGTCGGCGCGGTGTACAAGCAGCTCGAGCCCGACGGCGGCGAACGGCAACGAGGCTTCGACAACGTCGGCGTCAGTCTCAAGTACCAGTTCTTCAAAAACGACGAACGCGAAGCCATCGCGTCGGTCGGTCTCGACGTCGATCTCGGTGGCACGGGATCGAAGCGTGTCGGCGCCGAATCGTTCAGCACGTTCACGCCGGCGTTGTTCTTCGGCAAGGGTTTCGGCGATCTGCCGGCGGAGATGAAATTCCTGCGTCCGTTTGCGATCACCGGGCAGCTCGGGGTCGGTATTCCATCGAGCTCGAGCAGCGCCACAGTGAGCGAGGACGGCGACGTCAGTGTCGATCAGCATCCCAACTTTCTGCAGTGGGGCTTCACGTTTCAGTACAGCCTGATCTATCTGCAGTCGTTCGTGCAGGACATGGGTTGGCGCGAGCCGTTCAACCGGCTTATTCCCGTCGTCGAAGTGCCGCTCACCACGGGCCTCAACCGGGGGGCCAGCGGCACCACGGGCACGGTGAATCCGGGACTCATCTGGTCGGGTCAATACTTCCAGATCGCCGCCGAAGCGCAGATCCCGATCAACGTCAAGAGCGGCAGCGGCGTCGGCTGGATCGTCCAGCTTCACTTCTACTTGGACGATCTGTTCCCGCAGTCGATCGGACGTCCCATTTTCGGGAACTGAAATGTATCGTCGTCTCGTTTTGCTTGCCGCGTGTTTGCTCTCCATCGCGTCGGTGGCATCTGCCCATGCCTTCCTGGACCACGCGACGCCCGCGGTAGGCAGCTCGGTACATGGATCACCCGGCCAGGTGAAGCTATGGTTCACCCAGCATCTCGAGGCCGCATTCAGCAGCGCGCAAGTGCTCGACCGAAGCGGCAAACGTGTCGACAAGGCGGATGCGCATGTGGACCCGGGAGATCCGGCGTTGCTCGTCGTGACGCTGCCGCCACTCCAGCCAGGCACCTACCGTGTGACCTGGCGCGTCCTGTCGGTCGACACTCATGTAACCGAGGGCGACTTCAACTTCGATGTCGTGCCCTAAACGAAAAGCCAATACGGGCTGATGGCAATGAACACGCTGCTCATCGTCGCGCGCGCGGTGCATTTCGCCTCGGCAATGCTGCTGTTTGGCGGGCTCGCTCTGCTGCTGTTCGTCGCGGAGCCGGCCTGGCGCAGCCACGGAGGGGATATCGCCGCCGACCGGCTTTTGTTCCTCCGCCGGGTCGCATCCTCCGCATGGTGGGTGCTGATCGCCAGCGTCGCGTCGGCGCTTGCATGGCTCATGTGCGAGGCGTCTGAAATGAGCGGGCAACCACTCGAGCAGGCGCTGAATCAGAACACGCTCGCGCTGGTATTAGAAGCGACGACCTTCGGCCGGCTGTGGATCGTACGCTTGATCCTTGCCACGGTGTTGGCGCTGCTGATCCTCAGATTGGCGAGGGCGGGAAGTGAAGACGGCCGACAGCGCTTCGCCTGGGTAGCGCTCGTCGTTGCCGCGGCGTATCTCGCATCGCTGGCATGGGCCGGGCACGCGGCGGCAGGTCTCGAGTCACAGCGCGAGATCCAACTCGGGGCGGACGTCGTTCACCTGCTTGCGGCTGGCGGCTGGGTCGGCGCATTGCCCGGGCTCGTACTGCTGCTGGGCAGCCGTCCACAACTCGATGTCGCGTCACGTGCGGCGCAACGATTCTCCACATTGGGAGTGATCAGTGTCGGTGCCCTGCTTTTCACGGGCATCGTGAATGCACGCTATCTCGTCGGCACCATCCCAGCGTTGATCGGTACGCATTATGGAAGACTACTGCTGGCGAAGCTCACGCTTTTCCTGATTATGCTATGCCTCGCAACGGTGAATCGCACGGTGCTGACGCCCCGTCTTGGCCTCGGAGCCGCCGCTGCGCTTACGACACTGCGGCGCAACGCACTCCTGGAAATCATCGCCGGCCTTGGCATCATCAGCATCGTCGGCGCGCTCGGCGTGACGATTCCCGGAGCGCACCAGTCGCCGGTGTGGCCGTTCGAGCACACGCTGGAATGGCCCTCGGCGAAACCAGGAGCGACCTATGTGGCTCTGGTCGCGCTCGCCGCGATCGCCTTCGCTGGCGTGGCCACAATTGCGGCAGCTTTGCTCCGGCGGCGCGTGTGGCTGCTTGCGGGCGGTCTTGCCGTGATCGCGACGACCCTGGCAATCTCCGTGTGGCTGCTGGCGGAGCCTGCCTATCCGACCAGCTATGCTTCGCCGCCTCTGCCATACGCGACCAGTCCGATCGCCCGTGGTGCAACGGTTTACGCGCAGAACTGCGCACAGTGTCACGGCGAAGATGGTCGCGGCAACGGCCCTGCGGCGGATTCCATGGCGACCAAGCCGGTCGATCTCACCGAGCACGCGTCGCACCACCGCATCGGAGATCTCTACTGGTGGATCGCACACGGCATCCCCGGCACACCGATGCCGGGCTTCGGCAAGCAGTTGAGCGACGACGAAATCTGGAGCGTTGTGCGCTACCTGCATGCGCTTTCGGATGCGGCGGCCGTTGAGCCCGCAGCCGATGGCGAAGCTTTTAGCCGGTGGATCGCGGCGCCGGACTTCAACTTCGAGGTCGGAGCACACGCGCAGGAATCATTGATGCAACAGCGCGACACGCACCTGGTACTGCTTGTCCTTTACACCCTGCCTCAGTCGGCGCAGAGACTTCGCGCCGTCGAGGCGGAACAGCAGGCTTACGTCGATGCGGGCGTGCGCGTCATTGCATTGCCGATGACGCCGGACACGCATGCGCGCGTCGAGGAAGACGGTCCAGACGGCAACTCCATCTTCGCGCTTGGCCAACCCGATGTCGCTAATACTTACGCGATGTTCGCGCGCCCGTCTGAATCCGCGCCTTCCGCATCCGGTCACGCCGAATTTCTCATCGATCGCAGCGGCTACCTGCGCGGCCGCTGGCGCGGTCCTGGAGTAGATAAGCGTACGACCAACATTCTTGAACGAGTGAACCAACTCTCCCGCGAGCCCCCGCGCCCTGCGCCGACGGGCGAGCACCAGCACTCCCACTGAAGCGGCGTGGATCGATTTACGACCGAAGTTTCCGAGCGACAGCTCGGCGATGACTACTTGTAGGGGCGCATCGCGCCGCCCGCCCCCATTCCCTCTACCTCGACGGCGACCTCGACCGTTCCCAGGTTCTCGAACGTCAGGTTGAGAGGAAACTTCTCTCCCTGCTTGAGAGGTTGTTTGAGATCGAGCAGCATCAAATGATAGCCACCCGGCTTGAGCTCGAGCTTGCCACCCGGCGGTACCTCGATTGTTCGAACAGCGCGCATGCTCATTACGCCGCCGTCCATGGTCATCTGGTGCAGTTCGACGGCGCCGGCGATGGGCGAGCTCGCGCTCAGCAGCGTTGCTGATGCGGCACCTTGGTTTTCGATGGTGAGGTAGACGCCGCCGGACATCGCTCCAGGAGGCGTCGCGCGAGCGAAAGCGTGGGCAATGCGCAATGATTGCAGCCGATACTCCTCGGCCGCGACCTCGCATGCGGCCATGAGGCACGCGGCGCAGGCGACGACGATACTCAAGTGCCGGCTCATCGCGTTCCATTGTACCTTCCACCCGGGCCCAGCGCTTTGGCTCTCCAGCGCATGATTGCCGCCCACGCTGTTTGCCGATGCGGTTCGCATACCTTTGCAAGGTACGGTTGCTGACGCCCACATGTGCCGTGATCCCGGGTCGTGATATCGTTTTCGCATCGGACGCCGCGGTCCGCAGCGGACGCTACCGCTTCAATCGCTTGCGCCGACTCAATTGCTGCCATGAACTTCACTCCGCTTTCGCCGTGCTTCGGACTGGAGACCTGCGATGCGGACGCCTCGCAGCCTCTCTCCGACGACCGGTTCGTCGAGCTGGAACGTGCGTTTCTACGCGGCCAGGTGCTGGTGCTTCGCAACCAGCAGTTGACGCCGCACCAGTATGTCGACTTCGCGCGCCGCTTCGGCCAGCCCGAGCCCCACGTGATCGACCAGTTCCATCACCCGAACGATCCGAACATCCTCATCTTGTCGAACCGCAGGAGCGATGGTGCGGCGGTTGGCCTCGCCGATGCCGGGACCTACTTCCACACCGACTACTCCTACCTGCAGGTTCCGGCTCGAGCCACCATGCTCTATTCGCTGGAGGTGCCCAAGCACGGTGGCAATACGCTGTTCGCCAATCAGTATGACGCCTACGACGGGCTCTCCGCGGCCATAAAGGAGCGCATCGCGCCTTTGATCGCCATCCATCACTATGGCAATCGCAAAGTCGACGACGAGATGAGCCGCATCGCGGCCTCGCCGCTGACGGCCGAACAGAAGGCAAAGATGCCGCTGATCACCCACCCGCTGGTGCGGCCGCACCCGGTCACCGGACGCAAGGCGCTGTATGCGGTGTCCGGCAGCTCGTACGGAATTGTCGGCATACCGGAGGATGAGGCCGTCGGACTTCTCGACGAGCTGGCAGCACATGCGACACAAGTCAGGTACCAGCTCGATTATGCGTATCGCGTCGGCGATGTGGTAATTTGGGACAACGCTTCGCTCCTGCATTCGGCAACGCTGACCGATCCCGATGATCCGCGCACACTGTGGCGGATCACAGTGAAAGAGCCGTCGGCCGGGCTGGACGCCGTTTCGGTTCTCGCCCCGACGTTCGCGCATGACGCGATGTAGATCGACCGGCCGAGCCAATCCACCCGGCCTTAAGCAGTGATGGCGTCGGACGCCCAAGTTTCGCTACCATGTTGCCCCGTGGTGCTGGCCTTGAGCGCCACCAATCCAATGGGGGGTTAGATGAACACGATTACAAGAGCAGTGAGCCTTTTGACCATGATGATCGCGCTCGCGGTCTGCAGCATGGAATCATCGGCCGCGGACCCGGCGGCCGAGGTGGCGGCAATCCACGCCGTCGATCAAGTGTGGGTCAAGGCATACAACGCCGGCGACGCCGATACCGCTGCCGGTCTTTACGATGAACAAGCAGTCCTTCTACCGCCGGGTGCTGCCGCGGCCCGCGGCCGCCCTTCGATCCGCTCATTCCTCGCGAGGGACATGGCAGCTTTGGCGAGGGACGGTCTCATATTCAGCCTTGGTGCCAAGCCCGATGGTGGCGCCTCCGGCGATCTAGGTTGGGCGTCTGGAACTTATGTGGTGAAGGACAAGGCGGGTAAAGTCGTCGATGCTGGAAAGTACCTGTCCGTTTCAAGGAAGAAAGGCGGGAAATGGCTGTACGTTCGCGACACCTGGAATTCGGACGGCGCGCCAGCTTCGACTGAGCCAGCCGCGGCGCCGAAGAAGTAGCGCGATCAGGCCGCAATCACGTCAAGGGCGCCGAGACCGTCGCCAGCGCCGCAACTCCTTTCAAAGCAAAGCGACCCATGGGCTCGACTGCAATACGCGCCGCTGCGACAAAGGCCTCCGACAACAAGATCGAGCGCCCGAGCTCACGGCAGAGACCTTCGATGCGAGCGGCCAAGTTGACCGCGGGCCCTATTACCGTGAAGTCGAGCCGGTTTTCACCCCCGATATTGCCGTAGATCACATCGCCAACATGAAGGGCGATGCCGTAGGCGATAACCGGCTCGTTTCTCTTTGCACGCTCGGCATTCAACTCATCGATGCCTGTGACGGCAGCACGCGCCGCGGCAAGCGCCTGGTGACAGGCGGGCGCCGGATCCTCACCGCTGATCGGAAAGATTGCCAGCAGCGCGTCACCGATGAACTTCAATACTTCCCCTTGGTACTGCTCGACGGCGCGGCACATCACGCCGAAATAGTCGTTGAGTAATTCGATCAGCTTTTCACGCGGCAGCTCCTCCGAAAGCTTGGTGAATCCACGCACGTCACACACCCAGACAACCGCTGGGATCGTCTCTCCCATGCCGCGTTTAATCGCACCCTCGAGTACGCGCTTACCGGCATGCCGCCCGACGTAGACATCAAGCAAAGTCTGTGCGGTCCGGCGCAGCGCCTGGATCTCCAAATTCATTGCGAGTGCAGGAATCAACGCCATGAACGTGGCGGTCTCGTCGGCTGTAAAGCCACCACGTCGCTTGGTAGCCAGGGTCAGCACTTTGTTGCTGCCGTCCGAGAACGGAACGCCAATAACCAGATAGTCGGTGAAGCCCTCATTACGCAGGTCTGCATAGATTTCATACTCATCCTCCGCCGCCGGCGCGGTGAGATCGCAGCGCACCGGGCCGCGGCCTTCGTATACGGTCTTGACCGGGCTGTGCTCAAGTCGCGAAAACGTGTTTGCGTCCGCAAGATTACGTCGTTCCGATGTCCCTCTGCCTGCCTCCCATAGCCCGCTGACCGAGAAGACCTGTGGGTGGAGCGTCGGCACGCCGGTCGAAACCCGGCTGACTTCTATGCCGTTCGCAAGCAACTCCTCGGCAAACGCCTCGAGAAAGGCCGTGGAGTCAGTGATTCGCGGACCATCGCGCAACAGCCAATGAATGATCCGAAGGTCAAGGGGCAATGCAGAGTCTTGTGCGTTCACTTGCCATCCCGTGCCTTCTCGCCCATTGCCTTGAAGAAGGTGTAGCAGAAAACCCCGTCCGGTTCGGCCGTTCGGTAGAGCGCTTGGATTCCCCCGTCGAAGATCTCGGCGTCGACAATGCCTGCATTGATCGCGCTGTCGCGAACCCCTTCGACCATTGCAGTGAATGTCTTCCTGGTAAAACCCTCGACGAGGTCAGGCCTGCTCGAATCGACGTACACCATCCGCGGCGAGACGCGCACCGCGTCAAAGCCCGCGCGCAATAGCAGAGGATAAAGCTGCCGCCCAATCATCGCGTTACCGCCGCTGATTCGCTGCAATTCGACGAGACAGTCGATGGCTCTTTGCGCCGCGCCGCTCTCGGGATGGAAATAAGCCGACCCATGGTCTCCTTCAATCACCGTGATAGTGCCGCCCGGCTTGAGCAGCTCCCTGAGTCGGAGCAGAGCATCGGACGGACGGGAGAGGTGCTCGAGGACAAAGCAAACGAAGAGATGGTCGAAGGTTTCGCAATCGAAGGGCAGCGCGAAAATGTCCGCCTGCCGGAACTCCACGTTCGTGATGCCTGCGGCGTCCGCCCTTGCCTTTGCTTCCTTCAAAGAATTCGCAGAGATGTCGACCGAGGTGATCCGAGCATCAGGGCTGTTGCGGGCAAGAGTGATCGTCTGAGCGCCCGTTCCACATCCCGCTTCGAGCACGGTGGCGCCTGGCGGGTAGGAAGTGTCCGAGTGAAGCAATTCCACCAGGGTGCCGGCCTGGTCCTGCAGGCGCTCGCTCTCCCGCGGTTGGTAGCCGTGTACATATCCGCCGCTCATCGCTCGGCCTCTCTCCATCGATTCACCGATCGTTGCCGATCCAATTGTCGATCTCTTTGGCGATTATGACGTCAAAGGTGAATTTCAACGAAACTGGCAAGCCAACAACGGCGACCAATGTGCTAGATTCCCAAAAACTTGGGGTTCGGTGCGATGCCGACATGATCAAGCGGCGGGCGTTTCTCTCCGGCACATTGACTGCGGCGTCTTTCGCAACTTGCAAGGTGCAAGCGGCAACGATTCAAGGAAACGCCGTTACCCGCGCGCAATCCGAACCGCTTGTCTGGCCACTTGTCGCGAAGGTACGCCAGGCGTTCGATCGTTCGTCGGCCACACGGACACCGTCCTTGCCGTGATAGGCCGGATCGGAGCACCACCAAGCAATCTTTAGTTCGACGATTTCTTCTTCAGCCGGGCCAGGGACGTGTACCCCCGCTATGATTTTGCGCGCATGAATGACAGCGAGTTTGGAGCAGCGTTGAAGCTCGACTGAGCATCAGTCAGTCGCGGAGCATCGTCGCGACGACGACCCTCGTTTAGCACGGGCATGCAATGGACTCCGATAGTCTGCTCGGCGTCATTCACGAGCTCGGGTGAGAAGCCGAAGCATGTGATGCTGTTCGGCCACAACCGTGGTTAGAGGCGACGAACCGCCCGGAAAGACTGAGCGTACAGACGAGGGGCGCAATCAAGCGTCGCTCATCAAAACGCCTTGTTCAAAGCCAAAAAATGTTCGTTCTGCCTGCTAACACGTCGTTACGCAATTACACAAGTTTGAAAACCCGTGATCTGTGAACAGCAACTCCTATGGCAGGCAGCGTATGTTGGTCTCCAGCTCCCCGCTAGACAATTCTTCATGCAAGCAGCGAACTTGTCTTCATTAACCGGAGTTATCGTTCCATACGTCCTGGGTGATTCTGTATCCAAATCGCCGACCCCTCCCACATCCACCGGCCACGGCGTCACCTGTGCCGGATAGATGAATTTGTTGGATCGAGCAAAAGCGCCGGTGCTTTGGAAGCGCCGCGATGCCCTGTGCAGCGACGCTTCTGCAGTAAACCCTGGCATATTCGTTAATAGCATTTCGTATCTCCTTGTGGTGCTGGTTCGAACTCCTGACGATGCGCTACGGGGCTACATGCATGGCCTTAAAAAACAGCGCAGACCAAAACCTGGGGGTGGGCAACAGATTTGCCTGCCGTCTGTGCATGGTGAACAGTGAAACAGGTCCGGCGCGCAAACGCCGAGTCTGCCCGGCCCCGCCGTACACCCCAACCCCGGACAACAAACCAGATCGATCCCTCCGCAGGTCTGTCCCAACCGCGCACAGAACAGCGACTGGGGAAGGATTGATCCGGAAAGCGCTCGGGTGCTCGCGACTGCATCGCGGTAGTGTCGCCGCGGTGTGTAAAGCGACGCCTCCGCGGTAAAACCTGCCATGTTCATTTCAGTCCTTTCGTATCACCGGTCATAGTACGGCGCCATCCTGGTTACCAAGAACGGGAACTCCTCGGTTATGTCGACGCGTACAAAGCTCTTCTCGTCCACATCGGTGTTGCGGTTGGTGAATGTGAAAATCACTTCAGCGACTTTGCGTGTTCCGCTTAAAGCAGACGGACGCACATCTACGCCGCTCAACGCCGCATTGCGCTCGAACGCGGCTGCCACTGCGGCATAAACCGCTGGATAACGGACAACCAGATAATTGAGCGCGCGATGTTCGTCGGTGGCGCCGGCGTTGTCCGTCATTTGCATGATGCGCTGGAATAGTTCATTCGCCGCCGCCGCGAACTCTTTGGGCGGTTTTGGCGGGCGGGGGATCGCTTTCACTAGAGAATTGCGATCGAACGAATAAATCTGGTCGAAACCGACAATCGGAAGCATCAACCCATTGCACATTTCGGGCGGGGCGATCGGCCCACGCACTCCGATGACGAGACTGATCCAGGCCTCGGGATCGGAGTTGCAGGCAGCTTCTACCAACAAATCCAAGTCCGCCGGGTCGCGCGGCTGCAAGAGATAAGTCTCTAGGCCTTGAACCGTAAAGACCCAACACAATTGCCGCGCGAGATAACGATTCTCCCGCTTTCTAAGTACCTCACAGAATGCCTGCCGATCGGTTTTTCCTGCGGCCTCGCTGCGCCCGGTCGCTTGAGCAAACTCTTTTTCCACTGCCGGGCTCGGGAATCGCGCCTCGATGCGGCCCAGGGCGTAGACGTACGACATATCCGCCGAGTTGCTCGACTCGGACAGTCCGCCGCAGGTAGGACAGGGCACAGTTCCGAGTTGAGGCGAGATCTTTCTCGGCCCACTTTCGGAGCTTCCTGTCGTTGTGGCGGCAATATCGGGCGCAGCAACTGGTGAACCGTCCGAGACTGGGGTTGATTCCATGAGCGTTCTCCGTCAAGAGTTTATTAAAGCGTCGGCTGTTACTTCCGCCTCCCTGAGAAGACCAGCCACCGGTTAAGGTAGGCTGCCCGGCGTCCGCAGCCACCGCATGGTTTGATTCCGACATACGCAGTCGCTTTCTTCACCGCATCGCCAAGGCCGATTTCGGCCTCATTTAAGAATCCGGGAAGGCGCACGCGATAAGGCCGAGGTTGATCCGACTGCATTCGCCGACCAGCAAGCCCTTTGTTCTTCATTTCAAGACCTTTCACACAGGATCGAGGCCACCGCTCGATACGTTGCCCAAGCATCGAGCAAAGGAGGCACGACGCTGCGGCGTCTCTGCGCATGAACCTGCATGATCGCGAGCTTGATTTGCGCGGCATTCGCCCGGGGAAACGCAGACCAGATCAAGGCGACGGTACCGGTAACGAACGGGGCTGCGACGCTCGTTCCACCGGAGAAGATCACCTTGCCCTGTGGAGCGAGCCCCGCGATGCCACACGCCGGAGCGCTCAGGCCGCGCCGTCCGATGGAATGCCCGAGGTTGGAGTAGTCCAGCGGCCTGCCTTGCGTTTCACACGCGGTTACCGGAACCACCGCCGGGTGGCGCGTGATCGGCGAGCCACCAATGTTTCCCTGATTTCCGGCCGCCGCGACAATGATCACTTCAGATTGCATTGCGTAATCGAGCGCGTCTTCGAGCCTTCGCTCACGGCGAATCGATGGCTGCGTCAACGCGCTACTCAGGTTGAGAATGCTGACTCCGGCTTTGACGCAGTCGACGATCGCGCAAGCCAGCTCATCGGGAGTAGTACTGGGCATGACCATGTCTCCGAGCGATTCTTCGGAGAAGATGGGTCGCACTACGAGCGTGCAATCCGGACAGATCGCAGCCGCGGCCCCGCCTCTTCTGGCGGAGAACATGCCTGCGACGAATGTCCCGTGAGCGCACGCAATGCTGCTCGCGTTGACGCACTGTCCTCCTGGCGTCCCGGGAAGCTCGCGGATGTGCTCCACGACCAGATCGGGATGAGTCTGGTCAACGGGTCCGTCAACTAGCCCAATGAGAAGGTCGGGGCGACCGCCACTGACCTCCATCAGTGGCGTGAGCCTCACTGCGTCTAATGGCTTTCCGGCCCGGTCGCGCCCTGGTGCCGCGACCGGGCATCCAGACGCGGCTTGGCGCTGCCGGCGCCAAAGCACCGGCAAACGTGACCGGCGAAATGCGGGAAGAAGGCAATCCGCCGAAACTTCCTCTGAAGCCGGTTCGGAATAGCGCATGCCGTTCGTAGCAAACGATGCATGTGCCGCGAATCCAGGCAAACTCATGTGCAGTCAGAGCGTAGCCCAGTAACTCTACGCCTACAAAACGTAGTCTACAAGCCATCCAAATCGCTGTACTATTGCTTGCCAGTCCTGAATCATTGGAGCCTCAAATGAATATGCCAGGCTTTACGGCAGAAGCCGCGGTCAGTAACAGAGGGGAGCGCTACCAACGGCAACAGGAGAGTGCTGTCGCGTCCGAAAATGGAGCACGCATAGTGCCTGCCAGGCGGATAGGACCTGTGCAACATGGGGACCTCCGCTATTTCTGCGGGAAAAACGGGGTATATTGGTCCCAGGGTCCAACTACAAGCACCTATGGTTGTTATCGTCGCGACGGCAGCGGCGGTATCGTCTGCGGCGGCCAGACGCAAGAGGAGAAGGGT
>DATFSE010000044.1:0-31470 GCA_035262745.1 Casimicrobiaceae bacterium | reverse complement strand
GGGCTGGGCGGAATATCACAAGACGATCAACGCCAAGACGACGTACTCGTACGTGGATCAACGCATATGGCGGGCACTGTGGCACTGGGCGAAGCGGAGGCATCCGCGGAAGGGCCGGCGCTGGGTGAAGGATCGTTACTTCGCTCGGCTCGGCACTCGTCGCTGGATACTCAACGACGTCGCAGTCACCCAGGACGGCAGGAAGATCGTCGTCAAGCTTTACGCGGCGATCGATACCAGGATCATCATCCACAGAAAGGTGGAAGGGGACTTGAATCCTTTCTTACCTGAATGGGAGCCAGCGCTCGAAGCACGCGCCACGCTCAGGATGATCGACAAGTTGAAGGACCGTAAACGGCTTCTTCGCTTGTGGTTGAGTCAGGACGGAGTCTGTCCAGTGTGTGAGCATTCCATCACTATGGATGAAGCATTTCACGCACACCACATCCACCCGAAGCAATTGGGCGGATCGGATAGGCTATCGAACTTGGTTCTCCTGCATCCTAACTGCCATAGGCAAGTGCACTTTGGATGAGATACGGTACTATTGCGGGCTGATCAGCTGATCGGCTTAGTAGGGACTTGAGCCGGGTGCTGGGAAACTCGCACGCCCGGTTCTTAGGGGAGGGTGGCGCAGCAATGCGCCGCCCTTACCCGACCTTGCGGGCGCGCAAAAAATACGGCTAAAGCGGCGAGGATATTCCGACCCGATTGGCTCAAAGCTGATCGGGTTTTTTTGTTTTGTACGGGATGAAGACTCGGTGAACCGCGCAGCACGCTCTGTCGGCATTGTCACTGCGCAAAAAGCAGTGATTGCGCAGCCGCTTTCGCTTGCGTCCGGCGCAACGCTGCCTTCGTTCGAGCTGATGTACGAAACCTACGGGACGCTCAACGCCGATCGCTCCAATGCAATTCTGGTCTGCCACGCGCTCAACGCCTCGCATCACGTCGCGGGCTACCATGCCGGCGAGACTGATAGCGATGGCTGGTGGGACAACATGGTGGGTCCCGGCAAGCCCGTCGACACCGATCATTTTTTCGTCGTCGGCGTGAACAATCTCGGCAGCTGCTTCGGTTCCACCGGTCCGGCATCGATCAATCCCGCAACGGGAAAGCCGTGGGGTGCCGACTTTCCCATCGTCACAGTCGAAGATTGGGTCGATGCTCAGGCGCGACTTGCCGACTATCTCGGAATTGAGCGTTTTGCCGCGGTGATGGGCGGCAGCTTGGGAGGCATGCAGGCGCTTTCCTGGGCCATACGCTACCCCGATCGCATCGCCAACGCGCTGGTGATCGCCGCGGCGCCGAACCTGTCGGCGCAGAACATCGCCTTCAACGAGGTCGCCCGCGCGGCGATCCTGACCGATCCCGACTTCCACGAGGGACGCTTCTACGATTACGGCGTGAAACCGGTGCGCGGCCTTCGCGTTGCTCGCATGATCGGGCACATCACCTACATCTCCGACGAACAGATGGCGGAGAAATTCGGCCGGCAGCTGCGCGACGGGATCAACTTCTCCTTCGCTCCCGAATTCCAGATCGAGTCGTATCTGCGCTACCAGGGAGAAAAGTTCTCGGAGTATTACGACGCCAACACTTATCTGCGCATCACCAAGGCGCTCGATTACTACGATCCCGCCGGCGTCGCCGGGGGCAAGCTGGCCCAAGCGCTGGCGCCGGCCAAATGTCGCTTCCTGGTGATCTCCTTCACCACCGACTGGAGATTCTCGCCGGCGCGCGCGAGAGAGATTGTCAAGGCGCTGGTGGAAAACCGGCGCGACGTCTCGTATGCAGAAATCGTCGCGCCTCATGGGCACGACGCCTTTCTGCTCGATACGCCGCAATATCACGCGGTGGTACGTGCGTATCTCGATCGGGCGTTGCAATGACGTTGTCGATGCGCGCCGACTTCTCCACCATCGCCGGGTGGATCGCTCCCGGCGCGCGCGTCCTCGACCTGGGTTGCGGCGACGGGAGCCTGCTTTCGCATCTCAAGCAGTCGCGCGGAGCGACCGGCTACGGCATAGAGATCGACGACGCGGGCGTGCTGGCGTCGATTGGCAACGGCGTCAACGTGATCCAGAGCGACCTGGAATCGGGGCTGGCCGGCTTCGACGACCGCTCCTTCGACAGCGTCATCCTTTCGCAGACGCTTCAGGCCATGCGCCGCATCGAATCGATCGTGGGGGAAATGCTGCGGGTGGGACGCGAGGCGATCGTGTCATTTCCCAACTTCGGCCACTGGTCGCACCGGCTGCAGGTCGTGCGCGGGCGCATGCCGGTATCGAAGAGCCTGCCCTACGAGTGGTACAACACGCCGAACATCCACTTGTGCACGGTCGCCGACTTCGATGCCTTCTGCGCCGGGCGCCGCCTGCGCGTCGACGAGCGCGTCGTGCTTCATGACGCGCGGCGGGTACACTTTCTGTCGAATCTTCTGGGATCGCTAGCCATCTATCGCTTTCGCTCTGCGTAGCGACTGCAACGCCTCGCTCGTACCACCGTAGTTCGAGCCCGACACGGACTCGCCGAACACGAGGCAGCTACAATGCCGGCGATGACGGGGTCCGCCAAACCGCTCGCTCGAGCGCTGCTCAACCGGCGGATGCTGATCTGCATCTTCACCGGTTTCAGCTCGGGGCTCCCGCTGTACATCCTGATTAATCTGTTGCCGGCGTGGCTGCGCTCCGAGCATGTCGATCTCAAGGCGATCGGACTCTTCGGTCTTATCCAGTTGCCTTTCACTTGGAAGTTCCTCTGGTCGCCGCTGGTCGACCGCTACGCGATTCCGCTGCTCGGAAGACGGCGCGGCTGGATGCTCGCCACGCAGCTGCTGCTGTTCCTGTCGATTCCGTTGTTCGGAACGCTTAAGCCGCAGCTCGATCTGTGGACGATTGCCTACCTCGCCGCGGCGGTCGCATTCTTCGCTGCGACGCAGGACATCGTGCTCGACGCGTATCGCCGCGAGCTCCTGCCCGATCTCGAGCTTGGGCTTGGCAACGCCATTCACGTGCAGGCGTATCGGATCTCCAGCCTGATTCCCGGCGCGCTTTCGCTGATCCTCGCCGATCGCTTGCCATGGCAGAGCGTGTTCACCATCACCGCGCTGTTCATGCTGCCGGGTATCGCCAACACCTTGATCGTGTCCGAGCCGGCGCTCGCCCGGCCGGCGCCGCGCACGCTCACCGAGGCTGTGGTCGAGCCGTTCCACGAGTTCATCACCCGCCAAGGCTGGCGCCAGGCGGCGCTGGTCCTGGCGTTCATCTTTTTCTACAAGCTGGGCGATTCGATGGCGACCGCGCTCGCCACACCGTTCTACCTCGACATGGGATTCACCAAATCCGAGATCGGGCTGGTGGCCAAGAACGCGGGACTGTGGCCGAGCATCTTCGGCGGTTTGCTCGGCGGCGTATGGATGCTCAAGATCGGAATCAACCGCGGGCTCTGGCTGTTCGGAGCGGTGCAGCTCATATCGATCCTCGGATTCGCATGGCTCGCGTACGTCAACCGGCCCGATCTGGCGCTGCTCGCGGGCGTCATTGGATTCGAAGCGCTTGGCGTAGGCCTGGGGACCGCGGCGTTCACGGCTTTTATCGCTCGCACGACCGATCCGCGCTACACCGCGACTCAGTTCGCGCTGTTCACCAGCTTGGCGGTCGTCCCGCGCTCGGTGGTCAATGCCTCCACCGGATGGATGGTGGAAGCGATGGGCTGGGTCGATTTCTATCTGGTCTGCACCGTGCTCGCACTCCCCGGGATGGCGCTCCTGTGGCGCGTGGCGCCGTGGAACGAGCCACTGTCCAAGGAGAGTTCATGACGGCGTCTGCCGCCGGCTATTCAGGCACGCCGTTGTGGAAAAAGCTCGGGCTCAAATCCGGCTTGCGAGTTCTACTGCTCAATCCGCCCGCGGACATCGAAGCGCTTTTGTCGGGAGCGCCGCGCGATCTCGACCGCCTCGCGCGGCTCGTCCCGTTCGACTTTGCGCTGGCCCTTTTCACGTCGCGCGACGCGTTGATGGCTGCGCTCGCAAGACTGGAACCGAAGCTCGCAGCCGACGGCATGATCTGGATCGCATGGCCCAAGAAGGCTTCGGGTGTCGCAACCGATTTGACCGAGAATGTCGTACGCGACGCCGCGCTTGCGCGCGGTCTGGTCGACGTCAAGGTGTGCGCGATCGACGCAACATGGTCGGGGCTCAAGCTCGTGCGCCGCTTGCGGGACCGCGCCGCCCTGCGATAATCGCCGCGATCGATAACGACGTCCGACCCGCATGAAGCTGAGTGTATTCACCCCGACCCACAAGCCCGACTATCTCGGCGACGCGCACGTTTCACTCGCCGCACAGACGTGGACCGATTGGGAATGGGTTCTGGTGCCCAACGGCCCGGCGTTCGAGCTACCGGAGCGGATCCGAGGCGATTCGCGTGTGCGCGTGGTGCCGGCGCCGGACTGGATCTCACGGCTGGGCGTCGGGATGCTCAAGCGCTACGCCTGCGAACAGTGCGCCGGCGATGTCTTGGTCGAACTCGATCACGACGACTTCCTGCTACCGCAGGCGCTCGCGCGGATCGCTGAAGCGGTCGAAGGCGGTGCCGGATTCGTTTATTCCGATTTCGCGAATTTCCGCGCCGACTTCAGTTGTGAGGTCTACGACAAGGCGTATGGCTGGGAGTCGTATCCCGTTGAGTTCGCCGGCAGGACCTACACCGCCATGCGCGCCTTCGATGCCGACGCGAGCTCGCTGCATCTGATCTTTTATGCGCCCAATCACGTACGGGCCTGGAGCCGCGACGCCTATCGTCGTGCTGCGGGACACGATTCGACGCTGGGCGTAGCCGATGACCACGACCTGGTCTGCCGGACTTACCTCGCGGGCGTACCGTTCAAACGAATCCCGGAGTGTCTCTACCTCTATCGGCTGCAGGAAGGCGGGCAGAACACGTACATCCAGCGCAACGCTGAGATTCAGCAGCGCCAGCAGGAGGTTTCGAACCGCTACATCTACGGCTTGATCGCCGAATGGGCAAGGCGCAACAACCTGCCGATGTACGATCTAGGCGGTGCGACGGGATGTCCCGAAGGCTTTCGCAGCGTGGATCTGCGCAATGCCGATCTCGTTTGCGATCTGCGCAAGGGCTTGCCCGTACCCGATGGTTCCGTCGGCTGCGTGCGCGCCTTCGACTTTCTCGAGCACGTGCCGACCTGCCGCGATTCAACCTGCGACCACGGCGCCGATGGAATAGCCGGCAAGTGCATCGTCGGCTTGATGAACGAGCTCTATCGCGTGCTGGCACCGGGCGGCTGGATCATCTCTCGCACGCCTTCGACCGACGGCCGCGGCGCGTTCCAGGATCCGACTCACGTCTCGTTCTGGAATCCCAACTCGTTCTGGTATTACACGCGGCGCGAGCAGGCGCGCTACGTTCCTGGCGTGGCTTGCCGCTTCCAGGCAACGCGCATCTGGCAGACATTTCCCACCGAATGGCATCGCACCCACAACATCCCGTACGTGTACGCGGATCTGGTGGCGCTCAAAGGCCAGCGCCAGCCGGGGATCTGCGAGATTTAGCCCCGCGCGGTGCGACCGCATACCGCGGCCGCGCCGGTTGCGACTTTCATTACGGCGCGCCCCCGATCATCCACCAGCTGGTGCCATCGGACACAAAAGTAACGCTGCTGTAGGTGTTGGTGCTCGTTACGTCCGGCGCATCGAGCGACATTATGTTCGCTGTCGCTGTTGCCACAGGAGTCACGTTGCAGCGATTGTTCGACGCAGCTCCGACTTGCAGATTCACTCGCTTGATGGCAAAAGAGCGGCCCGTAAACGACGCTGCTGCTGGCAGAGTAACAGTGAAGCCAGTGCCGCCGGTCGCGGACGCGTCGCACAGGATCATGTAATCCGTGCTGACGATCGTATAGGCTTGCGTCGGGTATAGCGTCTTGTTGACCGTGGTCAGCGTCATCGTCGAGTTGAACCCTCCGACTGCGCCGGTAACGCCCTGACTGCCCTGGGCGCCCTGTGCCCCCTGGCTGCCTTGGGCACCCTGTGAACCTTGTGAGCCTTGGGCACCGGCGCCACCCGCGCTGCCCTGCGGACCTTGTGCTCCGGTCGTGCCTTGAGCGCCGGCGGAGCCTTGGGCACCTTGAGCCCCTTGAGCGCCAGCGGCGCCTTGCGGCCCCTGTGCTCCGGTCGTTCCCTGGGCGCCGGCCGAACCTTGAGCACCGACGCCACCCTGCGCTCCAGTTGGGCCTTGGGCCCCGGCGGTACCTTGGGCACCGGTCGCACCCTGAGCCCCCGTCGCACCTTGCGCGCCGGCGCTACCCTGTGCACCAGCCGAACCTTGGGCTCCCGTTGAACCCTGTGCACCTGCCGCACCTTGTGCGCCGGCCGAGCCCTGCGCGCCGGCTGTTCCTTGTGACCCTTGGGCGCCTTGCGCGCCTTGCGCTCCCGCCGAGCCTTGTGCTCCCATCGTGCCTTGAACACCCTGCGATCCCTGTGCGCCGGCCGAGCCCTGCGCGCCCGCCGTTCCTTGTGATCCTTGCGTCCCCTGCACGCCGGCCGATCCTTGCGCGCCTTGCGGCCCCTGCGCTCCAGCTGCGCCCTGAGGCCCGGAACCGCCCTGTGTCCCTTGTGCTCCGGCAGCACCCTGCGCACCCTGCGCGCCCACAATAGACGTTCCCGTGCCCCACGAACCGCCGGTCTTCGGACCGTAGATCGTGTCGGTCGTGGTGTCGATATAAAAGTCGCCGTTAGTTCCAAGTCCGCTGGGCGGAGCGCCTGCCCCGCTCAGGACGGACTTGCCGTCGCTGCCTTGCGTCCCTTGAGTTCCCTGCGGCCCCGGCGCTCCAGGGGCGCCCGGAGCGCCTGGAGTACCTGGTACGCCGATCGAGCCCTGCGGGCCCTGAGCACCGACCGAACCTTGTGCCCCTGCCGATCCCTGTGGCCCCTGCGCTCCGGCAGTGCCCTGCGAACCCTGGGAGCCGGCAGTACCCGCTGCGCCCTGCGCACCTGCCGTCCCCTGCGGGCCCTGTGGACCCTGAGCGCCCGTACCTTGGGCGCCTTGCGACCCTTGGGCTCCCTGGGGCCCTTGCGGTCCCTGTGATCCTGGCGGGCATTGACCGAGCAACCCGGTGCCGTTCTGGAAGCACACGCCATTCGCCTGTTGCGGCGCGCTGACAAGGAACGGGATGGTGACTTCGCCTGTCGCTCCATTGACGAATAGCCTCAGCAGCGTCCCCGCTGAATCGCGCACGGTGAAGCCACCGCCCGGAGGTGTCCGAACCTCGACGTCGGCGGCGAGCGCCTTGGAGCCGCTCAATGCAAGCGTGGTGGCGAGGGCAATCGCCAGCGGTCGTTGTCTGAATCGTTTCCCGTTCATGTTGCTTCTCCCTTGGCGTCGCCAATCACGCGCGCCGGTCATCTTTTCGGTTTCGAGCGGCGTATCGCGCCGCGGCGGTTGAGGAACCGTGCACCCATCGCGGCGAGCAAAGCTGCAAGGGCGAGGATGGCCGTCCGATCGAGAGTCGGGATCGGTACGACCGCATCATTGGGTACGCCGAACCAGCGGCGCGCATTGCCGCCACCGCCTTCGTTGGTGAGGGAGGGCGCCAGCCATTGACCGGTCGCCCAAACATCGGTCACGCCCACGTGCTGGATCTGCTGCGTGCCTCCGATCAGCAGATCGATGAATGCGACCTGACCGGGAAGTGAGCTGCGAAACTGGATCGGCTGCGGTGCGGTGCCGGTGATCTGCAGCAGCGACTTGATGGTCTGTGTCGAGCCGACGGCAAACACGTAGTTCTTGCCGCTGGCGGTTACAAAGCTCACACGGGAAAAGGTGGTGCTGCCCATGATTACCGCGTTGCCGAAGGAGCAAAGGTCGCGGAAGTTCACAGTGCCGGTGCCGCCAACGAAGGTGCCGGAATTGGTCCAGTTGCCGCCGACCTCGATCAATCCCGAGCCGCCGTCGATCGCGCCGCCCGAATTGATGGTGACGCTGCGGACATTCTTGAGTTGTCCGGAGTTGACTTGGAGCGTGCCGGAGACGACGACATCGGTGCAGGCAAGATCGATCACACCTGGGCCAAGGCTTGCCACCGAGCCGGCCGGCACGATCACGTCTGCGCAGGAAAGACCCGCGAAGAGCAGTGCGCAGGCGAGCACGAACGAAGTACTCAGCGAGCGCGCACGAACCCCTCCCCGGACAGTAAAGCCGTTGGCTGCCACCCTGTGGAATCTCCCTTCGCGGGAAGGGCAGCAGAAACCGTGCCAAGCTGGCGCTGCAGGGCGCCGGAGCTAGTCTCGCGTCAGGTCGAACGCGTAGTCGATGACGAGCGGCGCGTGATCGGAAAAACGCCGGTTCTTATAGATCGCGGCGGAGCGCGCCGTGGCGGCGATGCCTGGGGTAGCGATCTGATAGTCGATCCGCCACCCAACATTCTTCGCCCATGCTTGGCCGCGATTCGACCACCAGGTGTACTGCTCGGGCTCCTTGTTCAACTGGCGGAACACATCCACGAATCCGAGTTCGTCGAATACGCGCGTGAGCCAGCTGCGCTCCTCGGGCAGGAAACCCGAGTTCTTCTGGTTGCTGCGCCAGTTTTTGAGGTCGATCGGCTGATGCGCAATGTTCCAGTCGCCGCAGAGGATCACCTCGCGTCCGGCGGCGCGCAGCTTCTCGAGATGGGGAAGGAACGATTCGAGGAAACGGAACTTCGCCGCCTGCCTCGCCGGGGAGCTCGAACCGGAGGGAAAGTACACGCTGACGATCGACACGCTGCCGAAGTCGGCTTCGAGATAGCGTCCCTCGGCATCGAATTCGTTGCTGCCGAAGCCTGTGCGCGAAGCAATCGGCCTTCGGGTGTACAGGGCGACCCCGCTATAGCCTTTTTTGGTCGCCGGATGGAACACCGCGTGCGCCTTGCGCGGAGCGGTCAGCGCTCTGGGCACGTGCCGCGCTTCGGCGCGGATCTCCTGCAGGCACGCGACGTCCCACGGCTCGACGCGCTTGAGCCAGCGCGCGAGCCCCTTGCGCTCCGCCGAACGGATGCCGTTGACGTTGAGTGTGATGATGCGCATGTGGAAAGCACGCCGCGCTTAAACGCCGGCGCGCTTGCGCTAGAATGATAGCGAAATCGCAGCGCCCCACGTCTGCAAGACAAAAGCATCGCAGATCGGATACCCGGCTGCATCCCAATGAGCGATTTCCGTCAGGCGTTTCTCGAGTTCGCTTTGGCACGCGAAGTGCTTCGTTTTGGCCGATTCGTAACCAAGGCGGGACGGGAAACTCCTTACTTCTTTAACGCTGGACTGTTCAACGACGGAGACAGTCTGCGCCGGCTAGGCGGGTTCTACGCTCAGGCGTATCTGGCTTCCGGAGTCGTCTGCGATCAGCTTTATGGCCCTGCATACAAGGGCATAACGCTGGCTGCGGCGACTGCCGTTGCGCTGGCCGAAATGGGGCACAATCTGCCGTACAGTTTCAATCGCAAGGAGGCAAAGGATCACGGCGAAGGTGGAGTGATCGTCGGCGCGCCGCTCAAAGGACGGTTGCTCATCGTTGATGACGTAATCACTGACGGCGGCGCGAAGCGCGAATCGATCGAGCTGATTCGGGCACACGGCGCGACGCCAGCCGCGATCCTCATTGCGTTCGATCGGATGGAGCGCGGGAAAGGAGAGCGTTCAGCGGTTCAGGAGCTCAAAGAACAGTTCGGTGTGCCGGTGATCGCCATCGCGACGCTCGAGGATCTGCTCGGATTTCTGAGCAAGAGGCCCGAGCTGGCAGCGCAGCGTACGGCGGTAACGGCATACCGGGAACGTTACGGCGCAATTGTCTGAAGCGCCGGTCGAAGCGAATCGATGAGAAGCTGGTGACATGGCGAACAGCAATACGACGAAGTGTGCTGTGATGACTCTGCTGAGCGCTTTGCTTGCACTCGGCGGGCAAGCTTCTTCGGCCGGCGGCCTTTACAAGTGGACCGACGAGCGCGGCGTCGTTCACTACAGCGACAAAATTCCGCCCGAAGCGGTCGATAAGGGCACGGTGGTGCTCGACAAGCAGGGCCGGGAGGTCAAGAAAATCGAACCCGCCCCAACGCCCGCGCAACTCAAGGCAAAGGAGGCCGAGGCCGAGCGGGAGAAGGCGCTCACCAAGGCTAAGGAGGAAAGAACACGCAGGGATCTCGCGCTTCTGCAGTCCTATACGAGCGTGGAGGAAATCGACTTCGCTCGCAATCGCGCTCTCTCAGCCATCGAAGCGCAGCTCAAGTCGGCGGAAACATACAATGCGGATCTGAAGAAACGACTCGCCGACCTGGAAAACCAGAAAACCGCTTTGGCCGGCAAGCCGGTGCCCGCCACGCTGGAGAACCAGGTCTCGGCAATCAACGACGAAATGGCGCGGCAGGCTCAGCAGATCAGCCAGAGGAAGGATGAGATGGCGGCCATCAGTGCGAGGTACGACGCGGACAAGCGGCATTGGCAGGAGATCAAGGCGGACCAGGCTCGCGCGGCCGCGGCCGAAAGCGCGGCCGCGAACGCTTCTCCCAGTACCGCTGCACCGCAAAAGCCGAACGCAGCCAGAGCGCCCAGCGGAAACTCCGCGACGGCGACGCGTTAGCGTTGCGCTCATGAACGGTGGAGGGCGGCTTTCGAAGCCGCCCTTTGCATTTCACGCCCTCGCCGCCCCGAGGTCCAAGCTGCGATAATTCGAGTTTTGCCGCGCGTGCCGCGGCCAACTCCCGATGGCGCAATACGTCTACACCATGAACCGGGTGGGGAAGGTTATTCCCCCCAAGCGCGTGATCCTGCGCGACATCTCGCTCTCCTTCTTTCCCGGTGCCAAGATCGGCGTGCTGGGCTTGAACGGCGCCGGCAAATCCAGCCTGCTGCGCATCATGGCCGGCGAGGACCGCGAGTACGAAGGCGAGGCGGTGCCCATGCCCAACATGCGCATCGGCTTCCTCCCGCAGGAGCCACAGCTCGACCCGGCCAAGAGCGTGCGCGAGAGTGTCGAAGAAGGCATGAGCGAAGTACTCGACGCCAAGGCAAAACTCGAAGAAATCTACGCCGCCTACGCCGAGCCCGATGCGGATTTCGACAAGCTCTCTGCGGAGCAGGCGAAGTACGAAGCGATCATCGCCGCTGCCGGCGCAGACTCCGAGGTGCAGATGGAGATCGCCGCCGACGCGCTGAGGCTTCCGCCGTGGGAGGCGAAAATCGACAAGCTCTCGGGCGGGGAGAAACGCCGCGTCGCGCTGTGCCGGCTTCTGCTGTCCAGGCCGGACATGCTCCTGCTCGACGAGCCGACCAATCACCTCGATGCCGAGAGCGTCGAGTGGCTCGAGCAGTTCCTGAAGAAGTTTCCGGGAACGGTGATCGCGGTCACGCACGATCGCTATTTTCTCGACAACGCCGCGGAATGGATCCTCGAGCTTGACCGCGGCTACGGGATTCCCTGGAAGGGCAACTACAGCTCGTGGCTAGAGCAGAAGGAGCAGCGGCTTGCGATCGAGGCCAAGCAGGAGGCGGCGCGCATCAAGGCGATGCACAAGGAGCTCGAATGGGTGCGAACCAACGCCAAAGCGCGTCAGGCCAAGAGCAAGGCGCGCATCGCGCGCTTCGAAGAGCTCGCTTCTTACGAACATCAGCAACGCAACGAGACGCAGGAAATTTTCATTCCTGTCGCCGAGCGCCTGGGCGACGCGGTGATCGAGTTCAAGGGCGTGAGCAAGGGCTACGGCGATCGCCTCTTGATCGACGATCTGTCCTTCCGTGTTCCGGCCGGCGCAATTGTCGGGGTAATCGGTCCCAACGGCGCTGGCAAGACGACGCTGTTTCGCATGATCACTGGAAAGGAAAAGCCCGACCGCGGCGAAATCATCATCGGTCCGACGGTCAAACTCGCCGTCGTCGATCAGACGCGCGAGTCGCTACCCAATGACAAGACCGCGTGGGAAGCGATCTCCGGCGGCCAGGACATACTCACCGTGGGGCGCTTCGAAATGCCTTCGCGCGCGTACCTGGGCCGCTTCAACTTCAAGGGGCCCGATCAGCAGAAGAACGTTGGCGCTCTCTCAGGCGGCGAGCGCGGGCGACTGCATCTTGCCGCCACGCTGCTTCGCGGCGGCAACGTGCTGCTTCTTGACGAACCATCGAACGATCTCGACGTGGAGACGCTGCGCGCTCTGGAAGACGCGCTCACTGAGTTCGCCGGTAGCGTGCTGGTGATCTCGCACGATCGCTGGTTCCTCGATCGCATCGCTACCCACGTTCTCGCCGCCGAAGACGAGGGCAGATGGGTGTTTGTCGAAGGCAACTATCAGGACTACGAGGCCGACAAGCGCAAGCGCCTGGGTGAAGAAGGCGCGCGCCCGCACCGCTTGCGGTACAAGCCGCTCATGCATTGAGCCTGTCGAGGTGGATGTTTAGTGGCGTGTCGACGGGTTCGCAGCCGCACCAACCACGTCGAGCAAGGTTTCGATCACGCCCCTGCCCATCATTCCAAGACGGCTTGCTGCTGCCGGCAAAACACCGCGTCTGGTTTTCTAGCCCGCGAGCTTGCGTCGCAGTATCTCGTTCACCTGCGCCGGATTAGCCTTGCCCTTGGTCGCCGCCATTACCTTGCCGACCAGGGGGTTGAGAGCCTTGTCTTTGCCTGCCTTGAACTCTGCGACTGTCGCCGCGTTGGCGGCGATCACCTCGTCTACCGCCTTCTCGATGGCGCCGGCGTCGGAGATCTGCTTCAGCCCCAGGTTCTGAATGATTTCGAGTACGCCACTGCCCACGAAACCAGGGTGCGAAGGCGTTACCGTCGGGCTCGCTTTCCCAGGCGGCATCTCCCATAGGGCAGGGAAGACCTCTTCTCTTGCCTGCTGGGGCCAGATTCTCCCAGCCTGGACTTCCTTTAGCAGTTCCGCGAGTTGCTCCGGGCGCACCGGACAGTGTGCGAAGTCCACGTTTGCCTTGTTTGCCGCGGCAGCCACGGGGCCGGTAACCCAATTCGCGCATGTCTTCGCGGACTCAGGCTGAATCGCGCTGATGCCGACCTTACGTGCGAACGCCTCACACAACGCGTCGAAATAATCCGCGATCTCGCGCGACGCCGTCAGCGCTCGAGCGTCATATTGCGAAAGCCTCAGGTCCTCAACGTAGTGTCTTTCTCTCTGTTCCGGGGTGTCCGCACTAAGAGCCCTAATTTCATTTATCCAGCTCTCGTCGATCACCAGCGGCGGCAGATCGGGATCGGGGAAATAACGGTAGTCCTGCGCATCTTCCTTGGTGCGCATTGAGCGCGTTTCGCCGCGGTCCGGATCGAACAGCCGCGTCTCCTGTTCGACGCTCAAGCCGTCTTCGATGCGCTCGATCTGCCGCCTCACTTCGAAGTCGATCGCCTGCTGCAGGAAGCGGAAGCTGTTCAGATTCTTGATCTCGCACCGCGTGCCGAGCTTTGATTCGCCCGCCGGCCGCACCGATACGTTGGCGTCGAAGCGGAAGCTCCCTTCCTGCATGTTGCCGTCGCATATACCAATCCAGCGCACGAGAGAGTGCAGCACCTTGGCGTAGGCCACGGCCTCTTCCGCGCTGCGCATGTCCGGCTCAGAGACGATTTCCAGCAACGGCGTCCCCGCGCGGTTCAAGTCGATGCCGGTCATGCCGTGAAAGTCCTCATGCAGCGATTTGCCAGCGTCCTCCTCCAGATGGGCGCGTGTGAGCCGGATGCCGATTTCGCCGCGCGCAGGGGAAACGATGCGTACCGAACCGCCCTGCACCACCGGGATCTCGTACTGCGAAATCTGGTAGCCCTTGGGAAGGTCCGGATAGAAGTAGTTCTTGCGTGCGAATACGCTGCGGCGGTTGATCGTTGCGCCGACCGCGAGCCCGAAGCGGATGGCGCGCTCCACGGCGCCCATGTTCAGCACCGGCAAAACGCCGGGGAGAGCGATGTCGACCGCGCTCGCCTGCGTGTTCGGCGCGGCGCCGAAGGCGGTCGGCGCCCCGGAAAAGATCTTCGACGCCGTAGAGAGCTGGGCGTGGGTCTCGAGGCCGATGACGACTTCCCACTTCATGGCGCGAGCGGTGGCGTGCGGCGGTGCCAGTCGGTGACGAGCTGGTATTGGTGGGCGACGTTGAGAATGCGCGCTTCGCCGAAGTGACGGCCCTGGACGAGCATGCCGACGGGCAGCCCTCGCTGGTCGAAACCGCACGGAATGGAGATGCCCGGAGTGCCGGTCAGGTTGCCAGCGACAGTGAAAATGTCGTTCAAATACATCTTGACCGGGTCGTCGACTTTTGAACCGAGTTTGAATGCGGTTGTCGGCGAGGTCGGACCGATGATGACGTCGCATTGCTCGTACGCGCGACGAAAGTCCTCTGCGATCAGCCGCCTGACCTGCTGCGCCTTGAGGTAATACGCGTCGTAATAGCCGTGCGACAGCACGTAAGTGCCCACCAGGATGCGCCGCTTGACTTCGGCGCCGAAGCCTTCCGCACGCGTCTTCTCGTACATGTCGGTGAGGTCGGCGTAGCGGGCGGCACGGTGGCCGTAGCGCGTGCCGTCGAAGCGCGAAAGATTGGACGAGGCCTCGGCGGGCGCGATCACGTAATAGACCGGCACCGCGAGATCGACGCTGGGCAAGCTCACTTCCACGGTCTTCGCTCCGAGCTTTGAGAGCTCGCCGAGCGCGGCTTCGATGGCTTCGATCACCGTTGGCTCGGTCCCTTCGCCGAAATACTCTTTAGGCAGCCCGATGCGCACGCCTTCAAGCGACCGGCCCAGCTCGCGCGTGTAGTCCTCAGCCGGCCGGTCGAGGCTGGTAGAGTCGCGCGGGTCGTGTCCCGCCATGCCATTGAGCAGCAGCGCACAATCTTGCGCGGTCTGCGCCAGCACTCCCGGAGTGTCGAGGCTCGAAGCAAAGGCGATCAGGCCGAAGCGCGAACACACGCCGTAAGTGGGCTTCAAGCCGCAGATGCCAGATAGCGCCGCGGGTTGACGGATCGAGCCTCCGGTGTCTGTACCGGTTGCCGCCGGCACCAGTCGCGCCGATACCGCGGCCGCAGAGCCGCCGGAGCTCCCTCCGGGCACGTATTCGGGATTCCACGGGTTGCGCACGGGCCCGAAGAACGAGTTCTCGTTGGACGAGCCCATCGCGAACTCGTCCATGTTCGTCTTGCCGACCATCACCATGCCGGCGTCCGCGAGTCTTTGCACTACAAAAGCGTCGTACGGCGCAACGAAAGTTTCCAGCATGCGCGAGCCGCAGCTCGTTCTTAAGCCCGCGGTCATCAGTACGTCCTTGTGCGCTACCGGGATCCCTGTCAGCGGTCCGGCTTTGCCCGCGGTGCGTGCCGCGTCGGCAGCGCGCGCGCGATCGAGTGCGCCTTCGCGATCGATGGTCAGGAACGCATTCAACCGCGGATTTGCAGCATCGATGCGGCGGAGCGCATTTTCGGTCAGCTCGACGGCGGAGACGAGCTTCGCCGTGAGCGCTGCCGCCAGGTCTGCAATGGACGCAGTAAGCACGATCTCTAATTCACGAACTGTCGATGCAGCACGCCTGCTCGAGCGGCGCGGCGGCGCACACTCGTTGCTATAGACGGCTACTCACTCGATGACCTTGGGAACCAGATACAGCCCCGCTTCGGCCGCAGGTGCCAGGCGCAGGTAGTCCTCGCGATGGTCGCTCTCTGTAACCTGGTCCTCGCGCATTGGCAAAACGGCGTCAAGCGCATGCGACATGGGAGCAATGCCGGTGGTGTCGATCGCGCGCATGCGGCCGATCATGACGAAGATATCGTCGAGTTTTTGGCGAACGTCGTCGGCCTCGGCTGGCGTGATCTCGAGCCGTGCCAAGCGCGCGATGCGGAGGACATCGTCGAGCGAAAGCGGCATTTACCCGGGGAAACGATGCGGAAACTTAGTTCGATAGGGTATCATATTCCCCTGTCATGAGCGGCCGGGTCGGCATGCTCGGCTTCGCACGAAAGTCTTCATGTTCGAATTTTTCAAAGGCTATTTCTCCAGCGATCTGGCGATCGACCTCGGCACCGCAAATACGCTCATCTATGTCCGCGGTCAGGGCATCGTGCTCAACGAGCCCTCGGTGGTGTCGATTCGCCAGGAAGGCGGGCCGAACGGCAAGCGTGTGATCCAGGAAGTTGGCCTCGCCGCGAAGCAGATGCTCGGCCGAACTCCCGGCAACATCACGGCGATAAGGCCGATGAAGGACGGCGTGATCGCCGACTTTACCGTCACCGAGCAGATGCTCAAGCAGTTCATCAAGAAG
Source organism: Casimicrobiaceae bacterium (assembly GCA_035262745.1). GTDB lineage: Bacteria > Pseudomonadota > Gammaproteobacteria > Burkholderiales > Casimicrobiaceae > PALSA-1003. Next base: position 15,183 of record DATFSE010000044.1, on the reverse strand, counting down.
GTGCTCGATTCGCGGTTGTTCTCGCCCAGCCCCCGCATCATCATCTGCGTGCCCTGCGGGTCGACGCAGGTCGAGCGCCGAGCCATTCGCGAGTCCGCGCTCGGTGCGGGCGCATCGAAGGTGTACCTGATCGAAGAGCCGATGGCCGCGGCGATCGGCGCCGACCTGCCGATCTCGGAAGCGACCGGCTCGATGGTGGTCGACATTGGCGGAGGAACGACCGAAGTCGGCGTCATTTCGCTCGGCGGCATGGTGTATGCCGGCAGCGTGCGCGTGGGCGGCGACAAGTTCGACGAAGCGATCGTCAACTACATCCGCCGCAATTACGGCATGCTGATCGGCGAGACCACCGCAGAGCAGATCAAGAAGACCATCGGCTCGGCGTTTCCGGGTTCCGAAGTGAAGGAGATGGAAGTCAAGGGACGCAATCTTGCCGAGGGCATTCCGCGCAGTTTCACGGTGTCGAGCAACGAGATTCTCGAAGCGCTGACCGACCCGCTCAACAGCATCGTGTCTGCGGTCAAGAGCGCGCTCGAGCGCACGCCCCCGGAGTTGGGCGCGGACATCGCCGAACGCGGCATGGTCCTCACCGGCGGAGGCGCGCTTTTGCGCGACGTCGATCGCCTGCTCATGGAAGAGACGGGGCTCCCGGTGATCGTCGCCGATGATCCGCTGACCTGCGTGGTTCGCGGGTGCGGGCGCGCGCTGGAGAACATGGAAAAGCTGTCGACGATATTCACGTCGGATTGACAGCCGTGGTTATTCACGCCTGAACGAGTCCCGTGCAACGCAAGATCCCCTTGCCGCTTTCTCGCGCCAAGAGGATTTCCTGCCGCGCGAGCGCCTGCGGCTGACCTCAATCGATGCGCAACATCACTGTCGAGCCGCCGCCGTTTTTCCACCGCGGCCCCTCGCCGCTGGCGAGGCTCGCGTTCTTCGGCCTACTGTCGCTGGCGCTGCTGTTTGCCGACACGCGCTACCGTTATCTGGAAAACATCCGTCAGGTGGTCGCCATCGTGCTGTACCCGATCGTGCGCGCCGTGCAACTTCCGGGCGAGGCGCTGGCGTACGTCGGTTCGTACTTCATTGCGCAAAAACAGCTTGCCAGCGAAAACGCGGCACTGCGCGAGCAGTTGCTCGCCCAGGCGCCCGCGGCGCAGGGCTATCCGATGCTCGAGCAGGAGAACGCGCGTCTGCGGGCGCTTTCCAAAGTCGAGGCGCGCTTCCGCGGCTCGGCCACGACGGCGGAGGTGCTCTACACCGGTCGCGATCCCTTCACCCAGAAGGTCTTCGTCGACAAGGGCGAGACAGCTGGGGTGCTGCCAGGACAGGCGGTCATCGATGATGTCGGTGTGGTGGGCCAGGTGACGCGCGTCTTCCCGCACATGTCCGAGGTGACGCTGCTCACCGACAAGGATCACGCGGTGCCGGTGAAAGTGGAGCGCAGCGGCGTGCGCAGCGTGATGTATGGCGCAGGCACAGGACGCCTTCCCGAGTTGCGCTTCCTCTCGCCCAATGCCGAGATACAGCAGGGCGACCGTCTGGTGACTTCGGGCTTGGACGGCACCTATCCGGCCGGCCTGGCCGTTGCGGTGGTTGCGTCGGTCGAGCGCGATACCGGTCAGATCTTCGCGCGAGTAACGTGCAAGCCGCTGGCCGGCGTCGACGCGAGCGGCCAGCTGCTCATTCTCGGCCAGGCGGCTGCGGCGCCTCCGCGCCCGGAAGAGCCCGCCGAGGCCGACACGCCGCGCAAGGGCCGTGGCAAGCGCCGAGGATAGCGACGGTCATGGCGACACTGTTCACCGCAGCGCGTCCCGAGGAGATCCTGCTCCCGGTCAAGCCGTGGTTCGTCATGGTTACGTTGCTGATGGGACTGATGGGCAACATGCTGCCGCTCTCCGGTGTGGCGCTCACGATCAAGCCCGATTTCCTGGCGCTCGTGCTGCTGTACTGGTGCATCCAGGAGCCGCGCCTGATCGGCGTCGGCATTGCCTGGTGCTTGGGACTTCTGATGGACGTCGCCGATGCCACGGTATTCGGCCAGCACGCCCTTGCCTATGCAGTGCTCGCCTACTCCGCCGAATATTTCCGCCGGCGCGTGCTGCGATTTCCCCTGTGGCAGCAGGCGGCACAGGTGGCTGTCCTCCTGCTTTTCTGTTCGGCGCTGGTGGCGCTGGTGCGCGTGGTCGGCGGCGCCCCGCTTCCGCGGTGGACCTACGCCGTCGGCGCGCTCACCGGCGCCTTGCTGTGGCCGCCGCTCTCCGTACTGCTGCAATGGCCGCAGCGGCCCCCGCGCTCACCGGGTGAACTCTAGGGCCTGCTGGCGCTATGGACACAAACCCGAGGCCCTGAATGCGCCGGATCTTCGCCAAGCGCGGGCACCGTCCCCCGGGGATTCAAGCGCCGGAGTTGAAGAACCCGGAGCGGGAATTGCAGTACTTCCGCCGGCGCATGACCATCGCCGGCGTCATCATCATCGCCGCCTTCGGCGGGCTGCTGGGCCGTTTCGTCTATCTTCAGTTAATCGAGCACCAGCACTATCAGACGCTGGCCGAAAGCAATCGCATCGCCATCGTTCCGATCGTCCCCAATCGCGGTGTCGTCACCGATCGCAGCGGCGTCGTGCTTGCCCAGAGCTATTCGGCGTACACGCTCGAGGTCATGCCGTCGCGAGTGAAGAATCTCGACGCTATGATCGACGAGCTCTCGACCATCGTCGACGTTCAGCCGCGCGACCGCAAGCGGTTCAAGAGGCTGCTCGAGGAATCCAAGAATTTCGAAAGCCTTCCGCTGCGCACGCGTTTGACCGACGAGGAGGTCGCCCGTTTCGCGGTCAACCGTTACCGTTTCCCGGGCGTCGAGATCAAGGCGCGGCTTTTTCGGCAGTATCCATTCGGCGCGCTCGCCTCGCATTTGATCGGCTACATCGGTCGCATCAACGATAAGGACGTCAAACGCATCGACGACTGGGACGAAACCGCCAACTACAAAGGATCCGACTACATCGGCAAATCGGGCGTCGAGCTTTCCTACGAGCGCGAATTGCACGGCATCACCGGTGTGGAGCAGGTGGAAGTCGATGCCGGGGGCCGTGCCGTGCGCACCTTGTCGCGCACGCCGCCGACCTCGGGCAACAACGTGCGGCTCGCGCTGGACATTCGCTTGCAGCAGGTGGCCGAACGTGCCTTCGGTGAGCGCCGCGGCGCGCTGGTTGCGCTCGATCCCACCAACGGAGAGGTGCTCGCCTTCGTATCCAAGCCCGGCTTCGATCCCAACCTCTTTGTCGACGGCATTGATCCGGCGAGCTGGACCGAGTTGAACGAATCGCCCGACAAGCCGCTCCTGAACCGTCCATTGCGCGGCGCGTATCCGCCAGGGTCGACCATCAAGCCGTTCCTGGCGCTCTCCGCGCTCACATCGGGAAAGCGCACGCCGACCCAGGCGATCTCCGATCCCGGCTACTACCAGATCCCCGGGAGTGCGCATCGCTTCCGTGATGACAAGCCGGGCGGCCACGGCTACGTCGACATGCCGCGATCGATCATCGTTTCCTGTGACACCTACTACTACACGCTCGCCGGCGAGACCGACATCGACGACACCTACGCCTTCATGTCGCAGTTCGGTTACGGCAAGGAGACGGGGATCGACATCGAGGGCGAGCTCCCCGGCGTGCTCCCTTCGCGGGCGTGGAAGCGCGAGCGCTTCTCGGGCAAGAACTACCGCGAAGAGCACCGCAAATGGTACCTGGGCGACTCGATCTCGGCGGGCATCGGTCAGGGCTACAACGCGTTTACTCCGGTGCAGCAGGCTATGGCGATCGCGATGATCGCCAATGACGGCGTCTCCTTCCAGCCGCACGTCGTGAAAAGCATCGAGAATGTTGCGACCGGTGAAACCCGCGAGATGGCGCCACGCGCGCAGCGCAGCCTGGTTGTCAAACCCGAGCACCTCGCGGTGATCAAGAACGCCCTGATCGGTGTGCCCAAGGAAGGCACCAGCGCTCAAGCGTTTGTCGGCGCCAAGTACGTCTCGGCCGGCAAGACCGGCACCGCGCAGCTCTTTTCGCTCAAGGAGACCAAGTATGTCGCAGGACGAGTCGAAGAGCGCCTGCGCGATCACGCCTGGTATATCGCTTACGCTCCCGCCGACCATCCGCGGATCGCGCTGGCGGTACTGGTCGAGAACGGCGGCTTTGGCGCTCAGGCCGCCGCTCCAGTCGCTCGCGCAGTATTCGATTACTTCCTGCTGGGCGAGCAGTCGGGCCTGCCGGCGCCGCCCGGAAGCCCGCGCGAAAGCGACGACGAGAGCGACTAGGGGAAGGCCCTAGTGTCGACCTTCTTTGCCATCCTCGCCCGCGCCTGGGAGTTTCTGGCGCAACGCGTCGATGCTTATCTCATGGCGGCGGCGCTGGCGATTGTCGGCGTGGGCATGGTCACCTTGTTCTCAGCGTCGGACCAGAGCGTCGCCCGCGTCACCAACCAGGCTGTGGCGCTCGGACTCGCGCTGGTGCTGATGTGGCTGGTCGCCAATGTTCCGCCGCAGCAGTTGACGCGCGCGGCGCTGCCGCTATACGCGTTGAGCGTGCTGCTGCTCGTTGCGGTCGCCCTCGGAGGTACGGTGGTCAACGGTTCGCGGCGCTGGCTCACTTTGGGTGTGGCTCGCTTTCAACCGTCGGAGCTGATGAAGATCGCGCTGCCGCTGATGCTCGCCTGGTATTTCCAGCGCCGCGAGTCGAAGATCGGGTTTGTTGACTTCGTGGTCGCAGGCGCGCTCATCGTCGTGCCTGTGTGGCTGATCAAGCGCGAACCCGATTTGGGCACCGCGCTGATGATCGGCGCATCGGGCTTCTACGTGCTCTATCTGGCGGGGTTGTCGTGGAAGATCATGGTCGGCCTCGCCGCCGGCGCCGGCGCCGCAGCGCCGCTCATCTGGACGCACCTGCACGACTATCAGAAGGAGCGGATCCTTACCTTCATCGATCCCGGACGCGATCCCTTGGGCGCCGGCTATCACAGCACCCAGGCGTCGATCGCGTTGGGCTCGGGCGGAATCGTCGGCAAGGGTTGGCTCAACGGTACGCAGACCCACCTGGATTTCCTGCCGGAACGCCACACCGACTTCATTTTCGCGGTGTTCGGCGAGGAATTCGGGTTGATCGGAAACGCCGTGCTGCTCCTGCTCTACATACTGCTCATCGCGCGCGCCTTCGTCATCACCATGAACGCCTCCACCACGTTTGCGCGACTTGTGGCGGGAGCAATCACTCTCATGTTCTTCACCTACGCCTTTGTCAACATGGCGATGGTCAGCGGGTTGCTGCCCATCGTGGGCGTGCCGCTGCCGCTGATCTCCTTCGGCGGCACGGCGCTGGTGAGCTTGTTCATCGGCCTGGGCATCCTGATGAACGTGCAGGCGAACCGGAAGTTGGTGAAAACCTAGTACGCCGACCCACAAATTTTGCTATGTTCGACGCGCCCCGCATCGCCGATTGCTTTGTCGCTCATCCTCGCCATAGCGTGGGCTATGGCTGCGGCTCGCTTCGCGCACTCGGCGCGCCGATGCGCGTCTCGGCATGTACGCAAATCTGTGGGTCGGCGTACTAGCGTGGGGATCGGCATAGGGTTGCGGGAGGCTGTTGGAATCTGCCAACGCCACACGACACTGTTTCTCGCAATGGCGGTTGTGATCGCAGCCTGCCAGTCCTCCCCTCCGCGCGAGGCGGCGAAGCCACCAATTCCGCCTGCCAAGAACGGCGGCTACTACAAGGACGACGGCCCGGGAGAAAATCCGCCCGCGAATTTGGCGAGCATTCCCGATGCCGTACCGCGGGTCGAGCCGCTGCATCGATTCGCCAACCGCCCCTACTCGGTGTTCGGCGTCAGTTACGTTCCCGCGACCAGCTTGAGGCCGTACACGGAGCGAGGCATCGCATCGTGGTACGGCCGGAAGTTTCACAATCAGAAGACGGCTACCGGCGAGACCTACGACATGTATGCGATGACAGCCGCGCATCCCACGCTCCCGCTGCCGTCGTACGCGCGCGTGACCAGCATCGCCACGGGCAAGAGCGTCGTCGTGCGCGTCAACGACCGCGGGCCGTTTCACCCCGGCCGCGTGATCGATCTCTCCTACGCTGCCGCCGATCGTATCGGCATCGCCCAGAAGGGCAGCGGCGAGGTCGAGGTGGAGAGCATTCTGCCCGCGGACGCGCCACTGCTTGTCGCCGCTGCCGCCCCGCTGCCACCGGTGGCCGCAGCCGAGAGCGCGGCCGTCGCGCCGCTGCCCGTTGCGGCGGAAACAGGTGGCTACATCGTTCAACTCGGCGCTTTCGCCAACAACGCCAATGCGCAGGGCTTCATCGTCAGCATGGCGAACCAAACCGCGGGACTCGGCGTCGAAGCCAAAGTGCGCCAAGCCGACGGATTGTTCCGCGTTTTCGTAGGGCCCTACCCGACGCGCGACGACGCAGCGCGCAGTGCGGAGCGGCTGCGCGCCGCCCTCGGCCTCGACGGCATGGTGCGGGCACAGTGAGGCTGCACTGACCAGTGGCACTTCGGCCCGAAATCCTCCTGTCGTCCGTTATAATCGCCACGCTTAATCGCATTCGAGTCGCTTTACGCCAGCGTGTGCTGACGCCGACTTTCTTCCCGATGCCCCGATTCTTGCGCTTCGTAGTGCTCGTGCTGTGCCTGCTAGCTCCGTTCTCGGCGCGCGCGCAGCTCACCATCGAGATCGTCGGCGGCGGTGCGACCGCGATCCCGATCGCCATCGTGCCCTTTCGCGGCGAAGCCGGACCGGTCAGCTTGAGCTCGATCATCGGCGCGGATCTGGAACGCAGCGGACGCTTGAGGTTGATCGATCCGGGCGGCGTCAATCCGCGTCCCTCTCGTCCCGAAGACATACGCTTCAGCGACTGGACGTCGCGCGGGGCCGATGCGGTGGTCGTAGGCACTGTTGGCCCGCAGGAAAACGGCCGTGTCGAAGTGCGCTTCGCGCTGCTCGACGCCGTCAAGCAGACTCAGCTCGCCGGCTTCACCTACGCCGTGTTGCCCACGCAACTGAGGGCGACTGCGCATCGCATCGCCGACGTGATCTACGAAAAGCTGACCGGCGACGTCGGCGTGTTCAGCACGCGCATCGCCTACATTTCCAAGCAGGGGTCGCGCTTCGAGCTGATCGTCGCCGACGCCGACGGCTACAGTCCCCAGACCATCGTCACCTCGAACGAGCCGCTGCTCTCGCCGGTATGGTCGCCCGACGGCACGCGCATCGCCTACGTATCGCTCGAGAACAAAAAGCCAGTCATCTACGTGCAGTCGCTGGGGACTGGCGCGCGACAGGTAGTCGCCAACTTCCGCGGCAGCAACAGCGCGCCCGCCTGGTCGCCCGACAGCTCCAAGCTTGCAGTGACCCTCACCAAGGACGGCGGCTCGCAGCTCTATGTAATTAATGCCGATGGCAGCGGTGTGCAGCGACTGACCAGCTCGGCGGGCATCGACACCGAGCCGAACTTTGCTCCGGACGGACGGTCGATTCTTTTCACATCGGATCGCGGCGGCAGCCCGCAGATCTATAAGCTGACGCTCGCCAACGGCGCGATCGAGCGCATGACCTACGAGGGGACTTACAACGTATCGCCACGCCATTTGCCCGACGGCAAGGGCTTTGTATTTGTCCGCCGCGACGGGGGCCAGTTCAACATCGCGGTGGAAGATTTTGCAACGCGCCAGGTGCAGGTGCTCACTCAGGGAGGCAACGACGAATCTCCGAGCGTCGCACCCAACGGCAAGCTCATCCTCTACGCGTCGAACACCGGGGGGCGTGGTATATTGGCCGCGGTCTCCAGCGATGGACGCGTGAAGCAGCGATTGACCGCCGCCGCGACGGACGTGCGCGAGCCGGCGTGGGGTCCGTTGGCGAAATGAGCCGGCGGTCGCACTTCGACGTGAACCAAGGAGAACCAATGAAGAAACTGATATTCAGCGCGCTGCTTGCGCTCACGCTTGTTGCGTGCCAGAGCACGCCGCCCAAGGAAGAAGGCGCCCCAGTCGAGGACCGTACCCCGTCCACCGGCGCAGCGGGCGCCACGACGTCCGGGACGACCTCCGGAGGCGTCGCCGGCAGCGCCACCCGAGGCGGGGCGAGCCTGCTCAAGGATCCGGGCAGCATTCTGTCCAAGCGCATCGTCTATTTCGACTTCGACAGCTACGTGGTGAAGGACGAGTACAAGCCGTTGGTCGAGGCGCATGCGAAATATTTGCAGGCGAACCGCGGCCAGCGGATGACCGTTCAGGGCAACGCCGACGAGCGCGGCAGTCGCGAGTACAACATCGCGCTGGGGCAACGCCGTGCCGACGCCGTCAAAAAGATGATGATGCTGTACGGCGCGGGCGAAGTGCAGATCGAGACGGTAAGCTTCGGCAAGGAAAAGCCGCGGGTCGAAGGTCACGACGAAGGGGCATGGGCACAAAACCGCCGCGACGAAATCGTCTACGTCGGAATCGACTAGACAATCTCTCAGTCCTTTTTCAACGCAGGGAGCACGCACGCTTGATGGGAGGTAAGGCAGTTATACGACTCGCCCCGATGCTGGGCGTGTTGATGCTGGCCCTGCAGCTCGCGTCGATGCCGGCGCGCGCCGCACTGTTTGACGACGACGAAGCACGCAAGCGCATCGAGGCCCTCAAGGTGCGCATCGATCAGCTGGAGCGCTCGGTGCTGCAGCGCCTCGACGCATTGGAAGCGAAGACGGCGGGCATGGTCGATGTCCTGCGTGACGTCGAGCAGATCAAAGCCGATGTCGCCAAGCTGCGCGGCCAGTACGAGGTCGTCGCCTACGAGCTCGAGCAGACTCAGAAGCGACAACGCGATCTGTACCAAGATCTCGACACGCGCTTGCGCAAGCTCGAAGGCGGGCCCGGCGCGCCGGGAGCGAGCGAGGCGTCGCCGCCTGCGAGCGGTGCACCGGCGGCCAGCGCTCCGCCAGCCCGGCCAGGCGACGCGAGCGCCGAGCAGCGCGCCTACGACACGGCGCTCGAACAGTTCAAGGGCAGCAACTATCCTGCGGCGGCGGCTGGCTTTCAGTCCTTCGTGCGTACCTATCCCCGAAGCCCGCTCGCACCGTCGGCGCTGTACTGGGCCGGGAATGCGCAATTCGCACAGCGCGACTTCCGCGGCGCGATCACGACCCAACGGCAGCTCCTGTCGGTTTATCCCGACAGCCAGAAGGTGCCCGACGCGCTGCTCAACATCGCGACCTGCCAGATCGAGCTGGGTGAAGCCGCGCCGGCGCGCCGCACGCTCGAAGAGATCGTTAGCAAATATCCAACCTCCGAGGCTGCGGGGAAGGCGCGCCAGCGCCTCGCCGGCCGCTAGCGGGCGGCGCCAAGCTACTGCGCAAGCCTGCGGCGTTTGTTGTGGATGGGTTGCTCCATCGATGAAGCCGTTCTCTGCGCGTCTGATCGACTGGCAGCGCGCGCATGGCCGGCATGATCTGCCTTGGCAGAAGACGCCCGACGCGTACCGTGTCTGGATCTCCGAGATCATGCTGCAGCAGACTCAGGTCGCGTCCGTCATCCCGTATTACCTGCGCTTCGTGTCGGCGTTTCCCGACGTCCGATCGCTGGCCGCCGCGCCGATCGACCATGTGCTCAAACTCTGGAGCGGGCTCGGATACTACCGGCGGGCGCATCTTCTGCACCGCGCGGCGCAGACGCTCGTCGCGGAACACGCAGCCATCATGCCGCGTGACCCGAAAGCGCTCGCCATGCTGCCTGGGATAGGACGCTCCACCGGCGCCGCGATCGCCGCGCTCGCGTACGGCGAGCGTGCGGCTATCCTCGACGGCAACGTGAAGCGCGTGCTGGCGCGTCACGCGGGTATCGCGGGCTACCCCGGTGACGCTCGCATCGAACGTGCGCTTTGGAAACGTGCTGAGGAACTGCTGCCGGAAAACGACATCGCGGTCTATACGCAGGCGTTGATGGACCTGGGCGCGACGGTTTGCCTTCGCGTCGCACCCCGCTGCTCCTCGTGCCCGATCCGCACCGACTGCCGCGCCAGACGCGGTGGTCGCGTCGATCAATTGCCGAGTCCGCGACCCAGGAAGGTCCTGCCCCAGCGGATGCTCAAAGTACTGGTCATCGAACAGGCAGGCGAGGTGCTGCTCGAGCGCCGTCCACCCACCGGAGTCTGGGCGGGCTTGTGGAGCTTACCCGAACTGGAAACGGGTGCCGACGCCGCGCGCTACTGCCGCAAGCGCTTCGCTGCACAGGTCCAACCCCTAGCATCACTGCGCGAAATCGAGCATGTGTTCACTCACTTCCGCCTCACCATCACACCGCAGCGATGCATGGTGAAACGTTGGCCGGCGCACGCGGCTGAGCCCGGACTCGTCTGGTTGCCGCTGGCCGATGCGGCAGGTGCCGCACTGCCGGCACCAATCAAGAAGCTCCTCCGCTCGCTAGAAACCTAACGATCACGACGGGTAGCGCGAAGACACCTGGCCCGCGTGTTTTCGCGGAAATTCGGACTCAACCTCGGCTTCGCATCGCCGTCTCTTACTGCTTTCGCTCCCGCAGATCGGGAGGAAGCAGCTCGTCAGAGCGTTCCTTGTATACCCCGCGGAAGGCGGCGAGTTCTTTTGCGGCTTCCTGCGACTTGCCCTCGTCGCGCAGCCTGCGAATCAGCTTGATCCACTCATCGATCGCGCGCGCCGACGAATCCTTGGAATGGGGAAGGTCAGTAACCTTCGCCAGGCCGACTTGGGTTGGCTGAGGTTTGGCCGAAGGGGTATCGAGCTTGCCATCCACTTGGGGCACGCCCTCACGCATGGCGGCAGGCGGCGCCGGCGCCGCCGCATTCGACGCGACCCTGCTTCGTTCCGCTGCTCGGAATGGTTCGCTTTGGGCAACTCCCGGCGACGCGGCAGGTGGCGGAACCGCAGGCTCGCTTCGCAGGGTCGGTGACGACGCGAGCGATGCCGCAGGGGAAGCTTGACTGCGTCCGGTGGGCGCTTGGGCCGCTGGAAAGGGTTCGCTCGGCGCGGAGCGCGTAACGGCAGCGCCGGCAGCTTCGACCTTGGATCTGGCTGGAGCGCCGGCATCCAGCGAAGCGACGCGCTGACGCTCATCCTTCGGACGTGGCGCTTCCGGCGATGAAGCCGCTGCACGCTTCTTTTCCACCGCGCCGCTTGCGCTTTGTTGTGTCGCAAGCTGTGCCAGTTGCTTGTTCGCGATCTCGGCGCCGCGCTCGTTCGCGAGTTGGTCCACCGATGATTGGGCGTCGCGGCGCGCCAGTTCCGCGGATGTCGGAGTCGGTTCCGCCGGCGCAGCCTTGATCGGGTACTGTTCCGCTAGACGTAGTGAAGCTGATTGGTCGGCGGCGATCAGAACCGGATTGACCTGCACGGGCGGAGTGAGCTGGATGAGGCCGACCGCAAGGACCGCCATCACCGCTGCCGCGGCGAGCGGTACCCAGTGCGTCTTGGCCCGCCACCAGGATTGCGTCCGCTTGTTCGCCGGACCCGCGTCGACAGCGCGGCGCGCGGCGGCGCGGATCGCGTCGTCCATAGCCGCCGGCGGCTGCTCGCGGCTGGTTGTACGCCACGCGGCTTCGATCTGGCGGTCGATCTCGCTCATGGTTGAGACTCGTACAGGTCGGACAGGTCGCTGCGCAGCTTGTTCACGGCGTAACGCAGTCGGCTCTTCACCGTTTCGACACCGACGTGAGTCAATTCGGCAATCTCGGCGAGCGACAAGCCGCCTTCCTGATGCAGAAGAAACGCTTCGCGTTGAGCAGCCGGCAACGCAGCGACCGCATGCTTGAGCCGCTCGCCCAGCTGATGATTCTCGGCGCGCAGCTCCGGCTGTTCGCGGCAGTCGCCGGCAATTGCCGCTACTTGATCGGCGTGCTCGTCATCGTCGACCGACACCAGCAATGCGACACCGCTCGCCCGGAAGTGATCGATCAGCCGATTATGCGCGAGTCGATACAGCCAGGTGGCGAACTTGGCGCTGGGCACATAACCTTGGCGGGCTCGAATCAGGTTCATCCATACGTCCTGGAACAATTCGTCGACGACGCCGGCGTGGTGGCACTGACGCAGCAGGTAGCGATAAACACCGCCCTTGTGCCGTGCGTAGAGCGTATCGAAGGCCGCGGCATCGCCGGCGGCGTAAGCGAGCATCAAGTCTTCGTCGCTGGGCGCGGCGGAGGCGGGCATGGCCCGTGCAGTATGGGCACGGGGCCATGAGGTGACAAGGGCAGCGCACGCCGCCCTTGCTGCTTTCGCGACTAACGTGGGTCGGGCACGAAGCGACCGCGCTCGGGAAACGGATCGGGTCGATACCGTGCGATCGGCGGCGTCCCCAGCGGTACGCCCTGCGCGAGCAGATTCTCGTACGAATCGTAATAGATCGCGATGGTTTCGCTCGGCGTGTCACTCGCCCGCTCGAAGTTCGTGTACTGCGCATACGATGACTCGCTGCGGCCATGGCCCGTGCCGAGCTGCGATTTCGCCTGCGCGTCCTGAGCCAGCGGTGCCGCGGCCGCCGCTGCAGGCGCGGCGCGGTTGGCGCTCTCGGCGCGTTCGCGATCCTTCAGTATCCCGTACGGCACAGGGCGCGACCGCTCATTGAATACCGCGACGCCGATCACGCCGACGTTGTCCGGACGCCCGGTTCGTGCGGCGTAAGAATCGGGAAGCGATGTGAAGTAGAACGCTGCGGTGCGCGTCATGTCCTTGCGCCATCCCGCGATCTCCGTGGTTTCATAGGGCCCCAGTACGTAACCCGACTGTGCCGGGGACGCCGTGTCGCCGCTGATAATGTTCACGCCATCCACGCTCATGACCGCCAGCACACGCTCGCCACCGGTGTTGCGCACGCGAATCGAATACTCATTGCCCGGTTTGCCGACCACAAAGCGTCGCCCGGCGTAGGTGTACACGGGCAGCACGCGCCCTTCGTTGCGATCGAAGATCTCTACGCTCAGGCGCGAGCTCGGCCAGTGCGCATTGGCTGCGCTCCCGGCCGCGAGCCCGCACGCGGCAATGACGGCGGCAATGCAGTGCTTCCAGGTCTTGCCCATGATCGGCTCCCTTTGCTGTTTTGATCGACAATTCGAGCCCGGCGCTTCTCCGGGCGGATCCTCGTTACGCTGCCTATAAACGGTTAGCGAGCCGCCAAAGGGTTACGCGAAATGGGGTGCGATAATCAGCACGGCTGCACTGTCATGAACAACCTTGACCACACTACCGCGCTGGTTGCCTGGCTCGCCTTCGGGCTTGCCGCGGTGTTCGGTGCAGTCGCCAGCAGGGTGAACTTCTGCACCATGGGCGCGGTGACCGACGTGATCCACATCGGCGACTGGCGTCGCATGCGCATGTGGATCCTGGCAATGGCAGTGGCGATCGCCGGCGTCGCGTTGCTCGACGCGGCGCGCCTGGTCGATTTCGGCAAGACCATTTACACCGCACCGCGCGTTACGTGGCTCTCCTCCCTGGTCGGCGGATTCCTCTTCGGCTTCGGCATGACGCTCGCCTCCGGATGCGGCAGCAAGACCCTGATCCGCCTTGGCGCGGGAAATCTCAAATCGCTGGTGGTCCTCATCGTTCTGGCGATTTCCGCATACATGACGTTGAAAGGCCTGTTCGCGGTGTGGCGGGTAAGCGCGCTCGATGTCGTGCGCTTCGACACGGGTGCGATCGGCGCCGCGCACTCGGATCTTGCAAGCGTGGTGGTGGCGCTGGTCGGCGGCAGCGCGTCAGTGAGAACGGCCTTGCCGCTCGTCGTGGCGGCGGCGCTCGTAGTTTTTGCATTCTCCAGCCGCGACTTCCGTGCGTCGCCGGCGATGATTGCCGGCGGCATCGCCATCGGGGCGGTGATCGTCGGCGGCTGGTACGTCTCCGGGTACTTGGGCCATGTTCCCGAGGACCCGCGCACGCTCGAAGAAACGTTCGTCGGGACCAACTCGGGCCGGGCGGAATCGTTCTCCTTCGTCGCCCCCAACGCCTATCTCTTGGAGCTGCTCATGCTCTGGAGCGATCAGTCGCGGATCGTGACCTTCGGCATTGCTGGAGTGCTGGGCATGCTGGTCGGATCGGCGGCGGTGGCCCTAGCCACCCGGACGTTCCGCTGGGAGGGATTTGCGTCGACCGAAGATCTGGTCAACCATATCGCCGGTGGCGTGTTAATGGGTTTTGGGGGCGTCACTGCCTTAGGCTGTACTATAGGGCAGGGGTTGAGCGGCATTTCGACCCTGGCACTCGGCTCGGTGCTGGCCCTGCTGGCGATCGTTGCCGGTTGTGCGGCTGCGCTCAAGTACCAATATTGGAGGGTGGAGGCGGCATAAGCCGCGACGGAACACAATGATCGTTTACGAACTCGCCTGCGGTCGATCGCACCGGTTTGAGGGTTGGTTTGCCTCGGCCGAAGACTATGAGCGCCAGCGCCAGAGCACCATGATCCGCTGCCCGGTGTGCGACGACGCCGGGATCGAGCGCCGTCCCTCGGCCAATATTCAAGTCGGCCGGGCGCCAGCGCCGGTGACAAACCCTCCGGCAGAACCGCAGCAGACCGAAACGGTTCAAGTCGGCGGTGAGGCGGAACTATTGAATCAGCTTCGGCGCATGGTTCGCCGTGCCGACGACGTAGGCGTGGCGTTCGCCGAAGAGGCTCGCAGGATTCACTACGAAGAAGTGCCCAAGCGCGCGATCCGTGGTCAGGCGACCAGCGAAGAAGCCGACTCGCTGCGCGAAGAGGGAATCGACTTTCTGTCGCTGCCTGCGTTTCTCACTCGCGACCTGCAGTAGTTGCGACGGACGACCACGCGTCGTCCGCCCGCTAGTTTTTGCTCTTCAGGTCAAGCCTCGAAACGCGACTTCGCGCTATAATCCGCGCCCTTCTCGGGCCGTTAGCTCAGCCTGGTAGAGCAGCGGACTTTTAATCCGTTGGTCACTGGTTCGAATCCAGTACGGCCTACCAGTGACCAAGCCGATCCAGGTGATAGTGGTCACTAACCAGTGGCTTCTCGGGTTACGCCAGGGTTACACTCGGCTCAGGCTTGTCTCGTGTATGGCGCCCTAAGCCCTTTAATCACCGGCGCCTCAGTGGGACCCTGACGACGGCCCCGGGGGGAGCAAATTCTCGCGGTCTGAAATTCCGCCTTAAGCCGCTTCCG
>DATFSE010000043.1:0-2743 GCA_035262745.1 Casimicrobiaceae bacterium | reverse complement strand
GTCTCGACATCGCAAAGTCAGTGTTTCAGGTGCACGGCGTTGATGCTGCCGGCCAAGTGGTGATCCGCCGTAAGTTGAAGCGTCGCTACGTTCTGGCGTTTTTCCAGAAGCTGCCGCCTTGTCTGGTCGGCATTGAGGCTTTGCGGATGCATTTCGATCGGCTGAAGAGACGAGAGTTCATCACGCTCATCGGCGGCGCGGCGCTGGCATCGCCACGTCCGGCGATTGGGCAGTCATTGGCGAGCCAATACACGATCGGAGTCCTTTGGCCGGCAATCTCGCCACCGGCGCCGCCGCGGATGGAGTCGTTTCGACAGGCGCTGCGTCAGCTGGATTTCGTCGAGGGCAGGAACGTCGTCATCGAGCTCCGCCATCCTCGAGCAGGACCGCAGGAGCTTCCCGATCTTGCCGCCGAGCTCGTTCGCCTCAAGGTCGACGTCATCACCGCATTCGGTGATCATGCTCCGCGCGTGGTGCAGCAGGCAACGCAGACAATCCCCATCGTCGCGATCAGCGACGACATGTTCGGCGCGGGCGCGAGTTTATTTCGCTAGTCGGTGGTGCTGCGGCAGCGTGGCCGCTCGCGGCGCGGGCGCAACAATCCGAGCAGATGCGACGCCCTGCCGAGCTGAAGGTTTTTGCATCCAGAGCCATCTGGACGGTCTTGGGCGAGATCGGTCCTGAATTCGAGAAGAGTTCAGGACACAAGCTCAACGCGATTACCGGGCTGAGTTCTGAATTCGTGGGGCGGATCAATGCGGGGGAATCCTTTGATGTGATTGCCGCTCCGCCAGCGGCGCTAGACGGCTTAATTGCTAACGGGAAACTGGCCGCTGACTCAAAGAAAAATCTCGCCCGCTCTGGATACGCTGTCGCAGTTCGCTCAGGCGCACCGAAGCCCGACATTATTTCAGTCGAAGCGTTCAAGCGCGCGCTAATGAGCGCGAAATCGATCACCTATCTTCCAGTGCCTGGCGTGCCGCAATTGATCGAGCGGCTTGGTCTCAAAGATGCGATTGCATCTAAAGTCACGGTGCCAAATACCGACATCTCTTCCGAACTCGTGGCCAAGGGCGAAATCGAATTAGGCATCGTAGCCATCACACAGACGTTTACCACACCCGGTGTCGAACTCGTCGGACCTTTGCCTGCGGAAATTCAGCTCTATACCAGCTTCGCTGGCGCGGTCAGCACAACCTCAAAATCCGCTGATGCCGCCCGAGATTTGCTCATTTTCCTCAAAGGGTCGACAGCAATTTCCGTCATCAAGGCGCAGGGGATGGAGCCAATCTGAGATTGCGCCGACTTACTGTAGATGACGCTTGTTTAAAGTGCCGTGCTGCGAGTCGAAGGTGCGCCAACGAGGTGATCGAATGACAACGCGCCGCAACTTCATCACGCTGCTCGGCGGTGCGGTTGCGTCCGCTCGCGGCGCGGGCGCAGCAGCCAGTGAAGCTGCCTACCATCGGCTTCTTGGGGCCGAACACTCGTTCGGCTGCTAGCGAAGGGGTCGTCGCTCTTGTGCAACGACTGCGCGAACTTGGCTGGATGGAGGGTCGCACTATCGCTATCGAGTATCGCTGGGCCGAGGGACGCGAGGAACGCTTCCCAGAGATCGCGGCCGAGCTTGTCCGACTCAAGGTCGAACTCATCGTCACGTCGGGGACCCCAGCGGTCATGGCGTCAAAGAAGGCGACATCGGTCATCCCGATCGTGTTCGCAACTGCAGGGGACCCGGTCGGCAGTGGCCTGGTCGCCAGCCTGGCGCGACCCGGCGGCAACGTCACGGGCATTTCCGTGCAGCAGGACGAGCTTGCGGGCAAGCGCGTAGAGCTGTTGCGCGAAATCGTGCCTGGTCTTCGTCGGGTTGCGATCATTGCCTACGCTGGAAACCCGCCATCGCTCGTCGAACTGGAGCAAGCCTACGCGGCGGCGCGAAACTTCGGTCTCGACGCAGTCAAAATCGAAATCCGCCGAATGGACGAGATTGCTTCTGGCCTTGAACCGGTGACGGGCAACACCGAGGCACTCTACGTGGTCAGCCACCCGCTCATCAATGCCAACCGGATTCGTATCAGTACCCTGGCGCTGGGTGCACGGATGGCAACGATATGCGGTTTTCGCGAATACGTTGAAGTAGGCGCGCTGATGTCCTACGGCCCAAACCTGCCGGCGCTGTTTCGGCGCGCCGGCGAATTCGTCGACAAGATCCTTCGAGGCACGAAAGCGGCTGAATTGCCTGTGGAGCAACCCACCAAGTGGGACTTGGTTTTTAACCTGACTACCGCCAGGGCACTCGGACTCGCCATTCCCGAGTCGTTCCTGCTGCGCGCGGACGAGCTGATCGAATGAGGCGGCGCGATTTCATCACGCTCGTTGGCGGTGCGGCCTCGTGGCCGCTCGCGGCGCACGCGCAGCAGTTCCTTGGCGACAGCGAGCGGCCCAGGCCCAGTCGCACTTGAGCGCTACGCCCTCTGATCGTCAACGCCTAGCCGACGACAGCAGCTTGCCTTACCTCCTCTGCACCGTTCACGCTGTGCGGCAAGGCCGGCAATTGCAGCACCGTTGCGTGTTGGCCTTCATAGAGCCGAGTGACCAACACGATCTCTCCGTTAGGGAATTCGAGCGCATCGTGATGCACGTTCGGTTTGTCTGTGTTGACCTGCCGAAAACGGGCTACCTTGGCGCCAATTGCCTTTTCACGCTTCCAGCTTACGAGAATGGCAAACCCGCTCTCGAACTC
>DATFSE010000042.1:0-4548 GCA_035262745.1 Casimicrobiaceae bacterium | reverse complement strand
TGGAGACAACTACCGCCAGCATCTTTTTATGAACATCGATTCCCGCTATCCTGTAGGACATAGTTCCTCCTGGCAGGGAGCGGAGAGTGTGCTGCGGTTACTTTAACCAGGGTCGCAGGCTATCGCCGCTCCCCCAGGGGAAGACAACGACGCCCAATTATCCGCTCAAACACGCACGCTCCGGATCAGACATGGATACAGCTTCGACTTCTCCACTGTAACATCGACCTCGCCGCTCCGCGCCGTTACGATCTTACTCCGGAGTGATTTTCATGACGTTTCGCGGGCCGTAGGCCCTAAAGGACATGGATGAATTCAGACGCCGTACGCAATTATTGTGCACCACAGCTCCCTGCAAGTTCCTAGCTACTGCTAGCGAGTGGAGCTGCTTTGACCTCGTGCGACAGACCGTAAGGAATTCGATACGGAATGGTCAAGGGATTGTCGCCTAAGAGATAGCGACGTTTGCCGCTGCGGACTTTGCGCTTCCACACGATCTTGTAAAGAACTGATTTTCTAGGACCGGCGGCCCATGTCTGTCTATGCCTTAGCGAAATCGCGCTCCAGTACGAACGGAATCCAGCCCGGTGCCATTGGACCACCGTTTCCGGAGTGACCACAATCAGAACCTGTTTCCATGCGGACCAGAACCGGTGCGCCAAAATCCAGAAGACCCTATCGAATATCGTGAGCCTTGGCCTGGGATGTCTCCGCGTCAACGTCACGAGTTGCTGTCGAAGAGCCAAGTAACAGATCGCGCCGACCGCGGAACACGCGCCAAATCGCTCCGAACAGAAGGCAGGTTCATCATGTCATGTTGCTATCGCATCTTCCTTGTGGAAGCGAAAGGCGTATCCTGTTGAAATCTCAGCAGAACAGAATTGTGGCGAGTGACAGCCCTTCGCATGCCAACCGGTCGCGCGCTGCGACGCCATTTATGCTCCTGCGGAACGGCCTGGCATGCCCGCCATCTCCTGTATCTGCCGTAGGACAGGGTGAAGCGTGGCGGTATCGCGGCCGAGGAGGAACATGAGATTCTCCTGGAAGACTGTTCGAGCGGACTCTTCGTCCTGAAGGGCGAGGAGCGTCTGGCAGAGGTTCCAGGCTGCAATGGCCGTGTTCGGGTGTTCGGGGCCAAGCAGGTTGCGGGTGGCCGCGAGCACATTCTCCTGAAAGTCTCGCGCCTGGTGGAAGTCTCCGCGAAAGCTAAGAAGATTTGCCAGGTGGCTTCGAATGTTCTGCACCTCGTGATGATCGGGGCCGACAAGGCGGATGGTGCCTTCCAGCGCTTTGCGGTAGCGCTCCTCGGCTGCAGCGGCATCGCCCTTGGCCTCCAGGATGGCCGCGATGCGAGTTAACGATTTCAGGGTGTCCGGATGACTCTCGCCGAGCAGGCGAGATCGCGAGTCGAAAACCTCAGTCTGGAGTTTCAGGGCGAGGTCCAGGTCTCCCTGGGACTGGGCGGCGCGGGCAACGTGGTCCTTCGACATGATGGTATCGGGGTGATTGTCGCCGAGGACGTCGCGGCGGAGCTCCAGCACCTCATCGTAACGCCGGCGGGCTTCATCGAAGTTACCTTGCTCTTGAAGCGTGGTCGCGAGATTGTCATTGGCTCTCAATGCGAGCGGGTGCCTGGGTCCCAGCAACTCGAGGCGAGCGGCAAGCACGCCCTCCTGAAGTTGGCGGGCCTTTGGCAGGTCTCCCTGGGCGACCAGGACGCCTGCGAGGTTCGACGTCACAGTAAGCAGGAAGGGATCATCGGCGGGACGGGATTGGGCATGGGCCTGAAGAATCTCCTCCAGCAGTGCGCTCGCGCTTGCCAGATTGCCATACTGAAGCTCGGTGAGCGCCAGGTCGTTTATAGCACCCTGGGTCAGGCGGTCGGAGCCGCCGAGGCACCGGCGGCAGACTTCCACGAGTGCGGTCTGGCTATTGCGGGCGCCGGCACGATCGCCCAGCGCAGACATCGTCAGGGCCAAGGAGCGGAGCACGTCGAGAGTGCCCGGGTGTTCCGGTCCGAGCCGCATGGACCTGGCCTCGGCCACGCGCTGGCTGAGGCTGAGAGCGCTGCGATAGTCTCCGAGGTCGTAATCGTGCGATGCGACTTGCGCGCCGACGTCCAAAGCCTCGATGGGTTGAATGTCGAGGGACATGAGATGGCGTGCATGGACCAGCTCGCGAACTACTTCGTTGCGGCGGTGAACGTCGCTCAAGACGAGCAGGGCCTGGGAAAGAGCGCGGGCGGCGGTAAGACGAAGCTCGGCCACCCTGCGTCTCATGCCGGTGTGGAACCGGATGGTTCGGCTGATGAGGGTATGGACAATTCGGGCATCGGGGCCGACTGCCGAACAGAGGCAGAGCGAGTCCGCCTGGGCGAGAGCGGCCAGTGCGCGCTCCGCGAGTTCGTCTGGGGGATCGGCGGTTTTGAAGACATCCCTGAGGAGCGAGACTGGTATCTCGGCATCGGCGAGGCCGGCTGCGAGGCAGAGGAAATCGAGTCCTTCCGGGCCGAGCAGCTCGATGCTCTTGAGCAGGGTGAACGCAATGCTCGGGCTGTGGCCTGTGGGCAAGGCGGGCTGCAGACGGGCGCCAAGCTCGGCAGCGTCTTTGTGGGAATTGCGCAGCGCGTCGCGGTATTCGACAAAGCCAAGGACTCTGAGAGCGAGGACGGCTCCGGCGACGTCGATGGCCAAGGGATGATAGCCGAGGTCCGCGGTGATTTGCGCGGCGGCCCGGGTCTCGGGCTCGGAGCTCGGCGCGGCCTGGCTGGTGAGCAATTGCAGGGCGTCGGCGGGTGAAATGGCGCCGAGGTTGAGACTGGCACCGATGGCGTCGCCGTATTCAGTAGAGCGGGTGGTGACGAGCGTGGAGGCTAGGCTCGAGCGGGCGATCCAGTTGCGTTCGACTTCCTCGAGAGGAAGTCCCGGAGGCAGATCGTCGACGATCCAGAGGAAGGGCTCGGCGCGAGATTCGAGGGCGCGCCAGAACTCCGGCTCGACCTCGTGAGCCTGCAAGCCGTCCAGTTTGGCTCCGACGTAGGGCGCGAAGGAGCGAATCTGATCGAGGCGGAGGGTCTGCGGGTCCGGCGCGTTGACGACTTCGTGGTCCTCGTCGTCGCGGGTGGCGCGGAGCCAGAAGACGCCTCCGGGATAGGCCGGTCCGAAGCGAATGGCGTACTCGCGGGCGAGGAGGCTTTTGCCGCTGCCGCCGAGTCCACACACCTGTGCTACGGAGCGGCCGAACTGGCCGGTGATGATGCCCATGCGATGGGCGGCGAGGCGGTCGTTAAGATCCCAGAGTTCGCGGACGCGGCCGACGAAGCGCCTGGCCTCGACTGGAGCCATCCCGTAGTAGCGAGAAACGGCGGAGCCCTCGGGCTCGCCGAGGACGTCCTGGAGAGAATCGACGCGCGCGCGTATCATTTGGGCGAGGGCGGCAAATCCGGCTGGGTCCTGCGGCCACCGGGGGAGTTGCTGCTCGGCAAGTATCTTGGGCAGGTGTTCGAAGATGGGCTCGGGGTTGACGGCCAGGATGCGGTCGTAGGGGCGGGCGTTGTGGCGGCCGGCGGCGAGCCAGGCAGCGGTAAATTCCTGCTGGCAAGGACGGCTGGTGAAATACTCGGGCGAGCAGAAAGCGATCAAGGCCTTAGATGAGGCGATGGCTTCGCGGATGGCGTCGGTGATGGGAGCGAAATCGGGGAGGACGGCCTGGTCGCGCCACACGCGCAGGCCTGCTTGCTGCAAGGCGTCCAACAACGGTTCCGCGGATGCCAATGCGGCGCGCCGATAACTGAAAAACAGGTCGTATGTATCCACAAAGACCGTCCGGCCGGAGCCATTATACTCTGGCGACAGACCTCGGGAAGAAGGGTGGATATGGTCTTAGGTTGTTCTAACTGCCATCGGCTGATCTCGGTTTCCAATGTCTCTGGAGGCAATCCGCAGGCTCTGGCGGACCCGGAGCGGTTCGCGATGTCTTATGGGAAATGCGGCGGCTGCAGCAGGGTGACGTGCGATCGGTGTATCAACGGCAATAACGGGAAGTGCCCGAACTGCGGAGAGAAGGTAAGGGTAGTGCAGGGGCATCCATAGGGGGATGCTTTCTGGGCCGCCGATGAATGCTATCAAGCGCTCATCAACGCGGCATTGCGCGTCGAGATACCGAAGTTCGAGGACACGCTGCTGACCGAAATTCGCCGGCGTCTCGGGCAGTAGGAAGCAAACAGAGGATGCGCCGCCCGCTATGCGCAGATAGTTCACCATGCTCACGAGCACGGCGTGTTTGCGCGCTTTCGATAGAGCGACTTGAAGGTGGCCGCTGAGCGGTTGCGGTGGACGCGTGCTAACCGCAGACCCCAATTTAAGGGCTATGGGAATTGAATCTTTTTTCTTCTGCAGACACCCGTTCTCGAACCAAGTCCTCCAGTTCGTCAAGTCCCGAGTACGGCACCAAGATGCAGTTAGGATGCGTATTCCCCACGATCAAAAGAGAAATCCTGCGCTCCGCGTCTCGTTCGTAGGCGAGAATGGTCTTCTTCTGCGTGGCACC
>DATFSE010000041.1:0-37401 GCA_035262745.1 Casimicrobiaceae bacterium | reverse complement strand
GGACTTACGCGGGCGGTTGCGCGCTCATCAAACCGATCGTAAACAACTTGCGCTCATTTACGATCGACTGTCCCGGGGAAACGGCGACAACATACAGCGGCACGGCTACGGGGAAAGCCGCCGAAGGCATGGCGGGCTTCGGCTACAAAATCGATCAAACCAATACCAAATCGACTACCGCAGTGCCCGCGGGATGGGGAAACCAGAGTTGCGGATGGGTGACGCGCAAGGATGGCTCTTGTAGCTGAGTCGTTCATGAATCGCAAATCTCACCGCGGCTTCACCCTGATCGAACTCCTGATCGCTTTATCCATTTTTGGATTTCTGCTCCTGATCGCCGGCCCGATGTACGGCGACTTCATGGGTAACTCTCAAATCCGCAACGGCGCAGAAAACGCGCTCGCCGGGGTGCGCCTCGCGCAGACGGAAGCAGTGCGCGGTAATACGCAGGCGCAGTTCATCCTCGATGCGTCGGCAAGTGGCGGATGGAGCGTCAAGCGTCTCAACGATGAAACTGGCAAGTTCGAGAACGTGCAGACCTACAAATGGGCCGACGGCGCCTCGAGAACGACAGTGACCGCACGCCCGGCGACCGCGACGGAAGTAACGTTCAACGGCCTCGGTCGGCTGATCGACAATCCGGATGCGAGCGCCCGCATCCAGTGGATCGAGGTGACCAATACCAACATCTCGACGCCGCGCATTTTGCGTGTGGTCGTCGACCCCGCGACGCCGACGGGAATCAAGTTGTGCGACCCCGACGCCGGCGTCGCCTCCACCGATCCTCGCTATTGCCCGGCGACCTGATCGCCTGCCGCCAGGGGGAGAGATGAAAACGAGCAAGCACCTTCGCAAATGCCAGTCCGGCGCATATCTGCTTGAGGCGCTTATCGGGATCCTTGTGTTCTCCTTTGGCATTCTCGGCATCGTCGGCTTGCAGGCGCAGGCCATCCGGTTCACCAACGATTCAGAGTTTCGTGCCGAAGCGGTTTACCTGGCGAACGCACTGATCTCCAAGATGTGGACCGACGATCGCACCCAGCTCAAGGCGAAATACGACAGTACCGTCGGCGGCCCCGAATACGTCAACTTCCAAAATCAGGTCAAGAATGCGTTCAAGGGCGCCGACGTCCTTGATCCCGTGGTGCTGGTCGACGATCCAGCCCTTCCGCCCGCACCTTCGAAAACCAGCAGTGTGGTCCAGGTGCAGATCTCCTGGCGGCTACCAGGCGAGCCGGCGAGTGCCGCGTACAACCACAACTACACGACGACAGGCGTCGTCGGTCAGAACTGAGCAACGAACCGCGATGAACCGTCGATATCCGAACCTGATGTGTGGTTTCAGCCTGATCGAGACCATGGTCGGCATCGTCATCGGCATGATTGCCGTGTTGGTGATCTACCAGGTCTACTCGGCGGCCGAGGGCATCAAGCGCAACACCACCAGCGTCGGCGACGCGCAGCAGAACGGCCTTCTCTCATCGTTCATGCTCAACATCGAGCTTGCCAACGCGAGTAACGGGGTCGCTTACGCGATCAAGGAATTGGGAACGTGTCCCGCAACCGGCAACATGTCGACGACTTTCCGGCCGATTCCCGTCGTCATCACCGATGGCGGCGCATCGACAACTGCAGATTCGTTCGTCGTGAATTACAGCCTCGCCCAGCGGGTCGTCGCGCCGGTTCCTTTCGCAGGCAACGCTGCGGCCGGCGCCGATTATCAGGTGCAGAGTCCCAACGGCTTCAAAGCCGGCGATCTCATCGTGGCGATTTCGATGGGCGGCGACTGCGCTCCGTCGCGCGTTACTGCGGTCTCCGCACCCGACGTCAACGGCGTGGTGACGCTGACTCACACCGGCGCCGCGGTCAGCTTCACCAGCGATGCGGTGCTGCTCAACCTCGGACCGAAGGGAAGCGGGCAGCGTGTCGCTTACGACGTCGATTCGTCAAGCAATGTGTTGCGCAGCACCGCACTTTGGGACGACACGGGGGCAGCCGGTGCCAATGCTCCGAATCCAATCGCGTCGAACGTCGTCAACATGAAACTCGTCTACGGCATCGACAACGGCGCCGGCGGGGTGACATGGACTCCGGCGACGGGCCAGTGGAGCGCAGCCAATGTCCAGGCCGCCACGATCTCGAACTTAAGCAAGATCCGCGCGGTGCGCATCGGAATCGTTGTGCGCGGAGAGCAGTGGGACAAGACGCTGGGCGACTACACCTGGACGCTGTTCGAGGCGCCCGTCCTGCTGACCGGCACGATCCCGGCGGCTGGAGGCAATTACCGCTATCGCACCTACGAAACGATCATCCCCTTGCGCAACCCCATCTGGAACCCCGTTTCATGAAACGTGCAGCGCTCGCTACGCGGCAACCGCCACCGCTGGCACGCCAGCAAGGGGTGGTGCTTTTCATTGCGCTCATTGTCATGGTCGCGTTGAGTCTCGCCGCAATTGCTCTGGTTCGCTCAGTGGACACCACCAACGCGCTTATCGGCAACCTCGCGTTTCGCATGGCGTCGATTCTTCCGGGAAACCTGGGTGTGGAAAAGGCGGCCGCCGCATTGTTTCAGGACGCGGACATCGCGGGCGTTGTCCGTATACCCGACCATAACGCCGACTACCCGGCTGAGAACTATTACGCCTCGGTGCAACCCGGGGAAGATGCGCGCGGAATACCTGCCAAGCTGCAGAGGAAGAGCGCGTATCCCTTTGCCGTGTTGACGGCGGCGGATACGACTACAGGACAGCAAACCGAAATCCGCTATGTCATCGAGCGCATGTGCAACGCACCCGGCGCGCCGACCATTGCCACCTGCGACATGCTGCCGCCCAAGGTCAATCCCGGCACTACCGTCGGCGACGCGGCACTTACCTTGCCCAGCGTTCCGTTCTACCGGGTGACCATCCGCGTCGACGGACCGCAGAACACGGCATCATTCTTGCAGACGATGCTCAAGTAGAGCTTAGTGAACAACAACATGAGTAGCCCACAGACCGCTGCTCCGCTCTGGAGGCGCTGGCTTGCCGGCTGCCTCTCGGCGCTCATCGGTCTGGGACCGCTGGCCACGCCTGGCTACGCCGCGCTGACCGCCTTGGGCGACCAGCCCTTGAGCGTGCAGAACCAGGCGAAGCCGAACATCATGCTGACCGTCGACGACTCGACGTCGATGCTCTATGACTTCCTGCCAGATGCCGCGATCAACAAATATTGCCGCGATATCACCGGCAACATGAATGCGGCCTGCGGCAAGCTCGACACCAACACGGATTTGAGTTTCATCGGTCACGGGAAATACCAGACCGCCGGCTACATCTACGAGCAATTCGGTTTTCCGTTTCCAGCCTACAACAGCGCGTATGACGCGAGCGGACCCGGTGCCGGTTGCGACACAACAGTTGCCGCGACCTCAACGTGCTCAGGCGGCGTCGATCCGGGTCCTCTGCCCGGCATCGAGCGCTATCCCGGTCCGCCCGGACCAGGTAAATCGCCGTCGGCCGGCAAGGTGTACGAATACTGGACGCTGTGGCCGGCACCCGTTCACAACACCGAGCTCAACCACAGCTATTACAACCCGCGCCTCACTTACGAGCCGCCCGCCTACGCCGACGGCACCAGTTATCCGCAGATGAATGCGGCGAACACGCTCAACTGGACCAAGGTCCCGGCAGATCCGTGGGCCGCCACCATCAAGTATGTCGACCTCACCCAGCAGGTGACCGTCGGCCTGTGGTGCAACTCCGACTGGAGTGTCGGGCTCACCAACGATCCCGCGCACTGCCGTAGCAATGGAACGGGACCTTCGGCATCATCGTCGTCGGCATCGTCGACGGACGGCGATTACAACTATCCATGGGCTCCGCCCGGGATCGATCCAAGCGCTGGTGGAACGACCGCATTCTCGATCGCCTATTCGAAGGTCAACGCCACCACCCACGCGCTGCTGCCGCCATGGGCAACGGCCAAGGATGCGAAGTACTTCTACCAGAACGACAACATCCTGTGGTGCGACTCGACCAGCCCGCTCTGGCCCCAGTATGGCCCGCTGCAGACCCAAACCTGCAGTGATCCACCACCGATCATCCAGCCGCAGACCTGTAATGGCGTGACGGACCAGCAATGCAGTGGCGGCACGCCGCAGACGTGTCTGGGTGTCACGCCGCAGACCTGTAACGGGGAACAGGCGCAGACCTGCAACAACATCAACAACCAGACCTGCGTCGGCGCACAACCGCAGACGTGTACCGGCCAAGTGCCTCAGACCTGCGCCGGCGGCGGAGCGCAGACCTGTACAGGCATCTCGCCGCAGACCTGCAACGGAGCGACCTCTCCGACCTGCGACAACCCTGCACCCCAGACTTGCAACGGCGCCGTCACCCAGTATTGCGGCGGCATCACGGGGCAGACTTGCAACGGCGTAGCCCCCCAATTCTGTTCCAATCTCCAGCCCCAGGCTTGCAACGGCGTCGCGCCACAGAGCTGCGATTTGGTCGGCGAAGTCTGCAATCTTCCCGATCCGTCGACATGCCCAGTCGACTGGATTCCGCCGGGATGCAACCTGTGCACGAGCGAATGCGGTCCCTGCACTCTCGGGCCGGTCTGTCCGCCCGGCGTCTGCAGCGTTACAGGCGGCCAGTGCCAGTCCACGGTCGATTGTCCGGGGACCAAGCAGTGCAGCATCACGCATGCGGCGTGCGGCGTGAGCTCCGACTGTCCGCCGCAGGCGGGCACCTGCGCGATCACGCACGAGGGCTGCTTCACTGCCACGGACTGTCCGCAGACAGGGCAGTGCAATGTGAGCCACGCGTTTTGCGAACACGACGCAGAGTGTCCAGTGCTTGCAGGAACCTGCAGCAGTGATGGCGCCACCTGCTACAGCGATGCACAATGTCCTTCCGAAGGCCACTGCACCAGCAGTGGAGTGGTGTGTCAGTCCGACGCTCAGTGTCCGAATACCCAAGGCGTGTGCTCGCGCGTGCCCAGCGGCTGCTTTGTGGACGCGGACTGCCCGAACGAGGGCTCATGCAGCGACACGGGGCTGCCGTGCCAGACTGTGGCTCAATGTCCGCCGACAGCCGGCACATGCTCGATCACTGGTCTCGCGTGTTTCAGCGATGCGCAATGTCCATCCGAGGGCCATTGCTCGCTCTCGGGGGCGCTGTGCGGAGGACCTCCAGACTGTCCGACTCAGCCTGGCGCTTGCACGATCACGGGCGCCGCCTGCTTTAGCGACGCGCAGTGTCTCCCTGCCGGCGGCCAGTGCACCGTGACGCACGCTGCATGCGTCGTCGATCCGGATTGTCCGACCGTTCCGGGCGCTTGCGACCACGATGCGCAGGCCTGCTTGGTCGACAGCGATTGCTCGCCTTCCGGGCAATGCTCGATCACCACAGGCGTGTGTCACAGCACAGCCGAGTGCCCGATCGTTCCGGGCACGTGCTCGAGCGACGGGCTCTCGTGCACGTCGGACGCGAACTGCCCGACGCTGCAGGGACACTGCAGCGCATCTGGCGCAGCATGCTTCAGCGACGCTCAATGCCCGGTGACAGGCATGACCTGCTCGGTGACCGGCGAGCCCTGCGACGGATCGACCTATAACCCGTTCTGCGAGCAGCCACCAACGTATACCTGCTCCGAGCCAGCGTACTGTCCGCGTCAGGGTGGAACCTGTAGCGTCGATGGGACGCCTTGCCTCAGCGTCTTTTTGCAGATCCCGCCGTTCTTCTTCGAGGACTTCAAGTACTGCAACACGCTCTTCACTGCGGGCAAGTGCTCGATCGACCACAACGACTGCACTTCCGATCTCATGTGCCCGCCGATTCCGAGCGCATCGTCGACGGCCGTATGCAGCGACCTGGTCGCCGGTTCGACGACATCGACCATTGCAGTGCCCAACGCGTCCTTCGAAACTCCGGTGATCGGCGACTATCTGTACAACCCAGCTGGCGGCAGCTGGGTGTTCTCCGGTGGCAGCGGCATCCAGCATTACTTCAGCAGCTTCGGTGCCTGGCCGAGCGGCGACGGTCCGCAAACCGCGTTCGTGCAAGGCCTCGGGTCCTTCTCCCAGACGATCAATTTGAATCCGGGCTCGTATCGGATCACGTTCAACGCGGCACCGCGCTTGAACAACGTACCGGCAGGGACCACGCAGCCCGTGGTAGTCAGCGTCGATGGCGTCCCGCTCGGTAACCCGGCGGCCCCTGTCCTTTACTACCAGTACAACACCTTCGCCTATGGATTCTCGATCATCACTGCGGGACCGCACACGATTACCTTCTCCGGAACCGACGGCAGCGGTGACAAGACCACCTTCATCGACTCGGTGAGCATCACGTCCGGCATGTCCCTGCTGGAAGATGCCAACGGGGCGGGCCTGGTCTGCCGCCACAACAACAAGGCTTACAGCGGGGTTTCGGCCAACCGGTACAACTATCCCGACGCGACCTTCAACACACCGGTCGCGTCTGGCACCGGCCCCAATGCGTGCGTGCCTTCGGCGCGCTACGCCAGCGTCCCGCGCCACTACTACAAGACTGGTGTCCAATGGTGCGACAAGCAGATCGCGACCGCAGGCGACAAGTGGCTGGGCTACGGGACGGCGACTGGCGGCTCCTGCCAGGATTCCGCCGACGTGACGCACATCTATCCGCGCTTCTATCAATTCGGCCAGGACCCGAGCACCGACAACTACGCCACGCCTGCATTCCAGCGGATGGATCTCTCCAGCGTCGTCAATCCGTCATTCACACACACATGGACGGACGACAGCGGCGACGTGCAGACGATCACCCGCACATTTAACGGGGCGACGCCCGACTTGTCCGAAATGACCAATTACGCAAACTGGTTCGCGTACTACCGTACGCGGATCCTGGCAGTAAAGACGGTCACCTCGCTGGCGTTCACGGAACTCGACAGCAACTACCGCGTCGGCTTCCACAACCTGTTCAAGCTCTCGTCGTTCGTCAACATCAACGATTTCAGCGCTGCGCAGAAGGCCATCTGGTTCAATCAGCTGTTCGGGGTGACCATTCCGCTTGGCCAGGAAACGCCGTCGCTCGATGCACTGGTTCGCATCGGGGAGTACTACAAGAACGGAACGCATCCTCAGCTCGTTGGATCGACCGATCCGATCAATCTGTCCTGCCAGAAGAACTGGCACATGTTCTTCACCGACGGGTACACCAATCAGACCGGCCTGCCGGCTATCACCTACGGCGATCAGGACGACGTCGTGCCCGCCCTGCCCGCCGCACTGCCGGCAGGAACGGTTCCGATGCTCACAGCGGGCCAGCCCTGGCCAGCGCCGTTCCGCGAGGACCCGCTCGGACAAGCGGCGAATTCGCTCTCCGATTACGCGATGTACTACTGGGTCACCGACTTGCGCACCAGCGGCGCGCAAGGGGTGAACAACGTCCCGACGTCTCCGACCAAGGATCCGGCCAGCTGGCAGCACCAGAACTTTGCGGCGATATCTCTCGGCACATCGGGCAAGCTCCCTGCCGGAAGCCAGTCGACGACTGAGTCGCAGCTCTCCTCGGGAGCATTGCAATGGCCGAAGCCGTATCCGACCGTCTTCCAGCCCGACAACTCCGGGGTCGACGATCTCTGGCACGCAGCGGTCAACGGACGCGGCCGCTTTGTCAACGCGCAGTCCGCGGACGAGGTCAAGCTCGGCATCGGCCAGATCCTGGCGGACATTGTCAATCAATCGGGTGTGCGCGCCGGAGTCGGATTCCAGAACATCAACCTGGGGCCGTCGTCCAAGTTCTATTACCGAGTCGGCTTCGAACCCGACTGGGGCGGCAGCCTAATCAAGATCGCGATCGATCCGATGACCGGCGTGACCGGCGCCGCGCAGTGGAGCGCCTCTACTCAACTCGACACCCAACTGCAGGTCACCGTCAGCAGTCCACAGCCGTGGTACAGCATGCGCAAGATCGTGACTATGAACGAATCTGGCGTTGCGGTGCCGTTCCTGTTTGCCAATCTTGGTCCCAATCAGCGTGATTCGCTGGCTCCGGGCAAGCCGGCCGCGCGGCAGCAGTTAATCCTCGAATTCCTGCGTGGCAACCGTGCCAAGGAAGGCCCGAAGCTCGGGCAGCTGAGAGCGCGTCCCACGGCGCTTGGCGATATCGTGAATTCTTCCGCGGTGTTCGTCGGCCCACCGAGCGCGGCGTACCGCGAAGTTGATGATCCGGGGTACACCGCCTTCAAGACGACGTTTGCGGGACGTGCGGCACGGATATACGCCGGCGCCAACGACGGCATGCTTCACGCCTTCGACGACGCAACTGGCAACGAAACGTGGGCGTACATCCCGAGCCCGCTGTATCGCGGCGGTACTGCCGGCGGTGATCCCAAGACAGGACTCGGCGCCCTGGCATATCAGGACGGCGCATTGCCGCCGTTCAAGCACCACTTCTATGTCGACTCGACACCGAAGATTGTCGATGTGAATTTCGCGGCCGACAGCGGCGGCCAGGATTGGCACACCATCCTGGTCGGCGGCCTGGGCAAGGGCGGCGCCGCGTATTACGCGCTTGACGTCACCGATCCGGCGGCAATTACCAGCGAAGTGGCGGCCGCCAATCACGTGCTGTGGGAGTTCAAGAACGTCGATCTTGGCTACACATACGGCAAGCCGATGATTGCCAAGACGCATGCGTTCAACGGCGCGTGGCTGGTGATTGTCGCATCGGGGTACAACAATCCGAGCGGCAACGGGAAGCTGTT
This sequence comes from Casimicrobiaceae bacterium, assembly GCA_035262745.1. Taxonomy (GTDB): domain Bacteria; phylum Pseudomonadota; class Gammaproteobacteria; order Burkholderiales; family Casimicrobiaceae; genus PALSA-1003. Next base: position 28,665 of record DATFSE010000041.1, on the reverse strand, counting down.
CTTCATCCGCGCCAGCGACGGTACGCTGCTCAAGACGATGTCGACGGGGGCAGGAAGCGCCGGCAATCCGTCCGGACTCGCTCACCCGGCCGGCTACACCAAGGACTTCCACAATCAACTTGCCGAGCAGATCTACGCTGGCGATCTGCTGGGCAATTTCTGGCGCTTCGATGTTTCCGATCCGAACCCCGGTAACTGGACCGTCGGCAAGATGGCGAACCTGGTCGATTCAGGCGGCTTCCCGCAGCCGGTCACGACGCCGCCGCAGATTGAGATCGACATCAGCAACGGTATCGATCGATGGGTGTTCGTCGGCACCGGCAAACTCTACGACGACTCCGACTTAACCAATCTGCAGCAGCAGACGATGTATGCGCTGCGCGACGGCACGGCCGATATCCCGCTGCCGCTGCCGGCCACGCCGCTCGATCGCTTCACCGCAGGCCTGCCACAGGTGTCGCACGATATCGCACTCAACTTCGGCCTGACCAACAAGCCAGACAAGGGTTGGTACGACGACCTTCCGATCGGCCAGAAAGTCGTGGTGCCGCCGCAGGCCGCGTTGTCGGTGATTGCATATATCGGCACCTCGGCGCAGACCGATCCGTGTCTGACCGGCATGCAGGCCAATGTCTACGCCCGCGACTACGCCACCGGCAAGTCACTGCTCGAGGACGCGACGGCGACTCCGATCGAAAGCGTCTCGATTGCCGAGGGCGGCGTGGGTCTGGAATTTGTCGGACTCGAGACTGCGAGCGGAACGGCGACGCCGGATATCAGACTGGCGGTGACAACGGCGACCAAGGGCGATGTCATCATTATCAAGCCCAAGTTCCCGGCGCTTCTGTCGCAGCACCGAATGTCGTGGCGGTTGCTCGGCCAGTAGTCGCGACGCCTGCTCAGGTCGTGGCGGCCGCTCTCGCGCAAAGCAGGGCGGCCGCGGTATTTTCTAGGCACGCCTCTCACGCCGTTCGCCGCATGCCGTCCGCCACATTTCACGCAACCTATAGCCATCTGCGCACGGCGCCCAATCAGCCGCTGTGGATATCGCTCGCCCTTTCGCTGTTTGCGCACGCGATTGCGCTGGCCGTATTCGCCGGACTGCTGCTGGCGGTGCCGGCATCGGTTTCGCTGAAGCTGGGCGAGCCTGCGGTAATGCAGATCTCGCTCTCGGGATCGAAGCCGCCGGAGCCAGCGCCCGAGCCCGCGGCGGTGGTTGCGGCAGCGGCGACGCGCGCGGGTACTGAACCGGCCGTGACTCCAGTCCCCAGCATAAAGCCGCAGGAACCGCCGCCGGAGCCGCCGGTGCCGGTGCGACGGATCGATCTGCGCGCTCCGGCGGCGCGCGCGACAGGCACGCCGATAGAGGGTGAACCGACACCGGACACGCTCGCGTCTGACGCGCCGATTCCGCCAGGAGACGTCGCGGTGGGCGCTGCCGAGACTGCCGAACCGATGGGACACGCTCAGGCGCTACGGCTTGCACAGCGCTTTCCCCAGCCGGTGGCAAAGCCTCCGCAGCTGCAGGACCCGCTGGTCGTACCCTATCCTCCTCGCGCGGCGCGCGCCCACCGCGAGGCGCGCATCGCCGCGCTGCTAATCATCGACGCCGACGGCAAGGCGCTCGAAGCAACATTGCTTCCCGACGATCCACTGTTTGGACCGACGGTCGAGGACGCGTTGCGCAGCGCCAAGTTCAAGCCTGCGGAGGCAGACTCCCGGCGCGTGACCCACTGGCTCGTCCTCGAATTTGTATTCACCATGCGCTCCCCCGCCCCGGCGCGTGCCGCCAAGGGGCGCTGACAGATCCCCGGCTTGGCCCGCGGCCTCCTCAATCGGTTGCAACGCATGCAACGTTGCGTGTCGGCCGCCGCGCCGTCGACCTCCTTGCGCGGCCATCGATAAGCGACGCGGATTAGCGTCGGTCTCCCTGCGCCGACTCGCCACGCGCGATCCCGCGCGTGGCGCGGCTCCCTCGCCGCGGGCTCGCGGGGCTACATCGCGGTCGCTTGCACCCCACTCGCTTCGCGAGCGGGACCTGGCTCGCTGCTCGCGCCGGCGACCTCCTTGACCAGTCGAAGCGCACGTAGGGCTGCGTGTCGGTCGCCGCGCCGACTCGCGGGCGCTCGCATCCCCGCGCGATGCGCGGGGCCCCTGCTTCGCTGCTCGCGTCGCTATCCCATCGTCGGCATATGAAAGCCGGGCGCGGCGCTGCCGTCATCGGGCCAGCGCGCGGTGACAGCCTTGCCGCGAGTGTAGAAGCGCACGCCATCCATGCCGTGCACGTGCAGGTCGCCGAACAAAGAGCTACGCCAGCCGCCGAATGAGTAGAACGCCATCGGCACCGGGATCGGCACGTTGATGCCCACCATCCCAACTTCGACCTGCTGCTGGAATCTGCGTGCCGCGTAGCCAGACCGCGTGAACAACGCCGCGCCATTGGCGTAGGGGTTGGCATTGATCAGCGCGATGGCGTCTTCGAGCGATTCGACCCGCACCATGACCAGCACCGGCCCGAAGATTTCTTCCCGATAGATCGCCATGTCGGGACGCGTGTGATCGAACAGCGTCGGGCCCACGAAAAACCCAGCTTCGTGATCGGGGACCTGGGGCTTGCGACCGTCAACGACCAGCTTCGCTCCCTCCGCGACGCCCTTGTCGATCAGCCCCACGATGCGGTCGCGGGCCGCGCAGGTGATCACTGGTCCCATCTCCGACCCAGCGCGATCGCCCGGCCCGACTGCGACGCGACGAGCACGATCGGCCAGCTGCGCGCAAAGGGCGTCCGCGACTTCGCCCACTGCAACCGCGACGGAGACTGCCATGCACCGCTCGCCGGCCGAGCCATACGCCGCACCGATCAGCGCTTCGGCCGCGAAGGCCAGATCGGCATCGGGCAACACAACCGCATGGTTCTTGGCGCCTCCGAGCGCCTGTACCCTCTTGCCGTGGCGGGTGCCCGTTTCGTAGATGTAGCGTGCCACCGGCGTCGAACCGACGAAGGACACCGCCTTGATCTCCGGATGAGCGAGTATCGCGTCCACCGCTTCCTTGTCGCCGTGCACGACGTTGAAGACTCCATCGGGCAGGCCCGCCTCGCGCAGCAGCTCGGCCATCCGCAGGCTCATGGTCGGGTCGCGCTCCGAGGGCTTGAGAATGAAGGCGTTCCCGCAAGCGATCGAAATCGGGAACATCCACATGGGAACCATCGCCGGGAAATTGAACGGCGTGATCCCTGCGCACACGCCCAGCGGCTGGCGCAGCGAGAAGCTGTCGACTTCGCTGCCGACGCTGTCGCTGAATTCACCTTTGAGCAGGTGCGGTATGCCCGTCGCGAACTCGACCACTTCGATGCCGCGAGTGATCGAGCCCTCGGCGTCGACCAGCGTCTTGCCGTGCTCCTGAGAAACCAGCCGTGACAAGTCCTTTTTATGGCTCTCCATCAGATCGCGAAAGCGCATCAGGATGCGCGCGCGTCGCAGCGGCGGCGATGCGCGCCATCCGGGAAATGCGGCAGCAGCCGCCTTTGCGGCGATGGCGACATCTTCGGCGTCGGCTAGAGGCACGTGCCGCAGCACCTCACCTGTCGCAGGATTGGTCACTTCGGCGTAGCGAGTTGTATGCGCAGACACGGCGCGGCCGTCGATCCACAACGGCAGGCGTTCGAGGGTCGTCAAGTCCATGATCTTCTCCTTCCGATGCGCTTCCCGATGCCAGGGCTCGTCAGGCTAGCATAACAAGGGTTTCTCGCGAGTACCCGATCACTTTACTCGAATGACCGGCCCGATCTGGATTCGTTCGCGCCGAAGCTTGCCGATTGACTGTGCAGACGGTGCCCGAAATACTTCGCTGTGGCGCGATGGTCCGCCTCCCTGCAACCTTCAACCAAGAGATGCCCATGACCGAAGGCCCGATGCGCACGCCTGCCGCCGTGCGCGATGTGACTTATCACTTGCACCCTTCGACCAACTTGCGCCAGCTGGAAAGCGAAGGGCCGCTCGTCATCAGCCGCGGCGAAGGAATCTACGTGTTCGACGAGCAGGGAAACCGCTATCTGGAAGGAATGGCGGGCCTGTGGTGCGCGTCGCTGGGATTCTCCGAGCGCAGGTTGGCGGAAGCGGCCCACCGGCAGCTGCTCGAGCTGCCCTTCTATCACAGCTTCGCTGGCAAGGTGCCGGGAATCGCCACCGAGCTTGCGGAGAAACTGGTGTCGATGGCGCCGCCGGGACTCGCCCGGGTCATTTTCGCGAACTCGGGCTCGGAGGCGAACGACACGGCGATCAAGCTCGTTTGGTATTACAACAACGCACTCGGGCGCCCGAACAAGAAGAAGATCGTCGGCCGGCACAAGGGATATCACGGCATGACGGTGGCCACCGCTAGCGTCACCGGGCTTACCTTTGTGCAAAACGATTTCGACCTGCCCCGGGGTCCCTTCGTGCACACCGGCTGCCCTCACCATTATCGATTCGGCCGTGCCGGCGAAAGCGAAGAGGCGTTCGCGGCTCGTCTTGCCGGCGAGCTCGAAGAGCTGATCGTGCGCGAAGGTCCCGACACGATCGCCGCATTCTTTGCCGAACCGGTGATGGGAGCCGGCGGCGTGATCGTGCCACCGTCGACGTACTTCGAACGCATCCAGGCACTGCTGCGCCGATACGACGTGCTCTTTGTCGTCGACGAAGTGATCTGCGGCTTCGGTCGCACAGGGGCCATGTTCGGCTCGCAAAAGTTCGGTCTCGAGCCCGACATCCTTACCTGCGCCAAAGCGCTGACTGCCGGCTATGTGCCGATGTCGGCCACGCTGGTGTCCCGCGCCATCTACGAAGTCCTGCTCGGGCAGAGCGACAAGCTGGGCATTTTCGGGCACGGCTACACCTACTCCGCACACCCTGTGCCCGCAGCGGTCGCGCTCGAGACGCTTCGCATCTACCAGGAACGGGACATCGTCGGACATGTTCAGCGCGTCGGTCCGTGGCTCCAGGCAGGGTTGCGCCGGCTCTCCGATCATCCGCTGGTCGGCGACTCCCGCGGAATTGGCTTGATCGGTGCGCTTGAGCTGGTGCGCGACAAAGGAACGCGCGCGAGCTTCGACCCGAAGGCCGGTGTCGGCGCGCATTTCGTCAAGCGCGCGCAGCACCACGGCGCGATCCTGCGCAACATGGCAGGCGATGTCATCGCCTTCTCGCCGCCGCTCATTATCACCGAGCCGGAGATCGATGCGCTGCTCGAGTGCGCGTCCCGCGCGCTCGACGACACACTGGCGATGGTCCGCGAACCGGGGTTAATCGTATGACTCGGGCGGACGCGTCCAGGCGTGTCCGCGCCGCGCAGGTACGCGAATTGGCGTACGATGGCGGTTCTTCGCGAGCCTCAAATCGCGACCACGTCAATGGCGGCTAGATCTCTATCGGCAGTGGCCATCGAGCGCCCCGTGGGCAACGACGCGGTGGTTCGATTTGTCGGCGTGCACAAGACCTACGATGGCGTGAGCCGCGTCGTCGATCATCTCGACCTCGACATAGTTCGCGGAGAGTTTCTGACCTTGCTTGGCCCCTCCGGCTCGGGCAAGACGACCACGCTCATGATGCTGGCAGGATTCGAGGCGCCGACGGCGGGAGAGATCCTGCTCGACGGCCGCGCGATCGGCAGGCTGCCGCCGCACCGGCGCGATATCGGCATGGTGTTCCAGCATTACGCACTGTTTCCCCACATGACAGTGGCCGACAACGTGGGCTTTCCGCTGTCGGTCAGGCGCTTGCCCGCGGCCGACATCGCCGCGCGCGTCGAGCGCGCACTCGACATGGTGCAGCTTCGCGCCCTGGCGAGCCGGCGCCCGGCACAGCTCTCCGGCGGCCAGCAACAGCGTGTCGCGGTGGCGCGTGCGCTGGTCTTCGAGCCCAAGCTCATTCTTATGGACGAGCCGCTGGGAGCGCTAGACAAGCAGCTGCGTGAGCAAATGCAGCTCGAGATACGGCGCCTGCACCGAGAGCTCGGCGTCACCATGGTCTACGTCACGCACGACCAGAGCGAGGCGCTCACCATGTCGGATCGGATCGCCGTTTTCCATCAGGGGTGCATTCAGCAGATCGATGCGCCGGAAGCGATCTATGCGCGGCCCTGCAATGCATTTGTCGCCCGCTTCATTGGCGAGAATAACCGCGTCCAGGGGACTGTGGAGCGAATCGAGGGCGCGCGTTGCGTGGTGCGCAGCGGCGACGCGGTGCTTGCCGGCACCCTCGCAGGTTCGCTTGCCACGGGAGAGAAAGCACTCGCGTCGGTGCGGCCAGAGCAGATCGTGCTTGGCGATGCGCTGACGGATTGCGCGTTGCACGGGACGCTGGCAGAAGCGATCTACCTGGGCGATCATCTGCGCCTGCGAGTCGCGGTCCGCGAAATCGGCGACATCGTCGTCAAGTCGCATGCCTCGCACGCACCGGCCGTAGGCGCTATGGTGCGCCTGGGCTGGCGTGCCGAGGATTGTCGCGTTTTCCGACTCGAACAGGAGTAATGGCGCCGTCCGCTGCCGGCGCCCGACCATCACCAGCAGCACATTCAATCACCACAGAGGAGGACAAGATGCAAAGGCGACTTCTGCGAACTCTGTTCACCGCCGCCGCTATGGCCGGTCTCGCGCTCACGGCGCAGGCGCGTGATCTCACCGTCGTGTCTTGGGGTGGCGCGTATCAGGACGCGCAGCGCGAGGTGTATTTCAAGCCGTACATGGCCAGCGGCAACAAGATGGCCGAAGAGAGCTGGGACGGCGGCGTGGGTACGCTGCGCGCGAAGCTCCAGGGAGGAAACAACAACTGGGACGTCGTGCAGGTCGAGTCGGAAGAGCTTCTGCTCGGCTGCGAGGAAGGGCTGTTCGAAAAGCTCGACTGGACCAAACTCGGTGGCAAGGACAAGTATCTGTCCGATGCCGTCAACGATTGCGGCGTAGGTGCGATCGTCTACAGCTTCGTGCTCTCCTATGACGGCGACAAGATCAAGGGCGATGCGCCGAAGAGCTGGTCGGACTTCTGGAACACGCAGAAATGGCCCGGCAAGCGGGCGCTGCGCAAAGGGCCGAAGACTACGCTCGAGATTGCACTGATGGCCGACGGCGTCGCGCCCCAGGACGTGTACAAGACACTGGGCACGCCCGCGGGAGTGGATCGCGCGTTCGCCAAGCTCGATCAGCTCAAGGCCAACTTGATCTGGTGGGAAAAAGGTTCGCAGCCGCCTCAGCTTCTCGCTTCAGGCGAAGCCGCGATGGTCGACGCCTACAACGGGCGGATCGCTGCAGCAAACGACAAGGACAAGAAGAACTTCAAGATCGTGTGGACCAATAATCTCTACACCATCGACTCCTGGGTAATCATGAAGGGCTCGCCCAATAAGGCGGACGCGGAGAAGTATCTCGTCTTTGTCAACGACCCGAACAATCAGAAAAATCTGCCGCCGAAGATACCCTACGGCGTGACGACCAAGGCGTCGACGGGACTGATCGACAAGAACGTCTTGCCCAATCTGGCAACGGCGCCCGAAAACATGAAGAGCGCGGTATACATCAACGACAAATTCTGGCTGGAGAACCTGGACAAGCTGAACCAGCGCTTCAACGCCTGGGTCGCCAAATAGCTCCGACGCCTGGTCGGCGCCCGCGTGCCTTGCGGCGGGCGCCGCGGCGTCTTCCTGCCGCGAATCGTATTCGGATGCGTGCATGACGACCGCAGCCGCGATACTCGACGATCGTGGCCTCGCGCGCGGTCTCGCGCGGTCGCAGCGCCGGATCAAGCTGCGCGCCATCGCGCTGACTTTGCCGTTGCTGCTGTTTCTGCTCGCGACCTTCGTCGGGCCGATCGGTGCACTGCTCACCAAGAGCGTCATCGACAGCGATGTCCCGCGCATTCTTCCACGCGTTACAGCAGCCTTGCAGAACTGGGACGGGCGGTCGCTGCCGCCCGAGCCCGCATGGATCGCGCTCGCTGACGACGTTCGCGCCGCGCGCGCGGAAGGCAACCTTGCCTCAGCGGCGACGCGCCTCAACTACGACGTGACGGGCTACCGGTCGCTTTTGTTTACAACCGGCCGTCGTCTCCCCGACAAGATCGAAGGCAGCGCTCGCGACGCTTTTCTCGAGATCGATCCCAAATGGGGAGAACTCGAAACCTGGGGTGCGCTGCGCCGCGCCGCGGGGCCAGTCACCGATTTTTACCTGCTCGCCGCGCTGGATTTGAGGCGCGACGCGAGCGGGCATATCGCCCCGGAGAAGGACGACGAAGTCGTTTTCCGGAGCATCCTGGGTCGCACGCTGTGGATCTCCGGAATGGTCACCCTCATCTGCCTGCTGATGGGCTACCCGACAGCGTGGTTCCTGGCGCAGCAGACCGGCCGCAAGGCGGCGATCCTTCTGTTTCTGGTCCTGCTCCCGTTCTGGACCTCGCTCCTGGTGCGCACTGTCGCCTGGGTGGTGCTGCTGCAGCGTGAGGGCGTGGTCAACGACGCGCTGTTGACTGCGGGCCTCATCGTCGAGCCGCTGAAGATGATCTTCAACCGATTCGCAGTCTACGTTGCCATGGTGCACGTGCTGCTGCCATTCATGATCCTGCCGCTCTACAGCGTGATGAAGTCGATACCGCCGTCGTACCTGCGCGCCGCCGCCTCGCTCGGCGCGCCACCTTTGGTCGCTTGGCTGCGCGTCTATGTGCCGCAGACGCTGCCCGGCGTCGGCGCTGGTTGCCTCATGGTCTTCATCCAGGCGCTAGGCTATTACGTCACGCCGGCGCTGGTCGGCGGCGCCGATGATCAGATGATCAGCTATTTCGTCGCCTTCTATGCGAGCAAGACCATCAACTGGGGGATGGCTGCGGCGCTGGCGTTGATACTGCTGGCGACGACGATGGCGCTCTACACCGTCTATCAACGCCTGATAGGCCTCGACCGGATGCGCCTAGGATGAGCAGCGACACGCAGACTGTAGGCCAGCGACTAGCGGCGGCGCTGCAAGCGGGCATTGCTTATGCCGTGCTTGCGTTCCTGGTCGCGCCGATCATCGTCGTCGTGCCGTTGTCGTTCTCGTCTGGGTCCTTCTTTCATTATCCGCTGCCAGGATTTTCGTTGCGCTGGTACGAGGACTTTTTCACGTCCCAGTTCTGGCTGCCTGCGCTGAAAAACAGCCTGTTTTTAGGGTCGATCTCCGCATCGCTGGCGACTGTCCTCGGCACGCTCGCAGCGATCGGCCTGTGGCGATCCAACTTCGCTTTGCGTGGAGTAATCCTCGCGGTGCTCATTTCGCCGATGGTGGTGCCGGTGGTCATCGTCGCCGTCGGCGCTTATTTCGCTTTCGCCCCGCTGCACCTCACCGACGGCTTCACCGGGTTGATTCTCGTGCATACCGCGCTCGGCGCGCCTTTCGTGGTTATCACCGTGCTGGCGACGCTCTCCGGCTTCGATCGGAATCTATTGCGCGCCGCGGCGATCTGCGGCGCGAATCCGATCATCGCCTTCCTGCGCGTGATGTTGCCGACGATCCTCCCCGGTGTAGCGTCGGGCGCGGTGTTCGCGTTCGCAACCTCCTTCGACGAGGTCGTGGTGGTGCTGCTGATGGGTGGCCCCGAGCAGCGCACACTTCCCCGTCAGATGTTCGCTGGCATCAATGACAACATCAGCCTGACGATCACCGCGGCGGCGACGCTCTTGATCGCATTCTCCACCCTGCTGATGGCCAGTGTCGCGATGCTCAAGCGGCGGGGTGCCACCGCACGTCGGTGAGCAGCCTAGCGCTTGTAGCCCGCCATCCGCTCCAGGTATCGCGCGACGATATCGACTTCGAGATTGACTTCGCTGCCAGGGATGAGCGCGCGCAGCGTGGTCACCTGCAGGGTGTGCGGAATCAGATGGACGGAAAAGCGGCGGTTCGACACTACGTTCACTGTCAGGCTCACGCCGTCGACGGCGATCGAGCCCTTGGCCGCGATAAAGCGCGCAAGCGCCGACGGCGCCTCGATTTCGAGATCAACACCGTCGGGATTCGCGGTCGACTCGATGCGGATCACGGTGCCGACGCCATCAATGTGGCCGGTCAGCAGATGCCCGCCAAGTCGATCGCCGAACCGCAATGCCTTCTCGAGATTGACCTCGCGCGCACGATCGAGACCACTGGTGCAGCGAAGCGTCTCGGCGGAGACGTCGAAGCTCAAACTCGAGCCCTCGATTGCGACGACGGTGAGACAGCAACCGGCGACCGCGACGCTGTCGCCAATCCGCACGTCGGAGACATCGAGCGCTCCGGCCGAGACTGCCAGTCGCAGTCCATCGCTTGCGCCTTCTGCGCTGTCGATGCGACCCACGGCTTCGACGATACCGGTGAACATCAGCGTGACGGCGCAGCCACTCTCGCCAGAATCCGCCAGTCTTCGCCGACGCGATCGACATTTCGGATGCGCAGCGCAAACCTGTCCGCGAGAGAGGCGAGTGCAACCGGCAGGTCGAACATCCCGCGCGCGGGATCGCCAAGCAGGCAAGGCGCCAAGTAGACAAGCAGTTCGTCGACCAAACCTGCCGCAAGCAATGCTCCGCTGAGCTTGGCGCCCGCCTCGACGTGCATTTCGTTAATCTCGCGCTTGCCCAGCACGTCCAGCATCGCCGCTAGATCGATGCGGCCGTCGCGATCAGGCACCTCCATGGTCTCAACATGAGGCGGCCAGTTGGTCCGCGGTGGCGTCGCCGTGAACACGAGTACCTGCCCAGGGCCGAATACGCGAGCGCCGGCAGGCGTGTCGCCGTAGCGATCGACGATCACCCTTAAGGGTTGCCGCGGCGTATCGACTTCACGCACGGTAAGCTGAGGATCGTCCTGCCGCACCGTGCCGATGCCGGTAAGGATGGCGCACGCGCGGGCGCGCCAGCGATGACCATCGGCACGCGCGGCAGGCCCGGTGATCCACTGACTGGCTCCGTTGTCGAGCGCGGTGCGCCCATCCAGGCTCGACGCTACCTTCACGCGCACCCACGGGCGGCCCGTCTCGATCCGTTTGATCCAGCCCGGATTGAGCTCGCGCGCCTCGTCCTCGAGCAGCCCGACTTCGACGCTGATGCCGGCCCGGGCGAGTCGATCGGCTCCGTGCGCTGCCAGCTCGTAAGGGTCGCGCATCGCGGCCACCACGCGGCTGATGCCGGCAGCAAGCAGCGCATCGGTACACGGCGGCGTGCGCGCGTGATGATTGCACGGCTCGAGCGTGACATATGCGGTGGCGCCATGCGGGTCGTTGCCGCGCCCCCGCACATCGTCCAGCGCGCGCGTTTCGGCATGAGCCTGGCCGGCGCGTTCGTGCCAGCCCTCGCCAAGAACTGTACCCTCGCGCGCGATCACGCAGCCCACGCGTGGATTGGGAGTCGTGGTGAACATGCCGCGCTCGGCGAGCACAAGCGCGCGAGCCATCAACGCGCGGTCGCTCAAGATCATCGAATGATCGAACGCCAAGCGGGCGTTTAGCGCGGCTTGCGCCTGGACGGCACCGGCTCGACTTCCTTCAGCGCATCGCGGAAGTCGGCGACGTCCTGAAAGCTGCGATATACCGAAGCGAAACGGATATACGCCACCTTGTCCATTTTGTAGAGCTCCTGCATCACCATCTCTCCGATCTGCCGCGACGGAATCTCCCTCTCGCCCAGACCGAGCACGCGCTGGACGATCCGCTCGACCGCTTGATCGACGTACTCGGTGGGGACCGGACGCTTGTGCAACGCGCGTTGAAAGCCGTTGCGGATGCGCGCAACGTCGAAATCGGCGCGCGTGCCGTTCTGCTTGACGACCTGCGGCAACCTGAGCTCCGCATTCTCATAGGTCGTAAAACGCTTCTGGCAGGCGAGACAACGCCGGCGCCTGCGAATCGAATCGCCGGCCTCGGAGACTCGCGAATCGACGACCTGCGTATCAGGGCTGCCGCAGAAAGGGCACTTCATTTTTCGAAGACAGCGCGAGAGCGGCGGGGCGTTGGCGACAAACCTCCCGGCGGGGCCGGCAGATCTCCGCGGTCGGAACGGATTGCCTCTCCCGTTCCGAGGTCATCCGTACACGGGGAATTTCTGGGTGAGCGTCTTGACCGCTGCCGCAACCCTTTTCGTCGTCTTGGAATTCTGCGGATCATCGAGAACGTCGGCAATCATATGTCCGAGTTCCTCGCATTCGATTTCGCTGAAACCGCGCGTGGTGACTGCTGGGCTCCCGACGCGGATGCCGCTGGTGACGAAGGGCTTTTCCGGGTCGTTGGGGATGGCGTTCTTGTTCACCGTGATGTGGGCCCGTCCGAGCGCGGCTTCGGCGTCCTTGCCGGTGATCTTCTTCGGACGCAGGTCGACAAGAAACAGATGCGAATCGGTGCCGCCGGAGACGATACGCAAGCCCCGCTCCTGAAGCACCACAGAAAGTACTCGTGCGTTTTCGAGGACGCGTTCCTGGTAGATCTTGAAGTCGCGCGACAGCGCTTCCTTGAAAGCGGCGGCCTTGGCGGCGATGACATGCATCAGTGGCCCGCCCTGCAGCCCCGGAAACACCGCCGCGTTGATCGCTTTTTCGTGCTCAGCGCCGGCGAGAATGAATCCGCCACGAGGGCCCCTCAGCGTCTTGTGGGTCGTGCTGGTAACAAAGTGCGCCGCTCCGACAGGCGAGGGGTAGAGACCTGCAGCGATCAATCCCGCGTAGTGCGCGATGTCCGCCATGAGGTATGCGCCCGCCGCGTTGGCGATCTCCCTGAACCTCCGCCAATCGATCACCCGCGAATATGCCGACGCTCCAGCGATAATGAGTTTCGGTTTGTGCTGAAGCGCGAGCTGCTCTGCGGCTTTGTAGTCGATTAGCTCGGTCTCGGGGTCGAGTCCATAGGCGACCACGTTGAACCACTTGCCCGAGAAGTTGACCGGCGACCCATGCGTGAGATGCCCACCGTGGGGAAGCGACATCCCCAGAATGGTGTCGCCGGGCTTGAGTGTGGCAAAGAATACCGCCTGGTTCGCCTGCGCGCCGGAATGGGGCTGCACGTTCGCGAACTGGGCATCGAAGAGCTTCTTGGCGCGGTCGATCGCGAGCTGCTCGGCGACGTCGACGAACTCGCAGCCACCGTAGTAGCGCTTGCCGGGATAGCCTTCGGCGTACTTGTTGGTGAGCTGCGACCCTTGAGCCGCCATGACCACCGGGCTCGCGTAGTTCTCCGAGGCTATGAGTTCGATGTGGGCTTCCTGCCGCTCGTTTTCGCCGCTGATCGCGGCCCAGAGCTCGGGATCGGCCTGGTTCAACGTCTGCGCGCGGCTGAACATGGGGCTGGCGCCATCCAAAAGCGGTGATTTTACCATTGCTCACGAGGATTGCTCCGCCGCGGGTGATGGAATCGGCGCAGCCCGGCGCTGACGATTGCCAAGCCGTATGGCGCAAGGTACTCTTGCGCGCTGGTCAGCCGGTCCGGACAAGCGACGCGGACGCGGCAAGAGCTGTCATCGTAGGGAGGACTCTTCTTGTCACCGCTGCTGTCGTTCTCGCGGCTGATCGATCGTTTGAACGAGAAGGTCGGCCAGCTGTTCTTCTGGTTGGTGCTGATAACGGTTCTGGTCAGCGCTGCCAATGCCGTTGTGCGCAAGCTGTTCAATTACAGCTCCAACGGCCTGCTCGAGATCCAGTGGTACTTCTTCTCGGCCATCTTCCTGTTTCTCGCCGGATACACGCTGTTGCGCAACGAGCACGTGCGCATCGACGTGATCGCCGGGCGCCTGTCCAAGCGCAGCCAGACCTGGATCGACATCCTGGGCACGCTGTTCTTTCTGCTGCCGATGGCAATCCTGCTTGCCTGGCTGGCGTGGCCGGTGTTCGTCGAGGCGTACGAACGCCACGAGGTGTCGACCAATGCCGGCGGCCTCATCATCTGGCCGGCGCGCCTGCTGGTGCCGATCGGCTTCGTGCTGCTCGCGTTGCAGGGCATTTCGGAGCTGATCAAGCGCGTCGCGTTCCTGCGTGGCCTTATTCCGGATCCTTCGGAGAAGCACGTCGAGAAGACCGCCGAAGAAGAGCTGGCAGACGACATCATCAAAGCGCGTGGTGAGCAGCAGATAGCAGAAGAGATCGTCAAGGAAGCGAAGGACGATCGGCCATGACGGCCTTCCTGATCGAGAACATCGCGCCGCTGATGTTCGGCACGCTGGTGGTCGTGCTGCTGCTGGGTTACCCGGTGGCGTTCTCCCTCGCCGCCGTTGGCATCGGCTACGCGATCCTTGGCATTCAGCTTGGACTGCTGACGCCGGCGCTGCTGCAGGCGTTGCCTGAGCGCCTCTGGGGCGTGATGTCCAACGACACGCTGCTTTGCGTTCCGTTCTTCACCTTCATGGGACTTATTCTCGAGCGCAGCGGCATGGCCGAGGACCTGCTCGACACCATCGGCCAGGTGTTCGGGCCGGTTCGAGGCGGCATCGCCTACGCGGTGATTTTCGTGGGGGCGCTGCTCGCGGCCACGACCGGCGTGGTGGCTGCGTCCGTGATTTCGATGGGCCTCATATCCCTGCCGATCATGCTGCGCTACGGCTACGACCGGCGCTTCGCTTCGGGTGTGATCGCTGCCTCAGGAACGTTGGCGCAGATCATCCCGCCGTCGCTGGTGCTCATCATCATGGCCGACCAGTTGGGCAAGTCGGTCGGCGACATGTACGCCGGCGCCTTCATCCCCGGCATAACGCTGGCTTGTCTTTACGCCTTCTACACCATGGGCGTCTGCGCGGTGAGGCCACAATGGGCTCCTGCTCTCCCCGAAGAAGCGCGCACACTGCGCGAGCCCAGCGGAGCGCCGGGAACGCGATCGCTCGCTGTGCTGGCCATACTGTCGGCGGTTGCCGCCGTGGTCTTTGCCAGGTGGTACCTACCCGCAGATAAACCGACCGATGAAACCATCGTGCTCTCGGCGTCGTTCGGAACCGGGGTCGCATTCTTCGCGGCTGTTATCAACCGCCTTCTCAAATTCGGACTGTTGTCGCGCCTGGCCGAGCGGGTGACCTTCGTGCTGATACCGCCGCTCGCGCTGATCTTCCTGGTGCTGGGCACCATCTTTCTCGGCATCGCCACGCCCACCGAAGGCGGCGCCATGGGTGCGACCGGTGCGCTGATCATGGCGCTCGCACGGCGCCGGATTTCATGGAAGCTGCTCAGGCAGGCGATGGACACGACGGCCAAGCTGTCCACCTTCGTCGTGTTCATCCTGATCGGGGCGCGCGTCTTCAGCCTGACTTTTTACGGAGTCAACGGCCACGTCTGGGTGGAGCACCTGCTGTCGAGCCTGCCTGGCGGACAGGTCGGCTTCCTGATCGTCGTCAATATCGTCATTTTCGTGTTGGCGTTCTTCCTCGACTTCTTCGAGCTGTCGTTTATCGTGATCCCACTGGTGGGGCCGGTCGCGGACAAGCTTGGTATCGATCTGATCTGGTTCGGCGTTCTTCTGGGCGTCAACATGCAGACCTCGTTCATGCATCCGCCTTTCGGATTCGCCCTGTTCTACCTGCGCAGCGTCGCGCCGGCCAAGGACTACGTCGACAAGGTCACCAAGAAGCTCACGGCGGGCGTTCGGACCAGCCAGATCTACTGGGGTGCGGTGCCGTTCGTGATCATCCAGATCATCATGGTGAGCCTCGTCATCGCTTTGCCGCAGATGGTGATGGTCTACAAATCGAAAGAGAGCGTGGTCAACCCGAACGACATCGAAATCCAGCTTCCGCCGGCGGAGGCTCCGCAGCCTGGAGCCACACCCTCCGATCAGCAACAGCAGGAAGGCGCCGACTCGGACGCCAAGTCGCTCGAGGAACAGTTGAAGGCCATGCCGACTGCGCCACCCGCCAAGTAGGCCGCCAGCCGCAAAAAAAGCCCCGCTCGCGCGGGGCTTTTCGTCAACGCTTCGATCAGGAGCCGCCGCGGTGGACGTCAACCCTTCTTGGCAGGTTGCTGGCTTGCGCTGGCCATGAACAGGTCGAAGTTCTGCTCGGTGACGCGGAACCACAGGATCTCCTCGCCACGGAAAGCCTTCCACGGCTCGTAGACCTTCTTGAACTTGGGATTGGTCTCGGCGAATCCATCGTAGACCTCGGTCGCCGCTTTGTACGATGCCTGCATGATCTCGCGCGGGAACGGCCGGAGCTGCACGCCCGACGCAACCAACCGCCTCAGCGCGGCCGGGTTCAGCGCGTCGTACTTCGCAAGCATATCGACATTGGCTTCCGCGCACGCCGACTCGAGGATTGACTGGTAGTCTTTGGGCAGTTCGTTCCAGGCCTTGGTGTTGACGAAGAGATCCAGCTCGGGACCGCCTTCCCACCAGCCGGGGTAGTAGTAGTACTTGGCGATCTTGTAGAGCCCGAGCTTTTCGTCGTCGTACGGACCAACCCATTCCGCGGCGTCGATCGTGCCCTTTTCCAGTGCCGGGTAGATATCTCCGCCGGCGAGTTGTTGCGGCACCAGACCGAGCTTTTGCAACACCACACCCGCCGAGCCGCCGATGCGCATCTTCAACCCTTGCATATCAGCGACGGTCTTCAGCTCCTTGCGGAAGAAGCCGCCCATCTGCGCGCCCGTATTGCCCGCAGGAATGTTGTAGACGTTGTAGTCCTTCATGAACTCGCGCATGAGCGCAAGTCCTCCGCCGTGGTACATCCAGGCATTCTGCTGGCGGGCATTTAAACCGAAGGGAATCGCGCAGGCGAAGGCGAAGGTCGGATCTTTGCCGAAGAAATAATAGGGCGCGGTGTGACAACACTGGACCGTCGCGTTCTGGACCGCATCGAGCACCTGCAACCCGGGAACGATTTCGCCGGCGGCAAACACCTGGATCTGAAACTTGCCGTTGGTCGCCGCGGCACAGCGCTTGGAGATAACTTCGGCACCACCGAAAATGGTGTCAAGGCTCTTGGGGAAGCTCGAAGCCAGGCGCCACTTGACCTCGGGCTGCGTGCCCTGGCCGATGGCGGGAGCGGCGACGGCTCCTGCGGCAAGCCCAGCACCCGCCTTTTTCAAGAATGAACGACGTTCCATACATGTCCTCCAAATCAAAATTGAATGCCAGTCTGACCCCTGCTTCGGCGGGTTGCGGACGCGCTCTGCGGCGGGTGTCATCACCCTCGACGTCCTGACCACCACTGCCTCGAGTCTGGCGCGATTTTAACCCATTCGCTGTCAAAACCCTTGCGGGATGGGTGGCGGGGCGGCGGCCTTCCCTCACTCGCTTGCCGCGGCCTCCTTGTACCGTCTCAGTAAGGCTCCGCTTGCGCGTCGGCCGCCGCGTCGACTCGCAATTCCCCGTCGATCCCCACTTCGCTGCGCTCGTGGGGCCCCTCGCCGGGCTCTCGCGACGCTACCCCTCGAGCTTGCGCACCGCATTGAACAGTGCCCAGGCCCATCCCGCTTGTCGCTCCAGAGTCTGGGTGAATCGAATCAGGTAGCGTGCATTTCCGGTGTCGAGTTCGACCATACCTCCGGGCAGGAACCGATCGTCGGGGCCGATCAAGCTGCGCTGCGCTGCCTGCCGATTGTCCTTATGCGCCGGCAAATAGACACCAAAGAACGGCCGGTCGACCCCGGTGCGGCCCGCGTCGATTGGGGGCGCCCAGGTTCGCAATAAAACGCGCACCATGCGACGTGCGATCACCTCCACGCCACAGATTACTTCGTCGACCTGCTGCCGCTGCATGCGGCGCACTACCCCCAAAGACCACCCCTCGGGGTCGCGAAACGCGATCATCTCGCCCAGCCTCGCCGGCGCGTCCTTGGCCGGGGCAAGCAAGCGGCAGCCGGTCTCGCTCAAATCCGCGATCTTCCAATGCGAGCCTTTGACCTTGCGCGCAACCGAATCGGGATTAGTCGTCGGGTTAACCATCTGGGTGACTTCGTCGAAGCTGTGCTGAGCGCCTCTGGACTTGGCGTCGTTCGACAAGCGATCAACCTCGGCGACGGCCCGCGTCAGCGCTGCCAGACCGACGACTACCCGCACCTCCGAGTCGACAGGCGCGGGGCGCCGCGGCGCGCGCGGGGAGAAGGCCAGCGATTCAGGGCCGTATAGCGTGGCCAGCCGCATTAGCAAAAGCTTCTCTTCACGCGGCGGCAGATCTTCGCTTCTGCGATTCTCCTCGTCCTGCTCGGGCAGCCACCGCAGCCGCTCGACGATTCGCCCATAGACCGCCGTAGAATCGAGAAACATCAGCCGGCCGCCAGCGCGCACCTTGTCGACGCGCTTTAGGCCCTGCGTTCCAGTAAGGTCGACGTAAAAGTTCGCTCCCTCCCCGGGCGGCGGGGTCAGCGTAAGGGACGCGGTCCATTCATCAAGCGCACGCGCAACCCACTCGATCTGATCCGGGGTAAAGCTGCCGCTGTCAAGCCGCATGAGCAGCAGCGCTTTGACGTACTCGTGCTCGAGCGTGGCACCCTGCTTGTCGAAGCCCTCGCCGAAGGCGAGCGGCTCGCGCTGCCAGCCGCGCATTCGCGCGAACTCGTACTGCTCGTGCAGCTCCCTCCACTGGGCCGGAATCCAGTGCCCGTATCGAAACAGCCGGTACTTGCCGTCGATGCCTTTGTGATGACCGAGACGCACAACAACTTTGGGAAGCACCGCCTTCCAGCGCTTCTGCTCGCCGTTGTAACCGCTCTTGAGCGTCGCCTGATACGCAGCGATAAAGGCCTTGACCATGTCAAAGGCGCCGTGCCACAGACGGGTTTCCACCGCGCTCGAGCGCTGGTAGTTAGCCGCATACTGAGTCGTCAGATGACTGATCACGGGATCGCAACGAGCGTCGATCCGCAATAGGGCCTCGGCCTGGTTCGGACCGATGGCGCGACGGCCGCCTGGAAACGAGGTGACCAGATCGAGCGCTTCGCGCTGCAACTGCAGCATGTCAGCCGCCGGCAGGCCCTCGATCCAACGCGACGCGGCGCTGACGTTGCGCAGCGGGTCGGAGAGCGAGCGTCGCCACGCGAGGAGTCTGTCACGGAATCCAAGGTTGGCCATCGCCGCGCTCCGCGCGTTGGCTAGTTCCCGGCGACTGTCATCGCGCCGATCAGCATCGAGCCGCATTGTCGTGATCCCCTCATGTCCACGTCATTGCCTACCGCGACGATGTCGCGATACATCTGCGTCAGGTTGCCGGCGATGGTTATCTCCTCGACCGGATGAACGATTTGCCCGCCCTCGACCCAATATCCTGCGGCGCCGCGCGAATAGTCTCCCGTTACCGGGTTGACGCCTTGACCGAGCAACTCGGTCACGAGCACGCCTCGATCCATCCGTGCGAGAAGCCCGTTGAGGTCGTCATCGCCGTGGCTGATGAGAAGGTTGTGATTGCCGCCGGCGTTGGCGGTCGATGACAGGCCCAGCTTGCGTGCCGAATAGCTCCCAAGAAAATATCCCTCGACGATGCCATCGCGCACCACGTCGCGCGGCTGCGTCGCAACGCCCTCGTCGTCGAACGGGGCAGAGGCCTGGCCGCGTCGGACGTGCGGCTCTTCGCGAATCGTGATGTGCGGAGCGAAGACCTGCTTGCCTAGGCTGTCGAGCAGAAAAGATGTCTTGCGGTACAGGCTTCCACCGCTTACCGCGCTCACGAAATGACCGATAAGGCCGGTGGCGACCGGCGCTTCGTACACGACCGGACACTGCATGGTCGCGAGCTTGCGCGCCCCCAGGCGGCGCAGGGCGCGCGTTCCGGCCTTGCTTCCGACTTCGCGCGCCGGCTCCAGGTCCGAAGGCGCGCGCGCCGAGGTGTACCAGTCGTCGCGCTCCATCGCTCCGTCTTCTTCGCCGATGACGGAACAGTAGATCCCGTGACGAGAGCTCGAATATCCGCCGGAAAAACCGTGGGTGTTGGCGTAGACGAACTGCGCCTCGTGCACCGAGACCGTGGCGCCCTCGGTATTGGTGATGCGCCGATCCACCGCCAGTGCCGCGGCCTCGCACTCGCGACCCAGCTCAATGGCTGCGTCCACGGACAGATCCCAAGGATGATAGAGGTCAAGGTCGGCCCAGGCGTGCGCAAGCCGCGCCGGATCGGCGAGGCCGGCACACGGGTCATTGGAGGTATAGCGAGCGATGGTGAGCGCCTTGTCGACGGTGTCACGGATCGCGTCTACTGAAAAATCGGCAGTGCTTGCGTGCCCGCGACGCGCACCCACGTACACCGTCACGCCGATGCCTTTATCGCGGTTGTAGGCGATGGTCTCGACCTCGCCCTTGCGCACGGTCACGCTCTGACCAAACGCCTGCGAGATCTCGGTTTCGGCAGCGGTCGCGCCTCCCGCTTTCGATTCGCGCAATACGCGATCTGCAATGTCGCTCAAGACGTCTGCAGCAAGTGGAAAGCGGCTGCCCAAAGCGGTCATCGCTGCGTCTTCAAGGGGATCGTCGAGGGGATCGGTTATGATAGCAAACCGCCTGTGTGCCCGACTCGTCCGATGCCCCGACCCGACGAAACACCCCGGCAGCGGGGACAGGAGGTGCCGTCCCCGTCAACGGGTGATAGTGCGAGACATCGTTCATCCTCCCCATCCACTCAAGGTTCGTCAGAGCGGCTCTCCAAGACACGACGCAAACAAGCCATGCACGCGTTGCAGCATCTGGGCGAAACCCTGGTCGGTTTGAGCTCGCCGCGGCTGGAGATGCTCGGGCTGCCGGAGCAGCTCCTTGAAGCGCTCGAAGATGCGCGTCGGATGAACCAGCACGAGGCGCGCCGGCGACAGATGCAGTTCATCGGTCGACTGATGCGAGAGATCGACCCGGCCCCCATCGAAGCGCAACTCGCGCGCTGGCGTGAGCCTGGCAACGCTGAAAAAGCGCGCGCTGCGGCTGTCGAACGCTGGCGATCGCGGCTGCTCGCCGAAGTTGGCGCACTGGACGAGCTGTGCCGCCAGGTGCCACAGGCGAACCGCAGTCAACTGTCAGCGCTCGCCACGCGGGCGGCCGACGAGCGCGCTCACGGCACTCCGCCCCATGCCTACCGCGAACTCTTCAGGGTGCTCAATGCGCTGCTCTAGCGAACACGAATGACCGCCACTGCGTCGCTCGTCATCGGCCTCGTCTCGATCAGCGATCGAGCCTCTGCCGGTGTTTACGAAGACAAAGGCATCCCAGGCCTCAACGAATGGTTCAGCGCGGCGCTCAAGACGCCTTGGCGCATGGAGACGAGGCTCATTCCGGACGAGAAAGCCGTGATCGAGCGCGCATTGGTCGATCTTGTCGACAGCGTCGGCTGCCACCTGGTGCTCACCACCGGCGGCACGGGGCCGGCGCCGCGCGACGTCACGCCGGAGGCGACGCTCGCCATCGCGCACAGAGTTCTGCCTGGATTCGGCGAGCAGATGCGTCAGGTGAGCTTGAAGTACGTACCGACCGCGATTCTTTCGCGGCAGGTCGGCGTGACGCGCGGGCAGGCTTTGATCCTCAATCTGCCCGGCCAGCCCAAGGCGATCAAGGAGACGCTCGACGGCGTTTTTCCCGCAGTGCCCTATTGCATCGATCTGCTCGGCGGTCCGTACATCGAAACCAACGAAAGCGTGTGCAAGGCGTTTCGGCCGAAAAGCGCGCTGCGGCCACCGGCCGCCTGACGTTCGCGGCATCAGCATGCCGGACTCGAATCAGCCGCCCCCGTTCGAAGGGCGGAATCTGTATGCCATACACACCGCGCTGCGCGAATCCATCGCTCGCGAAGGCGCAGCATGGGCGGATAAGCGTCTCCACGCGTGGGGTGCTCTGCTGGGACGCGCCGAGACCTTCGCACTTGCGGAGCGCGCCAACCGTTGCTCGCCGGAGCTCAAGACGCACGATCGCTTCGGCAATCGCATCGACGAAGTCGTATTCGATCCCGCATGGCATGAGTTGATGACGCTTGCCATGCGTGAGGGCGAGCACGCTTCGGCCTGGACCGAGTCGCGTCGTGGAGCACAGGTAGCACGCGCCGCGGCCTATCTCATGCACGCCGAGGTGGAAAACGGCACGCAATGCCCGCTTACCATGACCTTCGCCGCGGTGCCGGTGCTGCGCCGGCACGCCGACCAACTGCCGTCGCCGAAGAGCGAGTGGCTGCGGCGCGTCCTGTCCCGCGAATACGATCCGCGCTCGCTGCCTGCGACTGACAAGTCTTCGGCGCTCATCGGCATGGGGATGACCGAGCGCCAAGGCGGCTCCGACGTCAGAAGCAACCAGACGCGGGCCGAAAAAGTAGGGAACGGCGAATACAGGCTCACGGGGCACAAGTGGTTCTTCTCCGCCCCGATGTGTGACGCGCATCTGGTGCTCGCGCAGGCCAGCAGCGGTCTGTCGTGTTTTTTTCTTCCACGCTTCCTCGACGACGGGGCGCGCAACGCTGTTCGCCTGCAGCGCCTCAAGGACAAGCTCGGCAACCGCTCCAACGCGTCGAGCGAAGTCGAATTCGATGGTGCGACGGCATGGCTCCTCGGCAACGAGGGTCGGGGAGTGCCGGTGGTCATCGAGATGGTCCAGCACACCCGACTCGACTGCGCGATCGGGAGCGCGGGGCTCATTCACGCCGCGGTGACGCAGGCGGTGCACCATGCGACGCATCGTCGGGCGTTCGGCAAGACGCTGATCGAGCAGCCGCTGATGCGCAATGTTCTGGCCGATCTCGTGCTCGAGGACGAAGCTGCCATTGCCCTCGCCTTGAGGCTCGCGCGCGCCTTCGAGGCCGATGCCGACGCCGCTGAAGCTGCGCTGGCGCGGTTGGCGACGCCGGCGCTCAAATACTGGATCTGCAAACGCGCGCCGGCAGTCGTTGCAGAAGCGATGGAAGTGCTCGGCGGCAACGGCTATGTCGAGGAAAGTGCGCTGCCGCGCCTCTATCGCGAGGCGCCCCTCAATTCGATCTGGGAAGGCTCCGGCAACGTGATGTGTCTCGATGTCGAGCGCGCCGCACGGCGCGAAGCGGCGGCGGTGGAGGCTCTGCTGGCGGAGCTATCGCTCGCCCAAGGCGCCGACCCGCGCCTCGACCGACGTGTCGCCGCTTTGAGCCAAACATTGCGCGGCGGAAGCTTTGAGGAAGCCGATGGGCGCCGCCTTGCCGGCGCGATCGCGACAACTCTCGCCGCTGCTTTGCTCGTGCGCCATTCGCCGCCTGCGATCGCCGACGCCTATTGCGCGTCTCGTCTCGGCGAGACGCAATGTATTTTCGGAACGCTGGACGCAGGCACCGACCACAAGGCGATCGTCGCGCGCGCCTCATTTGCTTAGAGCCCGACGCTCCCATAAAACAAAACGCCGAGGCGGTCGCCCGCATCGGCGTGTGGCGGCATTGCGTCGCGAAGTCTAGTTCGTCGGAATACCCAGGATCTTCTCGGCCTTGGCCAGCGTGTCGAGCGATTCCTGGTGCTTGCCAGCCTTGTGCAACGCCTCGCCTTCGGCGCGATACTTCTTGACTTCGTCCATCTGCGCGGCGCTCAACTGCGGATTCTTCGCCAGCGCGTCATCGATCTTCTTCATCTCATTTGGGCAGTGAAATGCCCAAGCACTGCTCGCAAAGAGCAGGGCGCCAGCCAGCAATGCAATACGACTTTTCATCGGGTCTCCCATGCGATCGAAGGTTGCCGGCCCCCACTCCCGGGCACCACCGGCTTTCACAGCATAGCGCAGGCGGAGCGTTTTGCAAGCAGCATGGCGCCTGCTCAAGACTCGAGCAGCAATTCGGTCCGACTGGCGGGGTCCTGCTTGTAGAACCGCGAGAAAAGTTCGTAGATCTTGGAATATTCCTGTGTCAGCAGTGTGGGGTCGGCGAAGAACACTTCCGATAGAACAGCGAAGAATTCGGCCGGATTCTCGGCGGCGTAGGGATCGATGGGAGTGTTCTCTCCCTTCTCGACCCGGGACTGGAAGTGCTCGAATGCGGAATTCATGGTCTTTTGCCAGGACCGCGGCGGCATCTCCGCCGGCAAGGGCGGACAGCCATTCGCCTCGCCGCTCCTCATGTCGAGCTTGTGGGCGAACTCGTGGATCACCAGGTTCATTCCGGCCGTCGACCAGTCGGCACTAGCTTCGACGTCCGGCCACGACAAGACCACCGGACCGCCTGGCATCGCTTCGCCTGCCAGCGGCTCATGCGCGCGGTGCACCACGCCGACCTCATCCTCGTATTCGAGCTCGGTGACGAATTCGTCCGGATAGACGATGACGCTTTCCCAGCCATCGTAATAGCGGGGATCGAGATTGAGAATCAGCACGCACGCCTGCAACGCGATGATGACGCGCATCAGCGGCGTCACCTCGAAGCCGCGTGCGCCCACGATGCTCTTGTCGGCGAGGAACACGACCGCGAGCTCGCGCAAACGCTTTAGCTCTGCCTCAGTGTAGATAGCAAGGAAGGGCAGGAATTCCAGCGCCTCGCGCCACATGGAGTCCGGAATGGCGGCTTGCGCGAGCAGACGGCGGCGCCTCCAGTTTCTTATCGCCTGGAACATTCAGTAGCGGAATAGACTAGGAGCTTGAGTCGCGCGAAGCCGCGGGCTCGTCGTCATTGCCGGGTGTGCCCGCGTTTGCATCCGCATCGTAGACCAGCCGCGGCTCGCTGCCGAGCAGGCGCTCGGCCTCGGCAGCAGGCAGCGCCTCAACGTCGCGCAGCTGGCGTTCGATGGCCCGGCTGCGCACCTCGGCCTCGCCGATGGAGTTGCTCGCCTGCTCGAGCTTTTTGCGCGTGGCAGCGAGCAGTTCGCCAAACCTCGCAAACTCAGTTTTCACCATGCCGAGTCGCTTCCAAACTTCGCTCGAACGCTGCTCGATCGCCAGGGTGCGGAATCCCATTTGCAGGCTGTTGAGCATGGCAGCCAGCGTGGTCGGCCCAGCGATGGTCACTCGGAAATTGCGCTGCAGAGCGTCGGCCAGCCCTGGGCGGCGCAACACCTCGGCATAGAGTCCTTCGACGGGAAGATAGAGCAACGCGAAATCCGTGGTGTGCGGAGGCGCCACATACTTGGCGTGAATGTCGGCAGCCTGATCCTTGATTCGCCGTTCGAGCGCTTTGGCATAAAGCTCGACCGCTTCTGCGTCGCCGCGCTCCTGCGCTTCGACGAGCTGCTGGTAATCCGCGAGCGGAAACTTGGCATCGATCGGCAGCCAGCAAGGTCCCCCTTCCGGATCCCGGCCCGGGAGGCGGATGGCGAACTCGACGCGTTCGTTGCCGTCGGGGCGTGTGGCAACGTTCCTGTCGTATTGAGCGCGGGTCAGGATCTGCTCGAGCAGGTTCTCGAGCTGGACCTCGCCCCAGGTTCCGCGCGTTTTGACGTTGCTCAGGACTTTCTTGAGGTCACCTACCCCTGCAGCGAGCGTTTGCATCTCGCCCAGGCCCTTGTGTACCTGCTCGAGCCGCTCGGAGACCTGTTTGAACGATTCGCCAAGCCGCTGTTCCAGCGTTGCGTGCAGCTTTTCGTCCACGGTGGCGCGCATCTGCTCGAGCTTTTGCGCGTTGTCGCTGCGCAGGACCTCGAGCCGCTGCTCGAGCGTCGCCCGCACCGCTTCGAGCCTCTGCTCGTTGGTCTGCGTGAGCGACGACAGGCGCTCGTTTTGGACTTGCGTGATGCTGTTGAGGAGATTCTGCACGAGCTGGGTGGACTGGTTCAGGGTTTGAGCGAGCTCGGTGCGCGCCGTCTGTGCGTTGCGCGAAGATTCGCCGCGAGCGAGCACAAGCTCCGCGCGCAACTCTCTCTCCAGCCGCTCGTTTTGCGAACTTAAAGAAGCCAACCTGACGCTCAGGTCGCTGGTACCGTTCAAACGCCGCAGCAGCGCGCTGAGACGCACAAGAGCAAACGCCACCAGCACGATGAGCAGGGCCACCGCGGCGGCGAAGGCAATAATCCAGATCGAAGAGTCCACGGCGCTAAAGTTTACGTGGTCAACGCGAGCACGGCAAAAGTCGCGAGCCAGTGTTCGCCGACGTATTCGCCGCTGTGGCAACCTTCCATCCCTGCTCGCAGATGTGCATAGGCTGCTTCCGTGGCGGCTTGCACGCGCGGATCGCCTTCCGGCAACGCGGCCGCGATGGCGCGCCAGCACCACGCGCGCGACAGATTCAATCCGTCCAGATGCACGATCATCGGATCGCTGCGATCACTGACCGTTGCCGGCGCAAACAATGCCGCCGGTCCACGCTGCGCGATGGCTGGCAGAAAACGAGAGAGCCACGCTGTGAATGCATCGCGCTCGAGCACGCGCCGCATCAGGTCGGCCTCGATCAGCGCAGGCGACAGGAAGTCCGCGCCCGACGGCTCCCATGCCCCCGGCGCATCGCGATCGGACAGATACCACTGGCGCGCCTTGGCCGTACACAGCTCTTCAAGTGCGTTCGAACCGCAAGCGCGTGCGAAGTCGAGTGCAAACGCCAGCGCGAATGCGGAATTGGGATGGGTTCCGTGGCGGATCGGATAAGCAACGCTGGGCAAGTAGGCCTGAAACCGGTCGGCGAAGACTTGGGCGAGCGGAGCGAGATTGCGTGACCAGCGACGGCCGTCCGGGTCGTCCCAGCAGGCAAGCTCCGCCGCGAGCTTGAGCAGCCATGCCCAGCCATAGGTGCGTTCGAAGGATCGACTCTCCGGCCGCCGCAAATAGGCGATCTCGCCGGCAATGCTCTCTGGCGCGAGATGCGCGTCGAGCGCCGCGCGTATTGCCCCAGCCTCCGGCAGGCCCGGCTGAAACTTGAGCACGCGCACGAGCAGCCAATGTGCGTGCACGCATGAATGCCAGTCGAAGCTTCCGAAAAAAGCGGGATGCAGCTGGCGGGGCGAGGCGATATCCAGCGGGCCACCGATGACGTGGTCCAGCTTGGCCGGAAATTCGCGCTCGATGTTCTCGAGAGCCAACCGGGCAGCAGACGACGCTCGCCCAGGCGACAGGGCAGTAACCGAGCGGTGGCTAGAATTCAGCAAATATTTTGCAAAATCCGCTATTTACGGTACAATTCTAACGTTCCGGCGGCCGTTCCGGTTATCCGCCGCGCATCCGTGGGCGTCTTTGCGGCGCCTTCAATCGTCAACCTAGAAGTTTCGCTGCCTGGACCGGAACTCGCGAAACGCGAGTGGGCCGCGCCAGGAGCCTCATTGATGAGCAAGACCCCGAGCTTTGCCGAGCTCGGCCTGCGGCCGGAGTTACTGCGCGCCGTAGCCGAGGTCGGCTACACCACGCCCACGCCCATCCAGGTGCAGGCGATTCCACCCATCTTGCAGGGCCGCGACGTAATGGGCGGAGCCCAGACTGGCACCGGCAAAACGGCGGGTTTCGCCCTGCCGATTCTGCAAAAGCTGCTGCCAAGCGCAAACACCAGCCCGTCTCCCGCCCGCCATCCGGTGCGGGCGCTGATCCTCACTCCAACGCGAGAGCTTGCAATCCAAGTCGAAGAGTCGATGCGCATCTATGGCAAATACACCGGCTTGCGCTCAACAGTGGTCTTCGGCGGAGTCGACATCAAGCAGCAGTTGCCGATCGTTCGGGGCGGCGTCGAAATCCTGGTCGCCACGCCCGGCCGCCTGCTCGATCACATCGAGCAGAAATCCCTATATCTGGGCCAGGTCGAGATTTTCGTGCTCGACGAAGCCGATCGCATGCTCGACATGGGATTCATCCCCGACATCAAGCGCATCATGGCGTTGCTGCCGGCGACCGCGAAGCGCCAGAACCTGCTTTTTTCGGCGACGTTTTCGAACGAGATCAAAAAGCTTGCCGATCAGCTGCTGAACGCGCCGCAATTGATCGAGGTCGCGCGCCGCAACACTCCTGCGGAGACGGTATCGCAGAGCGTTTACAAGGTCGCCGCCGACCAGAAACGCGCGCTGCTCGAGCACATCGTCACATCGCGCAACCTGTGGCAGGTCTTGTGTTTCGTGCGCACCAAGCACGGCGCGTCGCGCCTGGCACGCCAGCTCGAAAAGGACGGCCTCAAGACGACCGCGATACACGGGGACAAGAGTCAGGCGGCCAGGCTGGAAGCGCTCGACGACTTCAAGTCGGCCAATGTACAGGTAATGGTGGCGACCGACGTCGCAGCGCGCGGACTCGACATCGACGATCTGCCGCTGGTGGTGAATTACGAAATGCCCTATGTGCCGGAGGACTACATCCATCGCATCGGGCGCACGGGCCGTGCAGGACAGGCAGGGGAGGCCATTTCCCTCTGCGCTCCGGAGGAAGAGAAGCTGCTCTCGGAAATCGAGCGGCTGCTCAAGCGATCCATTCCCGTCGCGGCAACGGAAACTGCAGCGCCGCAATCGGTGTCACACACCCGCCAGCGTCCCGCATCACATTCAGCCAGGCACGAGGCGCAGCACGGCGCCTCTCGCGGTCTTGCGCGCCGCGATCGTGCGCACGCTGAGGTCGATCGCAATCCGGACCAACCCAGACCGGCCCGCACCCACCAGCGCGCACCCACTCCTGCGCTGACTTCGGCGAAACCGGGGGCAACTCACGGCCCGAGGCGCCAGCGCCCCATCCCGGCGTTGCTGATGAAACGCTCGTCGCGCGAACCGGAGAAAGTCTGATCGACTGGCGGCGGCTCAACGCAGCCGCTTCAGGAGCTGGCGCAAGGCTTCGAGCTTTGCCGTCAGATCGGCGAGTCGCCGACGCTCCTGGGCGACGACTTCGGCCGGCGCACGGGCGACGAAAGACTCGTTGGCGAGTCTAGCCTCCGACTTCG
>DATFSE010000040.1:0-2480 GCA_035262745.1 Casimicrobiaceae bacterium | reverse complement strand
TCGACCTCCGAGGAGCTGGAGACCAGCAAGGAGGAGCTGCAGTCGATCAACGAGGAGCTGCAGACGGTCAACAGCGAGCTGAAGCTCAAGCTCGAAGCCGTGTCGCGCGCGCACAGCGACCTGCAGAACCTGATGGCGGCGACCGATTTCGGCACCCTGTTCCTCGACGCGAACCTGCGCATCAAGCGCTTCACCAAGCCGGTCACCGATCTGTTCCGCATCACGCCGAGCGACGAGGGCCGGCCGGTCACCGATTTCGCCCATCAGCTCGTCTACGACGATCTCGTCAAGGATGCCCAGTCCGTGCTGGCGCAGCTGTCGCCGATCCGGCGCGAGGTGAGCAGCCGCGACGATCGCTGGTACGACGTGCGGCTGCGGCCCTATCGCACGGTCGACGACAAGATCGACGGCGTGGTCATCACCTTCGTCGACGTTTCCGATCGCAAGGCGTGGGAAGAGCGCCAGCAGCTTCTGCTCGGCGAGCTGTCGCACCGCGTGAAGAACACGCTGGCGGTGGTGCAGGCGATCGCTCATCAGACTCAGCGTCACAGCACGTCGACCGAGGACTTCGTGGCGCGCTTCGACGGCAGGCTGCGGGCGCTGAGCAGCGCACACGCGCTGCTCGCAGCCTCCGACTGGCGCGGCGCCGACCTCGGTGCGATCGCGCGCGATCAGCTTGCCGCACACATGTCGGATCCGGACCGCGTGCGCTTCGAGGGCGAACCGGTGACCTTGCCGGCCGATCTTGCGACTCCGTTCGGGCTTGTGCTGCACGAGCTCGCAACGAACGCGGCCAAGCACGGCTCGCTGTCACGCCCGGGAGCAGGCTCGGTAAACCTGCACTGGAGTCTGGAAAACCGGAACAATCACCCGGTCCTGACGGTTCTCTGGAGGGAGCGGGGCGGCCCGCCGGTGCGGCCGCCGAAGACGTTCGGCTTCGGCGGCGCGTTGATCGAAAAGAGCATCCCGCATGCGACCGTCCGCCGCGAATTCCGCTCAGACGGCTTGGTCTGCACCATGGAGATCCCGCTGTCGGAAACCGTGGACGGTGGAGCAGTTGGCCAACCATGACGTATCGCGTGCGCTCCAGACTGCGCGCATCCTTGTCGTCGAGGACAATTTCCTCATCCTGATGGAACTCGAATCGGCTCTCACGGATGCGGGCGTGGAGTCGGTGTGGGCGTGCCGCACGGTCGGCGAGGCGTTGCGCGCCCTCGACGAGCAGGACGTCACCGCCGCGATCCTCGATGTCCAGCTCGATCGCGAAACCAGCGTGCCGGTTGCGCACCGGCTTGCCGAGCGTGGCGTCCCATTCGTCTTCTATACGGCGCGGCTGGACCTCGACGCGATCCACGCCGAGTGGCCGGACTGCACGATCCTTCCGAAGCCGGCCGAGCGGCACACGATCGTCGCGACGATGAACGGCCTGCTGGCACCGTGATCGGAACGAAGGGCACGGCCGGACGGTCCTTTCAGAACTCCCCAAATTGACGGCGCTGCCGACCGGGCGCATACTCGCGCCAACACCGGTTTGAGGCTGAATCAGGGCGCCGGTGACTGATTGACCGGTTGCGCCCCGCCGGAAAGCGAGGGGGGATTCTCGTGTCGTGGTCGCGATATCGAGAAATCAAGTTCGCTGCGGCAGACGCCGTCGCGAACCTGCGGCGGTTTCAGGCAGCCGTATCCGCGACCCAGATCGAAATAGACAGGATGGTGGCCCGCACGTGCCTGACCATCAAGCAAACCCGCGAGGTGATCGCGGAGGCTGAGCGCATTCTGGGCGAGGCTGACGCCGTCCGCGAGATGGAACAAGGCCGGCGTGCTTCGGCGGCGCTTCCGGTCGCGCCCCCTGAATGGGCCCTCGTATTCATGCAAATCGATGTCGTGGCGGGCGCGAAGCGGCGTGAACCTTCACCGCGATGAAACTGTCGATCCACAAGTGATCGCCCACAAAGCCAAAGGCCCCTATCATGCGGATCAAGGGCAGGAACAAAAAAGAGCCCCGGCTGGCAATTTGCCGGGGCTTCAGGCGAAGGGGCAGTGCTCCTCGGAGTGTCAAACGGAACACCGCTGCTTTGGAGGATAGCTCAGGCGGCTTGCCTGGTTCGGTTCGCTTTCGGACATCGCGGCAGACGGCTCGTCGCTTTTTTGCCGCCGCATGCTGTCGGCCGAAATGTCGCGGGCCTCGCGCTGCATCCAAGGAAAAAAGCCCCGGGCGCGGCCAATCGCCCGGGGCTTCCACCGCGGATTCGCTTGTCAGGGGTTCACGCGGTGCTAAGCGCGAAGACGTTTCATCAAGGATTAGGGGTCATTATATGCCGGGGTGCTTTCCTTTTCGGTTCGCTCGCGAACATGCCGACGGCGTGCGGCCGCTTGAAGCATCCTGACATCGAAATACCTCCGCCTTGCGTGAGACTTCTGCAATTCGTTTGCATACTTGGGAACCAATGGGGCGTACGTGCCTTTGTCCGTTAGGGACC
>DATFSE010000039.1:0-45866 GCA_035262745.1 Casimicrobiaceae bacterium | reverse complement strand
AACTGACGGGTTAAGCATCGTATGCTGAGGGATCAATATTCGTAGTCCGCAGGCGCATGTCCCCCTTTCACCGGCAGCTACCTGCCAGCTGCGACGAGTATCGCTGAAAGAAAGACAGACTAGCTATATCGGGATCAAGCTCGCCGCGATGCTCTGCGGCCGCCCTGGTGGCTCGGGCCACCCCAGAGAAACGTTGGTACCAAGCCATGTCCAAGGGGTTGCGTGCATTCACTATGGCTATCGCCGTGACGACGACGCCAGTCCTTTGGTGGCTCATGGCTTAGGCGACTTGAGCAATCTGTATTCATTCCGATTGCACAAAGGCGGCGTCCAAATCATTCACCTAGCTTCACACCAGTCCGCTTTCCTGGCTCGTCGCCTTTGGCCAAACCGTCATCCGAAACATCGGCTCACATCGAAGGGTTCCTGATTGCGCAGAATGTAGTAGCAGGCCCGTGCCAGCTTGTGCGCCAGCGCCTTGAGCGCCAAGACGCGGTTGCTCTTGCTCTTCTTGCGCTCATAGAAGCGCTTGGCTTGCGGACAGTAGCGTAGGGCGAAGTTCGCCCGCCTCCACCA
This sequence comes from Casimicrobiaceae bacterium, assembly GCA_035262745.1. Classification (GTDB taxonomy): domain Bacteria; phylum Pseudomonadota; class Gammaproteobacteria; order Burkholderiales; family Casimicrobiaceae; genus PALSA-1003. Next base: position 45,290 of record DATFSE010000039.1, on the reverse strand, counting down.
AAGGGTGCGAGAATACAGATCGACAACTTCCGTTGGCGGAACGGACGAACTGGACTTCACGGGCACAGTGAGTCAACAGCTCCAGATAGGAGGAGGCGGGGTAGGAGAAGGTGGGTCGTACTGCAGCCTACCGCCTCTTCACTGCGGAGGGCCAGCGGCTGATCGAGCCGTTTATCCCGGCTGCCGAGTGACGTGTGGTCCAGGTGAGACGGCGACATGCTGGCCGGGTGACTGTTTCTTTCATCGGGCGCCGCTATGCGTGTGCGTGGGCTCATATAGGCCTCCTGGCATTGCTTAGACCGATGAGCGTCCGATGTTTGTTGGCGCGGCATTCAACGCATTCGTTGAGCATCCCGGCGACTGCTTTACTTTGCCGCTGATTCTCAAGGGTGCCAAGCCGAGTGACCTACCGGTACAGCAACCTACGCGAATTGAGCTGATCATCAATCGCGCTACCGCAAAAGCGATTGCGCTGACGCTGCCGGAAACGTTGCTGGCCAGCGCCGATGACGTTGTTGACTAACGCCTGTGCCACATCGACAGGTTCCGCAAGCTTGCAAGCTACAGCGACACTCGGAAGCAGTAGCAGAACCTCCAGCCGCTTTTCACATCACCCTAGGACGTTGCGGAATCGAAACCCTGGCGGTGGCGTTGGCCCGCTTGGCCCGGCGCAATTAGTTTGTGTGCTTATCGTTCGTGTCCCTCGATGCCAATTTAGGTCGGCTGATTACCCGACGTCCCTTCTCGCAATTCAGGATCGGAAAAGGTACAGCATCAAACACAGGACGCATCCAATGGCATAGATCAGCCAAGTCTGAGGAACGAAATACGGATAGACCATCAGGACGATCCCAATGATCATTGGCCTGTACAGCACCATCCTCTTGCCGTAAATGAAAGCCACAAGACCAACAGCTCCGAATAGCAGCGACCCGATTAGGTTGGCGGGGCTGGAGAACATCGTTGGGCGAGCAAGCTTTTCGCCCGCTATTAGTTACCTTTTGCCGGCATCGTAGTATTCGATCTGGCTTTCAGCACGTTCGAGTAATGCAGTGGCAATGTTTGCGGATGCTGCTCGTCCGGTCATTCTCCAACAGCGTCATCAGCATTACAGGTTGGTATGAAACGTCAGTATCGCGTGCGGACTAAGCCGATCAGCTCATCGCAGGTCATGGCGACGGTAGAGATCTTTACGCTACTTCTGCGGCGGCACGGGCGGTGCTAATAGCATCTTCTTCAGTTCCCCGCTGTCAATCAAGCGTTGGAGGTCGCTCGCGCCCCCTACGAGCACGCCCCTGACAAACACCATTGGGAGGGTCGGCCAACCGGTCCACATTTTGAGAGCGGTGCGTCTCCGCCATTCACTCAAGTAACTGCCATATTCCAGGTACTTGTACGGAACGCCTGCGGCGTCAAGCAGCTTGCGTGCCTTCTTCGGATGGGGATTCTGAGCCATGCCGACAACGACCACTTCATTAGATGCAATCGCTGCTTGCACTTCGCGTACGATGTCGACTCGATTACGCTCGACTTTCTGACGGATCGCAGGATGGATATGGGCTTCGTCGAGGATGCTGCGGCTCATGTGGGGTCAGGGTAGAGAACTGCGACTAGAATGAAGTCCACGTTTGACGAATGCGGGCCTACAATATCAGCCGCGAAACCGTGTCCCAACTACAGTCAATCTAGGCGCATTCGAAGAACCGGTCGCGTATTCGAAACAAAAACCCCGCCGACGCGGGCGGGGTCTCGTATTAGCGACGCTTAGCAACGTTAGTGCAATTTGCGTCGCCGCGCAAATCCGATTCCAGCGAGGCCGATGCCAAGCAGCGCGAGCGTCGCGGGTTCTGGGGCCGGGACGATGGCACCGATACCGCCGGTGGCGAACATCGTGGTCCCGGGCATGCCGCCCACGAAGTTGGCGATATAAGTCCCACCGGGGACAATCGTTCCGCCCGTAAAGCCCGTCAATGTACACCCGGGCGTCATAGGAGCAGTAAACGTCAAAACAAGAACCTGCGTCGTCAGCCCCCCGCCATTCGTCACCCATAGCGTCACCATGCAGCCGGGGGGATCGGGTTGCAGTACAACATTGTAGAAATCAGAGCTGCTAAGTCCCGGGACCCCATCAACGTCGAGCTTTGCCGGGTTGAGTACGGAACCGTTTGTGACGTCCACGGTGATCGTTCCGTCGAAGGTCGCTCCGGCGGGAGTTCCGAACGAACCCGAAACGTCAAACATCCTCATCACGTCTGCCCGCGCCACACTGCAGCAAAGCATCAGCAGCACGCCTGCAAGAAACCCTAGAGTCCTTTTGAGCACGGGCACCTCCCTTCTATGACCAGCGACCGGAGAAATGTACAATCGCCAGCATAATGTGGGCCACAACACGTAAAACTTTGTTTGTCTTGCACAAGCTCGCCGTACTACCGCCACCTGGAAAGGCGGCATGTAAATAATTTCGACAGGCGCGGCGGGAAAAGTCGCGCTGTCGCGCCCGAGTTAGGGCTATTCAGAAGACGAGCAATCTGGTGCAGGTCCTGGATCCCGGCCCAAAATAACGTACCCGGGGTAACAGCAAAATGGACGACAAGACTTACGCCGTCGCCATCACGAAGGAAGCTGCAGACCTCCTTTTGCCGTTGGCGCGGAGATTTTTGCACCAGAGCGGAGCGAGCTTCTACTTCAATGCGAAAAAGATCGAGCCAAATGAGCAGAACTATTTCCGGATGTGGCTCGAAGACAAACTCCCAGACGGGAAGATGGGCGAGTTCGAGCTACGAATTCACCACCGGTTCATTTGCGCAGTGGTCTACGCTGCAGACGCTGCAAACGTAAAGAACTTCTTCGGATTCACACCCGAATCAAATCCTGATCGCCAGTGAAGACCCCAAAGCTGCGGCGACCCTGGCTATATAGCGGCCGAGATTGTTGGCTTTCGATGCGCCCTATACAGCATCAGCAACCAGTCGACAGAGCGACCAACGGCTTGACTGACTCGACCTCTCACAGTCTCAGCACATTGGCGCGCCGTGCCTTGTCGTGAGCGAACTTGAGCCGCGGCGTTAGCTGATAGCAGCTGCCAGCTCGCGCCGGTAGCGACGCACGAGGTCACTGTCGACCGGCAACGCGTCGAACACGGTCAGCATGGTCCGCCGTCCGATGTCATCCTCGAATTTGCGATCGGTTCGCACGATTGCGATCAGCTCTGCGAGCGCGCGTTCGTAATCGCCAGTGACCGCGAGCGCCCGCGCATACGAAAGCTTTGCCGCGCAGTCCACCGGCATACGTCCTGCCTTTTGCGCCAGCGCGACGAGATCTGCACCCGACGATTCGGCGGCAAGCGCCGCTCGCGCTTTGAGACCGGCAAATCGTCTCTGGTCGCGAATTGGTGTCTTCGCTGATGCCTCCATCGCCGCGATTACAGCGTTGGCGTCGGGAGCACGGTTCAGCACAAGCAGCGCCTCGATCCTAGTGAGGAGAGCATCCTCGTTGCGCGGATCAATGACGTAAGCATCGTCGAGTTTGGCGAGCGCTCCGAATGCATCGTTGCTGGCGAGGAGGGCCTTGGCGGCGGCAACGAGCGGGGTGGCGGGTGATGGCAACGCATTGGCAAGAAAATCACGCACTGCACCCTCCGGCAGTGCCCCGGTGAACTCGTCGATCACCTCTCCGTCCACAAAAAGCTTGCAATTGGGAATGCCTCGCACGCCGTAGCGAGCGGCGAGTTCCGGCTCGTCCTCGGTGTTGAGCTTTGCGAGCGTAAAGCGCCCGGTGTACTCGTCGGCGAGGCGGTCGAGGATCGGCGCCAGTGCGCGGCAGGGCGCGCACCAGGGTGCCCAGAAATCGACAAGAACAGGACGAGTGGCGGAAGCGCGTAGTACCGCTTGGTCGAAGTTGGCGTGCGTTACATTGATCGCAGTCATGGGTCAGCAAAGAGGGTTGTCCCAGACAGATGAGGTCGTGCACCGTCGAGACAAGCCTCCCGCTTTCTGCCTGGAAGCTGCACCTCTTGCCTGCCTCTAGTGCTCCCGCCCCTCGCCCGCTTATTGCGGCGAGGCCTCCACGAGCCTACAGTTAAGCCAAGCGACCCTTTCTCCCGCCACCGATTGTAAACGGCGCTGGCGGCGGTGCCCTCGTCGAGATTGGATCGCTTAGTGCAGCTCACTCGGTGGATCAACTATCCGCGGAACCGATTGGGGGGTTTGTGGCAGCAGCAGGAATTGCCATCGCCATCGCTGGTCACCGAGATGGCGTTCACAGCACTATGGCGCAGCTGAGCCAGAGGGCTGGCGGGTCACGTACGCTTACGAATCCAGCAGCGCTGCCGTCGCCCAAGGGTCAGCTCACCCCAGAGTCAGCTGATAGAACCCGCCAGGTCAGTTAGGTGTCCGACCGCTATGGGGGAACAGAATCTATGCTTGCAGTGCAACAAACGCCCGGGTTGATCCCGACCCTGCGCAGACTGTACGCAGCCAAGATCGACGTCGCGGTGGAATCGGACGCGGCGGGCGGATTCACAGTGGGCATCAGCAAGAATCCAGGCTCGTTAGCTGCGATCAGGCATTTCGAATCCAAAGAGTTATGTCTGATATCCGATTGGTTGGAGAGGAAAGCGCGCGATCTCTATCAACTGGAGCACCCATCCGGCGCTATCCGGCAGCCGAGCGGGCAGCCTCAGCCTGTCCAGTCGATCACGGATTACTCCACGAGGCATACAACGCACCTGATGCGGGCGCGCAGACATGTTGCCGATGCGGAGGCCCGGGTAGCAGCGCAGCGTATGCGCGTCACGAGGCTCGCGGCGGTCGGACATGGCTGCGCAGAGGCAGTGAACCTCCTTCTAGTCTTCGAGAGGGTCCTTAGCACGATGCGGAAGCATCTTGCACTCGAAGAAAGCCAAGTTTTGCCGCAGAGCCAGTAGGACTCGGCTGCTCAGGACTGTGGAGTCGTGTGCCTTTGCTGCTTAAGGTATTCCCGCACCCTTTCGGGCGAATTTCCGACCGCGCCAATCGCATCCATGAGTTCTTGCGGACCGACGCCCAAAGTCCTCGTCCAGTAACGCAGTTCGTAATCCTCGCCAAGGTTAATACGGGACCGATCCGGTTCGCCGCGATTCGATCTGTCGTCACTCATAGTGTCCTCCTCCGTATGTCTAGCCCCCACGTTAGCGTGGAGTGAACGCGGCGTCTGTCGGTCGGGGCCTATGTTGTGTAGGTGCGGCGCCACTCCAGGTTCGGTTGATTCCTAGTTCGGCGCCCTAACGACTGTCGCCCCTCTTGGCGGCGGGCCGCAGGAACCGCCGCCGGCCGTCTCTACCTGGCGGACGAAACCTTGGGCGCCAATGTGGGCCGCGCACTGCGCACCCTCTCTTCCGCATGCTCCATCAAAGAGCGACAGTCGGCATCGGCGGTCCCCCCGACATCGATCAACGGCAGCAGTGCCGCAATGGGAGTCAAGGTCGCGCCGAGCGCGACCGACGCGCCGACACGTGCAACCAGCGGGCCGGCGGCGGGATGCACACGCGGTGTCTTGAAGCTGCCGTCGACCAGAATCGGACCGCGCAGCGCGAGCACGCTTGGACGCTTGGAGTGCGCGTTGAGTGTGAGGTCGTAGCGCTCCTTGGAAAAGTCGACGTTACCCTCGCCGGTGATCTGCTCCGCTTGTGTGTCCATCACCAGGTCGCGCGCGAACAGCGTGCCGTCCTTGGCGACGAAATCCGCCACAAGGCAGCGGATCGGCGAATTTGCATCCCCTCGCAACAGCAAAGGCGCTGCGCTCGCAAGATCGAGATTGGTGAGCACCACGGCGAGCTCGCTCGCCTCACCGCCCCAACTTAAAGCCGCCACTTCGCCATTGCTGCTTGCGAGCATGTCGGCGATCGAATTGCCTGTCGCGCTGAAGCGCGCGCGGCCGCTCAGTTTGCCCGCGCTGCCCTTCGGCGGTTTCACTGCTGGCAGGATCTCCTTCAGCTCGACGCCGCGCACCGTCGCTTCGCCCGTCGTCCGGATTTGCTTCTCGCGGGCATCGAGCGTCAGACTCGAAGAGATCACGCCGCCGCCGATGCCGAAGTCGAGCGGCTTCAACTCAAGCACACCGTCGCGCAATTCGCTGACCGCATAGAGATTGTCCAACGGCAGGTTGGAGGCCATGAACCGCCTGCCCTTGAAACGTACCCTGGCGTCAACGGAGCGAAAGCCTGCGAGGTCGTAGGGCCGCGTGGGCAGCACTCGATCAGAGTGCTCTCGCTTCGCGACCTCCCGGTTCTGCGCGGCGGTGCGCTTCTCTGCCGGTTCGTGCGCGGGCGGAAGGCCAATGAGACCACCCAGGTCCTTGTAGTCGAGACTGGCCGAAGAAAGGTCGGCGTCGACGAAGGGTTTGGGCCGGCTCAAGTCGAGCGCAAAGCGACCCGCCAGATCGCTATCGCCCACCTTGCCGGTGAATTCGTGGAACGTCCACACTTTGCCGGTGTGCTTAAGCCGGCCGTTCAACCGATAGGGAGGGGTCCATGGAAACGGCACCGGCAATAGCGGGTGCAGCTGGGAGAGATCGCGCCCTTGCAGCGCGAGCGAGCCCTCGAGTGTGTCGGGACGGTTCGGCACCAGGGTGCCGTCGAAGTGCGCATCCGTATCCCCCGAGCGCACTTCGACGTCGAGGCGATAGGGCCGCTCGCCATATCGCAGCGCGAGAAGCGACGCGGCATCGCCTTCGATCTTGATGGGCCGATCGTGCAGTGTTCCCTCGCCGGAGAAATGTACGGGCAGGGCGCTGCTTCCAGGCCGGGAAGTCGACGCAACGTGGAAGGCGACGTTGGTCGCATCCAGCGCATCGGTGTAGCGAAACTCTCCGTCGTCGATCAGAAGCTGACCGATCTGAGGCGTGTCCTGCGCCGATCCAAACTCCCAGTTGCCGCGCCGGTCCGCGCCGCGTTCGAGCAGAACCCGCGGCTGCACGAGGCTCAGCTCCGAAAACACCAGCGTGCCGCGCAACAAAGACAGTGGATCGACGCGCACGCCGACCTGTTGCACGCGCGCCATGACAGGCTGTGCGGATTGTGGCACGTTCGCGATGCTCACCCCTTCGAGCAGCAGCAGCGGCCGTCTGGACCATTCGACGTGCATATCGCCATCGATGGCGAAAGGCCGCCCCAGGCGCTCGCTCATGTACGAAGCCAGGGGATGGCGCAGCCAGTTCCACTCGAAGGTCGCAACCAGCGCCACCATCGTCGCCAAGACGAGACCCGTGATCCAGATCTTTTTCGAGACGCGCATACCCTTGCGTTCCCCTGTCAAAAATTGGAGCGAGCTGGAACGATGGAAGTTTCTCGGATTAGCGGCACCCCCTGTAGGACAATCACCGGCAGATTCGCGTCCGTATCAGCAGGCCGCGCCGTGCGCGGAGACTTGGTGACCGAAGCTTGGAACTGGTTCTAGATACCCACGCTGGTCTAACGGCTACTGAGTTTGCATTTCCTGTGCGTTGGTCGTACCCTGATTTCGCGCCGGAGAAAAATGCGGAATGCGTACCGGGCGACCCGCTGTATCAGATTTTCCTCGAGTTGATCCGATGTCTTCCGCGATTTGCGAATTCTGTAAACACTGTAATCCAGTGAGCTCCAAGTTTTGCAACGACTGTGGCTCACCCTTGCAACTAAAGCCGTGCAGGCACTGTGATGCAGTCAATGATTGCGCGGCCGGCCAGTGCTATCAGTGCGGCGCCGAGTTACCTGCACAGTCTGAAGCTCCGACGCCTACGTTAAGCGAAGTAGAAGGCACCCCTTGGATATCGAGCAGTGCGACAATCGTGTCCGAGTCTGCAACGCTCGCGGTCACTCCTGTCGCATCTTCGCTTGAATTTCCGATCTCGGCTGCGGATGCGCCGGATCGATGGTCACGCGTGTCTGTGTATGCCGTAGTCGTGATCGTGGCGGCTATATCTGCGTACTCCATCTACCGCGATCTACCACAACTCAAGCAGTGGCTCGCTGATATGAAGCTGACGCCCGGCATCACAGCTGCAGCCGAATCAAAAGGGATTCGGCTCAACGCCTCGGACAGCAACGGAGAGCTGACTCAGCCGAATTCGCCGGCCGCGGGAATGCCAACTGCCATCCAGATTGGCGCTGAATCCAAACCAAACGGTTCCGCGAGCGCTCCTGCCGACCAGGTTACTGCGCGCGGATCCATCGGTGGCGATGCTGCCGCGCGACTCTTGGCGGCGACAAGCGCTCTTCCAGAGCAGACGTCAGCCAACCCGGCTACCGCGGCACAATCCGTTCGGGAAACGAGATCAACGACGATATCGTCGAAGGACGCGTCGCAAGCGCCGTCCGACCCAGCAGTCGTGTCATCGTCCGTTCCACTCGCAGCGGGGGGTCAGAAGGGAGCGCACGATCGTCGCGCAGACAATGAGCCCGCGATGCCTCGGATGCCGAATTGTACGAAAGCCGTTGCCGCGCTTGGATTCTGTGACCCGGGTTCTACGACGCAGACTAAATAGAATGCAGAAAAATTTGACCGCAAGCCTGCTTGCTGCAGCGCTTTGGTTTCACTCCCCAGGAGGATCGGCAGCCGACGCATACAAGATCGTAACGGCATCGGCGCGCGGGACATATATCGTCATTGGGCGTGATCTTGCTTCATTCGTCGCGCCTCAGGCAGACATCGATCTCGAGGCGTTGCCATCGGCGGGCTCCGCGGAGAATGTGCGGCGGCTGCGATACGAGCCCGGGGTCAAGCTTGCGATCGTGCAGTCTGACGTATTCCAGGCATTTCTCGATCAGGCCGCTTCGGGAAACGCCGAAGCAGGCGCTATGATCCGGCCCCTCCGCGTGATCATGCCACTCTACAACGAAGAAATTTATTTCTTGGTCCGAGCCGACTCGGACATGAACTACGTGCATGAGATCAAAGGGGCTCGGATCAACGCGGGTGAGCTTGGCAGCGGCACAGCGTTGACGACTGCAACGCTTTATCGACTGATGTTCAGCGAACCACTCCCCGATTCGAAAGCAACGTTCCTTTCCAACGAAGACGCGCTCGTCAAGCTGATCACTGACAAGTCGGTCGACGTGGTAGTGGTCGTTGCCGGGCAGCCCGCCAAACTGCTTGTGGACATGCATCCGGAAGTGCGGCAATACATCAAATTGCTGAAGTTCGATCCGAACCAGGCCGCCAGCAAGGCGGCACTGAAAACCTACTTTCCGGCGACAGTTCTCGCCACCAACTATCCGAACCTTTTGACCGAGGACGTTGCAGGATTGGCCGTCAAGGCGTTTCTAGTGACCTACGACTATCATCTGGCCCAGACCAAGGACAGTCTCGCCCATTTTGCTCGCTCGCTATGTGAAAACTTTAAAACACTCCAAGACAAAGGGCATCCCAAATGGCGAGAAGTTCAGCTTGCGCTGCCGGCGCTCGGGCAAGGTTGGTCTTACTATCAGCCGACCGCAAAAGAGTTACGCGGGTGTATGTCCGTGAGAGCGGCGCCCAGAGCCCCACCACGCAGGGCGTGCACCCAACAAGAGCGAATACTGGGCCTTTGCGAGCAGCCTGGTTAGGAAATACCACAGCGCGCCCTCATTCCAGCTTCGCCCCGGTTAGCTTTACCACGGTCGCCCATTTCGCGACCTCGGAGTGAACGTAGTTCGCAAACTGCTGCGGTGAGCCGCCGATGGGCTCAAAAGTGAGAGACTCCAGGTGCTCGCGAACATCGGGCATCTGCAGGATGCGATTGAAGGCGTCGTTCAGCTTCTGCACGACTTCAGGCGGTGTGCCAGCGGGCGCGAAAAACGCAACCCAGGTGTATTCCTCGATCTCGGGATATCCCAGCTCCTTGAACGTTGGCACGTCCGGCAGGAGCTTGTTTCGTGTGGCGCTGGAAATCGCAAGAGCGCGAATCTGCCCCGATCGAATGAATGGCAGCGGTGCCGTCACCGCGAGCGAGCCGATCGGTGGTTCACCTGCCACCACCGCAGCGGCGGCCGGACCTGCCCCCTTGTAGGGTATGGGGACCACGTCGACCTTCGCGATCGCCTTGAAGAGATGCTCCCCGGTTAGGTGCGGCGTGGTCCCGTTACCGGGTGAGGCGTACGCGAGCTTCATGGTCTTCGCCATCGTCAGTAATTCGTCCAGGGTTTTTGCCGCAAACCCCGAATTGACTACGATCACATTGGGCTGCGTCGCCGCCTGAATGATCGGTGCGAAGTCTCGCTCGGCGTCGTAACCTGCATTCGGCGAGAGCGAGACGTTGACGGCGAATGCGCTCGATGTCGCTAGGATCGTGTAGCCGTCGGGCGACGACTTCGCGACCACCTGCGCCGCAAGATTGCCGGTCGAGCTCGGACGGTTCTCGACAACCGCTGGCTGGCCAAGAATCTCGGGCAGCTTGTCGGCTGCGACACGCGTGACTACGTCGACAGGTCCTCCCGGCGCGAACGCAACGATGATATGGATGGGCTTGGACGGATAGCTTTGCGCCACAGACGACGAGAACGGTGAAAGCGCGAGGCACGTCGCCGCCAGGAGTGCTTCGAGTCGTGCTCTCATGTTTCCTCCAGTTGCGGCGCCGAACGCCAGCGGTCGATCTAGCGCGCTTTATCCCAGGCCAGTGGCGCGAGCGCCTCGATGTCCGTTACCACGTCGATCAGCGCCGGCCGATTCGCTCGGAGCGCATGCGCAAGCGCCGGCGCGAACTCTGCCGCCTTCTCGACACGCAAGCCAAGCGCACCCATCTCCTCGGCAAGCCGCGCGAAGTTCACCGGGTTGAAGGTCCAAAGCTCGCGCGCCTGCTCGGTTTGGCTGCCACCGTAGACGCGGTCGAAGCCGCGCTTCGACTGGTTTCCGCTCGAATTGTTATTGACGATGGTCACCGCGTTGATGCGCCATCGCACAGCAGTTTCGATCTCGGCAATGTGATACCACAGTCCCGCGTCGCCGGTGAAAGTGATGACCGGGCGATCGGGACACGCGCATTTCGCTCCGAGCCCGGCCGGGAAAGCCCAGCCGAGATGCCCGGCGCTGCGCAGGTAATCCTGGTTAAGGCTCGTGAGGTCATACATTCCGCCCATCCACATACCCGCATGGCCCGTGTCGACCACGACGATCGCGTTGTCGGGTGTGTGGCACGTTAGCTCGCCACAAATGCGCTCGGGGCGGATCGGCACGGCGTCCGACGCGAGCAGATCGCGATACTTCCTGGCGTATTCCTCACAGATGCCGCGCACTGTTTGAAGCCAGGCTTCGCGTCGTGCTGCAGTCGCTGCGTCGGCTTGATCGAGCATGCGCGCGAGCGTGACCTTCGCGTCGCCGTTGACTGCGACTTGCAGCGGATAATTGCGTCCGAGGGCCTCCGCATCGATGTCGATCTGGATTGCGGCAACTCCAACGGGCGGTGCAGTCCAGAAGTGCGTCGTCATCCCGCCTGCCTCGGTGCCGACGAACAACACAAGATCCGTCGCGGCGACGACGCGATTCGCGCTCTCTCGCGAATAGGTGCCGACGACGCCTACCGACAAGGGGTGCGAGCCAGGAATCGAGTCCTTGCCGTTCAACGACGTCGCGACGGGTACCTGCAGCTTTTCAGCCAGCGCGATGAGCTCGTGTGCGGCTCCCGACGCGCGGACGCCTGCGCCCGCAATGATGACGGGCTTCTGCGCTTGCTGCAGGAGTGAGACCGCAGCATGCACGCTAGCGGCATCCGGCTCCGGGCGAAAGGGAGGCACCTCCCCAAACAGCGGCTCACAAAGAGGCTCCATATCGGCCTCTTCCTGATCGATCTGGCCCTCGTTGCCGCGAAACTGCAAGTGCGCCGGGCCCGGCGCGCCGGTGACGGCGGCGCGAAACGCCTGCCTCAGCATGTCAGGGATGCGATCCACGGCATCGACGGTGGCATTCCACTTGGTGACGGTCTCGAAGCCGGGAATGTCGTCGACTTCCTGATACACCTTGCGGAACTTGGTCTTGGGATCGCGTCCACCGGTGAAGGCGATCACCGGCGAATGCGCGAGCCACGCGTCGCGCAGACCCGCGGCGAGGTTGAGCGCGCCGACGACCTGGGCCATGCAGACGCCGGGGCGGCCGGAGGCGCGGGCGTAGCCATCCGCCATGTACGCCGCCGCCTTTTCGCCGTGGGTGTGAATTCTATTGATGCTGGTGCGGCGCTCCATCTCGGCGAACGTGCGACGGAGGACGGCCGGGACCATGAAGACGTGCGACACCCCGTAGCCCTGCAGCATCGTGGCGAGGACCTGCGCACCCGTCATCCTGGCCATCGTTTTCCTACTTGATCGCCAACGGGTTCGTCGGAGAGCCGACCGCTCCGGTGATCGGAAGTGAAGGCGCGACGAAAAGGAATTCGTAGACGCCGTCGGCCGCGCAATCCTCGGCCAGCTCTTTCACGTAGAAGATCTCACCCATGGTCATCCCCATGATCGGGATGGTGATCCAGTGCCAGGGCTGGTTGATGCCGGGCTCGGTTTCGTTGGGGCGCACTTCGCAGCCCCAGGTGTCGCTCGCGAGTGCGGCGAGCTGTGTGCGTTTGATCCATTCCAGCGTCTCGAACGCGAATCCTGGTGCGTCGCCTCCGGGATAACCATCCCAGCTTCCCGCTTCTAGCTTGGCCTCCATCTGTCCGGTGCGCACGACCACGAAATCCCCGCGCTTCACCGCGACGCCCTGTTTTTCTGCAGTGAGATCGAGATCGGCACAGGTGATGCCGTAGCCATCCTCAAGCAGTTCTCTACCGAGCGCGCGCGGTACGTCCAGAAAGACGCCGCGGCCTACCATCTTCGCCTTGGTCTTTTCGATCCCGCATTTCTGGGCGCCGGCGGAGGTCACTTCGCGGCAATCGTATCCGTTCCACATGAAGTTCTCGTAGAAAACGTGGCCGAGACCGTCCCATTGCGTGCCGCATTGCAAGGGCATTACGACCATGTCGTCCGCAGCGCGAATGCCGCGATGATCGAGGACCCCGGAATAGGCGTCCGTTCCCGTGCGCAGCATGGTATGCACGGGATTGACGCGCCCAAGCGAAGGATATTTGCTCTTTGCGCCTTGCGGGCCGCGCTGGTCGAAATTGAGCGCCAGCGAAATGACCGTGCCCTTGCGCACGAGCCGCGCTGCTGCCACGATGTCTTCCGGCGACACGAGATTGAGCGTGCCGATCTCGTCGTCGGGTCCCCATCGGCCCCAGTTCTTGTACTTCTGGGCTGCCTCGGCGAGGTCATTGCGGGTGAGCTTGCGTGCGGCCATTGTGTTCCTCCAACCAGGGGCGTGGTTTATCGGCTTGCGAGAGTACCAGGGCGACTCATAACATACCGGGATGGTGAAGCAATGGAAGCAATCGACGCTCTCACAACGCGAGTATCCGGCAGCGAACTGGGCGATCCTGCACCTGACGAGCTCGAGCTGCACACCATACTATCTGCAGCGGCACGCGCCCCGGACCATGGACGATTGCGCCCATGGCGATTTACCGTCCTCAAGGGCATCGCGCGCGACCGGCTCGGCGCTTTGTTCGCGGAAGCTTACCGACGGCGCCATCCCGACGCAACGCCCGCGCAAATCGAAAAAGAGAAAAACAGGCCGTTGCGCGCGCCGTTGGTCGTGGTTGTCGGGGCAAAGGTGAACCACGAGTCACACATTCCCGCGATCGAGCAGATCCTGTCCGGGGGAGCCGCAGCGCAAAACATCATGGTCGCCGCTTTCGCCTTGGGCTTCGGCTGCGCGTGGAAGACGGGGGAGGCGGCGTACGATCCCGAAATCAAATCGGCCTTTGGTCTGGCGCCGACAGACGCGATCATCGGCTTTCTCTATCTCGGCACCAACCGGATGCGACCTGCGACACTTGAGCCGGTGGACCTCTCCGATCATGTCGTGGAGTGGCCGGCGGCGTGAAACTCCTGACTTTCGCCCGAACCGAATCAGCCGCCGAGCCCAAGGTTGGTGCCTGGCTCGACGGTGACATTGTCGACCTCGAGGCCGCGTTGCATCGCGCTCATCCGGACGAGAAGTTACCGACCTCCTTGAGATCGCTGATTGCTGCCGGCCCATCTGCTATTGCGGCTGCAAAACGCGCTTTCGACGGAGCCGCGAGCGGCCGAGCCGGAGATGGCATCCGCCTGCGTCGACACGACGCTCGGGTTTTGCCGCCGATTCCCGATGCGCGGCTCTTTTTCTGTGTCGGGAAGAACAACAAATCGCATCTTGACGAGCTGGTGCGAAACCAGCTGATCAAGGAGATTCCCAAGGAGCCGACCGGCTTCGTCAAACTGAGCTCGGTGATGGTCGGCGACGATGCGGCGGTCGTGCGGCCGCAGGGAATCACGACGCTCGACTACGAGCCGGAGCTCACGTTCATCATCGGCAAGCATGCCGCGCGTGTCGCGAAAGCAAGCGCGCTGTCCTATATCGCCGGCATCACGCTGACCAACGACCTTACCGCGCGCCAGATCCAGAAGCAGGAAGTTGCTTCAGGAACACGGTTCTGGACGTCCAAGAACATGCCCGGTTTTGGCCCGGTCGGACCTTACCTGATCACGCTCGACGAGGTCGCGGATCCGCACGACCTCTGGATCACATGCGCGGTGAATGGAGAACAACGCATGCGGGTGCACACCGGAGACATGATCTTTCGCATCGGCGACGTCCTCGAGCACTTCTCGCGTTGGATGCCGTTCGAGCCGGGCGATCTGATCGCGATGGGGGCGCCCGCGGGAGTAGCGGTCGGCCAGCCGAACGCTGAAGAGCTCTACTTGAGGCCGGGCGACGTCGTGGAGATCGCTATCGAGGGATTCGCCCCTTTGCGCACCCGCATCGTGGGCCCGGAACGGGAGGAGGCATGACCAGGATCACCCGCGGCAATCCGAAGAACCTGAAGAATGTCCGATCCAACATCTACCACCACTACATCCGTGTCGATAATCCATCCACGCTGATCTTTCTCTCCGGACAGCTCTCCCGCGACGCCGACGGTAATCTTGTGGGGCCCGGCGATATGGCGGAGCAGGCGCGGCAGGCGATCCGCAACATGCAGACGGTCCTGGAGGCGGCTGGCGGGACGCTCGCGGATATCGTGTCGATCGTCGTCTACACTACCGACATCCGCCAGTTCAAGGACATCGTCGCGGCGCGCATGGAATTTTTCAAAGACAAGCTACCGACGAGCACGATCGTCGAGGTTAACCATCTCGCGGACCCAGGCCTCCTGATCGAATTCCAGGCGACCGCGGCGTTGTAACCTCACCTGCTGTAACGGTCCTCGATCGCAGCGTTGCAAGGTTCCTTGCGATTCAGCGGTCCTCGACGACCGCAATCGCGTTCACCTCGACCACAGCGCCGGGCAGAGCGAGTCGCGATACCTCTACCATCGTCGCCGCCGGAAGATCGGTTTCTCCGAAGAATCGCCGCCGCACGGGATCCATCGCCAAGCGATCGTCGATGTTGGTCACGAAAATCTGCAGCCAGCACACGTCGGCCAGACTCGCTCCAACATCTTGCAGCATCTTCGCCATGTTGCCGAAGATCGTTTCGATCTGGCGGGCCGCGTCGCCGGGCGCGACCACGATCCGCTTGCCGCCGACAAATTCCACGCCCAGCTGGCCGGCGAGGAATACGAGTTTCCCCGCCTTGACCGCCATCGAATAGGGACGGTTCTCCGAGCGAAACGGCTCTGGATTGTGAAATTGCTTGGACACCAATCCTCGTCTTACCAAGTCTCGACGAACGTTACAGCTTGCGCCATCGGCTACCGGCGGCGCGGTCCAGCGCGTAGACAACGATCAGCGACAGTGCGAGCAGCGTGATCGACAGCGCCGATCCTCCAGGGTAGTTCCCGATTTCGCCGAAACGACTGTAGATCAGGTTTGAAACGAAGAGCACGCGGCCTTTGCCCAACACCATCGGTATCACAAAGGCGCTGATGCAGAAGGTGAAGCACAGCATGAACGCTGCGAGCACGCCGCGCGCGGAGAGGGGTAGGGTGATGGTCGCGTGCGCCTTCCAGGACGGCGCGCCAAGCGCCTGCGCTGCCTCGACAAGTCTCGGGTTGAGCGCCTGCAACGGAGCGAGCAGCACGATCGCCGCCATGGGAATGAGACAGTGCAGAAGCCCGAATACAATGGAGATCTCGGCGTAGCCGCGGCTGTTGAGCGACAAGCCCAGAAGATCTGAGAGCCAGCGGCCAAAGCCCGAAGGCCCAGTGGCGAGCGATACGGCGTAGACACGGATGAGAATGCTTAAGAAGAGCATTACCACGAGAAATGCGATCCAGGCGCGCCTTACGCGCGGCCGGTACTCGCGCGCGACTTTGTAGCCGATCGGATAGGCGAGCACAACCGCCAGCACGGATGCAATGAGGCTCAGCCGGAAGGTGTCGGCAAAATAGCGCCCGTAGGCCGCTCGAAGGAGCTCGGCGTAATTCTGCAGGGTCAGTGGTGCGTCGTGCGCTGAGCCGACGCGCCCCGACACGAAGAGCCGCAAGCTCTCGTCGCCAACCAGCAGCAGCGGCACGATAAGCAGAATCGTTACGACTGCAACGGCGGGTAGGAGAAGCGCAGTTCCGTGACGCGCGTTCATGCCGCTTCAGGCTCTTGCGTTACAGCAGCGGCACGATCTCCGTTTCAAAACGTTTGACAGTATCGTTGAGCTGCGCGGCTAGCACGGTGAAATCCGGAAAGTACGCGTACTTCGCAAGCTCGTCCTGCTTGAACGCGATATTTTCTGCGAAGCCGCTGGCCTTCGCTTTCCGGTTCGTCGTACCCTGGCCAAGCATCTCGTTGAACGCCTGATTGTTCTCCGGACTGATGAAGAAGTTGAGGTAATCCTTGGCAGCCTTCTTCTGCTTCGAAGTCTTGAGCGCGACCCAGCCGTCCTGGTACATGAACGCCTTCATACCCTTTTCGTCGGGCACGCGTGTCAGCACCTTCACCGGGAAATTGCTCGACACTTTCTTCCACGGTGACATGTTCCAGAAGGCAACTGAGGTTTCTCCTGTTGATATCGAATTGATGAAGTCGGTTTCGGTCGCGGCGACGCGGCCGATGTTCCCCGACTTGGCAAGCTTTTTGAGAAGCTCCCAACCCGGCTCCATGTTCTTCTCGTTTCCGCCTGCGGAAAGAGCGAGAGAGAGTAGTTGCAGGTTCGAGTTGATGCTCGGACCCGGCCAGCAGATCTGGCCCTTGAGCTTGCTGTCGAAGAGCTGCTCGATCTTTTCGACCTTGACCGGTGCCTTGTCGGTGCGATAGCCCCAGAACATTCCGGCAAGGCTGCGCGGTACGTTGACGATCGCACCGTTCTTGTCCTTGAAAAAGTATTCGGTCGGCACGTCGCGCAGATTCGGCATTTCGTCCGGATTCAGAGGCTCGAGCCATTCCTCGTTGATCATCGTGACATACACCGGGTTCCAGCAGGCGACGAAGTCGTATTTCGGATTCGGCCATGCCGCCTTGATCTTGGGCAGCACGGTCCCGGCACCCCCGGAATGCAGGTCCCACGTGATGTCGACGTCCTTGTCACCGGCTGTGATCTTGCGGGTCGCCTCGATGAGCGGGCCGCCCCAGTCGATGCCGGTAAGCGCGACTGGTGCTTGCGCCCGGCTAGGCAAGCTTGCTCCCGCGATCAAAGCGGCACTGCTAGCAAGGAAGCTGCGGCGAGTGAATCTGCTCATGGCTTTCTCCTCCTGGTTTCCGTGCGACCTAGTCTGGTCGTCGAGACGTTGAACCCCCGTTCGTGAGCCATCCTCCTGCGCTCGGCAATCGGCTTGGCTCGATCCACTTCGTCCCCGTCGTGCAGAATCGTCGAAATCTTCCTGGAGTCGGCTAGCATGCCGATATCGGCGAGCGGATCGCCGTCGACGATCAGGATGTCGGCGCGCGCGCCCGGGGCGAGCGTCCCCACGTCGCCTGTCCACCCGAACGCCTGAGCATTGCGGCTGGTCGCCGACTTAATCGCCGCCATCGGGCTCATGCCGATGAGATCCACCATCAGCTCGAGCTCCCGCGTATGCCACTCGCCATAGGGCGTCACCGAAAAGCCTGCTTCGGACCCTGCGAGCATGGGAATGCCCGCTTCATGCCCGCGGCGATGGATGTTGGCGAGCGCATCGAGCTCGCGCTTCTTGACCTCGATGTAGTTGGGATCGACGCCGACCTCCTTACCCCATTCGACGATGTTGGCGGTAAAAGTAAAGGTCGGGCAGATCGGCGTTTGCGCGTCGCGCACCAGGCCGATGTCCTCGGTGCGCATGTACGAAGCATGGATCACCCAATCGACTCCTGCCTGCACCGCGGCGACGACCGTGTTTGCATAGCGCGCATGAATCGTGGTCTTGCGTCCAAGCCCGTGCGCGGTTGACACGATGGCCTGCATTTCGTAGTCGGAGAGACATGGCCCCGCATGGTCGAGCCGTTCCTGCGCCTGGCTGTCGCCGCTGATCTTGACCAGGTCGATACGGTTCTTCACCTGCTGCCGCACCTCGCGCACCATCTCCTCGCGTGTCTGGCAGAGCACGCCCTCGGCGGAAGCCGGCATGCCCAACCACGTCGGAAAGTAATCCGCGAAGCCCCCGTCGCCGACGATGTGACGTCCCGCAGCGAAGATGCGCGGACCCGGATACATGCCGCTGGCAATGGCGTCGCGCGCCGTGACGGCGACGAGCCACGTCGAACCCGGATCGCAGAACGACGTGACGCCTGCGCGCAGCACCTTGTCGCAGTTCCACACGGCACGGACCGCGGCCCATTCCGCGCCGCCATAGACGTCGACCTCCTCCGCAGTGCGCCCCTCGCCGTAGCTGATGTGACAATGCGCGTCGATGAGTCCCGGCATCACCGTCTTGCCACTGGCTGAGATCACGCGATCGGCGGGGCCTGCTGCTTCAGCAGGCACCTGAGAACCTTCCCACAGCGCAACGATGCGGCCATCCCGCACGCGCAGCGAACAGTTCTTCCGCGGCTTGTCGGCAATGCCGTCGATCAAATTGCTGCCGACGATGTCGAGTGTCCCTTTCATTCGCTACAGAGCGGCTGCCTCGATGCCATAAAGACGGGTCACGTTGCCTGACACGATCGCTGTGCGATCCGCTTCCGGAATGCCTGCCAGAATCTCCCCGATGCGCTCACGGGTGTGAGGATACGGACAGGGCGGGTGCGGGAAATCCGATCCCCACATGATGCGGTCCACGCCGATCTCCTGACGCAGCTTTCCGGCGAGCGGGTCGTTGATGATGCCGACGAAGACATTTTCGTCGATGTAAGCACGCGCCGGACGCTTGAGAGTGGTCAGACCAGGAAATTTCTCGATGCGATCGACGCGGTACTTCAGGATCGGCAGCCACGACGCATCATATTCGGACAGGAAGATCCTGAGCTTTGGAAAGCGATCGAAGATGCCGCCGAAGATGAACTCGTTGGCGAGCACCGGCGCCGCTTCGCCGAACAGTTCCAGGAACGAGCGTGGAACATCTCCGCGCTCGTCGGCGCCGTGATAGGTGAACGGATCGCGGACGCGGCCAGTCACGATATGCAGCGTGACCGGGACGCGCGCTTCCTCGGCAATGGCCCAGAAGGGATCGTAAAGTATGCTGCGGTAGGGCGCTGCGCCATCGATGGGTTGCGTCGGAACCATGATGCCCCGAGCGCCGCGACGGACGATGCGCTCGGCTTCTTTCACGGCCCAGCTTACGTCGTCGATGGGAACAATAGCCACACCCAGTAGACGCTGGGGAGCGGCAGCGCAATACTCGACGATCCAGTCGTTGAAAACTTCCGCGCAGGCGCGCCGCATCGCTGGATCTGGAATCCGCGGAACCCACAAGGCGAAGGTCGGGTTGAGCACCTCGGCCGAAACGCCGTCGGCCTTCATCAACTTCATGCGGAACACGGGATCGCTGCCCGCCTGCACGAGCTCGTTGACGCGCGCGTCATCACCTACCGCATTAACCAGTTCGTCGATCCTCGCCGCTTCGCCGGGGCGGCCGAGATAGAAAAAGGTGCCCTCGTGACCGTCGAAACCATTGACGATGCGAGGCAACGCATCGCCGAAGCGGCTCCCTAGCGCCTTGGTCCAGAGATCACCGGGTTCGAGAACGTGGGAGTCAGCCGAAATGATCAGCGAGGTCGCCAGGTGGTTAGTCATCATGTGTTTCGCGGCGCTGTTTCAAGGGAAATATACACCCGGCATGGCTCGGAATTCGTGGCGCTTTCAAGCCGCGTCGCGCAGCTTAAGGAGGAAGGCCAGCGCGTCCGCGGTGAACTGCGGCGTGAAGTTGAGCAAGCGGTGCGGGCCTCCTGGATAGACGGAAAGCAGCGATCCGGCGATATGCTCATGGAGGTAGCGCGCGTAGGAGGGCGGGGCGACGGGGTCCGAGCCTCCGGCGGCAATCCATGTCGGGCACTGGATTTCGGACAAGCGCGACCTGACCTCGTGGCCAAGGATGGCCTGATAGTGCCCGAGCAAACCCGCCTTGGAGGGCGCACCACTGCCATGCCAACGTGAAATCCGCAGCGCCACTTCCTTTTCGATTTCTGCGTCGTGGGCGTTGATGTATTCCTCACCGAACGCGCTGAACGCGGTGAACATGGCCCACAGCTCCGGCGTGGTCTCGAGCAGGATCTTGACTAGGATTTCGTAGCGGCGGCGCAGATACGGTTCGACGTGCGAAAACGTCGAATACAGCGAGAGCGACTTCACGCGCTTTCGCCTTTCGATCGCCATCTGCAACCCGATCGCGCCGCCGAGCGAGTAGCCGGCCACGTGGGCACTGGGCAAATTCAGGGCGGTGAGCAGGTCGAAGGCGTCGCGCGCCATGTCGGGGACAGTGTAGCCGGATTCCGGGACTTCCGACTGGCCAATGCCGCGCAGGTCGTACGTCACACACCGAAAATGCGCCGCGAAGGCAGGCACCTGATCGCGAAATGCCGTATGGTCCATCCCGTTGCCGGCGATGAGCAGCAGCGGCTCACCTTCACCCGCGATCTCGCAATACGTCCGGACCCCATTGGCAGTCACGAACGGCATCGCCTGTCCTCTCTTATCAAGCCGTAAGAATGCAGTCGCCGGGACGGAATACGACCCTGAGCAGCGTACCGGCAGCAGGCAGCGCCTGATCCAGATTCTGCTCGGCGCAGATGATCGTACGGCCCGACGAAAGCCTGACCACATGATGGATCTCGGAACCTAGATATGCCGCGCTGACGAGTGTGCCCAGCATGACATTCAGTCCCTCGCCGACCGGCTCGTCCGCAGCCACGATTCGTAGTCGCTCGGGGCGAACGCAGAATTGCGCGATCGCGCCGTCGATTGCAGCGTCGGCAGCCACCACAAATCTTCCCTCAGTCGTCACGAACTCGCGAAGCAACGCTGTGACCGGCGGCCCGAGGTTTCCTTGGAACCAGTTTGTCCGGCCGATGAACTCCGCCACGGTTCGAGTTCGCGGCGCATGATAGATCGCTGCGGCGTTCCCCTGCTGCAGGATGCGTCCGTGATTCATCACGATGATCTCATCTGCCAGACTCATCGCCTCCTCCTGATCGTGCGTCACAATCAGCGACGTGCAATGGGCCGCTTGCAGGATCTGCTTGAGCTCGAAGCGCAACTCCTGCCTGAGCTTCGCGTCGAGTGCCGACAGCGGCTCGTCCAGCAGCATCACCTCCGGTGTGATTGCCATCGCGCGCGCCAGCGCCACGCGCTGCTGCTGGCCTCCGCTAAGTCCAGAGGGCCGGCGATCGCCGAAGCTATCGAGATGGACGAGTGCCAGCATTTCTTTGACGCGACGCGCGATCGTGCTTTTCGCATCGCCTCGCTGGCGCAGTCCGTAAGCTACGTTCTGCGCGACGCTGAGATGAGGAAACAATGCATAGTCCTGAAACACCAGACCTACACTGCGCTCGTGCGGGCGGACATTGCGCATATCACGCCCGCCGATCTCGATCGTCCCTTGGTCAGGTTCGACGAAGCCGGCGATCATGCGCAGGGTCGTAGTCTTGCCACAGCCACTCGGGCCGAGGAGCGCGAGAATCTGCCCACTCTCGACGCAAAACGAGACATCGGCTACAGCGGCCGTGCCGGCATAGCGTTTGCTCACATGACGCAGCTCAAGGACCGGTCGGGCCATCGCTACGCTTTGTAATAGCCCGCTCCGATCACGCGATCGAGCCCGGCGACCCAGTCGAGGAGCAGCATCAGCGCGATTGACGTACCCATGATCAGCACAGCCACTGCTGCAATGGTCAGGTCGAAGTTTGCGTGCAGCATGCTGAGCAGCGCGACCGGCAACGTATAGCGATCGGGGCCGGAAAGAAAGATGCTCACGGCAACGTCGTCGAGCGAGAACACGAAAGCGAAGATCGCACCGGCGGCGATACCGGTCTTCGCCAGCGGAAACGTGACCGTCCAGAATGCCTTGGTGGGACTTGCGCCGAGCGACTGAGCAACTTCGACGACCGACGGGCCGATGCCGCCGAGCGCTGCCAGCACGGTTCGAATGGCGTAGGGAAAGGTAATCAGCACGTGTCCGCCCAGCAGCCGCAGGAACGTGTTTTCAGCGCCGACGCGGGCATAGAAAATAAGCAACGCGAAACCGATGACCACTCCAGGCACGATAAGTGGCGACAGGAAGAGCGAGATGACGACCTCGGCGGAGCGGCGTGGCAGGCGATCCAGCGCCACCGCAGCAGAGAGTCCAAGGCCGCTCGCGATGAGCGCGGTTAGAGTTGCGAGCTGTACGCTGGTCTTCAGCCCCTTTAGCAGGTACGGATCGGAGAAGAACTTCTCGTACCAGCGCAGCGAAAGCTCCATGGGCGGGAAACCACCGAGATAGTCACGCGCGTCGAACGACATGGACAGCGTCAGCACAAGCGGCAGGAGAAGCGACAAGATGCTCAAGACGATCATGCCAGTGACACTGAAGCTGGCGATGTCGTCGGCCAGCCGCTGTCTCTTTCGGCGCTGGATCAGCCGGTCGGCCACGCTCTGCGTTCGTCCAGCCGTGATCATCGCGGAATGCTCGGCGTGGATCTGGTGCGCCGTAGGGTCGAACCTGCAATCAACGGACTATGGTGAAAGGAGGCGAGTAATCCGACGGGTTCCCGGGCATTCTAAGCCAACAGGGACTCATAATGCAGATTCGTCCTATCAAGGAGACTTCATATGGTCGCGTTGCATGGCGTCTATTCGGCTTCGGTCCTTGACAATCGAGATCCGAACAATCTGGCACGTGTCCTGGTGCGCGTCTCCGGCCTGAGCGATGGACCCACCGACGCCTGGGCGCGAGTGGCGACCATGATGGCCGGGCAGAATCGCGGCACCTTGTTCATACCGGACGTCGACGACGAGGTCCTCGTAGCGTTCGAGCGCGGGGACATCAGGGTACCGTATGTGATCGGCGCAGTGTGGAACGCAAAGGCGCGCCCACCCTCGAGTAGCGAACAGGCGACAAGCGTGAAACTAATTCGGTCTCGCAATGGCGCGACCTTGCGCATTCTCGACGACAACGAGAACAACAGTGTCGTTATCGAAACGCCAGGCGGTCAGCGGATCACGCTGCAGGACGGCCCGGGCGCTGTACGTATCGAAGATTCCGATGGCAACTCGGTGACATTGTCAACTTCGGGGGTGAAAGTCTCTGCGACGGGCGCAGTGACAATCACGGCATCGGCCGTCGAGTTGAACGCCGGAATGGTAACCATCCATGCCGGGATGTCGCGCTTCGAGGGCGTTGTTCAGTGCGACACGTTGATCAGCAACGCCGTCATGAGCGCCAGCTATTCACCAGGGGCCGGCAATCAATTGTGAGGCGTCACGTCACTCGATCGGCCCGGTTCGCTTGCTATGTTTCAGATAGCGCAGCCCAGTCTGGTCCGAGCGTGAAGGAATGACGTCGGAGGCTCATTGATCCTGGGCCACGGCGTCAACTTCAGTTTCGAGAAGCCATTCAGGATCAATGAAGCGAGATACCTGCATTATGGTGTTTACCGGCCGAATGTCACGGAAGAATTCGCCGTGAACAGCCGCAACTTCTCGCCAATCATCAATCCGAGTAAGGAGAATTCGCGTACGAATTACATCCTTGAGCGAGCCGCCCACCTGCTCAAGTGCGGCGCGTGAAATTTCGAAGCATCGTCGCGCCTGGGATGCGGGATCACCGACAGCGACCGTCTTGCCATCAGGGCCAAGGGGAGCAGTGCCCGCCACGGAGATGATGTTGCCTATACGTACTGCACGCGAGAATCCTGCGATGGGTTCGTAAGGACTGCCGGTAGAAACATTTTGTCGAGATCGAGCCATGGAAAGCCCTCGTGGTGGCGCCAGTCGTTCGTTAAGACTCGCAAATTGATCGATCAGGGTTCTGTGGTCCTTTGAAACAAGAAGCGGGTTGAGACCATGGTTTCAGACTTTCCATGCGCGAGCTCGTGCATTCTTGTCAGCAGGGCCTGCCGATCCTCGTTCGCGCATCCCTTCACCGGCCAATGTGGATCCATGGCCTCGTAGTCCACGCCAAAGCCAATGGGCGTGAGATATTCGTCGCAGTGCTCGAAGAGAAGCCGGAAGCCATGCTGATGGGAAGCAGCCGTCAATTCTGTTCGCGTCTTAGGCTGGGGCGGGGAAGAAGCAGGTCTCTGAAGTAGCGGAAGCTGCGCGTCCAGGCATGCGGCCTGCGCAACATCCAGCCAACCTGTCATGCAGCTCCTTGCGGCCGTCTCCTCCCAGTGGTGCCACCAGAGATTGAAGGCCACATAGCCTCCCGGCGCGATGACGCGGGCCAAAGTGGCGAAAGCAGGCTCAAGATTGAGAAACTGCATCGACGCGGAGGCGAGCGCAGCGACCGCATGGAGATCGTGCGCAGGGACCCCGTCAAGACCCATGGCGAAGAATTGCACCGAACGTCCGGCCAAATTCAGGCGCGCAATATTCAGCATCGCCTCGGACGGCTCGATGAGAATGGCTTGGCAGTCCGGGTGGCGCGCGAGGAGTAGCTCCGAAGTCAAGCCTGAGCCGGCCCCGATGTCCAGCACCTGGCCCTGCAAGCCTGCGGGCAGCAAGTCGATCAGGCGATTCGAGAGCAGAGCGAATATCTCCCAGCGTCGACAGAGCCGGTCATAAGCGGGCGCGCGCGCTCCCCAGACTCGAACCTTCTCCGGATCAGGGATCATGCCAGTCCACGATCAAGCTAACTCCGCCGAGCGAATTGGGATCGCGGCAAATTCCGCCCGACTCAAACCTTCCTTGCTCGCTCGAACAGGGTATTCAACGCAGCAAAAGGCATCGCTTCGCGGCTGAAGGTAAACGTTCCTGCGTCGCGAACCTCGCGTGAAGCTCGCAACAGCGCTCCAAAAGCGGCTCGGGCCAGTGACGATCCCAAGCTCACTCGTTTGACGCCAAGATCGCCAAGTTCGACGAGGGAAAAGGTGGCGTTGGATAGTCCCATGACGACGTTTACCGGCTTTGGCGCAACGGCACGCACTACCGAGCTGATGGCGTCGCGGGTCGTCAAGCCGGGCGCGTATAGAACGTCAGCACCGGCCGCGGCGAACGCTTCCAGCCGGCGTATCGTATCGGCGAGGTCGGGCCGACCGGTGATCAGGTTCTCTGCACGCGCGGTGAGGATGAAAGGAAAAGGCAACGCTCGCGCTGCGGCGACGGCCGCGGCGACGCGCTCGACCGCTACTGCGATCGGATAGATGGGATCGCTAGGTCGACCCGTTGCATCTTCAATGGAGCCACCAACCAACCCGCTGGCCGCGGCCATTCGAATCGTTTCGGCGCAGGCCTGCGGGTCATCGCCGAATCCATTCTCGAGATCCGCGGACACCGGCAGGCTCGTCGCCTCAACGATGGCACGGATGTTCGCCAGTGTCTCGTCGCGGTCGACGGCAGCGGCGGCATCGGGCCTGCCGAGTGAAAAGGCGTAACCTGCGCTAGTCGTGGCTAGTGCTTCGAACCCAAGCGATTCAAGCAGCTTCGCCGATCCGGCGTCCCATGGGTTGGGGACGACGAACACTCCAGGACGGTAGTGTAGGTTGCGAAAGGACTCCGCACGCGCGTTGATTTCCAAGGTGCCCCCGCAGATCGATTCTGTAGTGCCTATTGTGCATCGTTGGAGCGCATAGGTCTCGGGTCCAGCTACCTAACGCGCAGACGCATCCGCCTGCTACCATAATGCCGCGCGAGCAATGTCCTTGGGTCAAGGCAGATAACGGAGGGGTGACATGACAGCATTCAACGTAGTGCGTTTCAAAGTGAAACCGGGTAGCGAGCAGCAGTTCGTCGATGCGCATCGCAAGACGCGACCCGCGTTCAAGGGCTTTCTCGGCGGAAGCCTGGTCAAGACAGGCGACCAGACATTCTGCTTCGTAGGCGAGTGGCGGACTTTCCAGAGTATCGTGAACGCACGTCCTCAGATGCTCGCCATGCTGGAAGGGGTTCGCGACATGCTCGAGGACCTGGGCAGCGGGCTCGGCGTGACCGATCCCGTTTCCGGACAATCGGTAGCGAAGCTGGCCGCGCCGAAAGCAGCAAAGAAGAAAAAGGCTCCAGCGCGCCCGAAAACCAAGCGTGCGCCGGCTAAGAGGGCGGCCAAGAAGCGGTAGGCTTCAGCGCTCCTCACCGCAGGACGCGGATCTTGGGGAGCGAGTCGTGCGCTGGGTGAACGCGGGGGGTGCCGAGCCTTAACCGCGTCCCGGACAGCCACCGCCCTACTGGCAAACCGTCCCGGGGGGCTCGAACACCTGGCGAGTTATCTGCTTGGTCCAGATGGTAGTGCCGCCACCCCCGAGCACGTTCACGGCATAGAAAAACGTGGCGTTATTACCGTCGGCGAACGTGAAGGTTGCGGTGCCGGCGTCGAGGCGGGTGACACCGGAGGGGAAGAAGATGGGAGAGCAGCACGACGGCCCGATCGTACGGATCAAGGTGCCGGAGAAGGTGTTCGGTCCGGTCTTGGTGGCAGTCACCGACATCCAGTAGGGATAGGTGAACCAGGTGGCGAAGATCACGTCTCCCTGCTGGGTGATGTAGACACCCCATCCTGGTTCTTCCCCTGCGGGTGCGGCCCACCACAGGTCGGTATAGTTGGTCGCCTTGGTCAAATCGGGTTGAACACCCCAGACACAGGTCGGCAGCGGCCCGAACACCTCCATGGTGATGGCATAGATGCCGGGGTTGCCGTCCTTGACGAACTCAAACGTACCGGTGGTCGGGCTGCTGAACGTCAGCGCGGCCGTGCCGTGGTTCGAGATCACCAGCTTGCTGGCGCTGAAGGAACCCGTGGAATACCACGGGGGCAGCGGCTGGACGCTCTGCATCAAGTCGCCGGCATAGCTCCCGTCTGCCTGCTTGTTGAGGGTCATGAAGTACCACTGCGCATGACCGTCAATGCCTGCGTAAGTGAACCATGTCGCAAAGATCACGTCGCCCTGGTGCGCGAGGTTAAGTCCCCATCCCGACTGTGAGCCTGCAGGCGCAGCCCACCACAGCCCCTGGTAATTCACGGGCGCCGCTTGCGGCGCCGCCTCGGCATCGAATTGATCGCCGCCAGCCACTGCCGTGGTGGGGACCGCTGCAACGAGGCATGCTGCAATCAGGGCGGCTCTCATCGCCAACCCGCGCGGGGAGCCGGCGATGCTGAGCGCACGCCGTAGGGCACTGACAAACCGCAGTAGCCCGTTCTGGTCTGCGCCTCGATCCTTGGGGGGCTGATTGAGCTTCATGGCCATCCTCCTTTCGGTCCAGCACTCCCGGCTCCGAGCGGAGGCGAACGTCCAACAAGGTCGCATCTCGTACAGTCGTCGTGCCGCAGTCGAACATAGCTGGAAACAGCTTGCGCTGGTTCGTATTCCAGCACGAGCCGCTGTCAAAGTGCTGTCGACAGGCGCCACCGCACGAGTCCTGCGGCGTCTCAATTCTGCTCGGGCCTCAGGTTTTCATGGCCTGAGTGTCGGCGCTCCGAGCGAGCCGCGTGTGGGCGCGAATGCTCGCCAGGGTCAGGACCCCCGTGACCCGCGCCGCGGCATCGACGACGGCGAGAGCGTCGGCGCCCGACTCCAGCATCTGCGCCAAGGCGTCGCGCAAGCTCGCTTGCGCGTTGATGGACCCTGAGGGTAGCGCACCGGCGAGCCGCTCGCTTGCGTCATCGGCACTGATCAGCGACAGCCGCTTCAACGCGCGGTCCGCGCCGACGAAGCTTTCGACGAAAGGATCCACCGGCGCCGCGAGGATTTTCTCCGGCGTATCGTATTGAACAAGCGCGCCATCTCTAAGAATGGCGACCCGATCGCCCATCTTGATCGCCTCGTCGATGTCGTGGGTGACGAACACGATCGTCTTGTTAAGCTCGCGCAAGATCTTCAGAAACTCGTCCTGCAGGCGCGTCCGCGTGATGGGATCGAGTGCGCCGAAGGGCTCGTCCATGAGCATCACGGGCGGGTCGGCGGCCAGCGCACGCGCTACGCCCACGCGCTGCTTCTGCCCACCCGAAAGCTCGCGCGGAAATCGGCCACGGTAGGCTCGCGGGTCCATGCCAACCAGCGTGAGCAGTTCGTCGGTGCGCGCCGTAGTCTTCGCCTCGTCCCACGCGAGCAGCCGCGGCACGGTCGCCACGTTGTCGGCAATGGTCCAGTGTGGAAACAGCCCGACCTGCTGAATGACATAACCAATGCTGCGGCGCAGGCTCACCGGGTCGATGTCCATGATGCTCCGGCCGCCGACGCGGACTGTCCCACCGTCGGGCTCGAGCAGCCGGTTGATGATGCGCATGGTCGTGGTCTTGCCGCAACCGGAAGGGCCGATCAGAACGCAGACTTCGCCGTCGGCAATCGATAGCGTCAGCCCATCGACGGCGGCGCGCGAGGTTCCGGGAAACCGCTTGACCAGACTAACGATGTCGATCATGTGCGATTGGCGGGCATCGAGCGCGCGTGCTCGGAGACTGTTGTCGCCTTAGAGGCCCTTGGGCGTCAGCGCCCTTTGCAGGCCGCCAAACAAGCGGTCGGCCCCCAACGAAAGCAGGGTCGCCGGAATCGCGCCGACCAAAAGCTGGGGCAGGGCCATCATGGCGATACCCGCGGTAATGAAGTCGCCTAGGCCCCCGCCGCCGATGTACGCCGCAAGCACGGCGCCGGAAACCACTTGTACGGCGGCGGTGCGTATGCCGGCGAAGATCACCGGCGTGGCGATCGGAAGCTCTACTTTTCGAACGACCTCAGCGCGGGTCATTCCCATTCCGCGCGCCGCATCGATGACGTCGGGGTCGACCTGTCGAACGGCGGTGTAGCTGTTGATCAGGATGGGCGGCAGAGCGAGCAGGGTCAACGCAAAAAGCGAAGGCATAAATCCGGTGCCGAGCAAAGGCATGACCAGCGCCAGCACCGCCAGGGAAGGCAACGTGCGGCCGATATTCGCTGCCGCGATCGCCAGCAGAGCGGCTCTACGTGTGCCCGCCAGCCAGACGCCGGTCGGCAGGGCGATCGCGATCGCCAGAGCGAGGGCGGAGGCGGAGAGTGCGACGTGGGTCGCCAGCGCGCCGAAGAAGCGGCCTGGATTGGCGAGGATGAATTGCCAGGCTTCGATCAGGAGCATGAGCTATCGCCTGTCAACGCATGTGCGCATACGCGAGTGGCTACATTAGTCCGCGCGATGCCGAAGCCAGCTTTCGAGTTGCGCGAGAGACAGATCGGCAACGATGGCCAGCGCGCACGCGGTGAGTGCGCCCGCCCAGATCTTGGGCGCGTAATCATTGCTGATGCCGCTGAAAATGAGCGTGCCCAAGCCGCCGGCGTTGACGTAGGCCGCAACGACCGCGACGCTGATCACCGTCACCGTGGCGATTCTCAGGCCCGCAACGATCACCGGCAGCGCCAGCGGCAACTCGATGCGCATGAGGATTTCAGTCGTGCTCATGCCCATCCCGCGCGCCGCGTCGACGACCTCGCGCGGCACCTCGCGAATTCCGACGGCGACGTTGCGGATCATGATCATCAGCGAGAACGCCACCATGCAGATGATGGCGTTGGCTTTGCCGAGGCCGACAACGGGTATCAGCAGCGCGAGAAAGGCGAGGGTAGGGATGGTGTACAACAGGCCCGTGATGGTGATTGCTGCGCGGAATACCTTCTCGTGCCGCGCTGCCCATACGCCGATCAGGAGCGACATGGCGAACGCGATAGCGATGGCGCTGAACGCGATGACGATGTGCTGGCCGAGCGCTGCCAGCACCTGATCCCAGTTGTTGAGGAACCACTTCATGCGCTAGGGCGACGCCAGAAGATCGCCGAAATCGATCTCGCCACCGGCCAGCGCCGCTGCGACGGTCTCGATGTCCGGACCCAGCGGACGATCTTCGTCGAGTACGGGCACGCGCCCGCGCACGGCTGTGTACACCGCCTGCATATCGCGGCCAAGCGTTGCGAGATCCGTTGCGCGCAAGTCGATGGCCTGCGCCGCGCTGAACAGCTCGATCGCGGCGAGATAGCGCAAGTTCGGTACCATTACGCTGGTTCTCGCGACGACGTTCGCGGCCATCGAGGCATGGTCCTCGATCGCCTCGGAGACTGGAAGGCAATCGAGCGAGGCAGGATTGGCTTGATGCCGGATGTCGTTGTAGATCGCCGTCAGCGTTTTCTGCATAGTGGCGAAACCGGAATGCTCGGGGCCGCGTTGTGTAAGCTGCAACGGCAGGCCCGAGAAAGCAGGCGAGTACATTCGCTGGCAGCGCTGGACGCAGAGAAGTGCGGTTTGCGCCAAAGCCAATGTCAGGCTGTCGAACGCAAGCGCAAGCCCAGCAACGTGAAAGTTGCCGTTGGAAAGCATTTCTCCTGTTTCGGCCACGACCAGCGGACTCTCTGCGGCGCTGTTCAGATCCAGCTCGACCTCGTCGCGCGCATGCCACAGCGCCGCCAGCGCAGCGCCATGGACCTGCGCGACGCAGCGAAACGAGATCGGGTCTTGAACCCGACGCGCGCTGCCCGTCGTCCACAAGGCGCTGCCGTCGAGCAGCCGGCGAAGTCGCGATGCGATCGCAGCCTGACCGGCATGCGGCCGCGCTCGGTGCACGCGCGGATCCAGAGGGCTCAGGTTGGCGCGGAAGCCCTCGAAGGAAAGCGCCGCTGCAATGTTAAACGCGTCGAGCGCCTGGTTGCAGTCAGCGAGCACGAGCGCGGCGTGACCGAGCGTGGCGGCGTTCGAGCTGATCAGTGCGAGCCCGTCCTTCGCGCCGAGCGTGACAGGCTCGAGGCCCGCGCGGCGCATCGCCTCCGCACCCCTCAGCATTTCGCCACGGTATTCCGCTCGGCCCTCGCCAAGCAGAGGCAACGCGAGATGGGAAAGCGGTGGCAGATCGGCTGCGCCGATGGAGCCCTTGCTTGGAACGAGGGGATGCACGCCGGCGTTGAGCATCGCGATCACCGTGTCGAGAACGCGCGGGGAGATGCCGGAGCCGCCCACGCTCAGGCCGCTGGCACGCGCGAACAACATGGCGCGCACCACCTCCGTCGCGTGAGGCGCGCCAACGCCGACCGCGCGCGCCTGGACCGCGCGTGCCTGATAGGCGCCGAGGTCGTCGGCCACGATCGGCGCACCGGTGTTGGCTCCCAGCGCCGTGTTGACGCCGTAGAATGGGATGCCGGATTGCGACAGGCGCTCGACCACTTTGCGCGCAGTCTCGACGCGAGTGCGAGCCTCGTCGCTCAGCTCGACCCTCACCGAGTGGCGTGCGACACGAACGACGTCGGCAACGGTGACGCCGCGACTGCCAAGCGTGATCGACGTGGCTTGCACTGGCGGGCTAAATCCGAATCACTGGCTGGGCCGCAAGCTCATCCAACGGCCCGTTTGCAGCGCGCATGTTGGCCGGTCGCGGTTTGCCAGTCGACAGATGCTCTAGTTTACGATTCCCTTGGCCTTGAGGAACGCGCGCGCCACGTCTTTGGGCTCCTCCTTGTCGTTGTCGACTTTGTAGTTCATCTCCGACATGTTCGCCTCGGTGAGCAGCGCACTCACGCGGTTGAGCACCTCCGCGATTTTGGGGTTCGCGTCCAACGCGTCCTTGCGCACGACAGGCGCCAGGTAGTATGGCGGCCAGAGATTCTTGTCGTCTTTCAAGCGCGTGAGCTTGAGCGCGCTGATCATGCCGTCGGTCGCGTAACCGTTTACGACGTCGATCTGCTTGCTGGCCAGCGCTTGGTAGCGCAGACCGATCGCCATCTGGAGATCCTCCTTGAATTCCATGCCGTACTTCGCTTTGAGACCAGGCAGCCCGTCCTTGCGATCGCGGAATTCCGGCCCCGCGCCGAGTTTCAGCTCCTTGGATACGCGGGCGAGATCGGACAGCGTTTCGAGTTTGTATTGCGCGGCGGTTTCCGGACGCACGACCATGTTGTAGGTGTTGTTGAGCGGCGCTTCGTTGAGGACCACCAGGCCTTTTGCGGCATATTCCGCCTTCACCTTATCGTAGACCGCTTTGCGGTCGGCCATCGGCTCGCCTTTGAGCACAGCCAGCAGCATAGTTCCGGTGTACTCCGGATAGAGATCGATCTGCTTCTCCTCGAGCGCTTTGTGCGCGATCAGGGTGCCGCCGAGGTTGACTTTACGCTCGACTTTGATGCCCGCCGCTTCCAGCGCCTGGGCGTAGATTTCGGCGACGACGAATTGCTCGGTGAAGTTTTTCGATCCGACGCGAACCTGGCCTGTTGCGGCCGCGGCCAGCGAAGCCGCGGCGACGGCAATGACCAGCGTGCGAAGCGTGCGAGCGATCAACATTGGCGTCTCCCCGGTGTCCTCGAATCAAAATGTTTGCGAGCATTCTGCCACAGCATGGCAACCCGTCAATGCAGCGCACCGGCGCTGTACGCATTCGTTGCGATGTCGATACGCGTGGTGGCTCATGTAAGCCGAGCGTATCCCAGTCGATCGGCTTCGTCGGCGCGAGTCAAGAGCTCGTCATAGCTGCGCGGGTCCGCCGCGACGAAACGGTCGATGAGCAGCTCGTCGCGCACGCTCTTTAGCTCGTCCGCGTCGCCGACCCCATACAGTGATTCGGACACACACTGGGCTACGTCGGCGTCGATCGCGGATGCAGCCACCAGCGGCGGCATCGGCGTTGGCAGGGTCGACGCGATCGTGCGCAATTGCGCGGTCAGCTCCCGCTCGTGCTTGCGCAGCAGATCGAGCGCGTAGCTATCGAGCGGTCCCACGTCAGCCTCTGCCGACACGATCGCTGCGGCCACGTTGCGCGGGGTGACCAGCGGCCCCACCATACGTTCGAATAGTGGGCCGCCACGAGCGCGTGCGTAAGGCGCGAGAAAATGCCGCGGCGCCTGGTAGCCCGATTGCGACGTCTCGGTGGTGTACGCCATGCGCTTCCCGAAGGTGTCGTCGATCGAATGCAGCGGCGAACCAGCGCGCACGACAAACTCGGTCCAGTAAAACGGAGTTCCACCATAGCGTTTCGGACTCGGCACCGGCACTGCGAGCAATCTGGGTTGCGGACGCATTCGCGCGAACGGGTAGCCACACATGAAGGCGCAACCCAGATCGGCCCGCCCCCAAAGCGTGTGCAGCGGCAAGGGCGACGCATGCTCGATCAGTTCGAGCGCGATTCCAGATCGCTTCGCCACCCACTGGAGCAGGGCGCGCCAAGCCGCGGCGGTGACCGCATCGGGCGAGTACATCCGGGCGTTGGCGACCAAGGCGCGCATGTGCGTCAACTATTTGCGAACTACTCGGCGGTGATATTCGCCTCCTTCACGATCTTTCCCCACTTCGCCGTTTCCGATTTGATCATCGCCGCAAACTCTTCGGGTGTATTGCCAACCGGCTCGGCGCCCAGACCTGCCAGCTTTGCCTTGACAGTGGGATCCTTCAGAGCCGTTACCATCTCAGTGCGCAGTCGCGTGATGATCTCGCTCGGAGTACCGGCGGGAGCGACGATCCCGTACCACGACGTGACGTCGAATCCGGGGAACCCCGATTCGGCTAGGGTAGGTAGGTCCGGCGCGGCCGCGATACGCTGCAGGCTCGCCACGGCGAGGGCGGTGAGCTTGCCACTCTTCACCTGCTGCAGCACCGAAGGCGCACCGGCGAACATCAATTGCACCTGTCCGCCCAGCACCGCAGTAACCGCCGGAGCGATGCCGGTGAAGGGCACGTGAACCATGTCGATGCCCGCCATGCGCTTGAACAACTCGGCGGCGAGATGTGCGCCGCTGCCGTTGCCAGGCGATGAGAAGTTGATCTCGCCCGGGTGCGCTTTCGCGTATTTCACGAGCTCGGAGACGTTCTTCACCGGCAGCGTCGGATTCACGACCAGGATGTTTGGTACCGTGGCCAGCATGGTCACAGGTGCGAAATCCTTCGCTACGTCATAGGGCACGCTGCGGTAGAGGAAGGGATTGACGGTGAGATTGCCGGCCGGCGCGAGCACGAGGGTATAGCCGTCCGCCGCGGCCTTGGCACCGATACCCATGCCGATGTTGCCCCCGGCGCCGGCATGATTTTCCACGACCACCGCGGTTCCGAGGCTTGTCCCGATCTTCTCGCCGACGATGCGTGCCAGCGCGTCTGCGGGTCCGCCGGGGGGAAAAGGAACGATCAGGCGTATAGGTCTCGCCGGGTAGCTTTCCGCCGCCAGGGCCGGCGCGATGGGCAGGGACACGCAGAGCAAAACGAATTGCAGCGCACAGGCGAGCCAAGACATGCCGACTTTCTCCCGAAAGAATGGATCGATGCGACCTGGGGCGTGCCTCCAGGGTCCACGCTGAAGTACTGACCTCGAGGCGACGCGCTCACGCGAATCGAAGCTGTTGACCGATACCAAGACGGGTGGCCTTTTCGAGCATCGCGTGGCCCAGCGCAATGTCGCTGATAGACAGCCCGCGGTGCCAGAAGAGAATGGTTTCGTCCTCGCGCTCACGCCCGGGCTTTCGGCCGGCAACAATCTCGCCCAGTTGGGCGTGGAGCGTGGCCTCGGTGAGCTTCTCGCTTTCGACGTGCGCCCGCAGCGCGCCGAAGGTTCCCGACTTGCACTGACCCCAATCGTCGACCACGATCTTGCTCATGATGTCGGTGAGCGACAGCTCGACCGCGCTCATGGTGCCGTAGGGCACGACCAGCGCCGCTTTCTTGATCCATGCGGTCTTGAGCAGCGGCGTGGGCCGTTCCAGGCGGGAGGCCTCGACCACGATGTCGGCGCCACGAACGCATGCTTCCCAGTCGTCGGTGACCCGTATCTCCTTGGCCAGGTCATCCGCCAGCTTGCGGGCGAAAGCGTTGCGGCTTTCGGGGCGTCGGGAATGCACGCGGATCTCCTCGAAGTCGAACTGTCGGTCGAGCAGGCGTACGTTCCAATATGCCGTGCCGCGCGCACCGATGTGCCCTAGCACTTTGCTGTCACGGCGCGCAAGATGCTTGGCGCCAACGGCGGTCATTGCACCAGTGCGCATGTCGGTGATGGCACTGGCGTCGATCACCGCCACAGGGGTGCCTGTGCGCGGATCGAACAGATTGAGCAACGCCATTTCGGACGGCAGGGCCTTCTGGTAATTGTTGAGATAGTCGCCCACGATCTTGACGCCGGCGAGATTGAGCGAAGCAATATAGCCGCGCAGTACGTTGAAATGACCGTTGAACGATGCATCCGGAACAAGGTGGACGCGCGGCTCGATGACTGTCTCGCCACGGCCTTGCGCCAGAAGTCCCGCCTCGACCGCGGCGATGATTTCGTCGTCGCTCATCGCCAGGGCCGATACATCGAGGCCATTCAGGTAGTGCAGGAAGATGCTTTGCATGGGGGGGCGCCTGAAGCGCGGGGAGTCGCGGGTGCTTGCGCTGGGACGTGCGGTTCGCCATTCTAGACGCAAAGACGTGCACCGTCTGGACCGCGATCGCGAGGGGACGCTTCGTCACTACACCTGTGCGGACGCGATTGGGGCGGGCGCGGCGAGTGTTTGCGGGACAGCGGGAGTTGAAATGGGCTTACTCAGACTTCGGACATCGCTCGCCGGTAGCGTCGGCAATCTGCTCGAGTGGTACGACTTTGCCGTGTTCGGCTACTTCGCGCCTTTCATCAGCACGCAGTTCTTTCCGGAAAGCGACCCTGTCTCGGGACTCATCAATACTTTCGGCGTGTTCGCCGCGGGATATCTTGCGCGCCCGATCGGCGGCGTCATCTTCGGAGAGATCGGCGATCGGCTTGGTCGCAAACGAGCGCTTCAGCTTTCGATCTTTCTCATGGCCGTGCCGACGACCCTGATCGCGATCCTTCCCACTCATGCACAGGTCGGCGTGCTCGCGCCCGTGCTGCTCGTGATCCTGCGGCTAGCGCAGGGAGTTTCCGTTGGCGGGGAATTCATCGGTTCATGTTGTTATCTGGTCGAAGCCGCTCCATCCGATCGACGAGGATTCTTCGGAAGCTGGTCGACATTCGGCACCGTCGCAGGAATGTTGCTGGGCTCTGCGGTGGCGACGCTGATCCACGGCTTGCTCGCGGAGAATCAGATCCACGCATGGGGTTGGCGCCTGCCTTTCCTCGGCGGCCTGTTGGCTGGCGTCGTCGGATGGCAGA
This sequence comes from Casimicrobiaceae bacterium, assembly GCA_035262745.1. GTDB lineage: Bacteria > Pseudomonadota > Gammaproteobacteria > Burkholderiales > Casimicrobiaceae > PALSA-1003. The sequence continues at coordinate 8,741 of DATFSE010000039.1, read as the reverse complement.
TGCGGCGGGGCATTGAAGAGACGCCGGAATTCGTCCGATTGCAGGGCGACGGGCGAATCGAGAAGCAACCGGTCCTGCAGGCGCTGCGCGAGATGCCGCTGCGCGTACTGCAGGTCGCGGGAATGGTGCTCCTCTTCGGGGTTGCCATCTACACGCTGTTCGTCTGGATGCCGACCTATCTGACGCATTTCGTCAAGCCGCCGGTGCCGCATGCTTTGCTTATCAACACGCTCTGCATGGTCCTGCTGATCGCGACGATGCCGATGGCAGGGTTGCTGGCGGATGGGCTCGGCTACAGGGGCGTTCTCGGTGCGGGAGCTCTCGCCACCGGGGTTCTGGTCTACCCGCTGTTCGTGTGGATCGACTCAGGGACAATGATGGCAACCGCAGTGGCGCTGTCGGTCTTTGCCCTTATCAACGGCTGTATCCAGGGAGCGATGCCGGTCGCCATGGCGGAGTTGTTCCCAGCTCGGCTGCGATACAGCGCCATGGCCATCGGCTACAACATAACGCTTGCCATCTTCGGCGGTACCGCTCCGCTGGTCGCGACCTGGCTGATCAAGACGACCGGCAGCCTCGCGGCTCCTGCATGGTACCTGGTCGCGATCGCCGCCATCACATTCACCGTCACCATGACCATCCGGCCGCATCGCGAGACGGAGGCGACGGCGACGCTTGCCGCGGACGCGACGCCGCAATAGCTCAATTTCTTTTTCAGCTGGGCGAAGAACGTGTCGGGAAACTTGGCGAGGCTCGCTTGATCGAGAGCGGTCCTGGCGCCGGGCGTGCCGTGGCTACTCCACGAACAGCAACGCCGGACACTCAAGGTAGCTGCGCAGCGCCTGCACGAACTCCGCGGCGTGCTGTCCGTCAATGACCCGATGGTCGAACGACGACGACAGGTTCATCAGTCGACGCGCCACTATAGCGCCGGCGCGAACGACAGGCCGCTCGACGATTCGATTCACGCCGACGATGGCGACCTCGGGAGCATTGATCACCGGCGTGGTGACGATGCCGCCCAGCGGGCCCAAGCTGGTGACGGTGATCGTCGATCCTGAAAGCTCGTCGCGCGTCGCCTTTCCCGTGCGCGCCGCCTCGGCAAGACGCCCGACCTCCGCGGCACTCGCCCATAAATCGCGCGCTTCCGCGTGCCGCACGACGGGGACCATCAGCCCCGCGTCGGTCTGCGTCGCGATGCCGATGTTGACGGCTTCGGACCGAGTCACGATGCCCTTCGAATCGTCAAAGCGCGCGTTCATCTGTGGAAAGGCGGGAACGGCCAGCACGATTGCGCGCAGCAGAAAAGGCAGCAGCGTGAGGCGGCCGCGCGACGCGGCGAATCGTTCGTTGAGCTTGGCGCGCAGCTCTTCGAGCTCGGTGACGTCGACCTCCTCGACATAGGTGAAGTGCGGGATCTTAAGCGCAGCCTGCATGTGCACCGCGATCTGCCGGCGCAGTCCGATCACCGGAATTGCGTGCTCGCCTTCACGCTCCGCGTAGCGCTGCACCGTGGCCGGTTTCGCAGAACCGCCTGCCGCATCCCGTACGACGTCGTCGTGTACGATCCGCCCGTCGGGGCCGGTCCCACGGACCTGCGAGAGCTCCACGCCCAGCTCGCGTGCGTGACGGCGCACCGAGGGTGATGCGAGCGGTTTCGCCATCGGTGTTGATGTGGCGGGTTTCGCGGTCGATGCAGGCGGTACGGCGGTCGCAGCTACAGCGGGTGCTTTCGGCGGCGGCGCCTTTGGAGCCTGGATTTGTTCGACATTCGGCAACGCAGCCTTTGCAGTCTGGACTTGTTCCCCATCGGCAGCGCTTGTCTCGAGTCGGACTAGCTCACTACCTACCGCAAGCTTGTCTCCCGCCTTGCCATTGGCTGCCACGACTTTGCCCGAGACTGGGGAGGGGACCTCCACCGTCGCCTTGTCCGTCATCACGTCGGCGAGGGCCTGATCGGCGACCACCATGTCGCCCGACTGCACCCTCCACTGCACGAGTTCGACTTCGGCAATGCCTTCGCCGATATCGGGCACCTTGACTACATGGAGTGCCATATCAGGTCTCCCGGCGTGCCGCCCGGAGGGAGGCCGGCGCCCGTTCGATAGACCGCGATCGAAACTCAGCTCGTGGAGGCATTCACACCTCCGTCGCACGCCGCAGCGCCTTGCCGACACGATCCGGGCCGGGGAAATACGCCCACTCCTGAGCGTGCGGATAGGGCGTGTCCCAGCCGGTTACGCGCTCGATGGGCGCTTCGAGATGAAAAAAACAGTGCTCCTGCACCAGTGCCGCAAGCTCAGCGCCGAAGCCGCTCGAGCGCGTCGCTTCGTGCACGATCACACAGCGGCCGGTCTTTTTTACGGAGGCCACGATCGTCTCGAGGTCGAGCGGCCACAAGCTGCGCAGGTCGATGATCTCGGCGTCGACGCCGGCTTCGCGTGCCGCGGCTTCGGAGACCCATACCATCGTGCCGTAGGCGAGCACCGTGACCGCACTTCCCGGCCGACGCACTGCGGCCGATTCGAGCGGCACGGTGTAGTGATCTTCCGAAACCTCGGCGAGGGGGTGGCCTGTCCAGGGCACCACGGGACGTTCGTGGTGACCGTCGAAGGGGCCGTTGTAGATGCGCTTCGGCTCGAGAAAGATGACCGGGTCGTCACACTCGATCGACGCAATCAGCAGGCCCTTGGCGTCGTGCGGATTCGACGGCATAACGGTGCGCAGTCCGCAGACATGGGTGAACAGCGCCTCAGGGCTCTGGCTGTGCGTCTGTCCGCCGTATATGCCGCCGCCGCAGGGCATGCGGATGGTGATCGGCGCGGTGAAATCGCCGGCGGAGCGATAGCGCAGCCGCGCCGCGCCCGACACGATCTGGTCGTACCCTGGATACATGTAGTCGGCGAACTGGATCTCCGCGACGGGACGAAGGCCATACGCCCCCATGCCGATCGCGGCGCCGACGATGCCGCCCTCGGCGATCGGCGAGTCGAACACGCGCGAGGTACCGTACTTGGCCTGCAGCCCGTCGGTGCAGCGGAACACGCCGCCGAAGTAGCCTACGTCCTCGCCGAACACCACCACGTCGTCGTCGCGGCCCAGCATGATGTCCAACGCTGAGCGGATTGCCTGGACCATCGTCATGGTGCCCATGGTCACGCTCCCAGTTGCTCGCGCTGCCGCTTCAGATGCGCGGGCATCTCTTTGTACACGTCGTCGAACATCGTGGACGCGTTGTGAACGTGACCGGAGAGGAGCGTGCCATAGCTCTCCGCAGTCTTTTGAGCCGCGATCACTTCCTCTTCGACTTGCTTTTGCGCGCGAGTGTGCTCCTCGTCCGACCAGGCTCCGATCCGGATGAGGTGTTTCTGCAATCGAGATACCGGATCGCCGAGCGGAAAGCGTGCCCAGTCATTTGCCGGACGGTACTTCGAGGGATCGTCAGCGGTGGAATGGGCGCCCGCGCGGTAGGTGATCCATTCGATCAGCGTGGGGCCGAAACCGCGATGTGCACGCTCGGCAGCCCAGCGCGAGACCGACAGCACCGCCAGGAAGTCGTTACCGTCCGCACGCAGCGCCACGATCCCATTGCCCAGGCCGCGCGCAGCGAAGGTGGCCACTTCGCCTCCGGCGATACCCTGGAACGAGGAGATCGCCCACTGGTTGTTGACGATGTTGAGGATCACCGGCGCCCGATACACCGCGGCGAAGGTGAGCGCGTTGTGGAAATCGGGCTCCGCGGTCGAGCCGTCGCCGATCCAGGCCGAGGCGATGCGCGTGTCGCCCTTGATGGCGGAGGCCATCGCCCAGCCGACCGCTTGGATGTACTGATTGCCGAGATTGCCGGCGATCGAGTAAAAGCCGTGCCGCTTCGAGGTGTACATGACCGGCATCTGCCGCCCGAGCACTGGGTCGTGATCGTTGGAGAAGAGCTGGCACATCATGTCCACCAGCGGATAGCCGCGCGCGATCAGGATGCCCTGCTGGCGATAGGTCGGAAAGCACATGTCGTCCGGGGCAAGCGCCATGGCCTGCCCGATTCCGATCGCCTCCTCGCCGAGGCTCTGCATGTAGAAGGAGATCTTCTTCTGCCGCTGCGCCGTGAGCATTCGCGCGTCGAAAACGCGAGTCTTGAGCATTGCGATGAGCCCGGTGCGCAGCAGTTCGGGGGCAGCATGGGGATCCCACGAACCGACCGCCCGGCCCTCGTCGTCGAGCACCCTCACCATCGCGTCCGCGATGTCGGTTGTCTGCGTCGGCCGCGAATCGATGGGCGGTTGCCGCACGGTGCCGGCCGATGCGATGCGCAAGTAGGAAAAGTCGGTCTCCTGCCCCGGCCGCGCGGGCGGCTCGGGCACATGCAGCTTGAGCGGCGGATACGGCGTCATAGCTGATTCTCCGGTGCGCTGTCTCGAGGTGGTTCCGTCGTTATACAAGCGATGACAATCAAATGGAGGTTTGAAAGTAACGATATTTTGGCGACCCTGCGCGGCAGATATATCACGTTCGCAAGCCCCGGGACAGCATCGCGACAGTCACGCCTCAGCCCTGCGACAGTTTAATGGCGTAGCATCGACTGAGCGATCGAACATCGTACTCAGGTCCTCATCGTGTCGCCCGCGTCGCTGGAGATCATTTGCGACGACATGACGTCATTGCATCATGAGGAGAGTCGTTTACACGGCCGTCACAGCCGGCTACCCGCTACACCCGGTGATCAACCGCGGGAGCAGCTGGGAGTTCGTTTGCTATGCCGAATCTCCGATCGAGAGCGAAGGCTGGCAGATTCTGCCGATCGACATGACCGAAATGGTCGTTGAAGGCAAAGTAAGCCCGAACGACAAGGCGAAGATCTCCAAGCGCATCAAGATCCTTCCACACCTGTTCCTGCGCGATCGCGACGTTTCGATCTGGATCGATTCCTCGTTGCAGTTCAAGAAGGAAGTCGATCTCGACGGGCTTGTCGACGAGTTTCTGCGCTCCACCAGCCTGATGCGCGTACGCCGGCACCCTTACCGCCGGTGCATTTATCAAGAGGCCCAGCTATTGGTGCAGATGGGGTTGGATTCTTGGCAGAGTGTCATTCGCGTCATCGGTCCGTATCGGCGGCAGCATTTCCCGAGGGATTTCGGCTTGGCCGAGCTCAATTTCATACTGAGAAAGCACAACGAGCCTTCGCTGGTCAGATTCTGCGACGAATGGTGGACGCGTGTGCGTGATTTCAGTCACCGAGACCAGCTCTCGTTCAACTACCTGCTGTGGCTGATGCCGATCGACGTAAGTTTTATCGACGACAGGGTCGACCCGAGAATAGAGTTCTCGAGCCGGGGTCGCGACCGGGGTCCTTTTTTCAATTCGACGTTCAACTTCTTCCCTACACGAAACCGATGAGGCGCATCCGAAGCGCCCGCGGGAGCGCAAACTACCTCCGCTTTTTGCGCCACACGTTGATCAACACCCCGAGTTTTTGCGAGACACGCAGCCGCTCGTCGGAGACCGCATCGAGAAAGTCCGCCAGCGCCTTGGATTTGGCCAGCGTATAGAAGAGCACTCCCGTTACGGTACAGACGACAAGAATCAGTACGAGAACCTGAAAGGGCAATGCCATTTCCGCGAAACCGAACAGGTTCATGCCGAAGATGCCGGTAACCACGCTGCCGATCATTCCGAACACCGTAACCACAGTCAACCGGACCACCGTGTTGGCCTGACGTCGAAGGGTATCGGTTTCGAGATATTGCGCCATGTCCTCGATCTCGTGCCGGACCTCGGTATACAGGCGATCCGTATCGAGATACGTCGAGGTCATGCGATAGATCTCCTTTGCCTGCGGCTGGTCCGATACCTCATGAAACCAGTAGCGGTGAGTAAAGCGCAGGAAAATCTCCAGCAACTGACGAATGGTTCGCTTGAACCGTCGGACCGAATCCGGATCGGTGATCGTGAGCTTGTTCAGCGCACCGACCATGCGGTCGGACAGCATCAGCAGCGTCGCCTTGTGAATGTGCGGAATCAGGAACAGCAGAAAATACTGATGGCTGAACTGGCCCAGCAGGCCTTCGCGATTATTGAAATAGGGATCGTCGGCGTCGCCTACCATGACAAAGCCGTGCCCACATGACATGAAGCGGGTGCCAGGCCGCCCGCTGCGCTCATCGTTCCAGAACTGGTCATAGCAGTAGCGGTCCTCGAAGTCGCGCATGTAGCGGGCCGAGTAAGGCAGCACATCGGACCTGCCCGGACCCGTGACCAGCCCAAGCCGGACGAAATCGGCGCGCGTGAGCGCTCGCGCATCGTCCATCGCCAGATAGGCCATGAGCGGCATGCGCGAGTATTCGATCTGCCGATAGCGAACGAGTCCCTTCTCCTCGGAATAGTCCGGTACCAGCGGCCGTAGCAGATATGTCCAGTGCGTCGCGAAAAATGGCGCGCGATGGCTACCGACAAAACGCAGGTATTTCTCGCGCTCCTCGTAATCGGAGACAGCCAGGACGGACCCATCCGCGCCGATCCACTCGGCAAGAATTACACAATGGCCGCCGCGACCGCTCGTCGCCCAATAGGTCGGATAGGCGCGTCCGAAGCGGTACATCGCATCCTGCACGCAGCCGAGTGGCAGATCGTTGGCAAAAATCTCGACAACGAGGAGAACGACGTCGATGTCGTAGAGGAAGCACAGGTCGACATGCGCCACATTGAATACGGCTGGCTCGGATGCCGGGCCTGGAAAAGTCATCCGGACCTTGGTGATGTCGTTACGGCGGAAAACACGGAGCGGTGAGTCGGCACCTTTCGACGCGCGACTGGGGCCTTCGCCATAGAGAAAACGCCGCACGTAAGGCAGAAACGTGACGAACTCGCTGTAGCGCTCTTCGTCCAGTACCTTGGAATCGTCCCCGAACTCGTCTTCGAGCTCGCGCCACCGATGCTCGCCTTTGGAGCTAAGAAGGATGTCCCATGGCTCCTGTATCTGCGAGCCTGCGCGGATAGGCATCACCTGCAACGGCCAGATGAGGATCTGCCGAAAATGGCGGACGGGTTGCGGCATTGCGGTGGGTTCCTTGTCAGGCGCGCAAGCTCTTCTAACGGCGGTGTCGCCTTGAAGCTTTCGGCAATCTTACATTCGCTCAAGCCGGTGCGCACCTCGCGCGGCCAATTCGCGGCCTTGCCCAGCGTAGGAAAATCAAACGCTTGCGCAGGCTCCTTCGCACCTGCCGCGAAGCGACCGGGTTTCTGTTAGCGTAGCGCGTGGAAGTCGCCGCCTAAACCAAGTGAAGGGCGACTTCTCCCGTCACACAAACTACGGAGGGTGCACATGCAAGCTCTGCTGCTCTGGATCGGCCGGCTCGCAGGACTCATCGGGGTGATTGTTTGCGCCGGCGCATCCTTCGTTCGTCTCAGCGGTAGCTGGAGCATAGGAAGCTTTCAGGTGGGGACGATGCTTCAGGCGGGAACGGCTGCGATGGTGCTCGGTTGCCTTGCCTATTGTGCGAGCCTGGTCGAGCGCTCGAAAACGTAGCGCTTCCTCCGGGCCATTGCGGGTTTCGGTCGCCGTGCGAACTGCAGAAGTGTTTGCGTCGGGTCGCCGTGTGCCATGGTGCGCCGGCTTCACGATGGTGGAAATGCTGGCGGTGGTTGCTGTGATCGGTATCCTTGCGATGCTCGCGATCCCGTCCTATATGGATCGCATCGTTCGCAGTCAGATCAAGGAAGCATTGCCGTTGGCCGATATCGCCAAGCAGCCGATCGCGGCTTCCTGGTCCGCCGCCAAGATGCTTCCGGCAGACAACGCGGCTGCAGGATTACCGGCTCCGGAAAAGATCGTCGCCAACTTCGTCAAGTCGCTTGCCGTGCACGACGGTGCTATTCAATTGACGTTCGGCAACCAGGTCAACAATGCGATCGCCGGGAAGGTCCTTTCGCTGCGTCCGGCTGTAGTGGAGGACGCGCCGATAGTTCCCGTCGCGTGGGTCTGCGGCAGCGCTGAAGCGCCGGACGGAATGAAGGTCTACGGGCAAAACACAACCAATATTCCCGACCAGCTGCTGCCGGTCGAGTGTCGGTCGTTCAAGCGCTGATCCAGCGAAAATATCAACCAACAAAATGGCCGGCTCCGCTATGGTGACCGGCCAAAAACGGCTCGAACTACACGCGACTGTTCGTTCAACGCCTGTTGCGTCGCCGATTCGCAGCGAATGCCAAGAGTCCGACGCCTAGAAGTGCGAGCGCAGCCGGTTCCGGAACCAGGGCAAGCGTCTGGCCAGTTCCCACCAGCCTCTGATCCAGGCTAAACAGGTTCTCGCCGGTTGACACGATAGTGATGATCTCCGTCAGGGTATATGGACCTGTGAGACCGGGTATCGCCTTAGTGGCGCTTTCTGAGCAAGGACTCGCGGTGCATGAGAGATTTGCCAACATCATACCGTTCACAAGATCGGTCGAGGATACTGAAATCCCTGTGCCCGCTGAGAACGTGCCTACAAACTGTTGCTGCCACGATGTCGATCCGAACGGCGACATCAATCCTGTCTCAACCAGTGTAATGACCAGCGTACCGGCGGTGGCGGTAGAAATGTTGAGTGAGCTCAGGTCCAGCGTCGTAGGGTTTCCAAGCGCGCCGCCGCCAACCACGTTCGCCATGAACGTCCCGAAGGGCGTCCCCATGCCAGGCATGCCAAACGCGACCGATGGCGTCGTACCCGTCACCACGACGTCCGCGTAACCGTCTTCGTGAAGTGTGA
>DATFSE010000038.1:0-8494 GCA_035262745.1 Casimicrobiaceae bacterium | reverse complement strand
CGGGTCCGTGCGCAATCGACTCAGGGACGGGCTTGCGAGCACGCTCGCCGGCCCAAGGTGTTATCAGGCTACACGGTCCAGTCCGGTTACCTCGACGGTATTCGGACTTTACCGCGCTGGTCGGGTCTGAACATACAAGGTGTTCCCTTAAGCACTTCGCGGGGCAACAGGTAGGGCTGCAATCAGAGGCGATCCGCGTCGCTTGAGGGCAAGCAGGTAAGTGGATTCATCGTATGCGGTGCGGGTCTGCCAGCAGCGATGGACGATGCGGATTCGGAATGCCGGTGCGCTCAGGCATGTGCTCGCAACAGTGCCACGCGTAGAACGCTTGGCGGCCCTCCGGGGCGATGTCGTGCCAGATGACGACGGCGCCCAACCCCGCGAAGCTCATTCGGACCGCCTCCCGACGTTGTGACAACCTTGACGGTTGGCGAACGTGCTAAGGCCTGCGGCGCGCTCGGGCGTGGCGGCTAGGTCCAACATCGCTTGGCGCTCGCGCGCGAGGCCTTCGGCGAGCGGCAGCTCGAAAGACTGCAGGACCGCGCGCTTGGCTGCCTGCGCGGCCGCGGGCGACGCCTTGCCGATGCACGCCGCGATCTCGACTGCGCGCTCCACGGTGTGCGTGGGGGCAATGACCTCCGAGACGAGCCCGCAGGCGAGCGCGGTCGGCGCATCGATGGGCACGCCCGCGAGGATCATCTGCATAGCCCGCGACTTGCCGACGGCGAATACGAGCCGCTGCGTACCACCATCACCCGGCATGCCGCCCAATTGCACTTCGGGTTGCCCGAACAGCGCAGACTCGCCGGCGACGATGATGTCGCACAACAGAGCAAGCTCGTTGCCGCTGCCGAGCGCAAAGCCGTTCACTGCGGCGATGAGCGGCTTCGGGAAGTGCTCGATCGCTGCCCAGGCTTCGAGGCGCTCCAGGTTCTGCAGCACGGCAAGGCCGCCCTCGTGCATTTCGTGGATGTCCGCGCCGGCTGAGAACGAGTGGTCGTCTCCGGTCAGAACGACGCAGTGCACGTCGTCATCCCCCGCGGCGCGGTCGAGCATTCCTCGCAGGGCGATGAGCAGCGCCGTGTCGATCGCGTTGCGCCACCGTGGCCGCCGCAACGCGATCAGCAGCACGTGTGGTGCGGGGCGCGACAATTCCAGATTGGTTTCAGGCTGACTCATGACGTCTGTGCCTCACGCTTTGCAACGAAGGCTCATTCACCCACTGGATCAGATGCTCCGCGGTGGCCACCAGCACGCCGTCCTGGCTGTGCGCCTCGATCTTCGAGCGCGAGCCCCGCTCTTCCCAGTCGATCTCTACGATCGGTAGTTGACCGAGATAGTGTCGCCGACGTTGACATAAAAGCGGGGCTCTGCGTTGGCAGTCATGGCGTATGGTTTCTGATGATGGATGCGGCGCGCGAACTGTCCTGGTCACGCCGTCGCGGCCGCGGGCGCGCAAAATGCCGCGCCCGCGTCGATCATGGCGTCGACCTCGCGGGGTGCATAGCCCAGCTCGCCGAGGATCGCCTGTGTGTGCTCCCCCTGGTCGGGTGCGGGGCGGCTGAACACCAGCGGCGAGGCAGAGAGCTTCAGCGGCTCGACGACCACGCGGTAATCGCCGCCATACTGCGCATGCACGTCGCGGATGATGCCAGTCGCCAGCACCGCTGGATCGACGAGCGCCTCTGCAAGCTCGCGCACCCGGACCACCCACGCGCCGGTCGGCGCGACGAGGTCGATCGCCTGCTGGCAGGTGAGCGCTCGCAGTGAGCGTCCGATCGCTGCGGCGATCGTGTCGCGCTTCTCGCGCGCGCCTTGCTCGGTCATCAGCGTTTCGAGCTCGACGGCAAGTCCCAGCGCAGCGGCGATGCTGCGCAACATCGGAATACCGCCGAAGGTGCTGATCGCTACCGATCCGTCCACGGTCGCGTAGATGCCGTAGGGTGCGGACTGGTTGGCGTGCGCGATGCCGGCGTCGCTGCGGCGCGTTGGCCCGATGTTCATGGCCCACGAGGCTTCCTGCGCCATCATGTAGATCGCCGCCGACATCATGTCGCAACGCACGCGCTGGCCGAGACCCGATTTGTCGCGATGACGCAAGGCTCCCTGGATGCCGATCACGCCCTGTAGCGCTGTGATGCCATCGATGAGATACGCGCCGACCGGGACCGGCGGTCCATCGCCGCGTCCGCTGAGGCCGGCCAGTCCCGACAGCGCTTGGATAAGCAGATCCTGTCCTGGCGACTCGCGTGCTGTACCCTCGGGATCGTAGGCGGACAGCGAGCAGTAAACGAGCCGCGGGTTGAGCTTCGCGGCGTCATCAAAACCGAGGCCGAAGCGCTCCATCACGCCGGGCCGGTAGTTCTCGATCAGCACGTCGGCACTCGCGATTAGCCGCCGCGCCGCATCGATGCCGCCCGGCTTCTTGAGGTCGAGACAGAGGCAGCGCTGGTTTCGGTTGGTGACGACGAAATAGGGGCTGATGCCTTCGAGCTTGCCACCGGGATCGCGCACGGCGTAGCGATTGACGTCGCGCTGCGGCGATTCGACCTTGATGACGTCGGCGCCAAGAGCACCAAGGTATTGCGCAGCGATCGGGCCGGCTGCGAAATGCGTGAAGGCAGCGACACGGGTGCCGGTGAGTGGGGCTTCGGTCATGATTCTTTCAAAAGGTGGCGAGCGATGATGATGCGTTGGATTTCATTGGTGCCGTCCCAGATCTGGTGGATCTTGGCGTCGCGGAAGTAGCGTTCGACGGGATACTCCTTTGAATAAGCGTAGCCGCCGAAGATCTGCATCGCGTTGGTGACGTTGCGCATGCACATGTCGCCGGCGTACAGCTTCGCGTGCGACGATTCGCGCGCGAACGGCAAGCCATGGTCGCGCCGCCATGCTGCTTTGTACATCAACAGCCGTGCCGCATCGATCTCGGTCGACATGTCGGCGAGCATGAATTGCACGGCCTGGAAGTCCGCGATCGGCCGCCCGAATTGCTTTCGCTCGCGCGCGTAGGCGAGCGCTGCGTCCATCGCGGCCTGCGCGAGTCCTACGGCCATCGCAGCCGCGCCGAGTCGCCCCGCGCCGTCGAGGCCGCGCATCACCTGAGAGAAGCCGTCGTCGCTGGCGCCGAGCAGCGCGGTCGCTGGCACGCGGCACTCGTCGAGGAAGAGAGGCGCCGTGCCGAAGCCGCGGATGCCGAGCAGATCGAGCTTGCTGCCGCACGCGAGCCCTCCCGTGCCCTTACGGACCAGAAACGTGCGCACACCCCGCGCGCCCAGCGCCTTGTCGACCGTGGCGACGATGATGAACCAGTCGGCGAGCAGCGCCCCGCTGATAAACATCTTGCGGCCATCGAGAATCCAGTCATTTCCGTCGCGGCGTGCAGTCGTGGCGACCGACTTGGCGTCCGACCCGGCACCAGGCTCGGTCAGCCCGAACGCGCAGAGCTCGCGCCCCGTGGCAAGCGCCGGCAGCACCTCGTGCTTCTGCGTCTCGGTGCCAAGGGTAGTGAGGTAATGCGCCATCGACTCCGTCAGCGTCATGCCGTTGGCGACGGCGGACGAGGCCTTCGCGATCTCCTCAACCGCGATGCACCAGGTCACAGTGTCAGTCGCGGCGCCACCGTAGTCTTCGGGCGCGGTCATGCAGAGGAAGCCCAGCGCGGCGAGCTTTCGATGCAGGTCCCAATCGAACTCTGCGGTCTCGTCGATCGCTCTCGCGCGAGGTGCGATCTCGCGCTGTGAAAACGCGCGCGCAGTGTCCCGGACCTGCTCCTGCTCTGGCGTAAAGGCGAAGTTCATTGAGCGTCGCGCTGCGTTGCCATCTTCAGCCCTTGACGGCGCCGGCACCAAGGCCGGCGATGAAATACTTCTGCACGAGCAGGAACAGCGCGACTGGCGGTATTGTGAAGATCGTCGCCGCGGCGAGGATCTGGTCCCAGGGGGTGACGTAGGCGCCGATGAACGACGCCAGTCCGACCGTGCCCACCCATTTCTCGGCAGAGGACACGATGGTCCGCGCGAACATGAACTCGTCCCAGCCGTTCAGGAACGTGAAGATGCCCGTGGCCGCGAGACCGGGTAGCGCGATCGGAAGTGTCACGCGCCACAGAATGTAGGGCCACGAGGCGCCATCCACGCGCGCGGCCTCCTCGATGTCGACCGGGATCGAGTCGAAGATCGACTTCATCATCCAGATCACCACTGGCAGCGAGAATGCGAAATTGCCGAGCATCAGGCCGAACAGGGTGTCGCTGAGCCCGAGACCGATGAAGATCGTGTAGATCGGGATGATCAGCACCAGTGGCGGCATCATCTGTGTCGTTAGGATCACCAGCGCAAGCGTGCTCTTGCCACGATAGCGGAAGCGCGACAGCCCGTAGGCTCCCGATACACCGGCGACGAGCGCCATTGCTGTCGAGCCGGCGGCAACTGCGAACGAGTTCCACAGCCATCGCCAGACTGGCGTATTCGTGACGACGGTCCAATAGCCTTCGAGCGCATAGCTCGTCGGTAAGAAGCGCGGTGGATACGAGAAGATCCCCGCGCCGGTGTCCATCGAAGTCTTCACCATCCAGTAGAACGGAAAAACGATCACGCAGAGCAGGCACGCGACCGACGCCCAGAACGCGGCTCGCCACAGTGTTCGCTTCAATGTGCGCCGCTCAGCCATAGACGAGACGGCTCCGGTGCATGAACGCGAGGTAGGCAAGCGAGAACGCGAGCGAGATCGCGAGCACGATCGTCCCCAACGCGCTCGCGGTGCCGATATGGAAGAACTTGAAAGCCTCGAGGTAGCTGCGGATCACGATGGTCTCAGTGCAGCCCGCCGGCCCGCCTTCGGTCAGCAGAAAGATGATCGTGAACGCGCGGCCGAAGGTCCAGATTGTGATCAGCAGCGTTAGCATGATCGTGACGTTGCGCAGTCCCGGCAGCGTGATGTAGCGGAAGCTCTGCAGCGGGTTGGCGCCGTCGACCTTCGCCGCCTCGTAGTACTCGGCGGGGATGGTCTGCAGACCGGCGAGGAACATGACGGTACCGAGCGGGAAGAGCTTCCACACCGACACGCCGGTGAGGCTCGCGAGCGCCGTCGGGCAGCCAAGCAGGAAGTTGATCTTGTGGTCGACCGCGCCCGTTGTGCGCAAGAGGTAATTGAGCACGCCGTATTCGTAGTCGAAGATCCAGCCCCAGATCAACGCCGCCGCGACGTAGGGAATCGCCCATGGCAGGATGAAGAGAGCGCGCACTCCCGCGCGCCCCGGGAAGCGGCGGTCGAGCAGTAGCGCCGTGGCGAGCCCGATGCCCAACACGAACACGACGTTGCCGGCAGTCCATAGCACCGAGGTCCAAAGTACGCGCGGGAAGTACGCGCTCGAGATCACCGTCGCGTACTGCTCGAGGCCGACAAACTTGCCGAGCCCCGCGCCGACCGTATTGCCATAGAAACTCAGCAACACGGCGCGGAGCATCGGATAGAAGAAGACGATGGCGAGCGCGATGAAGCTTGGCAGCAGGAACGCGTAGGGCGTCAGCGCCTCGCGCGTGGACGAGCCGAGGCGAAGCGCTCTCACTATTGTTTCGTCTTGGTCGCGATGAATGCGCTCAGCGCCTTTTGCAGGTCTTCACCGGTGTTCTCGGCGGAAACTCCGGTGAACAGCATCGCCTCGACGTGCTCGGCGACTATCTTGACGATCTCGTTGCCGTATTGCTCGGCACCGTCGGGTGCATAGGAGCGCGCGGTGAGGGTCGCCTGCTCGAACGCCTTGAACCACGGATTCTCCTGCAGAAAGCTCGCCGGGATCATCCCGATGCGACCCGGGTGCGTCTTCCCCATGGTCACGATCGCACCCTGCATGTCGTCCTTCAGCATGCGCATCAGCAACTTCGCTGCGAGATCCTTGTTCTTCGCTGCCTTGGGCACGCCGAGGAACACGGTGATCGACATCGTCTGCCCGCTTGGAAGCGGCAACGGCTCCGAGCGCAGGTCGGCGTAGGTCTCCTTGTTTCCGTTGGCGACTACGCTGGCGAAGAACCCGCCGGTCGCGTACATGCCGACTTTGCCCTGGACGAAGAGCTGACGGTAGGTCGGAGTGTCCATGCCGCGCGGGATGAGCTGCTCGTCGTAGAGCGTCTTGAGGAACTTAAGCGCGGCCACCGTCTGTGCCGAATTCGCGCTCGGCTTGCCATCCTTGAAGAACCCGCCGCCGAAGCCGACAACGATCGGCATGATCTCGATGTAGAGGAGGTTGGCGGCACCAGGCTTGGAGATCGTCGCGTAGCCGAACTGCTGCGCCTCCGGTTTGCGCAGCTTGCGAATCGCCGCCATCATCTCGTCGACGTTCTTTGGCGGCTGCACGTCTGCCTCGCGGAACAGCTTGTCGTTGTAGAACAGCGCGCGCGCGTTGATCTGGAACGGAATCGCATAAGTCTTGCCGCCCTTCTGCGCGAGCTTCTCGGTTGGCACGAGCTTGTCCATCGGGATGCCGGCCGCGGCAAGGTAGCTGTCGAGCGACTCGAGGAGATCGGCCTCCACGTAGGCGCGCACATCCGGGTCATACATCGTTGCCACATCGGCCGCGTTGCCGCTTGCGATGTCAGCGAATTGCTTGTCCCAGAACGCGGCGATTGGAACAGTGACGCTTTTCACCGTGTTGCCGGGGTTCTCCGCCTCGAACTTTTGCTTAAGCAGCGTCATCACCGGCTCGTTGTTCGGCTCGCCCCACATGAAGCTCGGCCACAGCACATCGGCCGCGACAGCATTAGCACTCAAGAGCGTGAGCGCAGTAGCTGACAGGATGCGCATCAGAGATCGGGACATTTCGGGTACCTCCGGGTTGTTAATAGACGGACCGGCTTATGGATGGGTCGCGTCCTCCTAAGCGTGCGATAGATGCATGCGTCGGCCATGAATGGAACCGCCTCTAGCGCAGGCTGGCCGGGCACAAGTGGGCGCAGCTTGGCTGCTCGCGGCTCCAAAAACTGCTGAGTTCTTATTGACTTACTGCCGCATAGGCCGCTAGAATGCGGCCATTGTTCTTGCTGGAACAATATTCCATGAACATTCGCGTTGTCAAGTCACAAATCGAGAATTCCTTTGCGGTCGTCGAGTTCCTCGCAACCGAGGCGCGCGATATGCGCCTGACCGAAATCGCCCATCGCCTTGGCTTGCCGAGAAGCGGAGCACACCGGCTGCTTACTGCGCTGCGGAGTTTGGGGTGGGTGGAGCAGGATCTCGGCACCGAGCAGTACCGGCTATCGCTCAAGCTCTCGGCGCTCGGCCAGCGGTTTCTCGTGTCGACCCGGATCCTCGACGTGTGCCAGCCGGTGCTCGATCGCGTCGCAGAGGAGAGCCGTGAACTGGTGCGCCTCGCCGTGATCCAGGGGGGCGAGCTGACGACGATCGCGCACGCGCAGGGCGCGCAGGGCACACTCGTCGTCCAATCGCGGATCTTCCCGACGCTGCCGTTGCACGTGACCGCGAGCGGCAAGGCTTGGCTCGCAATGCTGCCGGACGAAACGGCGCTCAGGATTGTGCTCGCCGCGGGATTTGGCGAGCCGGGCGCATTCGGGCCGAATGCGTTGCGCTCAATCAACGCGCTGCAGCGAGAGCTCGCACTGACGCGCCAGCGCGGCTACGGCCTCGCGGTGGAGGAAGCCGAGCCAGGGGTAACGGGTGTTGCCGTTTCGATCTGCCCTGCCCAGGGTATCGCGCAGGGCGTGCTCGCCATCGTAGGGCCCGCGCTGCGGATGACGCCGGAACGCATCGTCCAAGTGGCAGCTATCGCCAGCAAGGCGGCCGACGAGCTTGCGATGCTCTGGCCGCTGCGCCTGGTCGTCCTCGACGCGATTCCGCATCCGCGCGCGGTCGCCTGACGCGGCTGCGACGCTTCTCACGCCCGCGTCGACACACTTCCCGCCGAACTTCCGGTGGTGGCCACTAGCCAGATGCGCCTCGTGCAAATCGGCCTCGGTGGATGGGGTTTGAATTGGGCGACAGAGATCGTTCCGCAGGTTGCGCGGGCCACGATCGTTGGTTGCGTCTTTCGTGACCCCGACCGCGTGAGTGATACGCGTGCGCGATGGCCGGACCCGAACGTGCCGTTCTTTCCAACGCTAGAGGACGCCATCGATGAGACCAAGGCCGATGGCCTGCTTGTGCTGACAACTACTGATGCGCACGCCTCGCTGGTAAACACCGCGCTATCGCTCGGTTGCCATGTCCTTGTCGAAAAGCCGTTCGTTCCAACTCTCGAGGAGGGCAGGGCACTCGCACAACTCGCCTGTGAGCGCGGTCTGATTCTGATGGTCAATCAAAACTTTCGCTTTTTCCCCGCAGCCCAACGCGCCGCGCAAATCGTACAGCGCGCGGAGTTCGGCCAACTCGCGTCGGTTGCGATTCGCTTCAACAAGTGCATGGCTTATCCCAATCCGGATCGTGCACGACGGCATCAGGACATGCGCCAGCCAATGATTATGGACCTCGGGATCCACCATTT
>DATFSE010000037.1:0-2448 GCA_035262745.1 Casimicrobiaceae bacterium | reverse complement strand
TTTCGGCGCATTAGAACACCATCCATTTCCTTTTGTACGCTCTAAGCGACTCCCCATCGATCAGGCACGTGGCGACTTTAAGCGTGCTCAGTGCCTCGACGATGAGCGGGAAGCGTTCGGTCCAATCGTGGCCGTTGCCCGGCCGGCGGCTGTTCGACCGGTCTCGGCAGACAAGGCTCGCAGAAGTCGGGAAAGGCACGCAGACGCCACAACATGGGCGCCATCAATGCAGCACGCCGCGGCTGGAGTCGAATCGAATGTGCCAGCGAGCGCGAACGGATGGTACCGAGCCCCGTTTGCAGCGATGACGCCGCAGAGGTCTTGACATCATCAACCGATTGTTTGATTATCAATCGACTGGTTGATGATCGCGCCATGATTGCCAAACCCGATCACCTGCACGTTGTCGGCGGTGCCGCGCAGGATGGCGAGGACGCGCTCGATCAAGTGTTCTCGGCGCTCGCCGATCCGGTACGCCGCTCCATCCTGAGCCGTCTCGACGGACAGGAGCTCCTGGTGTCCCAGATCGCGCAGCATTTCGACATCTCGCTGCAGGCGGTGTCGAAGCACATCCAGGTGCTGGTGCGCGCCGGGTTGGTGGCGCAAGAGCGGACGGGGCGCATCAGCCGCTGTAGCCTGACGGCGGGGCCGATCTTCGACGCTGCGATCTGGCTCAACCGCTACAGCAAGTATTGGCAGGCGCAGTTCGACCTGCTGGCCGCCACCTTAGGGGACATTGACCGGCGCGGACGCGCGAAGACTCGCAGCAAACGGACCACCAGCCGGCGCAAGGGAAGGCCAATGAGCGGTGCATGACTTTGCCATGACAACGTGGATGGAGGTGAAAGATGGAAAGCAACAGGATCGTTTCGCGCGAGCAATGGATTGCGGCGCGTATGGCGCTTCTCGCCAAGGAGAAGGAGTTCACGCGGGCGCGTGACCGGCTGAGTCAGGAGCGGCGCGATCTGCCGTGGGAGCGCGTCGACAAGCCGTACGTGTTCGACGGACCGGACGGCAAGGTCACGCTCGGTGGCCTGTTCGCCGGTCGCTCGCAGCTGATCGTCTACCATTTCATGTTTGCGCCCGACTGGGAGGAGGGCTGCAAGAGCTGCTCGTTCTGGGCCGACAATTTCGAGCGCAGCGTCGTGCACCTCGCCGCGCGCGACGTCACCCTGGTCGCGGTCTCGCGCGCGCTTCTGCACAAGCTCGAGGCCTTCAAGCGCCGGATGGGGTGGACGTTCACATGGGTATCGTCGGCCGGCAACGACTTCAACTTCGACTATCAGGTCTCGTTCACGCCGCAGGATCTGGCGCAGGAGACCACCACCTACAACTACCACAAGGCCAAGCGTTCGATGGCGGAGCTGCCAGGCATCAGCGTGTTCTATCAGGACGCGGCCGGCGCTGTGTTCCACACCTATTCGTGCTACGCGCGCGGCCTCGACATGATGAACGCCACCTATCACTACCTCGATCTCGTGCCCAAGGGACGCGACGAGTCGGGCTCGCACAAGATGGCCTGGGTGCGCTACCGCGATAGCTACGGCGGCTGATGCGAACCATGACATCGAGCCGTCATTGCGAATGCGATTCCTTTCTCGCTCACCCCAGCGCGCAAGAAATCTCTCTCCATGACTGGAAGAGGGGCCGACCGAGTTCTCCGCTGCGTCGAGTGCCCGACCGCACACGAGGTCGGCCATGACGTTGTGGACAGGCTCGCGCCAAAGAACTTCGTATGAGGAGTGAAGCCATGAGCTACAAACACACCGCAGAAAAACTCGCCGACTATCGCCGCCAGATCCGCGAGCTGCGCCAGAAGATGCACGACGTGCAGGCGGCCGTCGAGCCAGAGCCCGTGAAGGACTATACGTTCCGGCGCGCGGGGAGCGGGAGCGTGCGGCTCTCCGAGCTGTTCGGCGACAAGGCCGATCTGTTCGTCATCCACAACATGGGCCAGAGCTGTCCCTATTGCACGTTGTGGGCGGACGGGTTCAACGGCGCCTATGCACACCTCAGCAACCGCGCCGCGTTCGTCGTCTCCTCGCCCGATACACCAGAGAAGCAGCAGAAGTTCGCGGAAAGCCGGCATTGGACGTTTTCCATGGTGTCGCACGAGGGCACCACGTTTGCGGAGGACATGGGCTACCGTCGGGACGGCGGCTGGATGCCGGGTGTCTCCGTGTTCCGGCGCCAGAACGGAAGGATCGTGCGGGTGTCCGACGCGCCGTTCTCGCCCGGCGACGATTTCTGCAGCGTCTGGCACTTCTTCGATCTCATTCCCGAAGGCGCCGCTGGCTGGGAGCCGAAGTACAAGTACGCGTGAGGCCGCGGCACCGTTCAGCGCGCACTAGAAGATGGCCGGTGCTCTTGCACCTAAATGAGCTGATGCAAACGCTAGACTGGTCCTGCAGCAGTGGCGATGTTGCTCTGCCATCCGGAAACGCTATC
>DATFSE010000036.1:0-2717 GCA_035262745.1 Casimicrobiaceae bacterium | reverse complement strand
GTGACGACGCAAAGCCGACGGCGAGCTTTCAGCGCGTATTGCAGCGCGCGGCGATCCACGTCCAGTCCTCGGGCCGCGAGGAGGTGACCGGAGCAAACGTTCTCGTGGCCATGTTCGCGGAGCGCGAGAGCCACGCCGTATATTACCTGCAAGAACAGGACATGACCCGGTTCGATGCCGTTAACTACATTTCCCACGGCATCGCCAAGGCACCGGGGCGTTCGGAAACCCGGCGCGTACAAGGAACCGACGAGGAGGAACGCGTCGAAAAGTCGCAGAAGCGCAATCACGACGCCCTCGACTCCTATTGTGTCAATCTAAACAAGAAGGCCAAGGGTGGCAGGATTGATCCGCTGATTGGGCGCGAGGCGGAGGTCGAACGGACGATCCAGATCCTGTGCCGGCGGGCCAAGAACAATCCGCTCTATGTCGGCGAGCCTGGTGTTGGCAAAACAGCAATCGCCGAGGGCTTGGCGCGGCGAATTGTTCAGCGTGAAGTACCCGAAGTGCTGCTCAACTCGACGATCTACGCCCTCGATATGGGCGCACTCCTCGCGGGTACTCGTTATCGCGGCGATTTTGAAGAACGGCTCAAGGCGGTGCTGGCCGAGCTCGAGGCGCAACCCGGTACCATCCTGTTCATCGACGAGATCCACACGGTAATTGGCGCAGGCGCGACAAGCGGTGGGGCGATGGATGCCTCGAACCTGTTGAAACCGGCGCTCGCCGGCGGGGTCATCCGCTGTATCGGTTCGACCACCTATAAGGAATATCGCAACTATTTCGAAAAGGATCGAGCGCTCGTCCGGCGCTTTCAGAAGATCGACGTCAACGAGCCGACGGTCGAGGATTCCGTCAAGATCCTCCGCGGCCTAAAACCCTATTACGAGCGGCATCACAAGGTCCGCTACACCACCGACGCGTTGCGTGCCGCGGTCGAGCTGTCACATCGCTACATCGGCGACCGTAAGCTGCCGGATAAGGCGATCGACGTGATCGATGAAACCGGGGCGGCCCAGATGCTCGTCCCCGAGAGCCGCCGTCGCAAGACCATCACGGCGAGAGAGATCGAGGCGTGCATCGCGACGATGGCGCGTATACCGCCCAAGAGCGTGTCGCGCGACGATCGCGAGGTTCTAAAGCACCTTCAGCGCGACCTAAAAACGATGGTGTTTGGCCAGGACACAGCGATCGAGGCGTTGGTTTCGGCGATCAAGCTGGCGCGTGCCGGGTTGCGCGATCCCGAGAAGCCGATCGGCAGCTATCTGTTCTCGGGCCCGACCGGGGTCGGTAAAACCGAGGTCGCGCGCCAGCTTGCCCGCGCGCTCGGCATCGAGATCACACGCTTCGATATGTCGGAATACATGGAACGGCACACGGTGTCGCGGCTGATCGGCGCACCCCCTGGGTATGTTGGCTTCGACCAGGGTGGACTGTTGACCGATGCAATCGACCAGCACCCCCACAGTGTGCTGCTGCTCGACGAGATCGAGAAGGCCCATCCCGATCTCTTCAACATCCTGTTGCAAGTCATGGATTACGGAAAGCTGACCGATCACAACGGCAAGATCGTCGACTTCCGCAACGTCATTCTGATCATGACGACGAACGCCGGCGCATCTGACCTTGCCAAGCCCGCGATCGGTTTCGGCAGTGGTATCCGCGAAGGCGACGATCACGAAGCCATTAACCGCATGTTCTCGCCGGAGTTTCGCAATCGTCTGGACGCCACCATCTCGTTCTCTGCCCTATCAACTGAGACTATTGGTCGGGTCGTCGACAAGTTTGTGCTTCAGCTCGAAGAGCAACTGGCCGATCGCAACGTCACGATCGAGCTCGACACGAGCGCCCGCTCATGGCTCGCAGAGAAGGGCTACGACCCATTGTTTGGCGCTCGTCCGCTGGCTCGCGTTATTCAGGAGCACGTCAAAAAGCCGCTTGCCGATGAGCTGCTGTTCGGACGGCTCGCCAAGGGCGGCATAGTCCGAGTTAGCAAAAAGCCAGATGAGGATGCGCTTGCTTTCTCATTCGGAGAACTCCCGCTCGCGCCGGCGCCACGGGAGCCCGAGCTGGTCGAGTGAGGCAAGCCGGCTTGCCTCCGCCTCTGGTTACGGGGGCGCTTCCTCCCGCCGGAATGGAGAGAAATCGGAGAGTCCGTCCATTTTGTGTTCGACCATGTCGCGTTCGCGCGTGAGGAATTGCGCGACCGCACGGCGGAAGGCTGGATCGGGGATCCAATGGGCGCTGTAGGTCGGCGCAGGCAGATAGCCGCGCTGGATTTTGTGCGGGCCCTGCGCGCCCGCCTCAACACGCTTTAGCCCGTGCGTTACCGCGAATTCGATCGCCTGGTAGTAGCAGCATTCAAAGTGAAGGAATTTATAGTCGCCATAGCTACCCCAATTTCGACCGTAGATTGTGTCCTTGCCGAGCAGGTTGAAAGCTCCAGCGACGTAGTTGGCACCGTCTCGCGCCATGACGAGAACGATTTTCTCGGGCATCCGCTCGCCCATCAACGCGAAGAAACGTCGGTTGAGATAGGCTGAGCCCCATTTACGGTCCGAGGTTGCGAGATAGAATTCGTAAAATGCGTCCCAGTGCCGAGGCTTCAAATCCGACCCGGTCAGAACCTCGATCTCCAGCCCCGGCGCCAGCGCTTCACGCCGCTCCTTCTTCACTGCCTTGCGCTTGCGAGAATTCAGCGCTGCGAGAAAGTCATC
>DATFSE010000035.1:0-37500 GCA_035262745.1 Casimicrobiaceae bacterium | reverse complement strand
CGGCTTCGGCATCGACCCGGTGCAATTCGGGTTGATCATGATCTTCAACCTGATCCTGGGCACGATTCACCCGCCCATCGGCGTGGTGCTGTTCGTCATGGCGCGCATCGCCGATGTCACTTTCGAGCAGATTTCGCGCGCGATCCTCCCGTGGCTCGTGCCGTTGCTGATCGTTCTCGTCGCCATCACCGTGTGGCCGGCGCTGACGCTCGGACTGCCGGCGCTGATCATGAGCAAGTAGTCGCCGAGCGCTGCATTCGGCCAAGTGCTAGGGCAGGCGCTCGACGACTCCGAGGAGCACGCCGATTCTTTTCTCGCGGTAGTTGCGAAGTATGTTGGCGTTGACCGCCGGCCAGTCGGCGCCGAACAGAACATGAATTCCCAGCGAAGACGGAGCCTGTCCGGCGCGCTCGAAGGCGGCGCTGGCGGAGGCTTCAGTCGCGTCTTCCCAGGCGCGCACCGCGAAGCCGGCACTCAGCAAAGCCCCACGCGTTTCCTCGGCACTCAGCAGGTGGCTGAGCGCCGCATCGCGCGCCCACGGCAGCGGATAGTGGGGCTCGCCTTCGGGTCCGCTCACGACATCGCTGAAGGCGTACTTGCCTCCGGGGCGTAGCACCATATTGATCTGCGAATACAGGCCGTCGCGGTCGGCGATGTTCATCGCGACATTTTGCGACCACACGACATCGAAAGTCTCGGCGTCGAATGGAAGCGCAAGCGCATCGCCCTGGGAGTATTGAACCTTGTCCTGGAGTCGCGTCAAACGCGCGAGCTCCGCAGCGATCGCTACGAATTCCGGGGTGAGATCGACCCCGCTGACGACACACCCGTAGCGAGAGGCGAGGAACCGCGAAGGGCCGCCCAGTCCGCAGCCGAGGTCGAGCACTCGCTCGCCGCCGCGGAATTCGACCATCTTGGCGAGATCAACAGTCGCCGGCCGGCCGCGGGTATGGAATTCGTCGATCGGCGCCAGATCGTCCGGCGTCAGATGGCCGATGTCTTTGCCAGCCCGCTCGAGCGCTTCGATGATCGCGTCAAGCAGCGCAAGCCGACCGTAATCCCGCTGTATCGCTCGAGTGTCGATGACTCGACCTACAACGCGCTCTGTACGTCGGTCACAACGGCGAGCAGAACGCCACGCCGTTCGGCCCGAGCCCTTCCTGCGCCCAGAGGCGATTGAGCATGGTCCGCCGCACTGTGAGATCGATGGTATGACGGTGATTGGCGTCGGCGCGATTGTCGAAGAAGCGGTACACGGGCAGCGATCCGTTGGGGCACACCCCGTTTGCGTCGGGCATCAACACATAAAAAGCCGCGAAGGTCTCGAGATTCCAGATCCCCGGCCAGTTGGCGATGACGTACTGGCATTCGCTGGGAATCGCCGTGTAGAAGTGCGAGTCGATCAGCGGCAGCGGGCTGTAGAAGCGGCAAACCGACTGCAGAGGCGTATTCGGCGGCGCCCTGGAAGGATCGAGCCACGCGAAAAAGACCTCGCCGGTACGCTGGAATATCGGGTAGAGGACATTGTCGACGTAAGCGATCTCCGCCGGATCGGCGGTCATGAAATAGTGATCGCGGTCGGAGCGGTAGTACTCGATGACGGGGACGGTGCCGGGCGGCGCCATGTTGATCGCGGGGATCGTGCTCTGCAACGCCAGCGAAGCATCGAGCAGTCCCGATCCGCAGGCTGCGCTTTGTGCGCAGATGCTGCCGAACGGAAAGGTTCGCGACGTCGAAGTGAGGATGTTCAACACCTGTCCGGCCGTGAGGTTGGCGTTGCGCGCGAACATCAGCGAGGCTGCTCCGGCGACGTGTGGCGCCGCGAAGCTGGTGCCGATCTCGTAGGCGTATATGGGATTTCCGGGAGACTTCAGTCCGTCGTTCGACGTCGACAGTATCCAGTCGCTCAGATCACCGGCTCCTCCGGGCGCGGAGATATCGACCCGGCCTCCGAAATTTGAATAGCTCGTGAGGTCGCCTTGTCGCGTCGAAGCGGCAACAGTGATTACGCCGCTGCAATTGGCGGGCGCCGAGCCGGTCGCGTCGAAGCTTTCATTGCCAGCAGCAACTGTGACGACCGCTCCCTGGGTCAGTGCCTGATCGACGGCTTCCTGCAGCGCCTGTGGGCAGGCGGTGGGTCCGCCGAGGCTCAGGTTGATCACGCGCGCCGGGTTGGCGTTCGCCGGCACGCCGAAAACGGGAAGCCCGGCCGCCCACATGACGCCTGCGGTGACGTCGTCGAAGGTTCCGCCGCATCTGCCCAGCACGCGCACCGGAACGACCTTTGCGTTCCAGTTCATTCCAGCGATCCCGGCGCCGTTGTTGCTGTTGGCAGCAATCAATCCAGTGACGAAGGTGCCGTGCCAACTGCTCGGTCGGCCAGGGACGTTCGGTCCGCAATCGCTGTCGTCGCTCCAGTCGCCGGGATCGGACGGATTGCCGTCGCGGCTGTCACCATCACGGGCAGCGCCGGCATCGGTAATGAAGTCGTAGCCGGGCAGGATGCGACCTGAAAATTCGGGATGGTTGGTGATACCCGTATCGACGACGGCGACGGCGGTGGCCGCGCTGCCGATCTGCAGGTTCCACGCCGCCGACGCATTTACGCCGCCGACGGGATCCGAAAGAGCCCACTGCAGCGGAAAGTCGGGATCGTTAGGAATCCTCTTTATCGTCGCGCGCTGCACCGCGTCGGCATACTTCACCGCAGGATCGCTTTCCAGTTGCGCCGCGAGGCTGACCAGCCGCGTCGCCGGAACAGCATCTGCAAGCGTGAGCACCCACACGTTGCCGATGCGATGGTCTACTGCAAGTGGCATGCCGGTCGCGGCCTGCCAGCGCGGCAATAGCACGTCCCAATCCGGGGTTGAGTCGCCGGCAAGCCTGAGCATCACTCTCCGGCCGGGAGGTGCACCGGCTGCGATTGCCATGGCCTTGGCCCGGCCGACTGTTGGCGCCGCGGCCGGTTCGGCCCAGAGCACGCTACGGTCCGCGGCCAACCTGCGCGTCAACGCAGAGAGATCGCCCGGGGAGAGAGGTTGCGCCAGCGTAAATTCGAGCGCCCCGGTGCGAGTCGTTCCGGTGAGGGTCCACGTTGTCCCGGCCAGACTCTGCAGTGCGTCGAGCGATGCAGCGGGATCGACGATGTTCGGATGAAGCATCACTCGGATTCGCGAGGGCGACTGCGCTCCGACGGGCGCAAAGGCGCACAGCAGCAGAAGCAGCGCAACCGCGCGCAGCGATCGTTGCAGCATGAAGGCCTCCCAATGGCGCGCCCCCGGTACAGCGCCTCGCTACGCCGGCAGGGGCAAACGGGGGCATCCTACACAATGACAATGGGATTGTCATGCCGGGAGCGACGGGAAACTACGACAGCCTGGCGTCAGCTTGTGGATTACGAGGCGCTGTGAGCGGGCCAACCGCCCTGTTTTCGCTGCCTAAGCTTACTCTTTCAGAATCGCCGGACCCTTAAGGGTGTGCCTGTACGGGGCAAGCACTTTGACCATTTGGGCAAAAATGCGCGGATTGGCCGCAATAACCTCGCCGCCATACAAATATCCGCTTTCTCCGCCGAGATCGCCCACCAACCCGCCTGCCTCGATGATCAACAGGCTTCCGGCAGCGACGTCCCACGGATTGAGACCGACCTCCCAAAAGCCGTCGTAGTAGCCGGCTGCCACGTAGGCCAGGTCGAGTGCTGCGGCCCCCGGCCGACGAAGGCCCGCGGTCTCCGCCATCATGGCGCGCATCATCTTGACGTAGGTGTCGAGATCCGCGCCATCGCGAAACGGGAAGCCGGTGCCGATCAGACATTCCTTGAGATGCTGCCGGCGCGAAACGCGCATTCGATGATCGTTCAAAAACGCGCCGCGTCCTCGCGTCGCGGTGAACAGATCGTTGCGCACGGGATCGTAGATCACCGCCTGCACGATATGCTGCCGGTGCTGCAAAGCGATCGATACGCAGTATTGCGGGAAGCCGTGCAAAAAATTGGTCGTGCCGTCGAGCGGATCGATGATCCACACGTGTTCTGCAGCAGCGTTGGCGTCTTTGGCCGTGCCTTCCTCTGCTAGAATCGCGTGGTCCGGATACGCGGCATGCAGCGTCTGGACGATGGCGGCTTCGGCCGCCCGATCGATCTCGCTGACGAAGTCCTTCGGACCCTTGGCGGTGACCGTCAGCCGATCGAGGTCGCGAGCGCCACGATTGACGATGTTGCCTGCGCGGCGCGCGGCCTTGACCGCGGTCGTGAGCATCGGATGCATGATCAATCGTAACGGCCGTTACAGTTCACTACCGCAGGCTCGCATTCTACCCGTACGCGAGCGCGCATAAATGTCACTCGAGCATATCTGCGTTGTCCTCTGCGCGCCGAGCCATCCCGGCAACATCGGCGCCGCGGCGCGGGCCATGCAGGCGATGGGCCTCAGTCGTCTGACGCTGGTCAATCCTTCGCGATTTCCTGATGCGGAGGCAATTGCGATGGCGGCCGGCGCGTCGCCGATTCTCGACTCGGCGCGAGTCGTCGAAACGCTGGACGCCGCGCTTTCCGACGCAGTGCTGGCCATCGGCCTTTCTGCACGGCCGCGTGTGTTTGCTGGGGCAGTGCTGCCGGTGCGCGCAGCCGCGCACGAAGCGCTGCGGCTGGCCCAGTCGGGCGACGTTGCGCTGGTATTCGGGACCGAGATGTCCGGACTCTCCAACGCAGAGCTCGATCGCTGCCAGCTGGTGGCAACGATTCCTGCCAACCCGGACTTCACGTCGCTCAACCTCGCCGCTGCGGTGCAAATAGCAGCGTATGAGATCTACGTGGCTGCAACTGGCGGCGCGGTGTGGACCGCGCCCGTTTTCGAGCCTGCCACGAGTCACGAGATCGAGGAGCTGTTCAGGCATGGCGAGCGCACCCTGATCGCGCTCAACTTTCTCTATCCCAAGCAGCCGAGGCGTCTGCTGCCGCGATTGCGGCGGCTGTTCTCGCGCGCCAGGCTCGAAAAGGAGGAAGTCAACATCCTGCGCGGCATTCTGGCGCGAATCGACCAGAAAATGGGACACGCGCCGCGCGCCGGCGAGTCATGAACGAGCCGAGTCCGCAGGCTGTTGTCGTCTCGGCTGCGGAGCGCGGTGGTCGATGCCGCAACTGCGGCGCCGACGTATCGGATGCTTTCTGTCCTCACTGTGGACAGGAGACGGCGCTGCGCTTGCCTACGCTGCGCGAATTCATGCGCGAGGCAGCGGGGCGCTACGTTGCTTTCGACGGACGCTTCTGGCGCACCATGGGGGCTCTGCTGTTGCGGCCCGGCTTTTTGACGCGCGAGTATCTTGCCGGGCGACGCCGTCGCTACATCCGTCCGGCGCGGCTCTATCTTTTTTCCACGCTCATTTTTTTCGCGGTCTCGCGATTCTTTGTCGAACCTGCAGGCGTGCCGACGTCACGCGACGATACCGGCGGGCCTACGATTTCCCGCGATGCGTCGGGAGATAGGAAATCTGCGACCAAAGATGCGGGTGCCATGGACAAAGACACGATTGGCGCCTACCTGGACGACGATTTTTCGCTGCATCTCCCGGCCGAATCAGCAACGACCCTGACAAAGCGTTGGGACGGTTTCAACGCATTGCCTCGCAACGAAAAGGAAGATCAGATCGTCGCGGGCATGCTCCGTTATGGTCCTTACGCGATGTTCGCCTTGCTGCCGGCCTTTGCGCTGCTGCTGAAAGTTCTGTATGTCGGACCGCGACGGCGCTATCCGGCGCGTCCGCGCCTGTACGGGGAGCACATGGTTTTTGCTGCGCACAATCACGCCTTCCTGTTTGTTATGGCCACCGCGATCCTCTTGATCAGCGTGCCCGCAGTCAGAGATGTCATGGCCGTGTGGTTGTGTGCTTATCTCCTCTGGGCAATACATGCGGTCTACGGTGGCTCATGGCTCGGCGCCATCGCCCGATCTTTTGTGCTTTTCGTGGTTTACTCGGTGCTCGTCGGCATGGCGTCGGCCGGCCTTCTCATTGCCGCTATCTTTCTACGGTGAGCCGGTAGCGGCACGCCCTGAGAATAGTTGAGTATTTTCCTCGGATATGTCAAAATACAGGTATGTTTGATCGACTTCGCGAAGACATCGCGGTCGTTTTCGATCGCGACCCGGCGGCCCGGAGCAGTTGGGAAGTGCTCACCTGCTACCCGGGGCTGCATGCCCTTGTCTGGCACAGGACGGTCGTTCACCCCTTGTGGCGCGCCGGCGCACGCTGGTTTGCGCGCTGGTTGTCGCACTGGAGCCGATGGTTGACCGGCATCGAGATCCATCCTGGGGCGCACATCGGACGCCGGGTCTTCATAGATCACGGCATGGGGATCGTAGTCGGAGAAACCGCTGAGATCGGCGACGACTGCACGCTCTACCACGGGGTGACTCTCGGAGGCACGTCGTGGAACAAGGGCAAGCGCCATCCGACGCTGGGGAGGTCGGTGGTCGTGGGCGCGGGAGCCAAGATTCTGGGTCCGGTACTGGTCGGGGACGGCGCCAAGGTCGGCTGCAACGCGGTGGTCGTCCGCGACGTCCCCGCGGCTGCCACGGCGGTCGGCATCCCCGCTCGCATCATCACCGATGACGATGCTCGTCGGCGCGAGGCCCAGGCGACCAAGATCGGATTTTCGGCCTACGCCATCAGCGCCGATACCAACGACCCGATTGTGCAGGCCATCCATTCCTTGCTAGACCATGCGGCGACAACCGATGCCCGTCTGCAGCGGCTGATCGAGAAGCTCCAGCGCGACGGCCTCGACATGGCCGATGCCAAGGCAACTGCCGAGGCCTTCGACCCCACTCAGATCAATAAAATGCTTGAGTGAACTCCTAAGGCTTTTAGTTGACTAAACTACTCGGGAATAGTAAAATCATCAACTTGCTGGTGGGGGGCCGGCACTTGCGAGGGCGTAGCTATGAGATTGACTACTAAGGGACGTTTTGCTGTCACCGCCATGATCGATGTCGCCATGCACAACGGCGGCGGGCCGGTGACCCTGGCCGGTGTTTCGGATCGGCAAAAGATTTCGCTTTCGTATCTCGAGCAGCTTTTTGGCAAGCTGCGCCGCCACGGACTGGTCGAAAGCGTGCGCGGCCCGGGCGGCGGCTACAACCTGGCGCGTCCGGCGAACAACGTTTCCGTGGCCGACATTATTACCGCGGTCGACGAACCGATTGATGCGACGCAGTGTGGCGGCAAGGAAAACTGCCAGGATGACAAGCGCTGCATGACGCATGAGCTTTGGGCGAATTTGAACACGCACATTTTCAGCTTTTTGCGCTCGGTGTCGCTTGAGCAGTTGGTGCGCGCCCAGGACAAGAGCGATGTCAATGTGCTCCAGGACCGACGTGGCTCTTCCGAAAAAAAACCGGAGCCGGCCGAAGTGCATTGAAGCTTGAACGATCATGAATAAACCGATTTACCTGGACTACTCAGCCACCACCCCGGTCGATCCGCGGGTCGCGGCGAAGATGATTCCGTATCTCACCGAGCAGTTCGGCAACCCTGCGTCGCGCTCCCACGCTTTCGGTTGGGAGGCAGAAAAGGCCGTCGAGGAAGCTCGCGCCGAAGTCGCCAAGCTGGTCAACTGCGACCCCAGGGAGTTGGTCTGGACTTCCGGGGCGACCGAGTCGATCAATCTTGCGCTCAAGGGAGCCGCGCATTTCTACAAGGACAAGGGAAAGCATCTGATCACTGTCAAGACCGAGCACAAGGCGACATTGGACACCATGCGCGAGCTCGAGCGCGATGGATTCGAAGTCACCTATCTCGACGTCAAGCCGGATGGTCTGCTCGATCTCGACGCATTCAAGGCGGCGCTGCGGCCGGAGACGATCCTCGTTTCGGTGATGTACGTGAACAACGAGATCGGCGTGATCCAGGACGTGGGCGCGATCGGCGAAATCTGTCGCAGCCGCGGAATAATCTTCCACGTTGACTCGGCGCAGGCAACAGGCAAGATTCCCGTCGACCTGGGTGCGCTGAAGGTCGACCTGATGTCTTTCTCGGCGCACAAGACATACGGACCCAAAGGTGTCGGCGCGCTGTTCGTACGGCGCAAGCCACGAGTGCGCATCGAGGCGCAGATGCACGGCGGCGGCCATGAGCGCGGGATGCGCTCGGGAACGCTGCCAACCCATCAGATCGTCGGCATTGGCGAAGCTTTTCGGCTGGCCCGGCTGGAGATGGCGACCGACAACGAGCGCGTTCGGATGCTGCGCGACCGGCTGTGGAAGGGAATCTCCCAGATCGAAGAGGTGCATCTCAACGGCGACCTCCAGCGGCGGGTTCCGCACAACCTCAACGTGAGCTTCAACTTCGTTGAAGGAGAGAGCCTCATCATGGGGATCAAGGAGGTTGCCGTATCCTCCGGATCGGCATGCACGTCGGCTTCGCTCGAGCCCTCGTACGTGTTGCGTGCGCTGGGCCGCAGCGACGAGCTCGCCCACAGCTCGATTCGCTTTACCGTCGGACGCTTCAGCACCGAGCAGGAAATCGACGTCACCGTGGATTTGATCGGGCGCAAGATCGCCAAGCTGCGCGAGCTTTCGCCCTTGTGGGAAATGTACAAAGAGGGCATCGATCTCGATACCGTCCAATGGGCGGCGCACTGATCGACTTTAGCTTTGGAGAAACATCATGGCATACAGCGACAAGGTTCTGGATCACTACGAGAATCCGCGCAACGTCGGGTCGTTCGCAAAGGACGACGCGGCGGTAGGTACAGGCATGGTCGGAGCGCCTGCCTGCGGCGACGTTATGAAGTTGCAGATCAAGGTCGGCCCTGACGGCACGATCGAGGACGCCAAATTCAAGACTTATGGTTGCGGCTCGGCCATCGCTTCGTCGTCGCTGGTCACTGAGTGGGTCAAGGGCAAGACGCTCGATCAGGCGATGACCATCAAGAACACGCACATCGCCGAGGAGCTCGCGCTTCCGCCGGTCAAGATCCACTGCTCGATCCTCGCCGAGGATGCGATCAAGGCCGCGGTCGCCGACTACAGGAAGAAGCACACCGACAATGTGGCGATTCCCGCAGACGATGCGGCACGCGTCGTTCCCGAGGCGGCTGACTAAAGTGATCATGGGTATCACGCTGACCGAAAACGCCGCCAAGCACGTGGCGGCTCATTTGCACAAGCGCGGCCGGGGTGTGGGGTTGCGGCTGGCAGTGCGCACCAGCGGCTGCTCGGGCCTCGCCTACAAGCTTGAGTACGCCGACGACATCCGGCCGGAAGACCATCGCTTCGAGTCGCACGGCATCACCGTGGTCGTCGACCCCAAGAGTCTGCCGTACCTGGAAGGCACTGAGCTCGATTTCGCGCGGGAAGGCTTGAACGCAGGGTTCAAGTTCAACAATCCCAACGTTAAGGACGCATGCGGCTGCGGAGAATCATTTAACGTCTGAAAGCGTTCCTCCCTCGATCGGGGAGGCAGGGGTGGAGCTGATCCCGGTCTTCCATCTCGGGTCTAAGCCTCTCCCGCAGGAGGCTCCGACCACAACAATGATCGATTTTTCCCAAAACTATTTCGCGCTTTTCGGCTTGGCGCCGCGTTATCGTCTGGACGCCGGGCAGCTCGACGCCGCGTATCGAAAACTGCAGAGCGAAGTTCACCCTGACCGCCACGCCGCCGCTGCCGAAGCCGAGCGCCGGCTTGCATTGCAATCCTCGGCTCGTGTCAACGAGGCATACCGTGCGTTGAAGAACCCTGTCGATCGCGCACAGTATCTTCTTGGACTGAACGGCATCGAAGCGATGTCCGAGACCGACACGGCGCTGCGGCCGGAGTTTCTCGAACGCCAGCTCGAGCGGCGCGAGGCGGTCAGTGATGCTGCCGCGAGCGGCGACCGGCGCGAGCTCGATGCGCTGCTCGCCAAGGTGCGCGCCGAGATCAGCGACCTGGAGCATGTGTTGGAAAGCGAGCTCGATCGCGAGCACGCCCTGGATTCCGCGCGCACGACCGTGCGTGAGCTCAAGTTTCTTTCCAAGCTGGTGGCCGATATCGAATCGGCGATCGCCGAGCTGGAGAGCTGATGGCGCTCCTACAGATCGCCGAGCCGGGAGAAGCGCTCCCCGAGAAGAAGCAGCGCCTGGCGGTGGGCATCGATCTCGGCACCACCAACTCGCTGGTAGCTACCGTGCGCAACAGCATGCCGGTGGTGCTCCCCGACGAAGAAGGCCGGCCGCTGCTGCCGTCGATCGTGCGCTTCGGCGTTCAAGAGATCGACGTCGGTTATGGGGCGGAGGCGGTGCAGGCGCGCGATCCGCACAATACGATCGTCTCGGTCAAGCGCCTGATGGGTCGCGGCCTGGCCGACTTGAGCGATGACCGGCGTTTTCCCTACCGCTTCATCGACGCTCCCGGCATGGTGCAGATCCAAACCCGCGTCGGTGTGAGGACGCCCGTCGAAGTTTCCGCAGAGATCCTTAAAGCGCTGCGCTTGCGCGCGGAGCGCAGCCTCGGTGCTCCGCTCGACGGTGCAGTAGTCACGGTACCGGCGTATTTCGACGATGCGCAACGCCAAGCAACCAAGGACGCAGCGCGCCTCGCGGGCTTGAACGTCCTGCGACTGCTCAATGAGCCGACGGCCGCGGCCATTGCCTATGGTCTCGACAACGGCTCCGAAGGCATATACGCCGTCTACGATTTGGGCGGCGGCACTTTCGACATCTCCATCCTCAAGCTTTCTCGCGGCGTGTTCGAGGTGCTCGCCACCGCCGGCGACACCGCCTTGGGTGGCGACGACTTCGACCATCGTATCTACTGCTGGATCGTCGAAGAGTCGGGCGTGGGGCCGGTTTCGCCGGGCGACACGCGGCTGCTCATGGTGAAGGCGCGCGAAGCGAAAGAAAACCTGACCGTCCATCCTTCTGCTCCGATCGACGCAACGCTGTCTTCCGGCGAAGCGATCAGCCTCTCGCTGACCGCAGACACATTTGCGGCAATCACGCGGACGCTGGTCGGCAAGACGCTCGGTCCCGTGAAAAAAGCGCTGCGCGACGCGAAGCTCGAGGCGTCGCAGATAAAGGGTGTGGTGATGGTCGGCGGCGCCACGCGAATGCCCCAGATCCAAAAAGCTGTCGCCGACTTTTTCGGTCAGCCGCCGCTCAACAACCTGAATCCCGATCAGGTGGTCTCGCTCGGCGCCGCGATCCAGGCCAACGTGCTGGTCGGCAATCGTTCCGAGGACGAGGACTGGCTTCTTCTCGATGTGATTCCGCTGTCGCTGGGACTGGAGACGATGGGGGGACTCACCGAGAAAATAATTCCCCGCAATGCAACCATCCCGATTGCGCGGGCGCAGGAGTTCACGACTTTCAAAGATGGTCAGAGTGCGATGGCGATCCACGTGGTGCAGGGCGAGCGCGAGCGAGTCGCCGACTGCCGCTCGCTGGCTCGCTTCGAGCTGCGCGGGATTCCGCCCATGGTTGCCGGCGCAGCGCGTATTCAGGTGACTTTCCAGGTCGATGCCGACGGGCTGCTCTCGGTTTCGGCGCGCGAGCAGATGACCGGCATCGAGGCATCGATCGCGGTCAAGCCTTCGTACGGGCTCTCCGACACAGACATCTCGCGCATGCTCGAAGAATCCTATGTGCACGCGAGCGACGACATGGAGGCGCGTGCGCTTGCCGAGACTCAGGTCGAAGCGGAGCGGATTGTTGCGGCGACGAGCGGTGCCCTCGCGGCAGACGCAGAGCTGCTCACGCTTGACGAGCGAACGGCGATCGAGAGCGCGCTCTCTG
The DNA here is from genome assembly GCA_035262745.1 of Casimicrobiaceae bacterium. Classification (GTDB taxonomy): domain Bacteria; phylum Pseudomonadota; class Gammaproteobacteria; order Burkholderiales; family Casimicrobiaceae; genus PALSA-1003. Next base: position 25,732 of record DATFSE010000035.1, on the reverse strand, counting down.
AAGTTCGCCGTCTTGCATCAGGCAGGGATCGTCGGGCCCTGCATGCCGCGGTCGAGGCGCTCAATCGCTCGACGGAAGAGTTCGCTGCGCGACGCATGGACCGCAGTGTGTCCAAGGCGCTGACCGGTCGCCGAGTCGACGCTTTGAATTGATGCGAGCGTTGGCCCGATGCCGGAGATTGTCGTCCTGCCGCACGCAGACCTTTGCCCCGAAGGCAAGACGTTCGAGGCCAGCAAGGGAGAATCGATCTGCGACAATCTTCTCGATCACGGCATCGAGATCGAGCACGCCTGCGAAAAATCATGTGCGTGCACGACCTGCCATGTGATCGTGCGCGAGGGTTACGACTCGCTGTCGCCCTCTTCCGAGGACGAAGACGATCTGCTCGACCGCGCCTGGGGCCTGACGTCCGTGTCGAGGCTCTCGTGCCAGGCCAAGGTCGGTGATTCCAAGCTGGTGATCGAGATACCAAAGTACACCATCAACTACGCCAAAGAGGGCGGGCGATGAAATGGACCGACAGTCGCGCCATCGCGATCGCGCTGGCCGAGACGCATCCTGATGTCGACCCCAAGAGAGCGCTGTTCACCGATCTGCGCCGCTGGGTGATGGAGCTACCCGGCTTCGATGACGACCCCAAGCACTGCGGCGAAAAAATCCTCGAGGCGATCCAGATGGCATGGATCGACGAGGGAGATTTTGAGGAAGAGCAGTAACAGCTCGCAGGCTGGACGCGGGTGCATTTCGCGCACCTTGTGCTCCAGCGGTCCGCCCCTCTCCATCGTACGTCCCTGCGGCCGACTGCCGAGAAAGCACTCGTCAGCTGCCAAACCTGACCAAGGCTGCGCGAGCGCCGACGCATGAGACTCGACCTGCTACGGGTATGATCCCGACATGGGCGTCGCGGTGTAGTATTCAACAATCGGCGAGCCGCCGGGAGCGACGAAGACATTAGCCGTCACGGGAGATGAACCATGCGCTGTCCGAACTGTGGTCAGGAAAACCCCGTTGAAGCCAAATTCTGTGGCAAATGTGCCAATCCGATGCAATCGAGCAACTCGTCCGCGGTCGCATCGGCATCCGCGCGCGCTGCAGCGACCAGTGGAGAGGTGTCCCAAGGCCTTAAGGTCGGAATCATCATCACCACGATCTTCATTTGGCCGGTAGGGATCATCATGGGATTGATCTACATGAACGACGCCAACCCTGCGAAGAAAGCCGTGGGCAAGACCTGGTTGAAGGTCGGCGTTGGGGTGCTCATTGTCTATTGCATGATCTGGCTACTCAAAGATGGATAGACGTAGCTCCGCAGCCGGATATTTTGTTCGCACGGGGCGAAATCCAACGTATGGGCCACATCTTCATCAGCTATTCGCGTAGGGATAGCCAGTTCGTCGATCACCTGGTCCAGGCACTCGAGCTGTACGGCTTTTCGACCTGGGAGGATGTGAAAGCCATCGCCGGAGGGGACGTCTGGAAGGCCGCGATCAGCAAAGCCGTTCGCGAATGTGACGCGTTTCTTCTTGTTTTGTCGCCGCAGTCCGCCGAATCGGACAACGTGGGGAAGGAGCTCGCCGTCGCCACCAAGCATGCGCGCCGCATCCTGCCGGTCATGTACCAGGCGTGCAAGGTTCCAGACAAGATGGAATACGATCTCGCCGAACTGCATTGGGCCGAGTTTCACGACAAGCCTTTTGATGAGGCCTTCGAAAATCTGGTGCGGGCGCTCGGCGGAAAACCATCGGTTGATCTGGCGTCCAGCCAACAAGTTCAGGCACTGCGCGCTTTCGTCGAATCGCAGCTTGGGCGATTGGTGGATCACATAGCGCCGGCGGTGGCTCCAATACTGCCAACTACGCCATCGGCTTCAGTCAGCCGTCCACCGCCTGCTCTGATGGAGTTTTGCATTCAATGCGGTACACGACTCGTCCGGGGCAATGCATTCTGCATCAATTGCGGGACCCGCATCAGCGGAGCCACATGATGGTTGCTAAATGGCTTGGCTGGGTGCCCAAGTCGGCGCTCGTGGATACTTCAACTCCCTAGACGAACAGATTCAGCGCCGCGTCGAGCCCGCAATGGTTGATTGCGTAAGTTGCCGCCGCGCGCACGATCGGCTTGGCGTGATAGGCAACGCTCACGTCGGCGCACGCGAGCATCATAAGATCATTGGCGCCGTCGCCGATGGCCACGATCAAACCATCGCTTCCGCGTAGCTCGCGACCCAGTTGCGTCAGGGCGTCGGCCTTAGCAGCGCCGTCGACGAACGCACCGGCCAGGCGGCCGGTCAACTTGCCATCGGCGACTTCCAGGCCGTTGGCAACGGCGTAGTCAATCCCTAATCGCGCACGCAGCCGTTCGGTGAAAAAGCTGAAGCCGCTGGAGACGAGAAGCGTTTTCGTTCCGGCGTTCCTGAAGCCGTTTAGCAGGCGCTCGGCGCCGGCGGAGAGCTGGAGCCTCTGGTCGTAAACGCGCTGAAGCACGGCCAGATCCGCGCCGCGCAACAAGGCAACGCGGCGCCTCAAGCTTTCGGAGAAATCGATCTCTCCGCGCATCGCCTGCTCGGTGATCGGAGCCACTTGCGCCTTAGCGCCCAGCGCATCGGCGATTTCGTCGATGCATTCGATGGAGATGAGCGTCGAGTCCATGTCCACCGCGACCAGCCGTACCCGGTCGAGACGCTGGCTGCGAGGGATGACGCCGCAGTCGTAACTCGCCTGCGCGCAAAAGGCGGCGACGCCATCAAGGGACGCAGGCTCAAGCAGTCGGAAGGCTTGGGTATTCGGTCCGGGCAGAGCTTCGATGCCGGCGGCTGCTGTGATGCGAGCCAGGTGCTTGAGCTCCGGAGTACCGATGTCCGGCGCCTGAACGACAAGATCGGAGGGTGAGATCGGCAACACGTTTCGCGTCAATGGAGTCGGCGCGACGATCCGGCAATACGAGGATGCCTCAGCGCTTCGCTCGCCGCGATTTGTCCTCTGCGCGAGCCGTTCGCGCCGCTAAGGGTTCCGTCTCGGCCAGAACGAAGTCGATCCGCGCAGCCTCGAGATCGACTCGTGCGACCTTGACCTCGATGCGGTCGGCCAACCGGTAGCGCTGGCCGCTACGCTCGCCGTTCAAAGCGTGGTGAATCGCATCGAAGTGAAAATAGTCGTTGCCCAGCTCGGTGACATGCACCAGCCCGTCGACGTTGAGTCCATCCAGCGTCACGAACAGCCCGAAGTGTGTGACACCACTGATTGTTCCCTGGAACACCTCACCCACCCGATCCTGCATGAAGTAACACTTGAGCCAGTTCTCCACGTCGCGGGTTGCTTCGTCGGCGCGCCGCTCGGTAAGAGAGCAATGTACGCCGAGCTCCGACCACGTTGCGCCGCCGGGCACGTAGCGGGTTCCGGCGCGCGCCGCTCTGATGCAGCGATGGACCAGCAGATCGGGATAGCGACGGATGGGCGAGGTGAAGTGCGTATACGCCTCGTAGCCCAGGCCGAAATGACCCTCGTTGCGCGGACTGTAGACGGCCTGCTGCAGAGACCGCAGCAGCACGGTTTGCAGCAGATTGAAATCCGGACGATCGGCAATGCTGGCGAGAAGCTTTGCATAATCGCGAGGCGAGGGATCGTCGCCCCCGCCAAGCGACAGCGCGGACGCGCTCAGGAACTCTTTCAGCGCCGCGAGCTTTTCCGGCGTAGGTCCCTCGTGCACACGAAACAGCGTCGGATGACGCTCGCGCAGCATGTAGTCGGCGGCGCAGACGTTGGCGGCGAGCATGCATTCCTCGATTAGCTTGTGCGCTTCGTTCCTCTCGACCGGGACGATGCTCTCTATTTTGCCCCTGTCATCGAACTTGAGCTCGAGCTCGATCGTCTCGAAGTCCAGCGCGCCGCGTTTGGCGCGCGCGGCGGCGAGAACCTTGTACAGTGCGTATACATTGTCAAGATGAGGTCCGAGCCGGCGGGCATCGGCTGCCTTGGCAAAACGTCTCTGCGACAGCCAATCCCAAACCTGTGTATAAGTGAGCCGCGCGCGAGAATGCATCACCGCCGGGAAGAAGGAATAGCTCTCGATCTCGCCGCTTGCGCTGATCGCCATGTCGCAGGCCATGCATAACCGATCGACGTCCGGCATCAACGAACAGAGGTTGTTTGACAGCTTCTCCGGAAGCATCGGGATCACGCGGCGCGGAAAATATACCGACGTGCCTCGCTCGCGCGCGTCGCGATCGAGGCCGTCGCCGTCGCGCACATAGTGGCTTACGTCGGCGATCGCGACGACCAGCCTGTAGCCCTTGCCTGCACGCTCGCAGTAGACCGCGTCGTCGAAATCCTTGGCGGTCTCGCCGTCGATAGTCACCAGCGGCAGGCGGGTGAGATCGGACCGGTCCTTGTGGTCCGCCGCGCGGATTTCGTCGGGCAGTCGCGCGGCCTGACGCTTCGCGGCCGCAGAAAATTCGTGCGGGAGATCGTGCTTGCGCAACGCGATCTCGATTTCCATCCCAGGATCGGTGTAGTTGCCGAGCACCTTGACGATCTTCGCCATGGCCTCACGGTGGGCAGAGGGCTGCTCGATCAGCTGCGCGACCACGACCTGACCCGCCCTGGCGCCCGCGCGCATGTCGGGTGGAACCAGAATGTCCTGGCTGATGCGCTTGTCCTCGGCGACGAGATAGCAGATGCCGCGATCCTCGTAGATGCGACCGACCACTTCACGGTTGGCGCGAGTCAACAGATCGACGACGACACCTTCGGGACGGCCGCGCCTGTCGACACCGACTTGCCGCGCTGTCGCACGATCGCCGTGCAGCGCCTTGTGCATTTCTTTGGGCGGCAGGAAAAGATCAGGGCCACCGTCGTCGGGGACCAGGAAACCGTAGCCGTCCGGGTGTCCCTGCACGGTTCCGGTCACCAGATCGAGCTTGGCGACGACGCAAAGCTGACCTTTGCGATTGGTCAACAGTTGGCCGTCGCGCTCCATCGCGGCGAGACGTCCATCGAACGCTTCGCGAGCAGACGCAGCACGCACGCCGAGCGCACGTGCGAGATCGTCGGCATGCATCGGAACGCCGTGATCGCGCAAACGTTCGAGAATCAACTCGCGCGTTGGAATGTCGACATCAGATGCGCGCTGTCGCATTCGGCGTCGCGAGTTCGACACCAATTTGTCGTTTTTTGAGGTGTGTTTCTTTGACAATGCAATGTCTCTTTCGTAAAATCACCTGCTGCTCATCGCCCAGATGGCGGAATTGGTAGACGCACTAGGTTCAGGTCCTAGCGGTGGCAACACTGTGGAGGTTCGAGTCCTCTTCTGGGCACCACGTCTTCGGCTGCGACCGCGGCCGGCATTGTCCCACGGTTCGAACCAGTCCGTGTCACCGTAACGGTTTGCGCGCTGATTCATGGCGGTGTGCTTCGCCGCTCACGCGAGCGCGCGTCGCCCACGATGGATCAATGCCGTTGCCTCGACGTACTTCAACGCGCAAGGACCTTACGCGACGCTGTCGCCGTACTCGTCGGACGTTCTCGGAACTGCCGATACATTTGTTCGTGCTCACGTTTCGCAAGCCAACTTGCGCCGCGCGCTAGGCGACATCAACGCGTATTGCCTGGCGCACGCAGCACGGCGCCCGTGGAACTTCCCTTTGTCGACGCCATCAACTTATGTAGTGTCGCGGGACAGACGCGGCTTGTAATCGATGAACTTCGGACTCTTGCAAATGAGTTCGCGATCGTCTGACCGGCAGGTTCTCCAAAAAGGAAGCAGGTCAGCGCAGCGCGCGAAAGATTTCCCCGTCTGTATCCTACCAACGGAAGCATACGTTTGCATGCACCATCGACTAGGGTCGGCATGGCGTTTGCTTCAGGTCGTCATGCATGCACAGGCGCATGCGAGCTGATTTGCATTGATGGAGCGGCCATGAACGCTCGCGAGTAAGCATGGCGACGCGCTGATCGTTGCGATTGTTGCTGTAGGAGACTCCAGTGCTTGGAACAGGAAGTGCCCTCCGATGTGGTCGAAGGGGTCTGGTTTGAGATCGACCTCTTCATGTCGCGTTTTTGCACTGAGCGTTGCGCTGCTCCTGAGTGCATCCGCATCCGCATACACGGCGACACCATCGGCCAAAGAGAACGAGATCTATTCGGCGCTTCTCGGATGGGCTGCCCAGCTTTCGGGATATCCGCGCCCCGCCGTAATGCCGGAGGTGCAATTCGTCTCTCAGGAGTTTTTCAACACAAATGCATGTCACCAAAAGCAGTGCCACGTGTGGGGCTGGTATCCCAACACTGGCCGACACGTCGTTTATGTGCACGAACACGTCCGCGCATTGCTCTCTGACGGGTCGGACGAGAAAAGCCTTTTTGCCGCGTCAATCATCGTGCACGAGTTCACGCACTATCTGCAGGCAGCTAACCGCGGATTTGCCCCATATCGATGCGAAGAAGCGCTGCAGCTCGAGCGACAGGCGTACAGCGTGCAAAGCGCCTTCCTTGTCAGTTATGGTCGTTATTTTCAGGTCGGCATCTCGATGCACAACGCGAGCTGCGAGGGAAGCGCAAGCGAGACTACAGCGCACGAAGCTGTGATTCACTAGATGAAGTGCAGTCTAAACGACCTTGACGCCGAGCATCATCCCGCCGTCTTCATGCTCGAGGTTATGGCAGTGAAAGACGTACGTCTGCGCTCCTTCGAACGGCATCTTGAAGTCGACGGCAATCTTTACGCTCTCGCCCGGCCACACCAGCACGGTATCCTTCCACCCGACGTCAGTGGCAAGTCGCCCTTTGGCATCAATCTTTAGCGCGGCGAGCTGGTCGGGGCTGGTTTGCCGCTCGATCACCTGGAATTGAAAGCCATGAAGGTGCATCGCATGTGGCATGCTGTTGAAGTAGTTTCTGATCAGCCATGCTTCTACCGTGTCGCGCCGTACTTCGATCGGGGTCTCCCCCATGACGAAAACGCGGTCGTTGATGCGCCAGCGCCCCTTCGCGAAACCCAAACGAAAGGGTCGTTCAGCCGCATCGACGACACTGATGGGAGCCATGGTGGCCAGCTTCGCCGGTGGCCGGGCAGCGTATGCAGTGTGCTTGCGCACACGCAATTGCAGCAACGCGCGCGGTGCCCCTTCGGGAAAAGCACGGGTGTGGCCCATGGCTGCATGGTCGACTTCAGACAACGACGCGGAGCCTGCTGGCGCCGCCCCATGCTCCATTGACGCGTGATCGTTGGCTGCTGGCGCGGCCATTTCCAGGTGCATCGGATCAAAGCGACGTGTCTCGAGCACCAGAGTCTCTCCGACCGCTGTGCCAGAAAGATCCACGAGGATGTCGATGCGTTCCGCAGAGGCGAGGAAGACCTCGTTGCAACGCATGGGCGATTCGAAGAGGCCGCCGTCCGTGCCTATCAGCGTGAACGCAACCTCTTTGCCGTCTGCGGTGCGGATCCCGAGCCGATAGGCCCTTGCATTCGATGCATTGAGCACGCGGAAGCGATAGATCCGTGTCGCAACGTCGAGGAACGGGCAGGTGGATCCGTTGACCAGCACGGTATCGCCAAGAAATCCATGCATCCGATCGGCATCGCTCGGTGAGTACGCTGCGTCACGTCGATCCTGCAGGATCAGAGGAATCTCGCTGCTTCCGGGAACAAGGTCTAGCGCGGAGCGCAGGTGCCGTTCATCCTCATCCTCGATCTCGATGAGACCGAACAATCCTCGATAAGCCTGTCCGCCGGTCATGCCGTGGGGGTGCGGATGGTACCAATAGAGTCCAGAGCGGTTGTGTACCTCGAAGTCGTAGCTGTAGCTTCCACCCGGTGAAACCAACGTCAGGCCGGCCCCATCGTTAGGGGTGTCCACCGATAGACCGTGCCAGTGAACGATCGTAGGGTCGCTAAGATCATTCTCGAAATCGATCCGCACCCGCTGGCCGCGACGCACAACCAGTGTCGGATTGACGTAGCGGCGCTCTCCTTGCTCCACCACATATCCAAGCGACCAGGGCACTCCCGGACTGGTGCTGGGCGCTGCGCGCATGCGCAATGGCGCATCGAGCGCAACTCGGCCGAACAGACCTGTCGTTCCCGGGACGAAGAGCGGCACAGCCTTCGAACCTTCGCCGCAAAAGTCCGCGGTCGGTGCATTCGGGCTCGCAGATTGATCGGACAGCGATGGAGGAGGAAAGGCGCATAAGCCCATACCCCCCAGCGCTTTGAGGAAATCGCGGCGTCGATACATCAACGTAAACTCGAAAGGGTGCTAGGCCACGACGGGACGCGACGACCAAGTAAATTATCCGTCAGTTCGCGCATCACGTGTTGCCGAAGGTGTAGCGCAGGCCGATCCAGAATCCGATGGGAGCACCTAATCCGCGGAACTGTTCAGTCACAGAGGCAATACCCAGCGCAGGTCCGAAGGTGCGATCTGGTCCTGTAAATGCGTTGGCGCCAAGAAGGCCGAAGTTCTGATACTGGCGATTGAACAGGTTGCCGACATTCGCAAATAACTGCAGGTTTGGGGTGATCTGGTACTGTGTATCCAGGTTGGCTACGGTATAACCGGGGACAGGCCCATGAACGTCCTGGTTGTTCTCGTCACCGTGCGCATATTGGCTCGAGGCGTAGACCAGGGTCGCGCCAACGGTCCAGCGGTCGCTGATGCTCCAATCGATGCGGAGCTTTACCGAATTCGCAGCAATGCCCGGGATGCGATCCCCGGGTTCTACGGTTATCGCACCATCGACAGCTGTCGAGTTGTTGGCGCTCGCTGCCATGAAACTCGACCGAAAGGTCGCGTCGACATAACTGTAGCGCAAGGCCAGGCGCAAATCGCTCCATTGCATCGAACCTGTCAGCTCGACCCCCTGGCGCCGCGTCGGACCGACGTTCTGAAAGTAACCGATGTTTGACGCTCCGGCGCCGCTGGCGATGAACTGAATGTCGTTCTGCAGATCGGTGCGATAGATCGCTGCCGCCCACTGCAATGTCGATCCCATTGTTCCACGGGCGCCGGCTTCGAATGTTTTCGACACGACTTGTTGCAGCGGAGGGTCCGCAAGAAAGATATTGGGCAGCTTGCACGGGGCGTTCGCATTGGCGCAGGTCAGCTCGATGGGCGTGGGTGCGCGGTTGCCTTCGTTGTAGGTAGCGTACGCCGTGAATGAAGGTGATGGATTGAAGTTGATTCCGATCGCCGGATTGAAGTGCACGAAGGTGTAAGCACCGTTAAGGTCTGGATCCTCGCCGCTGCGGTCGGTGATCACGATCCGCGCGTAGTTGTAGCGCCCGGCAAGGGTCAAGATCCATCGCTCTTCGAGCGCCAGCGTATCGGCGAAATAAGCGCCGAGATAGCGATTGGTAGTTCCCACATCTGTGACCGGGGTGAACGGCCCGGTCGCGATCGTGTCGCGATCGGCCGTGAAGGTCGCCGTCTGCGACTGCTGCGTGAAGCTCGTGTCTCCGAAGTCGCCGCTGGCGCCTAAGGCGAGTTGGTTCTTTCGACCGGCGAGATCTCCGGTCATCGTCAATTGCAAGCCGACGCCCCAGCTGCTCTGGTCGACGGTTGATTGATCGTTGGTTGCTTCGTTGGTCTGGGGAAGCCCGGTATCGGGATCGATGGTGCCGTAGTCGTTGTTGACGTTGCTGCTGAGGTTGTTGTTGCGATAATGCCGATAGTAGGCAGTGCCTCCGAGCAGTGCCGTATCAGTGAGGAACCGGCTTCCCTTCGCGGTCACGAACGCCAGCCGATTCTCATTGATGTCGGGGAATGTATACGCCTGTTTCGGCGTGTCGAGCCATGACTCGGGAAGTGTTTGCGTTCCCTGCAGCGTGTTGTCCGCCAGAGTGACGCTCAAATCGAGATCGGTCACGTCGTCCTGGTACCCGAGCTTTCCAAAGAACTGCTTGATGCGGCTCGGGTTGTGCTCGGCCCAGCCGTTTTCATCGGAGAAATTGGCGGTAGCAAAGTAATCGACGTTTTCCTGCTTGCCTCCATATTCGAATTCGATCGCCTTGCGGCCGAACGAGCCCCCCGAAACCTGGAGGGCGCCGCCTGGGTATTGCGCGCCGCTCCGTGTATAGATAGCCAGCGCGCCACCGAGGGTATTGAGGCCGAACGCCGGAATCGAGCCGGGGATCAGCTGGATGCTTGAAATTGCAGACGGCGCCAGTAGATCCCAGTTCACCACGTCGCCGAATGACTCGTTGATGCGCACCCCGTCTTGAAAGACCGACAGACCCTGCGGGGTACCGAGCAGTGGCGACGCGGTGAAACCACGGAAGATGATGTCCTGCTGGTACGCATTGCCTTGCGCCGAGCTCGACGCCACGCTGTTGGCATTGCGCCCTAGAAAATCGGTGAGGTCAAAAGGCCTCTGCCTGTCGAAGTCGCCCCTGTTGAATGTCTGGACGTTTGCAGGAACATCCTTGAGTGGAATCCCGAGACCGGGCAGCGGCGTCGTTCCTATGACCTGGAGGGATGGCAGCTCGAAGACCTCGGCGGGGTTCTCGGCTAGAACGGCGGAAGGAACCGCTATGAGCGCGAGAGCAAACGCTCGCCGGAGGCGATCCGAGCGTGCGCCCGGTGAATCATGCGCGTGCAATCTTGAACGGGAGTGCGATTCAGCGAGTCGCGACGCCCCACGGCAACTCACCAACCGGGATATCGGCAATCTTGGTATTGGTTGCCGTGTCGATGACGGCGACGGCATTGGAACGTCCGCAGGCGACGTAGAGCCTGGCTCCATCCGCTGTGATCGCCATGTTCCACGGTCGCTTACCGACGGGAATCTTCGCGACGATCGCGTTGGTTTGGGTGTCGATCACTTGCACGATTCCTTCGCCGCCCGACGATACGTAAACCCATTTGCCGTTCGGATTCACGGTGACGCCGTTCGAGCGACTGCCGGCCTTGATACGAGCGACGACTTCGGCCGTGGGGACATCGAACACGTTCACTGTATCCGCATTCTCCGCCGCAACGTAGGCCCGGCTCCCATCGGGCAGGAACCCGATGCCGCGTGGTCGATCACCGACTTTCACCGATTTGACAACTTCGTCCTTGGCCAGATCGACAATGTCGACGCTATCCGCTTCTTCGCTGCTGACGTAGAGCCATTTGCCGTCCGGACTGAATACGGCATGCTCCGGGTTCTTGCCATGCATTTTCAATCGCCGGCGGACTTCGCCGGTCGCGGTATCGATGAGCAAGACCAAGTCGTTCTCTTCGATCGCTGCCGAGAGCCATTTCCCATCCGGCGACAGATAAACAGCCTCGGGCGATTCGCCGAGCGCTGTGCGGGCGATCACCGCGCCGCTGGCCGTGTCGATGGTCAGCAACGAGTTGCTCGATTGGTCACTGATGTACAAACGCTTCCCGTCCTTGGAAAGCGCGATTCCTCGTGGCTTGGTTCCAACTTTGAACGTCGCTGTTACCTTGTTAGTCGTGGTGTCTATCACCGAAACAGACGCCGAGCCCTCGTTCGATACATAGGCAAAGGGCGTCGCGATCGCCGTCGCGCAAAGCCATCCGGCAGCCGTAGCGGCCACCCACAAAAATCCTTCCTTGATCACGCTATCTCCTCATTGCGGTCATGCCAGTGCATCGATGCGCCAGCGCCGCTGCAGGCGGTTATGCTACACGACTTCCGTTGCGTCCCGGACGGGCGCGGCCAAGACGGTGTATTGTTGGCGCGAGCGTTCCGAGCGACCATATCTCGATGCAGCGAAAGTCTGTGGCCCGTCGCGCAAAAGAGCGCCCTCTTCCAGTGTTTTGCTCTCGATTTTTTCTTGGACCACTGGTGAGCGAGTTGCTGCTCGCCATTGCAGTGTGTTCGGCGCAAGTCTCGCTCGCAGCGGATTTCACGGCCGATCAGGTGCGGCAACTCCTCGCCGCGGCAGACAGGTCGAAGCCCGCCGACCTCGCGGGAAAGGACCTCTCGGACCTGGATTTGAGCAACATCGACTTCAAGGGTGCGGATTTGTCCGGCGCGAACCTCTTCGGCTCGCGGCTCGCATCGTCCAATCTCGCCGGAGCGAAGCTCAGGCGGGTCAACCTTAACGGTGCCTGGCTGATGGGGGCCGACTTCACTCGCGCCGATCTCTCAGGAAGTTCTATGCTCAGCCTGGTGATTGAAGGGGGCGCGATCAAGACAAAGCCGACATTTGCCGGCGCCAATCTGACTGGCGTGCGCATGATCGCGGACCTTCCGGGTGCAGATCTGTCCGGAGCCGATCTGAGCCAGGCGAACCTCAGCGTCGACATCAGAAATCAAGGCATGGGGCAGATGCGCACGGACCTGACGGGTGCCAACCTGGCAGGAGCCAATCTACGCGGGGCGAACCTGAGTCGCTCGCTCATGATGTTTGCGAACCTCCGCGGAGCTGACTTGGCCGGTGCCAATCTATTCCGAGTCAAGCTCTCCGGCGCCGATCTCACCGGTGCCGATGTCACCGGCGCAGACTTCACCGAAGCCGACCTGGAGGGCGCGGTGCTCAAGAATGCTCGGGGAGTCGATGCAACCAAAGGCATGGAAAAAGCAGCGAACCGCGACCGTGCGGTTTACTAAAGCCGCTGCATCACACGTCGCTTGACGTCTCGTCTTCGAGCGCTTATGAGAGTCCCGCTCGCGAGGCGAACACGGTCTTCGGCCGGAAACTCCAACCGAGCGTGGTGTCGGTTCGCGCCGGTCGACTTGAAGGAGATGGCGTTATCCTGCGACCCCTTGCCATATTGCACCGCAATCATTAACCCGCAAAAAGGGGCGTCATCTCCCCAGGAAAAGTTGCGCATTACCCCATCCTGCTGCACTGCAATAAGACCAGCGCACAAGAGCGGTCCTGGTCAACTTGTGGTGTGCAAAGTTGACTTCGACTTAACCTAGCGCGACACTAGCCGCCGTACGTCGGCGACCGAGTTAAAACAACAGTTCTCCCGCTCGGCGGTTGCCTCGTTCTCTCGTTGCCACCTTTCGGAGGGATTCTATGCACAGCGCAATCAAACCATTGACGGTTGCAGGAATATCGGCGGGACTATTCCTATCCGTCACGGCAGCGGCAAATCCAGATCTCGAGCAGTTGATTGCAAATCCGAGCAACTGGGCCATGCAAGCTGGCGACATGTACAACCAGCGCTATAGCAAGCTCAACCAGATCAATGCTCAGAACGTGGGCAAGATGCAAGTCGCGTGGCTATTCTCGACTGGCGTGTTGCGCGGCCACGAGGGTTCTCCCCTGGTCGTCAACGGAACGATGTACATCCACACCCCGTTCCCAAACAAAGTCTTCGCTGTCGATCTCGATACGCAGAAGATCAAGTGGCGTTACGAACCGAAACAGGATCCGGCGGTGATACCGCAGATGTGCTGCGACACCGTCTACCGCGGGCTAGCGTATGCGCAGAATAAGATCTTCCTGCAGCAAGCCGACAGCACGCTGGTTGCGCTGGACGCGGGCACTGGAAAGGTCCTCTGGTCGGTCAAGAACGGTGATCCCAAAATCGGCGCGGTGAACACAAATGCGCCGCACGTGTTCAAGGACAAGGTGATCACGGGGATATCGGGTGGAGAGTGGGGCGTCCGCGGTTTTGTCGCAGCCTACGACATCAACACCGGCAAGCAGGTGTGGAAAGCCTACAGTGTCGGGCCCGATGCGGAAATGCTGATCGACCCGGACAAGACGATGACCTGGACCGACGGCGCGCTCAAGCCGGTGGGCAAGGACTCCTCGCTCAAGACGTGGAAGGGCGATCAGTGGAAGACCGGCGGAGGCACGACGTGGGGATGGTACAGCTATGACAAGGGCTTGAACCTGATGTACTACGGCAGCGGTAATCCCTCGACCTGGAACCCGTCGCAGCGGCCGGGCGACAACAGGTGGTCGATGACGGTGTTTGCTCGCGACGTAGATACTGGCATGGCCAAGTGGGTCTACCAGATGACACCGTTCGACGAGTGGGATTTCGACGGTGTCAACGAGATGATCCTCGCCGACATCAACGTCAAGGGCAAGCCGACCAAGGCGCTGGTTCACTTCGATCGCAACGGCTTCGGCTACACGCTGGACAGGACGACTGGTGCATTGCTCGTGGCCGAGAAGTTCGATCCTGCGGTGAACTGGGCGACCAATGTCGACATGAAGACCGGAAGACCACAGGTCGTCAAGAAGTACTCGACGGCCCAGAATGGCCCGGACGTCAACACGAAAGGCGTGTGCCCGGCGGCCTTGGGATCCAAGGATGAGCAACCCGCGGCCTTCAATCCCAACAATGGCATGTTCTACGTTCCCACGAATCACGTGTGCATGGACTATGAACCGTTCAAGGTCGACTACGTCGCCGGACAACCCTATGTCGGTGCCACGCTCTCGATGTACCCTGCGCCGGGCGGCACCAACATGGGAACCTTCATCGTCTGGGATGCGAGCTCCGGCAAGATCGCCCAGAGCAAAGCCGAGAAGTTCTCTGTTTGGAGCGGTGCGCTCGTGACCGCCGGTGGCATTGCTTGCTACGGCACACTCGAAGGCTATCTCAAGTGCGTCGACGCGAACGACATCAACAAGGAACTGTTCAAGTTCAAGACGCCGTCGGGCATCATAGGCAACGTCTTCACTTATGAACACAAAGGCAAGCAATACATCGGCGTGTTCTCGGGCATCGGCGGCTGGGCTGGCATCGGAATGGCTGCCGGGCTGGAGAAGGATACAGACGGCTTGGGCGCCGTTGGAGGTTACAAGGAGCTTCGCGACTACACCGATCTAGGCGGTACGCTCACAGTCTTCGCTCTGCCCAACTAGCTTTGCCACGCTTAAGCGCCGGCGCATTTTCTGCGCCGGCGCTTCATTTGCCGGCACGTTCGCTGGCAGAAGACCGATTCAGGGCTGCGATCCCACGCCGCGCGATTCTTCACGAGGCCCGATCTCCAATGAGCGTTACGCACGCACCGCTGTCGATCCTCTCGCTACTCCTGGCCTGCGTCTTCCTGTCTTCTCCCGCATCGGCGCAGCAGAAGGACGCCATTGCGGGCAACAGCATGTACAAGGTGGTCGATGGCGTAAAGGTCGACACGAACACCATGAACGGATTCCGCGCCTGGCGAGCGGCGGCATGTGACCGCTGTCATGGCGCAAATCAGCAAGGACTCGTGGGCCCCTCGCTCATAGAGAGTCTCAAGACCCTGACCAAGGAAGAGTTTGCCAAGACAGTGACCGAAGGACGACTTGACAAGGGGATGCCGAGCTTCAAGACGAGTCCCACGGTCATGGAGCACATGGACGATCTCTATGCCTACCTAAAAGGGCGCTCGAACGGCGATATTACGCAGGCGCGGGTTCAGGAGTTAAAGCAGTGAACCTGATTCCCACAATCGTGCCACGTCGTAAACGACTCACACCGCTGCGCTCATCCTTTCGCGTATGCCTCGCGCTCGCGGCCTCGCTCTTCAGCATGGTCTACGGCAACGCCTTTGCACAAGGGGACGATGCGCCCAAGGCATTTCGCCCATGCATCGACCCCAGCAATCTTCCGTTCGCCAACGATAAGGGCGAAGGATTCGAGAACCATATCGCCGAATTGTTTGCGCAAAAGCTCGGCCTGCCGGTGCAGAGTTATTCGTTTCCGCAACGTATGAACTTCGTTCGCAACACGCTGCGCTACAAACTGCCCGAGCAGGACTTCCGGTGCGATATCGTTATGAGCGTTCCGGCAGGATACGATCAGACATCGACGACGATTCCCTACTACCGGTCGACTTACATGCTCGTGTACCCCAAGGGCAAAGGACTCGACCAGATTAAGACGGGAACGGACTTGTTCGCGCTCGGTTCCGACGCGCGGGCCAAGCTCGTCATCGGCGTTTACGACCGCTCGCCCGGATCGATCTGGCTGGCGAAGCACGGCCTCGAGGAACAAACCCGACCGTACCCGATGATGTCGCCCGATCCCGAGATGTACCCCGGGGAGATCATCGAGAAAGACCTTGCTGAGGGAAAAATCAATGCGGCGATTGTCTGGGGGCCGATCGCCGGCTATTACGCGAAGCGCGTGCGTAATGTCGATCTCGTGCTCGTCCCGCTCAAGTCGGAGCCGGGTGTGAAGTTTGAGTACGAGATTGCCATGGGAGTGCGCTATGGAGAGCCCGAATGGAAACGGACGGTGGAGAAGCTGATTACCGACAATCAACCCGCGATCAACCAGATCCTGCGGGAGTACAACGTTCCCCTGGTCAATGAGCGCGGCGAGCTCGTAAAGTAGGCGCGTCCATGAGAACGATTCAGCATCTGCCACGCCGTCTTCCCAGCAGCGCTTGGCGGTCGCAGCGCTGCGGTGCGCGACGGCTCGCTGGGGAAGCGACGTGGGAACGGACGATTTTGGTCGCGTTGATGACGCTGGCTTGCTCCACTGCGAACGCGCAAACGCCGAGTCGGCCGATCTTGGCGCAGTCGGATGGTGTCGTGGTGCACGCGAACGACTTTCCGACGCGAGCGCGTGTGGAGTTCGTTCTCGACTGCATGCGCTCGAGCAAGGCGCCTGCGGAAGAATCCATGTATAAGTGCTCGTGTGCTATCGATGAAATTGCCGGGAAGGTCGACTATGCGACATGGGTGGAGCTGTCGACGGTCGCCAATGCGACGACGATCGCGGGCGAGCGCGGTGGCGTTCTGCGCGACATGAAGGATGGACGGAAGCTCAGTGCGTCGTTCCGCGAACTGCAGGCGGACGCCAAGAAGCGCTGTTTCATGAGAGACTAAGCGAGATACGGCGTGTATGAGGAAGAGCATTTTCAATCAAGCGTTGTGGGCAGCCGGTGCGCTCGCTGTATCGCGGTGGCCCTGCCACTGCTTAGGAAAAGGAGGATAAGTCGTGGATGTTCGTGCTGCCGTAGCTTATAGCTCAGGCGCACCGTTGGTAGTGGAGACGGTGCAACTCGAAGGCCCCAAGGCTGGGGAGGTGCTGGTCGAGATCAAAGCGACCGGAATCTGCCATACCGACGAGTTCACGCGCTCCGGGGCGGATCCGGAGGGCCTGTTTCCGTCGATTCTCGGACATGAAGGCGCCGGTATCGTCGTCGACGTTGGCGCCGGCGTGACGACGGTGAAGAAAGGGGACCACGTCATTCCCCTGTACACGCCCGAATGCCGGCAGTGCAAATCATGCCTGTCTCGAAAGACCAATCTGTGCACTGCCATCCGGGCCACTCAGGGTAAGGGGGTCATGCCCGATGGAACGAGCCGCTTTTCGCTCAAGGGCAAGCCTCTGTATCACTACATGGGGTGCTCGACATTCGCCAACTTCACGGTGCTGCCAGAGATTGCGATAGCGAAGATCCGCGAGGACGCACCTTTCGAGAAGGTCTGCTATATCGGGTGCGGCGTCACTACGGGTATTGGCGCGGTCATCAACACAGCTAAAGTCGAACCGGGCGCCAACGTGGTCGTATTCGGACTCGGCGGCATCGGCCTCAACGTGGTTCAAGGGGCCCGTATTGCGGGTGCCGGCATGATCATCGGCGTCGACTTGAATCCGGCGCGCGAAGCGCTTGGCCGGAAATTCGGCGTCACTCACTTCGTCAATCCGAAGGAGGTGAAGGGCGATCTGGTTCCGTACCTAGTCGAGCTGACGGGTGGCGGCGCCGATTACAGCTTCGAGTGCATCGGCAATGTGGATGTCATGCGCCAGGCCCTAGAATGCTGCCATCGCGGCTGGGGAGTCTCGGTGATCATCGGAGTCGCGGGCTCGGGTCAGGAGATCAAGACGCGTCCATTCCAGCTCGTGACCGGACGCGTGTGGAAGGGAACCGCATTCGGGGGTGCACGGGGACGTACCGATGTGCCGAAGATCGTGGATTGGTACATGTCGGGCAAGATCAACATCGACGATCTGATCACTCACGTCCTTCCGCTGGACCGGATCAACGAGGGCTTCGACCTGATGCACCAGGGGAAATCGATTCGCGCGGTTGTGACGTATTGAGACACGCGCGGTTCTGTTCGACGCTGCCGTGCTACGACGCAGGTGTTTTGTGACCGTGAGCCAGGCAGTGAACGCGTGAAAGCTGTTACTCGCTAAAGGAGGTACGACCATGGCAGTTTCCATTCATCCGGCCGTCGATCGGGGTCTCAAGCCAGGAGCGGCAAACTTCGAAGGCGGGACGCTCTCTTGCAAGTGTTCCGACAAGAAGGTTACGGTGTCGATTAAAGGCCAGGCCGCGCACAACCACGTGTGCGGGTGCACCAAGTGCTGGAAGCCCGCGTCAGCGCTGTTCTCGCAAATTGCGGTCACGCCGCGCGAGAACCTCCGCGTTACTGCGAACGCCGACAAGCTGAAGATCGTCGACCCGAATGCGGCGATCCAGCGCTACGCGTGCACTGGCTGCGGCGTGCATATGTATGGCCGCATCGAGAACAAGGCGCATCCGCTGTATGGATTCGATTTCTTCCACACCGAACTGTCGCCGGACTCCGGTTGGGCGCCACCCGAGTTCGCTGCATTTGTCTCTTCGATCATCGAATCGGGCGCCGATCCCGAGAAGATGACGGCCGTTCGTTCACGCCTGAAAGAGCTCGGCCTCGAGCCTTATGATTGCCTGTCGCCGCCACTCATGGATTTCCTTGCCACGCAGGCGGCCAAGGCGAAAGGGACGCTCTACCACGCATAGGCCTAGGCAGAGCGTCACGGCTCTGACGGAGTGACGCAGACCGTTTCGCATAAGACAATCGGCGCCGCAGGGCGCCGACTGTCTTTCATGCTGTCCTGACTGGCGACTCACGGTATGAGTATCACCACGATTTCCCAGAATCGATGCTTCGGCGGCGTCCAGGGCGTCTACGCGCACGAATCGGCCGAAACCGGATGTCGAATGCGCTTTGGAGTGTTCCTGCCACCCCAGGCACCCGAGTCACGGGTGCCGCTGCTCTACTGGCTCTCCGGCCTCACCTGTACCGAAGAGAATTTTGTGGTCAAGGCAGGCGCGCAGCGCGTTGCTGCTGAGCTGGGCATTGCGCTCATCGTGCCGGACACGAGCCCGCGCGGCTTGAACATCGCTGGAGAGTCCGACAGCTATGACTTCGGTCTCGGCGCCGGATTCTACGTCGACGCGACCGAGGCGCCGTGGTCGCGTGGTTACCGGATGTACTCCTACGTTGCCAAGGAGCTGCCCGGCGTTGTCGGCGCAGCCTTCGCGGTCGATGGCTCGCGTGCCGGGATTTTCGGGCATTCGATGGGAGGACACGGCGCGCTCACCATCGCGATCAAGAATCCAGCGGCGTACAAGTCCGTTTCAGCGTTTGCACCGATCAGTTCGCCTATGCGTTGCCCTTGGGGGGAAAAGGCGCTCGCTGGGTATCTGGGAGGCGATCGGCAGGGCTGGCGCGAATACGATACGACCGCGCTGCTGCAAGATCGCGGCTGGGCGGGCCCGATGTTGCTCGTCGATCAGGGCACCAAAGATCAGTTCCTCGAGACTCAGCTCAAGCCGGACTTGCTTCGCGACGCGTGTGCCCGCTGCAACATCCCGCTCCAACTGCGGATGCAGGAAGGCTACGATCACAGCTATTTCTTCATTGCGAGCTTCATCGAAGAGCACCTGCGCTTCCACGCTCGGTACCTTTAGGGAAGCGGGTTAGCTCGCGCTACTCGGCCCTGACAAAATTCACCGAAGCTGCGCGCTCGCGAAAGACCAGGGGTTGGGTTACGGCACGTTGGACAGTTTGCGCGCGCTCGACCGCCTCGCTGACACGGCGATGGTGAGGTGAGAGCTCACACACCGGGTCGGCGTTCGCCGCATTCCCGGTGAGCATGTACGCCTGGCAGCGACAGCCACCGAAATCCTTCGTGCGCTCGGGACAGGAACGGCAGGGCTCGCGCATCCAGTCTTCGCCGCGATAAGCGTTGAAAGCCGGTGAGTCGTGCCAGATCTCGTCAATGGTCTTCTCGCGAACATTTGGAAATTGCAGGCCCGGCAACATCCGCGCCGCCTGACAGGGCAGGGCGAGACCGTCGGGGGCGATGTTCAGGAACACTGACCCCCAGCCGTTCATGCACGCCTTGGGGCGATCGGAGTAGTAGTCGGGCACGACGAAGAACATCTTGAGCCGTCCTCCGAGCTTGGCACGATAAGCGTTGGTGACGCGCTCGGCGTGTTCGATCTGCGCTCGGCTCGGCAGGAGGTGGTCGCGGTTGAGATAAGCCCAGCCGTAGTATTGCGTGTTGGCGAGCTCTAGAAAGTCCGCATCGAGCGCGACAGCCATGTCGATGATCTTGTCGATGTGGTCGATGTTGAGCCGAGAGAGCACCACATTGAGCACCATCGGATAGCCATGGCTTTTCACCAGGCGCGCTACCTTGAGCTTGAGCTCGAAAGTGCGGGTGCTCGACAGGAAATCGTTCACTTCCTTGGTCGAGTCCTGGAACGACACCTGGATGTGATCGAGCCCGGCGTCCTTGAGCTCCTTGATGCGCACTTCGTTCAGACCGACCCCGGAAGTAATCAGATTGCAGTAGAAGCCCAGGCCATGCGCTTCCGCGACGAGTGCGGCGAGGTCGTCGCGCATCATCGGTTCGCCGCCCGAAAATCCCAGCTGGACCGCGCCAAGCATCCTGGCTTCGCGGAAGACTCGTTTCCATTCCTCCGTGGTGAGCTCCTCCTCCACCTTGGCGAAATCGAGAGGGTTGGAGCAATAGGCGCAATGCAATGGACAGCGGTAGGTCAGCTCCGCGAGCAACCACAGCGGCGGGCCCGGCCGCGATCTTTCACTCGGCGAATTCGATCCAGCCACGGCTTACAGCCTCGGTCAGAAACTCATGCACGTCGTTGTGCAGGTCCGTCGCTCCGAACGCCCTTTCGAGATCGTCGACCAGGGTAGAAAGTTGCGTTCTGCCATCGCAGCGCTTCAGGATCTCGGCTGCCGGGCCGTTCAAGCGCACCATGCCTTCGGGATAGAGCAGGACCCACGCCTGCTGAGCGTCTTCCCATTGCAGCCGGTACAAGGAACGCAATGCAGGCTGCATCTGTGGCGTAATCTCAGCCACGCGCGGCCTCCGAGCTCGACGTGTCATCGGGGTAGGCGAGCTGGATCGCATCGAGCATGTTCCACAGCACGTCGAGCTTGAAGCGCAGGATCTCGAGCGCCCGTTCCTGAAGTGCTCTTGTGTTGAAGTAATCGAGCGTGAGGGCGAGCCCGTGCGCGACGTCGCGGCGCGCCTCGGAGAGCCGGTTGCGAAAGTAGGCGAAACCCTTGGGATCGATCCACGGGTAGTGCTGCGGCCAGTTCGCCAGGCGCTGCTCGTGGATCTTCGGTGCAAACAGCTCGGTAAGTGAGGCGCAGACCGTTTCCTGCCAGGGTCGGGTGCGGGCGAAGTTTACGTAGGCATCCACCGCGAAGCGCACGCCCGGAACGACGTGCTTTAGCGACGCAATTTCAGCGCGATCAATGCCGACCGCTTCGCCGAGCTGGATCCAAGCCTCGATTCCGCCGGCGTCGTCGCCGTGGCCGTCATGATCGAGGATGCGCTGGATCCATGCGCGGCGTACGTTGCGGTCAGGACAGTTTGACAGCATCGCGGCATCCTTGATCGGAATGCTGACTTGGTAATAGAAGCGATTGAGGACCCACCCCCGGATCTGCGGCGGCGTCAACGCTCCATTGGCCATCCGTATGTTGAAGGGATGGTAGATGTGATAACGGGCACCCTGCCCCCGCAGAAGTGTCTCGAACTCTGCGCGGCTCAACGGTTCACTCATAGCGCGTTGCGTGCTTGCGTCGTCGGCGGAGGCGTTCATCGCTGTCCCGCACTCTCGCGCTGCTGGCCCACGATTCATAATGCGATTTCCATTCCGTCGAATGCGACTTCGATTCCCTCGCGCTCAAGCGTGTGACGCTCCTCGGAGTCCTCGTCGAGAATCGGGTTGGTGTTGTTGATATGGATCAGGATTCGACGCGTATTGGCGAACTCGCGCAAGCGCTCGATCATGCCACCCACGCCGGCTTGCGGCAGATGACCAATGTCGCTGGCACGCTTTGTCCCTACTCCAAGTCGGATCATTTCGTCATCGGTCCAGAAAGTCCCGTCGACCAGCAGGCAATCGACCCCGGACATCGCCAAGCGTATCCGATCGTCGATTTGAGCCAAGCCGGGAGCGTAGAAGAGGCTGCGCCGTGAATGCAAGTCGCGGATCACCAATCCGATGTTGTCGCCGGGTTGCGGAGTATCGCGTCGTGGTGAGAAGGGCGCGGGCTTGCTTGTCAGCGGCAGTGCCTTGAACTCGACGCCGCCAAGGCCATCGACCGAGAACGGAACCCCGTCAATCGAGACCGGATGCCAATCGGTTCCACAGAAATGCTCGAGCAGGCCTAGCACAGGGAAGCCGTGGATGAGATCGTCCTGCACGAGCTCGGTGGCGTAGAGCGGCAGCCGCGCACCCTCGCGCAACAGCAATAAGCCGGTCACGTGGTCGATCTGCCCATCGGTCAACACGACGGCAGCGATCCCCGTTCCGCGCAGGGTTTGTCGCGGTTGGAGTTCCGGTGTAGCGCGAATCTGCGTCAGGATGTCGGGCGATGCGTTGCAGAGCGCCCAGTGCGCCCCGTCGCTGCTCACCGCAATGGAAGACTGGCTACGGGGTCGGGCCCGTACGTGGCCCGAACGAACTCCAGCGCAGTTGCGGCAGTTGCAATTCCACTGTGGGAAACCCCCACCCGCCGCAGAGCCGAGAACCTTGACGCGCACAAAAGCGGCGCCTTGCCCGTGAATGCGACCAGGCGCCGCGTCTATTGCCTACCGCGTGGCCACGTACATTGTGATTTCAAAGCCAAAGCGGATGTCCTGGAAGGACGGCTTGGACCATTGCATTGCAACCTCCTGGAGTTGTGCACTGCACCCCGTCCGGCATATCGTACTATCCGCCCTTCGGAGCCACCCTATTATCCGAGCAGTAGGCGATGTCGGCGACCAGGCAATTCGCGCGCCGGCGCTCATGAAAATCATGAATTTCGATGCTACCCGGAGTCGCGATCCCCCCGGTCAATCGAGGGGCCTGGAGGAAGCAATGGCATGAGCCTGCGAGTGCAGATCAATATCGCGATCACCGTGCTGATGCTGCTCTTCATCGGCACGCTCGTCGCGGTCGAAATCGATGACTCCAGCCGCTCGGTGGCCGAGGAAATGGAGGCTTCGAGTCGCATCACCCACCAACTCCTCGATCGGATCACCAGGATTGACCAGGGTGCCGACCCGGCATGGCTCCGAGCGTTCCTCGTGCAGCTCGGGCGCGTCCGTGCCAACGAGATCGAACTGATCGCGCCTGACGGTACTTTGCTTTACCGATCGCCGGCGGCAACCTACAAGGCAGGACGCAACGCACCCCAATGGTTCTCAAAGCTGATGTTCGGTGACGTTGCCCCCCTTGCCATCCCGCTGCAAGGCGCGACGCTGCGAGTGACGCCGAATGCTTCGCGAGCGATTCTGGACGCCTGGGATAACCTCTATCGGTTCGCGCTGATCAGCGCCGTGTTTCTGATCGTGGCCAACGCGGCGGTTTTCTGGTTCACCGGGCGCGCGGTCGCCCCTCTGGAGCGCATTGCCAAAGCGCTCTCGCGCGTCGAGCACGGCGAGCTGGACACGCGACTACCTATGTTGAGCGGACGGGAAGCAAGGCAAATCGGGGAGAGCTTCAATCGCATGGCAGCCGCGGTGGAAGAGACCATGCGCATCCGGGAGCAGGCTGAGCGCGCGCGAGCCCAGGTGCAGAGGGGGCGCGCACTTGCCCGAGAGATCCAGGCGCGCATGGAGGAAGAGCGTCGCCTGCTCGCACGCGAGCTGCACGACGAGCTCGGTCAGACCGTCACGGCAATCCGTTCCATCACGGCTTCGATCGGACCCGGCACATCTACCGACGAAGCGAGTAGACGCATCAGGATGATCGAAGAACTCGCCGTCCGCCTTCAGGAAGGCATGCGTGAGCTGGTGCCACGACTGCGCCCGCTCGCGCTCGACGAGCTTGGGCTTGCGGCCGCGCTGCGCGATCTTATCGATGACTATCGAGCGCATCATCAAGGGCTAACCTTCGATCTGATCGCCAGCGGTAACCTTGACGCCGTGTCGAGCGAACTGGCGATCGCACTCTACCGAGTCGTTCAAGAAGGCCTCACTAACGTCGTCAAGCATGCGCAGGCGAAGCGTTGTACCGTCAGCCTGGCGGCTGGTCCAGGTGAGCTCTTGCTTACTGTCGAGGATGATGGCAAGGGAGCCTCCGATCTGGACCTAGGCAAAGCTGGGCGGTTCGGAATACGTGGGATGCGCGAACGGATCGAATCGCTGGGCGGCAGCGTCGCTTTCGCCAGGGTCGCCACGGGAGGGCTTTCGGTGCAAGTCCGGGTTCCACTGGCGGCTGTTGTCGAAGCCTGACAATGTCGCGCGGAACGGTACCGATGAACGAAACAACGCAACGCGACGACGCTTCCACGACCGTCCTGCTGGCCGACGATCATGCCATCGTCCGGATGGGATTCCGGCTTCTGCTGGAGACGGCGGGCGAGTATCGCGTGGTAGGCGAGGCTGCAACCGGAGAGGAAGCTTGGAGTCTTTATTTCAAGCTCAACCCGGATGTGCTGGTGATCGACATCGCGATGCCCGGCAAAGGGGGACTCGAAGCGATCAACCGAATACTAGCTCGCGCTCCGGAGGCGCGCATCCTGGTGCTGTCTGCGCACGAAGATACGAGCTACACGCGGCGCGCGATACAAGCCGGCGCCCTCGGCTATCTGTCGAAGCGGGGCGCTCCTGCCGAGCTTTTGCAGGCCGTCAAAGCCGTCGCCCGAGGCGCCAGCTACATCGAGTCGGAGATTGCACAGCGGCTCGCAGTGCAAGGCGTGAAGGGCACCCGTGGGCCGTTGGATACGCTCTCGGAGCGCGAATTTGAAGTCTTTTTGCACCTCGCCGCGGGCAAGAGCGTGGCGCAAATCGCAGAGCTACTTTCCTTAAGCCCGCGCACGATCGGCACTCACCTCTACAACGTCAAGCAGAAGCTAAGCGCGCACAATGCGGCGGAACTGACTTTGATCGCGCTCCGGGCAGGCTTGCTCAACGAAGGGATGTAGACGCGAAGCGCTGGAAAACAAGCCACAATACGGTTGCAGGCGGTCACGCACCGGGTGTCGAAAGATGCAACAGCAATTGGCCATGCCACACGACGTCGGGCGTCGGTCATGGGGAAGCGGCTTCAGCTCAAAGGGCGTAGGTCCCGCATCAGTGCCTTTAGGTAGAATCAATGGGGTTCTACTAATGATATGGACTCTCCCTCCCGCGCTGCGGGAAGCTGATGTGTGAAGGCGGTGCGGACCGCCTCATCATCGAGGAGGAGTCATGAAGTCAGTTGCTCGGATTGGTTTGGATATTGCCAAGAGCACATTCCAGGTACACGGGGTGAATGCGCACGGCACGGTTGTGATGCGTAAGCAGCTGTCCCGCGGGGAGGTGCTGAGGTTCTTTGCCAATGTGCCCGGCTGTCTGGTCGGGATCGAAGCCTGTGCCGGTTCGCATTACTGGGCTCGGGAGCTGCAGCGATTAGGACACGACGCTCGATTGATGGCCGGTCAGTTTGTGGCGGCGTACCGCAAGAGCGGCAAGAATGATGCGAACGACGCGGAAGCGATCTGTGAGGCAGTCGGGCGTCCCAACATGCGTTTCGTTCCAATCAAGGGCGAAGAGGCGCAGGCTGTCCTGGCGGTCCATCGTGCACGACAGTTGCTT
>DATFSE010000034.1:0-6651 GCA_035262745.1 Casimicrobiaceae bacterium | reverse complement strand
GTTGCCTCTACGATTGCGTACCCGCCGATCAGCTCCTTCGTCTCGGGAAAGGGTCCATCGGTCACGCTCAACGTTCCGCGCGATACGCGGACGCGAGCGCCGTTGGAGCTGGGTAGAAGCCCTCCCGTCTGCACGAGCACCCCCGCTTTAACCATGTCGTCAGTTAGCTTTCCGAGCGCCTGCAGCAGTTCCGGGTTTGGGGGCAGGCCGGCTTCATAGTTTCTATCGGCCTTAACCATCATCATGAATCGCATCGCGATTTCTCCTTGAAAGAGTCGAAGAAGCGGTCTCGACATCGAGGTCCGCCTCCCTCTAGTCGAACAACCGTGCGGCAAATCGACATCGCCACATCAGATTTTTGCGCCCCGGCGGACAAGTCGAGACACCGCACCACCGCTCGTCGACAACCCTGCGCCCGGCGTGGTCAGTCGTTAGGCTCGTTTCGACCGCAGGAATTGCTTGGAGGAGCCATGCACACGCCAGCGCCGCGGCTTGGGGTTGGCGCAGGTTCTCGCGGGCAACCGCGTGCACGTAGAACGTGAGCGCAGTGATGCTGGTGGCGGCGCGATCAGCGCTACCACGCGAACGGTCCTGCTGATGGGGCTGTGCATGGCGACTCCTTGGCACTTGATGGCATCGGGCCGACGGCCACGATGGCGCATCGTCGCCCTGAAGCGTGATCCAGGTCTTTGGCGCCGGCCTTAAACGTTCTGAATTTCGCAAACGGGCGATTAACCGCGTCAGCGAGCTTGTTCGGGGGTGTTGGCGGACGCAGTCTTCCTGTCGCCAGCGCTGCCGTCGACTCTCGCGCGATGCGGTCGATGGATGCAGGTTACCCTGCATGCTGGTATGAGAAAAGAACCACAAATAGGCAATCTTATGGATCCAGATCGAGCGCTCCTGGCGCGCGTCATCCGACTCCGGCTGCTCGCACGATCAGGAACAACCCTATCCCGACTATGACGGCCCCGATGGCTCGGGTGATGCGCTCACCAGCCGGGGCGAGACGCTCGACGGTGATCGCTGCCGCCACGCCAGCCATCCCGCGCAGGTCCATGACCCCGATGACGAGCAGGATCGCCGTCAGTCCTGCACAGCAGGAGCCGCAGTGCAGCCCGAGGCGCACGCCGTGTCGCCAGGCAGTGCCTTCGACCGCCGGCAACACGCAGCCGTGCGCGAGCGACTCCCGACAGCAGGCGAGGTGATGTGCCTTCCATGCGGTGAACTGCAGCGCGCCGGCGATGAGGACGACCCCACCGACGGCGATCGGCACGGCGCGAGCGAGCGCCTCCTGCTGCATCTCGATCGCCGCGAGCGCGACGCCCAGCGGAAAGATCAACATCCCGAAAGCGGTCCAGACCGAGAAGTAACCCATGCCCATCAGCGCGGTGAGTCGACCGATCCGATTCTCGCCTATCCTGGCGACGGCCTGACGGTAGCGCCACAGCATGGGCATCAACGACGGCAGCATCATCGCTACCATCATCACGATCCACATGCCGAGGAACGACGCCGCGGCGGCGGGCCACGTCTGGCCCGGCATCCGCATCCACGCCATCGACATCGTCCAGCCGCCGGCCATCGGCATCTCGCCCATGGCCGACATGGATGCGCACCAGACGATCGTTACTGCGGCGCTGGCGGCGAAGAGCAGCGCCGCGACGCCGAAGAAAGCCAATTGGGTACCTCTCGCGGAAACCATGCGTCGTGAGATCTCCCGTCCGCTGGCTGCACCGAGGACGCCTACGATGCAGTTCATCGGTTGTCGTACTCGTCGTGGCGGCGCCACCACATGCCCGTCTCGTTGCGTCCGAGCGGCGCCCGGTCGAGCCACTGGTACATGCCCCAGAGGCCGTCCAGTCCGCGCGCATAGGTGGAGTAGGTGTGGTAGACGACGCCGTCCTCGAGCACGAACGCGCTCATGCCCGGTCGCTCGCGCACGTACGTTGCCGCGTCGGTTCCGACCATCGCCGCATTCTGGGCGACGGGCCCCTCTTCGGCGCCGCTCTCTGAACCGCCGCGCCACTGTCCCGTCTCGCGCCCCTCGAGCGCACGCTCGGCCTTGGCCGGCGGCTCGCGGCGGTAGTTGTATTCGATGCCTCCCGTGCGCTGTTGCTGCTCGGTGAACGAGACGCTGAAGTCGGCGTTGAAGTCGGTTCCGAACGAGGACACCCATGGAAACGTCCAGCCCATCCGCCGCTTGTAGGCCTGGATCCTAGCGAGTTGGGCCCGTGATATCGCCATGAGCATGACGTCGTGGTGCATGAGATGGGCGGCGAAGCCGTTGAACCCGTCGGCGATGGTCGAGCATGTCGCGCATCCGCCAACCGCGTAGTCGGGCCCAAACATGAAGTGGTAAACGAGGAGCTGCGAGCGCCCTCGGAAGAGATCCGCCAGCGAGGCGCTCCCCTCGTCGGTCTCGAATCGATACTTCTTGTCGATCCGAACCCACGGAAGCGCCTGTCGCCGCTGCGCTAGCTCGTCGCTGCGCCGTGTGTGCTCCTTCTCCGCCTTGAGCAGCTCCAGCCGTGCTGCCAGCCAGTCTTCACGCGTCCCGGTCAAGTGTTTGGTCATCGCTTTTGCTCCATGGTTGGTGGTCGTGCGATAAATTTAGCGCCGGACCTCGAAAGGTGGGAGTGACAAGTGTGGCGGGATTAGGGCCTGTCAACGTTATGGACGCGTACCAAGATGGACTCGCTGATCACGGCCGCGGCGCGCGCGCTCGCGGCGGGTGATCCCCTCGGCGCCTTGAACCGCGTCGCCCTGCGCAGCGACGCACCTGC
Organism: Casimicrobiaceae bacterium; assembly: GCA_035262745.1. Lineage (GTDB taxonomy): Bacteria > Pseudomonadota > Gammaproteobacteria > Burkholderiales > Casimicrobiaceae > PALSA-1003. Next base: position 3,868 of record DATFSE010000034.1, on the reverse strand, counting down.
GCTCGCGCTCCGTGGTGTCGCGATGGCGCAGCTCGGTGATCTCGTTCGCGCAAAGGCACTCGTGCGAAGCGCGGCGCGCGCCTTCGGTCCGAGAGAGGCCGTGGCCCGTGCCAGGTGCGTCGTCGCCGAGGCCGAGATCGCTCTGGCCTCGCGCGACCTCACCTGGCCTGCGAAAGCGCTCGACGCAGCGCGGGCGACGCTCGAACATCACGGCGACCGAATGAACGCCGCGCATGCGCGGTACCTCGAGGTTCGACGCCTTCTCCTGATCGGGCGCCTCGACGAGGCTGAGCACAGGCTCGCCGAGCTCGACCCCGCGCCCTTTCCGCCGGCATTGAGGACCGCGCACGAGCTGGTCGTCGCGGGGATCGCGATGCGGCGTCTGCGCACGAAGACGGCGCGCACTGCGCTCGCCAGTGCTAGACGCGCCGCGCGCGAAGCAAGCATTCCCGCGCTCACGGCGGAGGTGGAAAGCGCAGTGCTCGTCCTCAACAAACCCGCGGCGCGCCTGATTAGGCGTAGCGAGGAGCGGCTCCTCCTGCTCGAGGACGTTGAAGCGTTGCTTGCGTCGAGGGCACTCGTCGTTGACGCATGCCGTTACGTCGTGGGTGACGCAGACACGGTGGTTTCGCTCGCAAGGCGTCCAGTGTTGTTCGCGCTCGCACGCGCGCTTGGCGAAGCGTGGCCCGGAGACGTGCCGAGAGACACGCTCGTTGCTCGTGCGTTCCGGGCCAGGCGCGCGGATGAATCGTATCGCGCGCGCCTGCGAGTCGAAGTCGGGCGGCTTCGCATGGCGCTTCGGAAGTTGGTCAGCGTGACCGCAACGAAGCGAGGGTTTACGTTAGCGCCGCGCCGCGCAAACGAGGTGGTCGTGCTGGCACGGCCCGTCGAAGAGCGGTATGCGGCGGTGCTTGCCTTCCTCGCCGACGGTGAGTCGTGGTCGAGCTCCGCGTTGGCGCTTGCGCTAGGAGTAAGCCAGCGCAACGTGCAGCGCGCACTCGACTCGCTTGCTGTAGCAGGCAAAGTACAGTCGTTCGGCCGCGGAAGAGCCCGGCGATGGATGACTCCGCCCGTGCCAGGATTCACGACGACCTTGTTACTCCCCGAGCCGCTCCCGAGTGACTAGAATGGAAGCATGAAGCGACCAGCAGCCGAAATCGTCCGTGAGTACGGACCCTTTCCGGGTGTCGACCACGTGCATGGGGTCACGTATGACGGCCGGCAGGTCTGGTTTGCTGGCGGAGACAAGCTGATCGCCTTCGATCCGGCGAGCGGGAAGACGGTGGACTCGATCGATGTCGCGGCGCATGCAGGAACGGCTTTCGACGGCAAGCATCTGTTTCAGATCGCCGAGAATCGAATCCAGAAGATCGATCCGAAGACCGGCCGTGTGCTCGCCACGATTCCGGCGCCCAGCGGTGGCGGTGACTCGGGGCTCGCGTGGGCGGAAGGGACGCTCTGGGTGGGGCAATATCGGGACCGGAAGATCCATCAAATCGATCCCCAAACCGGGGCGATACTTCGCACCGTCGAGTCCAACCGCTTCGTCACCGGGGTCACCTGGACCGACGGCGAGCTCTGGCACGGCACCTGGGAAGGTGACCAAAGCGAATTGAGGCGAGTCGATCCTCGAACAGGAGAGGTCCTGGAGAGGCTCGAGATGCCGCCTGGAGTGCATGTGTCGGGGCTCGAGTCCGATGGCGGCGATCGATTCTTCTGCGGAGGCGGAAACAGCGGCAAGGTGAGAGCTGTCCGCCGACCCCGGCGAGGCTGAACCGGTCGGCGGCGGCTTTCGTCACTTCGGCCATACCCGGCGCAGCCGAGACAAACCTTCAACGATTTCACGTTCGTCGATCGCGCCGTAACCGAACACCAGCCCCGACCGCGACGGGCCCTCGAAATAGTACGGGCGAAGCGAATAGACTCCAACTTCGCGCTCTCTGGCCCTTTGAACGATCCGGTCGGAGTCCACTGATGTCTTTGTGAATGCCGCCACGTGCAAGCCGGCAACGGAAGGAATCGGTTCGAGCCAGCGCCCGAAGTCCTTGTGCAAGTGAGTCAGCAGGAGCTCGAGCCGCCTGGCGTAAGTCGCCCGCATCTTGCGTACGTGACGCACCATGTGCCCTTCGGCGATGAACGCCGCCAGCGTATCCTGGTCCAGCACCGAGCAGTGCACGTCGGAGAGGTGCTTGGCGGCAACGAGTGCGCGCCGCGCCCAGGGTGGCGCGACGACAAAGCCGAGACGAATGCCTGGAAACAGACTCTTGGAGAACGTGCCCACGTAGAACACCGATTCGTGGCGATCGAGTGTCTGCAGCGCATCGAGCGGCCGGCCGCCAAAGCGGAATTCTGCGTCGTAGTCATCCTCGATGATCACCGCCTTTCGAGCTGTCGCGAATCGGAGCAGCGCAGCTCGTCGGCGCATCGACATCGCGCTCCCCATCGGAAACTGGTGCGACGGCGCCACGCAGATCACATTCGCGTCGGCTGGAAGTGCATCGACAATCATCCCCTCGTTGTCGACCGGCACGGCGGCAATTCTCGCGCCGGCGACAGTGAATGCGGCGCGGATCGCCAGATAGCCGGGATTCTCGATCGCGACGACCGTGCGGCTTGGCGTTACAAGTATCCGGGCCAGTAGATCGAACGCCTGCTGGGACCCCCCCACAACGAAGACGTCGTCCGCTCCGCAAGCCACCGCTCGGGCGAACGAAATGTGTTTCGCGATAGCGTCACGCAGTTCCGCCCTTCCCCTGGGACTCGAGTAAGCAGCCGGTTCGTCCGCAAACGCCCGCAGGGAACGCCCGGACAGTCGACGCCAGATGTCGAAGGGAAAGAGCCGCTTTTCGGCGATACCGAGTCTGAAATCGAAACGCGCTTTCTTGCTCACGACTCCAGGCATCATGATCGGTGGATCGCGCCAGAACGCGTTGAGCCGTCGCTCGGATGGCGAAGGGCCCGTCGGTGCCTTGGCATGCCGCGACTGCGGAAGCACATCCGCAACGTAGGCTCCCGACCGCGGGCGCGTGACCAGATAGCCCTCGCTCAGCAGAAGGTCGTACGCAGCGACCGCCGTATTGCGCGACACGCCGTACGCGTCGGCGAGCGTGCGCGTCGCCGGCAGGCGGAGGCCTGGCTGCAATCGTCGATCGAGAATGGCCGATCTCAACTGCTGGTGAAGGGCACGCAACAGCGTGCGCGATCCTTCGCGCGGAAGAGTTATCTGGAGTGGGAGCACTGGATCCATAAGATTGCCTAAATGTGGTTCTTTTCTAATACCAGTGTACGCTTTAGTCTGCATGCATCAAAGGACTTGTAGATTGAGAAACCCATGTCGCTGACGACACCGGTAGTTATTCGCGCAGCCGCTTCTCCATCGGCCACCATGCGCCCACGCTTGCGCGAGCTCGTTGCAAGACGCCGTCAGATGGAAGACGAGCGGCTCCTATTAGATTCGATCGATCGCTTCGAGCTGGAGCGGCGCGAACATGCGTGGAACCGTTGGCAGAGCAGCGAGGGCGGCTTGCTGAGACGTTAGAGCGAGAGCCACCTGCGCTCGCACCAATTGCAAGGATGGTTGCCGTTGACCCGGTAGCCCTGCTTGCTCTCAACAGCCCAGGTCTAAAGACCTCTTGACAACTGACTCGCGAAAGCGGATCGACGATCTTCGAACAGGAGCGTGTGCGAAGGGTCGTTCGGATCGCTGTCAGCACGCTTGAGCGCTTCCTCCCATGACGAACGCCGACCCTTGTATTCCAGGATCGTCGTTCCTCGGTTGATCTTAGCAGTCGCGAAGACCCCGCGACCATGAATGGCCGACTTGCGGATCGCGTAGAGACGCTGGCGTTTCTTGCCGTTTGCCGCCACA
>DATFSE010000033.1:0-62375 GCA_035262745.1 Casimicrobiaceae bacterium | reverse complement strand
CATGGCCTTCGCGGCAAGTGCGCGACGCGGGGATGAAGAAGGCGATGGCCGATCCGCGGCTGCAGCCCGACCGGAACCCGATGCCGTTCGATGGCAAACGGCTGATCTACGGAGGATTCGAGGTGTTGCTCGACGAGTGATCGTAGCGAATCCTGCCAAGGACCGGGAATTGAAAGAGCCCGGTCCGCGGACCCTATTGCCGACAAGTCTCCATCGGACTAGCCGACGCGGGCGATAGGCAATTCATCAACTTCGATCGGCGCTAGAAAGGAGCAGGTGTGAACATGTCCAAGTTGACTTCAAGGCGCGTGCGCTTCCGACGGTTGCGGGAGATTGCGCTTTTGCTCGAAAAGTTCGCCATTTTCGCCGCGATAGCGCTCGTTACGTATGCCCTTATCGTGCTCGATACGCGGGCGGCGGTCCCGGATCCCTCAAACTCCAGGGGCAAGGATTTCGTGCTGGTTACTGAATAACCTCGTCCGCTCGCAGCAGAAGAGGTTGCGGGATCGTGACACCAAGCGCCTTCGCGGTTTTTAGGTTTATCACGAGCTCGAACTTGGTCGGCTGACCGATTGGAAGGTCGCCCGGTTTAGCGCCCTTGAGAATCTTGTCTACGTACAGCGCAGCTTCGCTCAGGACGTCATCAATTTTCGCCGCGTAGACGAACAATTCTTCGCGATAGCCGGGAACGTCGTAGATCGCCGGGACGTGGTACCGCATCGTCAGGTCGAAAATCTCTTTCCTGTGGGCGTTGAGGTGGGGATTCCCCCACACAATCAGCGCCTGGTCGTGTTCTGATGCCATTTGCTTGAACACATTAAGCAAGTCCTGCTCCTGGTCGAACTGGAAATAGCGAGTTCGGATGCGTAGCTTGGCCGCCGCCGCGTCGGTGGCGTCGCGGTACAGGTTGAATCCTGCCCCTTCAAACGGAACACCGCGCAGAACCGCCACCCGACGCAAACCGGGAACAACCTCTTGCAGGAGCTGCAAGCGCTTGCCGATGATGTCCGGCGAATGGAGCTGCATGCCGGTCAGGTTGCCGCCGGGTCTCGCCAGGCTCTTGATCTCATCACGATGCTCGAGGGATCCGGCTGCGAGAGCAACGATCGGAATCGACCTCGTGTAGCGGAGGACCACATCCGCAATTCCGACGCTGGGGACAGTGATCACTTGTGGGTTCGCTTTAACTAACTCGATGGCGAGCGGGGCCAGGTCTTCCGGGTGTCCTTCTGCGAACCGCGAGTGGACGGTCAGGTTGACACCCTCGACATAACCAAGCTCGCGCAGCTTCTTGAGAAGAATCGGGAGATAATTCCCCGTGACGGGGGCATCAGAGATCGAGCCTTGGCCGAGGAAGCCGAGGGTGTAGATTCGGGTCGCCTGCTGCGCATGAACAGCGAACGGCATCAGAACGCCAGCGGCCGTTACCCGCAGGAACATGCGCCGGTTCATCATTTGATCAGCTACGCCCGCATAACAGCCTGATGGCGGTGATTTGCCGCCGCGCGAGGCGTGTTGATAAAGCATTCACGCGTCAACCTTGTCAAGCTCCGTTTCCCCGCCGAACAGATATCGCTGAACACAATTCGGAAAGGCTCCGTATGCGCGCCAACCCCTTGAGCTCGCTCGATTAGTTTCCCAGATCCGATAGACTGCTGCACCGAATCCCCGCAGAAATTCATTGGCGGCGTCTTGCGTGAAACACGGTTGCCAACTTTTCCACCAAAATTGTGGATATCTCGAAGCCTACGGTGCCGAGACCCGCGTCACGCCTTGAGGTTACTGGACTGCTTCCAATTTGTGCACCTCTGATTTTTCCCATGAAGCCAGCCAAGCACCCAAATGCCATGCGCACCTGGCAACTCCTTCGCGACGCGGGGATCGATACGCGCGTCGTCGAGTTTGAGCAGCCAACCCGCACAAGTGCCGACGCGGCCGCCGCAATAGGCTGCTCTGTTGCAGAGATCGCCAAGTCCATCGTGTTCCGCGGTCAGAAGAGCGGCCGGGCAATCATTGTGGTCGCAAGCGGCGACAATCGGATTAGCGAAGCCAAGGTGGCCGAGAGTGTGGGTGAACCACTCTTGCGCGCCGATGGGGACTTCGTGCGAACGGCCACAGGCTACGCCATCGGCGGTGTTGCGCCAATCGGCCATTCTCAACCAGTTACGTTATTGCTTGACGAGGACCTACGTCGGTTCCAGACGATCTGGGCCGCGGCAGGTACGCCGTTTTCAGTGTTTCCCCTCAGTCCCGATCAGCTCCGAGCGCTCACAGGTGCCGAGTGGGCCGACGTTAGGCATGAGCCCTGACATTCCCGGAGAAACGCTTGACTTGCTCGACACGCCGTCCTCTTTGTTACCGAAGCGAGGAATGTGACAGCTCGGGAATGGAAACATATCCCCGTGGATCATGCGCAGGCACGATCGTTATTTGCGGATAGCGCATCGCGATTGCACTCATCCTAAGCATTGACTGTTGCAGCGCGACCGGGTCCTGATCAGCCGATCGTCTCACGAGCCACGCTCGCTCTTCGCGCTCCAGAAGTCCTTCGAGTTGCCACACCAGGTCGCCAACGAACGCGTAGCGGGCGCCGCTTGGCAGGGTGACGAACACTACGACCGAGCCCGGGGTATGCCCGGGCGTAGAAACCATCACGATCGAGCCGTCGCCATATAGATCGTAAGAGTGATCGAAGCCAAGGTGGGGCCCACCGTCGAAGGCATAGTCCCGTAACGACGAGCTGTCTATGCTTCGGGCGGTGATGGTGACCCAGCCGCCTTCGTTGATGAAGCGGTGCTCCGCCGCGGTCACGAGTACGGGCACACCCGGAAAGTCCGGCACACCGCTCACGTGATCCCAGTGGGCATGGGTTAGCAGGATGTAACGGAGCTGTTTGCGGTCGTACCGTGCAGCATCGAGCTGGTCGGCTGCTGGCTGTGATGGCTCGAGGTCGGTTGCCAGTCGAAACAAGGGCGGCAACTGCTTGAGCTGCGACGCGACCGTTCTGCCGACACCCGTATCGATCAGTACATCGCCTTGCGGATGCCGCACGAGCACAGCGGTCATCACCGATTCCCATTTCTCCCAAGGCGAGCCGCCGCGGTAGGCGAAGGCAGCAGTCCGATGATTTACGCCAGTTTGAATCGCATAAATCGCCATGCCTTCAGGTGGTGAGGCTTTGGGCAAAGGATCGGAAGAGGCTTGGGGCGCCGGTAGCGGCGACGCCGCATAGCTACCAACGAAGATCAAGAATGCGATCTGCGTCGTCAGCGCAAGACCTCCGGTGATCCAGTGGCGACGCGAGATGATCCAGGCATCGCAAGCCAAAATGATTACCGCGAGAGCTATGCCGGCTGCCAGAAGGAAAGGGGAGGGCCGGCCGACATAAAGTGCAATGACCAGGCCGAACAGGATCGGGCCTGCAATGGCAACCAGACGCAAGAATAGGGCGCCGGCCGGTGCGAAGCCTCCCATGATGATGAAACGCAGCGCGCGCCTGCGTGATCGGGGTCTATAGGCTACTGCCGATATCCGAAATGCAAAAGGATTCAGACCTCTTCTGTCCGGCCCATGCCATTCGCGCCGCCAGCGGGCCGCTCGCCGCCGGCAATCGACGCTTCGTCCAGGAGGCGCTTTCCATGGCCCCTGCCGGTGGTCACAATCCCGCCATTGCTTACCGAAGGTAGGGCCCGTTAACGGGCCCTAGATAGCGACCATGTATAAGCCCACCCCAATCGACGCAGCCCCGGAAGCGAAACCCGAGTCGTGCGAACGCTCCGGTCACCCGCTGGAGGCAATTGCATTTTTTCGGCGTTTCAAGCCGTCGGTTGGCCGCGACCTTGTGTACACACTCATCTGGAACACAAGCTTCGCCTGCGCCTTCACGGTCGTGGCGCTCTTGTTCGAGCCCGAGGCGCGACTTGCGCGGGTGTTGTGGATCAATTTCCTGTTCGCCAACTGTATCGGTTACCTGATCCATCTCGGATTCAATCTGAGCCACCGGCTGCTCGGCGATTCGCTGCATCGACTGTCTTTCGCCAAACGGACCATCTACTATTCTGTCGTCTCGATCGCCGGCGTGTTTGGCGGCTACTGGCTGGGTTTCACGCTGCTTTCGTTGGATACGGAGCGGCAATGGATCTTCTCGGCCCAGGGCGCAATCACCATCCTCCTCCTGAGCCTGATGATCTCCGGCATCCTGGCGACGGTGTTCTACGCACGCGAGCGGCAAGCCAAGTCGGAGGCCGAGTTTCAGAGCGAGCGCGCTCGCGTCGCCGCCGCGGAGCGGAGCACCAAGGTGGCGGAACTCAAGCTGCTGCAGGCTCAGGTTGAACCGCACTTCCTCTACAACACGCTCGCCAATGTGATCAGCCTTATCGACTCTGACCCGCCGCTCGCCAAGCGAATGGTGGAAAGGCTGATCGACTACCTGCGCCGCGCGGCCGTCGCGGCGTCCGGCGCCCCGTCGACGCTGGGTGGACAGATCGACCTTTTGCGCGCTTATCTCGACCTGATTGCCCTGCGCATGGGATCGAGACTTGCTTACCGCACCGAAGTCCCTGCCGACCTTGGCACCGTGGCGTTGCCGCCGATGCTCCTGCAACCGCTGGTCGAGAACGCGATCAAACACGGCATCGAGCCGGCGACGCGTGGAGGCGAGGTCGTGGTGAGCGCCAATCGAGACGGGGACCGACTGTTACTCACCGTCGCCGACGATGGCTTGGGCGTGAGCGACGTCCGGCCAGAAGGCTCGACCGGGCTCGGGCTCGCGAATCTGCGCGAGCGGCTGGCGAGTCTATATGGAACGGGCGCCGCGCTGACCGTCCGCGACCGCGACCCCGGAACGACTGTCACAATTACTCTTCCGATCTCAAGACGATGAGCACCGCCGCCAACGACCGGCCGCGCGCCCTTATCGCCGAGGACGAGCCAAACCTTGCGGCGTATCTGCGCGAGCGGCTGGCGGCGGCTTGGCCCGAGCTCGAAATCGTAGAAGTCGCCGGCAACGGACCCGACGCGCTGAGATCGATCGAGGAACACGATCCGGACGTACTCTTTCTCGACATTCGGATGCCGGGGCTTAGCGGCCTCGAGATCGCGCGTCGCGCAGGGGAGGGCGTCCACGTGGTGTTTGTTACGGCCTACGACCAGTATGCGATTCAGGCATTCGAGCAGGAGGCCGTCGACTATCTGCTGAAACCGGTTACCGACGAGCGCCTTTCTGAAACCGTTCGCCGCCTGCGCGATCGGCTGCGCACACCCCCGAAGGGCGACGACTTGAAACACGCGCTTGACGCTCTTTCGCGAGTGCTGCCCGCGCTCAATGGTCGAGCCGTACCGGGCAGACTGGCGTGGATCAGGGCGTCCGTCGGGAACCAGGTCAGGCTCATCGCGGTAGAGGAGGTGTGCTATTTCCAGGCGAACGACAAGTACACCAGCGTTTTCACCATGGAGGGTGAAGCGCTGATTCGCATCTCGCTCAAGGAGCTTGCCGAGCAGCTCGATCCCGAGCGCTTCTGGCAGATCCACCGCGGAACCATCGTCAACTTGGCCGCCGTCGCGTCGACGATGCGCGACCTGACCGGGCGCACGCAGCTCCGTCTCAAGGCGCGTCCGGAGACTCTCGCCGTAAGCCGGGCCTTCGCGCATCGCTTTCGGCAGATGTAACTGGCGGCGATCGGTCGATTGGTATGGTGCACCGGGCCGGAAGACCGGCCAAATTCCGGTTTCGGTCCTGTCGAAATGCGCCTCGCTCAAGCGTCATTGTCGTAGGCGGAGAATTTGCCCGCCCTAAACCTTCAAGGAGACCTTCATGCAATACCTGCTACTGATTTATGGGAATGAAAAGACGATGCTATCGGCGACCAAGGAAGTCGCCGCCAAGATGATGGCCGCCTACACGGCGTACACCGAGGCGATGAAAAAGGCCGGCATCTACATCGGTGGAAATCGCCTCAAGCCAACCGCTTCCGCGACCACGGTGCGCGCCCCGGACGGCAAAACCAGCGTCGTCGACGGGCCGTTTGCAGAAACCAAGGAACAGCTCGGCGGCTACTACATGATCGAGGCGGCGGACCTTGACTCGGCCCTCTCGTGGGCCGCGCGATGCCCTGGCGCTGCGCACGGCGCGATTGAAGTCCGGCCGATCTGGACCACCTGAGGGCTTGCAAACGAACGGAGAAACGGAGACTTGGATGGATCAGCCTAGAGTAGTATCGCGCGCCGAGTGGCTCGCTGCTCGCAGGGAGCTGCTCGCCGAAGAGAAGGCCTTGACACAGTGGCGCGACGAGCTCGCGATCGAACGGCGCAAGCTACCGATGGTAAGGATCGAAAAGGAGTACATGTTCGAGGACGTGAACGGCCGCAGGAGCTTGCGCGACCTCTTCGAGCGGCGCCACCAGCTCATTGTCTATCACTTCATGTTCGATCCTGCATGGGACGAAGGTTGCAAGAACTGCTCGCACTTCATCGACAACTTTGTCGGCGGCATCGTGCATCTTGCGGCGCGAGACACGTCCTTTGCCGTGGTTTCGCGCGCTCCCGTAGTCAAGATCGAAGCATTCAAAGCCCGCATGGGATGGAGCTTTGCGTGGCTGTCCTCGTTTGGGAGCGACTTCAACTACGACTTTCACGTGACGCTCGACCAAGCGGAGGGAAGCGTCGAGTACAACTACGAAAGCGCCGCCACGCTGATCAAGCAGGGCAAACTTTGGCCCGGAACGAAGGAGCTGCCGGGTCTGAGCGTGTTCCTGCGCGATGGCGAACACGTCTTTCACACCTACTCGACGTACCAGCGTGGCCTGGATCTGCTGCTCAACACCTACAATTACCTCGATCTCACGCCGCTCGGGCGCCAGGAAGAAGATGAGGGTGCGCAACGGTGGGTACGCCACCACGATCGATACGCCTAGGACATTAACGATCGACGCGCGCCGAGCGGTCGAACAGGCGGCGCGCGAGTCCTACGGGCGCCTGGTGGCATTTTTATCGGCGCGCTCGCGCGACGTTGCCGCGGCGGAGGATGCGCTCGCCGATGCTTTTCAGGCTGCGATCGAAAGTTGGCCCACCACCGGCGTACCTGAGAAACCCGAGGCGTGGCTGCTCGTCGCGGCACGCCACCGACTGATCGACGCCGCGCGCCATGCTCGGAGGCATTCCGACGCGGCCACGACCCTGCTCACGATCACCGACGAGGCTCGTGAGCTGGCGGACTCGGACAACTTGTTTCCCGACGAGCGGCTCAAGCTCCTGTTCATTTGTGCGCATCCGGCGATCGATGCTGCGGCGCGTACGCCGCTGATGCTCCAGGTAGTGTTGGGGCTGGATGCGGCACGCATCGCGTCGGCGTTTCTGGTGAAACCTTCTACGATGGGACAGCGCCTCTCTCGTGCCAAGGCGAAGATACGCGACGCCGGCATCGCCTTTGAATTGCCCGAGGCCAAGGAGCTGCCATCGCGCCTCGCTGCGGTGCTCGACGCCATTTACGCCGCGTACGGCAGCGGCTGGGACGATGTCGCCGGAGCCGACCCGCGGCGCAAGGGACTTGCAGTCGAGGCGATTGACCTCGGGCGCATGCTCACCCGATTCATGCCCGGCGAGCCGGAGGTGCTTGGTTTGCTGGCGCTGATGATGTATTGCGAGTCCCGACGCGATGCACGGCGCACCGCGACAGGCAGCTATGTGCCGCTTTCCGAGCAGAGCGTTGCTTCGTGGTCGCGCGCGATGATCGAGGAGGCGGAAGCGTTTCTCACCATTGCCGGGGAGGCCAAGCGCGTCGGCCGTTTTCAGCTCGAAGCTGCGATCCAGTCGGTGCACGCACGGCGGATGGTCACCGGTAGCACGGACTGGGAAGCGATCGCTTTGCTCTACGAAGGGCTGGTCGCGGTCGCGCCGACCGTGGGCACGCTGGTGGGTCGCGCTGCGGCAGTTGCCGAGGCCCGTGATGCAGCAACCGCGTGGGCGTTACTGCAGGAGATACCGGGCGAAGACGCCCGGAGCTACCAACCGTATTGGGCGCTTGCGGCGCACCTGCTCAAGTACATGAGCCGCGGAGAAGAGGCCGCCGAAGCGTACGCCCAGGCGATCGGGTTGTGCGAGGATCCGGCGATGAGAGAGTTTCTGATGCGGCGCGCTGCGCAAGCACACTCTGAGTAATCGCTCGATTGGCTACGTTTCATCTCGCCTGAGCAAACCGCCCCGCGGGTACACAACGATCGTCGCACAGAGAGCTGCCTATGAACCAATATTTCCTGCTGAAGTCGCTGCACATTTTTGGCGCTGTAATCTTTCTCGGCAACATCATCGTCACCGCCGTGTGGAAGGCTCTCGCCGACCGCACCGGCAATCCGGCGATCGTAGCCTACGCGCAGCGACTGGTGACCATCACCGACTTCGCGTTCACCGGGGTCGGGGCCGCACTGATCGCGATCACCGGCCCGCTGATGGCCGAGCAGTTCGGCGGGATCGGCGCCACGAAGTGGGTAACCTGGGGCGTTCGAATGTTCGTCGCCTCCGGGCTGATCTGGGTGTTCATACTGATCCCCGTGCAAATCATGCAGGCGCGAATGGCGAGGACTTTCGCTACGCAATCTGCCATCCCGTCGCAATACCGCAGGCTTTCATCTATCTGGAACGTCGCTGGCGCCGTTGCGACGCTGCTCCCTCTGGCGAATCTTTACTTCATGGTGTTCAAGCCGGCCTGACAAGGCGACCGCGACCCCATAGGGTCATCTCGCTGCCAGAGACTTGGGTCTCGAAACCGGTACCGGAGCAAAAGCGGGTTCGCCATAGAGCCCCTGGGAAAGATCGGCGGCGAAGCGACGCACCCAATTCTCTCTGGGACCGCCCTGGTAGGCCTTGACCGTTTGCGTCGGTGCGTGCGTTACCTTGACTTCATATCGTGGATCCCATCCCGCCCTCGAGCGGCGGCTGGTGCCCCAATCGACGTGCAAGGTGAACTCTTCGTGTCGGAAGCCGGCCCGACTCAACTCGCTTTCAAAGTCCTGCTTCTCCCCAAGCTGCTCGAGAACCCGAGAATTGCCAACGCAAACGACCGACATTCTGCCGCTCCACGCACAGTGCTAGGAGCATCTTGCCTCTGCAATTGTTACAGATTCATGACTGCGACAAGCGCGATGTGCGGCTCGACTGAACGTCGGTCGTGCTATCATTTTTTTGTGCTCGATTGAGCCACAAAATTGCTGGACGGCTCCAGTCGCTGCGGCGTCGATCACAATTCCCTTCTCGTCCCAGAGGCCGACATGAGCCCACGCGATGTTCGCGACCGTCCTTGGCTCCCTTCAGGCAAAGAGCTGCTCGCAAAAGCCTGGATAGACCGCGATCTGGCCTGGCTCGAGTTCAATCGACGAGTGCTCAGCGAAGCGCAGGATGCGCGGACGCCTCTTCTGGAGCGACTCAAGTTTCTCGCAATATTCGGTTCGAACCTGGACGAATTTTTCATGAAACGGATGGGCGTCTTGCGCGGCAAAGCGCAAGCCGCCGACGAAGACGACCCGGGCGCTCGCGCTACCGATGCGCGCGAACATCTGGCGACGATCCGGCGGACCACACTCGAAATGCTCGCCGCGCAAGCCGAGTGCTATTCGCAAGAGCTTCTTCCGGCGCTTCGCGAGCACGGCATCGTGCTCGCCGCGTGGAGTGACCTTTGCGATGCGCAACGTGCGGAGCTCGGACGCTACTTCGATGCGCACGTCTCGCCTGCGCTCACGCCGCTCGGCTTTGATCCGACGCATCCGTTTCCGTTCATGTCGAACCTCTCGACCAACTGGGGATTCGTGCTGCGCGCTCCTGGCTCGGACGAGTACGTACCGGTGCGGGTGAAGAGTCCGACGGTCCTCCAGCAGTACGTTGCGGTCAAAACTGACGTTCCCACTGGCGAGCGCTGGTTCGTCGACATGGAAAGCATCATCCGGCACAACGCCGCCAAGCTGTTTCCGGGAATGGAAATCGTCAATGCGACGCTGTTTCGCGTCTTGCGCAATGCCGAGATCGATCTTGACGAAGAGGAGAGCGATTCGATGCGGGAGACGGTGCTCGATGCACTGCGCGAGCGTCGCTTCCTGCCGGTGGTGCGGATCGACTTCGCCCCGGGTGCCGCTCCGGACATCCGCCGTCAGTTGATGGAACGCTTCGACCTTTCCGAAGACGACACCTACGAACTCCCGGGGCTGATCGACTACACCGACCTCTTCCAGATCGCGAACATCGACATTCCACCGCTGCGTGATCCTTACTGGATGCCGATCGCTCCTTTAGGCCTCGACGATGAACATGCGGACATCTTCGCGGCAATCCAAGCCGGCGACATCCTGGTGCACCACCCCTACGACAGCTTCGAGTCGAGCGTCGAGCGCTTCATCGATACAGCGTCAACCGATCCGCAGACCATTGCGATCAAGATGACGGTTTATCGGGTGGGCGACGACACTCCGTTCGTGCGCTCGCTCATCCGGGCGGCGGAGGCTGGAAAACAGGTCGCCTGCGTGGTCGAGGTCAAGGCGCGGTTCGACGAAGCTCGCAATCTGCATTGGGCGCAGGAACTCGAGAAGGTCGGTGCGCACGTCGTCTATGGCGTGCTGGGGCTCAAGACCCATACCAAGCTCGCACTGGTGGTGCGCAAGGAGGGGACCACGCTCCGCTGTTACGCCCACGTTGGGACGGGCAACTATCACATCAAAACGGCGAGGCTCTACACCGATGTCGGTCTGCTCACCTGCGATCCGGTGCTGACTGCGGACATCGTCAACCTGTTTCATTACTTTACCGGGCGCTCTTTGCAGCCTCCGCTTTCGCGCCTGCTGGTGGCACCCGCCAACATGCGCGAACACTTCCTTCTGATGATCGAGCGTGAGATCGAGCATCACAAGTCAGGGCGGCCGGCGCGCATCGTGGCAAAGATGAACCAGGTCGAGGACCTCGCCATATGCCGTGCGCTTTCAGGCGCGTCGCAGGAAGGCGTCCCGATCGACCTTATCGTACGCGGGCTCTGCTGCCTCCTGCCGGGTGTTCCAGGCTGCACCGAGAATGTTCGAGTGCGCTCGATTATCGGCCGGTTCCTCGAACACGCCAGGATCTTTTACTTCGCAAACGGCGCGGCCAATCCGCTGGACGGCGAGTACTACATAGGTTCTGCCGACTGGATGTACCGCAACCTGGCGCGACGGGTCGAAGCTGCAGCTCCGGTGGAAAATCGCCAACTGCGCGAACGGCTCTGGGAAATCCTCGATGTAAACCTGCGTGACCGTCGCCAGGCCTGGGAAATGCAAAGGGATGGCAGGTACACGAGGCTTCAGCCGAATTCCGAGACAACGGGTCCCGAAAGCCTGGGCTCGCATGTGTGGCTGATGGAGACCGTCCGCCGTCGCACCGGCGCTTAGAACGTCCCCCCGGCGCAGGCCTGGTAGGCCGTTCCGCGCCGCACCATCAACTTCTGTCTGCATCAGGCCCGCCTTGGCGCCTGGTCTCTGGTGCTACGCGCGGCCAGAACACTCCTGGCGGCACGAGAGTTGCACAAACCGTATATATAGTATACTATGATCACCGGCTAAACGTGCGTCGCAGGCTTTTCGATGGCGGGGTCGGCAGCTCCAGGTGCGTCAGTGGCGAAGCAATCCGGCTCGGTCGATGCGATAACTAAGATGATGGTCGATCCGGGCAAGGTGATTCGCGACAGCTTCACCATGCCGCTCGCCGACTACGAGCTCATCGGCGTCCTCAAGCAACGATGCATCGGGCTGGGGATCGCGATGAAGAAAAGCGAGTTGCTGCGCGCCGGGCTCGCTGCGCTCGACCGACTGCCCGACCAAGACCTGGCGCAAGTAGTGGGGGCGGTTGAGAGTGTGAAGACCGGTCGGCCGCCGGGCAAAAAGAAACGGAAAAAGGGCAAGGGAAAGAAAAAAGGAAAATCGCATCGAGCGAAGCGCAAGAAAAAGTGATCGGAAAGGTGAACAACGACATGACCCACACTGCTGCCACGGCCGTCGCGACTATCGAGTCGGCACGGCGTCCTGTTTTCGGCTCTCAGATCGTGCTCGACCTCTACGAGTGCGCTACACCGCACCTCGACGATCTGGCGTGGGTGAAGTCGACGCTCGTGGAGGCAGCGCTCGTTGCCGGGGCGACGATCGTCGAGACGGTGTTCCACAAGTTTTCACCCTGGGGCATCTCCGGCGTAGTCGTCATCGCCGAATCGCATCTGGCCATCCACATTTGGCCCGAGAATCGCTACGCTGCAATCGACGTGTTCACCTGTGGCGAGAACGTGCGCATGGACGTTGCCAGCGCATTCTTGAAGCGCGCGTTTCAATCCAAACGCGCTATGCAGAAGAGCTTCTCCAGAGGCGACCAGATGCGCGCGAGTCCTGGCCGCTCCGCATTGCTGAAAGGCGGCAAGAAGCCTTCGCTCGTCGGCAGCGCTGCGTCGCGCTGACGGGGTGTGTCGCAGCCGCTTCAGTCCCAGCGGCGCCGCAGGACAAGCCAGATCCCGGCGGCAGTAAACATCGCCACCACGCCAACCACGACCCAGAAGCCGTTCGGATCTTGTGCGAGCGGAATCCCGCCGACATTCATCCCAAGCAGTCCAGCAATGATGTTGATTGGCAGCGCAAGCACCGTGAACACGGTGAGTAGAAACAAACTCCGGTTATTCTGTTCGTTCACGCGCGCGGCGATCTCCTCGTGCAGAAGCTTGGTGCGCTCGAGTAGCGACGCCGTGTCCGCCAGCGCCGCCGCGAACTCCTCGGTGGACTGCCTCAGGTCCTGAGTGTCGGTGGGAGTGATCCACTCGGGCGGCCGATTGAGAAGCCGAAACAGTGCCGCCGGCTCGGGAGCGAAAAGCCGGCTCAGACGAACGAGCGCGCGCCGCAGGGAGCCGAGATTGGCGCGGCGGTGCTCGAGCCTGTCGGCCAGTAGGCTATCCTCGATCCCGTCGACTCGCGACGTCGCCGTCCGTAGGATCGCCGCCAGCACTTCGGCTTGGTCGCGCAACAGATGCACGAGCAGCGCGACGGGCGAAACAAATGATTCACCACGCCTTACCGCGTGCCGGAGCCGATCGATGGATCGTAGTGGCTTGCGGCGGGCGCTCACCAGCATCCGGCGACCGAGGCAGAGCCACAGAGTCGACACGTCCGGGATCCCGACGTCAAGGTCGAACAAGGCGTCGTTCAAGACGGCGATCAGACGCTCGTCGACATGCTCGAGGCGTGTGGTGCGCGAGCCGTCGCCGATCGTCTCGTAGAACACGTCGGGCAGCGCGAGGTGCTCCTGCATCCAACGCCGGGCTGCGTTGTCCGCGAGATTGAAGTGCAGCCAAACGAAACCTCCCCTTTCGGGGGGCGCGTCAAGGAACTCGATAGCCTGCTGCGCGTCGACAGGCTCGCCCTGGCCACTGGATCCGAAGCGGAACGCGCAGATGAGACCCGCGTGGTCAGCGCCGTAGCCGACCGGTATCAAGCGCGTGAACACGGTGGACATTGGATCCTCGGATTGCGGGGCGGCGCAATGACCCAAGTCCTCGCGCGGACCGATGGCGACTCGCCGATTGGACTCGGCAATTATTACCGTTATGTGACAATCCCCCAGGCGGATCGACGCGAAGTCCAACCCGCATCGCCGTTGCGTTGTCCCGCGAGGACGTGAGGCAACTCGCAATGCCGCATCGCGAGGACCAAAAGGGAATGCGGCTCCCGCCAAAGGGAGCCGCGAAGGCTAGCTTGCCGGAGGCTTAGGTTCCCTTGTCAGGACCCAGATTTCGGCACTACGACGTCGACGTTTCCTAGCGTCGTGTTCCCGGACGTATCGGTCACCTCCACCGTAATCGTGTAAACGCGCCCGTTGCCGGTGCCGCTTCGTTCGGCGCGCAACTGCAAGGTGAGGTCGCCGGTAATCTTCCAGTCTGGCGAAGTGTCGCCGTCTCCGACGCCGTCGGATGGCTCGTTGCTGGTCACGGAAACGATCTTCTCGCTGGCGATGCCGCAGCTGTCCGTGGCTGCGACTGTCAGCCGCACCGACACCATCTTGTGATTGGGCGGCCACAGTGTGTTTGGCGATGCGGTGAGGCTCTGAATCGCCGGCGGCTCGTCGTCGGCGTCGATCTTGAAGCCCATGAGCTGCCGCACCGGGCCCGCCGTCGAAGGCTGCGGGAAAGTGTTGACCGCATAAGAATTGATGCCGTACAGCCCGACGGTCAGTGTGGGACACGAATCCACCTGGACCACCGCATAGTTGAACGTGTCCGGGGAGTAGAAATCAACCGGCGCGCGGTTGCTGTCGGCCAGAGCGTCTCCCTCCCGCATCACGTCGTGCAGCCCCGGGTAGTGCGGATCCAGGCCGATCGGATCAACGCCGGCGGCGATCTGCTGGCCAGCGAGGGCTTGAGCGAGACTTTGGATGTTGGCAAAGCTGTGGTCGGTTATCGTGTCCGGACCGGTTGCTCCGATCGGACCTGCAACGATTTCGAACACCTTGGGCGCCCGTACGTAGCTCGACTGGATCGGCGTGTTGTTGGCATCGAACTGCGTGAAATAGCCCAGCTCATTGATGCGCACCATATGATCGTCGGTGGAGAGGAACAAGACGTTGTCGATATGGTTGTCGGCGATGAACTTGATGAGCCGGTTCCTTTCGACCCTGTAGCCACCCATCCATGACTTGCCGCCGTCAGCTCCGCTGCCGATAGCACCGATCTGGTCGATGGGAGACGACACGGCGATGATTTTCCATGTGATGTGCTGCGATTGCGCATTGAGCAACCCCTGCTGCAGCCAGTTGAGCTGCGGCTGGCCGAGCATCACCCGGTCCTGATTGTCGGCGCGAACGCCCGTGTCGTCCGTCGTCGTACCCGGTTTCTTGAGGCGAATGTCCCGGTAAGAACGATCGTCGAGATTGAAGAACACGGTGTTGGCGCCCCACTGCTGGGAGAAGTACAGCTGCCGGGTTCCATTCGAACGCGCGTCCCCAGGAGCGTTCACCGTGCCCATGCGGATGGGCTGGTAATCGCTGTATGCCTGGGTCAGCGTCTTGAACACCGGTGACTGATTCATGAACGAGCCGGTGGTGTTAACGTCATTGGCTGGCAT
Organism: Casimicrobiaceae bacterium; assembly: GCA_035262745.1. Lineage (GTDB taxonomy): Bacteria > Pseudomonadota > Gammaproteobacteria > Burkholderiales > Casimicrobiaceae > PALSA-1003. The sequence goes on along the minus strand of DATFSE010000033.1, from coordinate 47,277 downwards.
GGTTGGATCGACGCCGATTCCCGAAGGATTGCTCCCCGGTGCGGCTCCGCCGTTGATGACCTGCTTGTTGCCGAGTTCGTGGTTGTCGAGCAGTGTGTAATGCCCGGTCGAAGCAAAGAACGATTGCAGGCCCGGGTACGCTCCGCTGCTGACAGGCTGCAGTTGCTGGCGATACTTGGTCCAGTAACCCTGTTGCATCGTGGCTAGCGCGGTGGCGGAATTGATGTTGGCGGCGACGGAGGTGTCGGGCGTGGCTGGCGACGAGTTCGGCGTACTTTGGCCGCTAGCCGTCTCGTAGATCGTGTCTCCCAGCCAGACGAAGTAGTCAAAACGTTGTTGTGTAAAGCTGGGCACACCTGGTTGCGTGAAATCGTCGGTCGCGCCGTACGGCCGCATGAGCCCGTCTGCATCACCGGTGAAGCCGAGCTTCACAGGGGCATGAGACGTCGGCTGCGGCGCAGTGACAAACGTCCCGGCGGGGCTTACGGTGCCATCGCTGGCGACAAAGCGATAGTAATAGCGAGTTCCGCTCTGAAGTCCCGTGGCATCGATGTGAATCGTGTAGTCGTGAGCGGGGTCGCTCGTTCCCGCAAAAGTCACACCCGCGCCAAACGCGGGATCCGTCGAAACCTGTGCCATGAGGGCCACGCCCGCCATGCTGGCCGGGTCCTGCGCGCGCGTCCACAGGATCGCATCATTGCTGGTCGCGTCGCCTGCGCCAACACCAAGGAATGACACTGCGGCGTAGGCTGAGCCGCTCGAAGCCAGCCCCACCGCGAGCGCCGCAACAAGACAGCGAGCGTTTGAATAGTGAAAGCATCTTGGAATGAATGTCATTGCTGACTCCTGAGCTCGAGGATTTGTACTTGTGTAGGACCGATCCCGCCGGGCACGCGGCCCGGCGGGGCAATGCTTCTTTAGCTGCTCATATGCCGGCGAGCGCTCGCGCCGCCCCAAGCAAGCTGAGGCCTTGCTGGATAAGCTGCTCGCGATGGCCGTTCGCGGAGCCGTCGAGCACATCCTTCATCTGCTGGATCAGCCCGTCACGCTGGGACGTCAGCCCTTGAATCTGTCGCTCCATGGAGAGGTACGTCGCGTCGTCCGCCTTGATGCCGTTTGTCGAGGCTACGATAAGCGAGTGGGCGAAATCACCGTACGGCGCGTTCAGTTGCTTGTACACGTCGCCTAGTTGTTGGAACGATGCGCCGTTGCCGCCCTTCGCCACCGACGGGATCAGGATCTGCATGATTACGCGGCCGTCCGGTTGGTAGTCGGGTGTCAGACCGATCAGCCAGTTCACGGTTGGAACGATGTCGGTGTGGTCGGTCCAGGTCGTGTCGTCGATTCCACCGCGCTGCACGCCCGGACCGACCATGCCGAGCCAGGTCTGGCCGATGTCGTTCGCGTAGTCACCGTGGATCCAAGCGAAGTTGTCGCTTAGGCAGCCCTGGCTCGCGCCCGGGCAGGGGCTGAACGCCTGGAAGAAGAAGTCAGGCTGCGCAAACATCGTGAACGGCATTGTTCGCAGCCGGTCTGCGTTGATCATGTGCAGGGCCTTCAGCGTCGGTCCATCCACGAGATAGCGGGCCACCGGTATCAACTTTGTTGGATCGAGATACGGGTCAAACGCCATCAGGTTCACCGCCGCTTTCTCGAACGCCCGCAACGTCGGATTGAGAACGACGTTGCCGCTCGCATCGACCGCCTGCGGCTGGTTGTCGATGTAGAAGCTCGGCGCCGAGTCGAACGAGATGTCGTAACCGGCCCCGTTGATGGTGCTGCCCATCAATCCTGCCCATTTAATGTTGTAGCCCATCTCGCCCACGAACGGTCCGTTGCTGGCGGGCGTCCCGCTTACGGTAGGAGGCCAGGCTGGAGCGGCGAACGGAATCGCGCCGTTGTTCGTCACGTCGAAGATGCCATGCTGCGGCTTGCCACCCGGCGGTGCAATTCCCGGAAGAGTGTTGTACTTGCAGCGCGTCGTGACGCCGTCGCAGTTCTGCGCCATCTGTCCGGCGAAGTGGTCGTTCTCGTCGGCCGTGAACACGAAGAGCGTGTTGCTCATATCGATGCCGTCTGCCGCAAGCCTGGCGAAGAACTTCCCAAACGCGTCGTCGTAGCTCTTCAGGGCCGTCACATATCCGTCCTCGCCAGGGCCGTAGGCGCCAAATCCGGCGTGATTGTCGTGCACGTCGGAGACGTAGGCGTAGACGATCGGGATGTCGGCCTCGAGCATCTGGGCGATGTAACCAAGCGTCGTCGCCGCGGGCATCGAATCGAAGCCCGGGAAGCCTGGTTGGTTGAACGGGTCAGTAATCGGCGTGCCGTTGATGTCGTTGACCGACATTGCCCCGCCGTTGATCGCCGGGTTCACATACTTTGCGCCGAAGAGAGCCCTGAACCCGCTGTAGCCGCCGGGCTCGTCCGGAAGCGAATCCGTCTTGGCATTGGCCAAGCCGTACTGACTGTTGCAGATGCTCGATGAATCCTTCGAACAATGAATGGCAATCCCGACAAAGTCTGTCTGCGCGAGCGCCCGGGCGGCAGTGCCACTGGCGGCGAGCTGCGACGCTTTCCCCTCGTTCCACTCCGCCGAGCCCTTGCCGAAGATCGTGGTCATGTCGCCGGTCGGGTCGACGCGGATCACTTGGGAACCGACCGGGTGCGCCTGCCCAAGCGGAGTCGCGAGGTTGATAACAGGTGCGGCGACGCTTTGGACCGTGGCGAACTCTGCACCCACCTGGATCGTCTGCCCAGCTGCGTAGCCGGTCGCGTTGGCGACCGTGATGCTCGCCGCGCCGGCTGCAGCGAGGACGGTGAGCGCCGTCGCCGGAGTGATGACGGCGTTGTTGTTCTCGAGTACGGTGTTGGCGGCCGACACGTTGCCCACGTCACAACCGGCACTCGTGTACGTGACCCATGGCGCCGGTGTGTTCTTCGGCATGCCCGAGTCGCCATTGACCATGTTCGGCAGGTTGTCGATGCCGCCTGCGACCGGCGCCGTCCAGTACTTGAATCCGCTTGTATTCGTCGCCTTGCCCGTCACTGGGTTGTAGTAGTCGTAGGAGTTGGACACGGTGATCCCCATCCGGTCAGGATAGAGGCCGGTCAGCGAGCTTGTGATACCTCCCGCAGTGTGCGAGATCAGCACGGTGTAATGCTTGTTCAGAAGCGTGCCGTTGTCCCTGAGGAATTTGTAGAGGTTCGGCATCTGCTCGAGATCGGACGGCACATTCGGGTTGTCTCGCCTCAAGTGCACGTTGTCGAACTGGACATAAACGACGTGCTGGATGGCGCCCTGGGCTGAATCGAGGCGGCACGAGCTTGGTGGTGCCTCAGGCTTTTTCGCAAAGACTGGACCACTTGCGCAGACGACCGCCACCGCAACAACGAACAGTGCAGCCAACTCTCGAGTCACGAAATTCATGATTGCGCCCTCGCTGGTGGATGAAGACATGTGTATCTTCCCTATCCACTGTTGCATCCGCGTGACGACGGCTGTCGCAAATCGGATCAGAGCGCGACGTGCGCATCAATTGAATCTCGGATCTCCTTGTATCGCTTCAAGCGCCACAGCGATTTGCCCGCTCGCTCGTCTCGTTCTCCGCGTCTCGTACCGATGCTATAGTGCAGGCGATGTTCGACGCCCTTTTTTGCATCGCGTCTAGGGGTAGTTGCGCTACGAGCATCTAACCGATCGGTCCGCCTTCTTCGGAGTCCAACCGTCAAAATCATGTTGATTTGCCACCTAAGCGATCTGCACGTCCGGGCACCGGGACAACTGGCGTATCGGCGCGTTGACACGGCTGCGTACGCGCAGCGCTGCGTCGCGCATATTGAAAGACTCACGCCACGTCCAGATGCGATCGTGGTGACCGGAGATCTCACGGACCGGGGAGAGCCCGAGGAATACGAACACCTGCTTTCGTTGCTTGAACCGCTTTCGGCGCCGGTTTACGTAATTCCTGGGAACCACGATAACCGCGCGCTCATGAGGAACGCCTTCGTCAGCATGCCGTATCTACATCAGTCCGACGGCTTCATTCAGTACACCTCCGAAATCGGACCCCTTCGGCTTATTGCGCTCGACACTGTGGTGGCGGGTGAAGGCGGTGGAGAACTGTGCGGGGATCGATTGGCGTGGCTCGAAAGACAATTGCTGCAATACCGCTCATTCCCGGTACTGATCGCAATGCATCACCCTCCGTTTCAGACGGGAATTCGCTTCATGGACGCCGTGGGGCTGCATGGCGCTCGGCCGCTGGAAACCCTGGTCAGCCGTTATCCGAACGTGGAGCGCGTGCTGTGCGGCCATGTCCATCGCACGATCTTGCGCCGCTTCGGTGGAACCATCGCATTGAGCTGTCCAAGTCCCGCTCACCAGGTGACGCTGGACTTCGCGCCGGACGCGGAGCCGGGGTTCACGATGGAGCCGCCGGGATACCTGCTGCATCGTTGGACCGATTCAGAGGGCATCACTTCATACTCGGCCGTTGTCGGAAACTACGAAGGGTCTTACCCCTTCTACGAGAACCGTCTGGGCGCGGAATGATGGGTTGCTGGACGCAGCAAGATCAAGCCGCCCGCCTCTAGGAGTACCAAGTGTGTCCGCGAAGCGCCCTGACTTGTGACGGCGCTGCCATCAGGCTGTAAGGAAATCCTGTTAGCGTGGGGGTTCGGGTCGAAAGTCGACGTTGCGCGTGATAAGTGCCAAGTCGACGAGATCATTTAGACGGAGTCGTTTCATGCCCGAAGAGGCTACAGCAGAGACTGCTGGTCTGGGTTACGGTGAGGACGCAGCCAACAGCCGCTCGACAACGCAAGCTCAGAAGCAGGCGACGAGCGAAGCTCATCAGTTGTGGTTGCTGCAGGCCACGAAGGTTCGAGAGGCGGCGCTGCGCCTCCTGCTGAGCCGCTTTGCCGGCGACATTGAAGCGGCCAGAGAGCTGTTCGGCGCTACCAAATCATCACAGCTCGAACTGCAGGTCGAGTACGCGAGGAAACTCACTGCCGACTATCTGACAGAGAGCGAAAAGCTGTTCGACTTGGTCGGCGATCTCATCCGACCAAGGATGGATCCTCGAATCGAGTAATCACGGCAGCGAATAAAAAAAGCAGGCGCTGGAGGGATGCGCCTGCCCAAACACCCAGCAAGGAGGGATGGACCTGATTCTGGCGGCGCTTCGTTTCAGCGCGATTACAGAGCCGCGCTCGATGCGCCCGACTTGTCGTCAGGCATTCACTTTTTGCTCGTATTGTTCGACGACTCTTTGTGCGGGCACTAGCATGATGGTATCCACTACGACCCTTCTAATTGCCTTCATCGCAGGCTGCGCGGCGGGGATATTTGCTGGCTTGCGCTCGAGCCTTTTCAGCAGAAAACGGGGTTGACGGGGACCCGGAAGCGGTGTTGGACAGGAACGGCTGCACCATTTCCGAGCGCCGTTGTCTTGACTCCAGCCGGCTTCTGTTCTGGCGCCAGAGCTTAGCAGTCAAGCCTGTCAGGCGATCGAGATTCCTCGCGTAAGTTTCTGACGCGCATCCAAAAGTGTTCTGATTTGATCCTGCGCAGGGCGGCAAAGGAACTTTTTTTTGTATTCTTTTCCCAACCTGACGGCGGCCCATGCATAATCGCTGCAGTTTGCCGCCGCCGTAGTTCCAGCTCCTATTCTCCTTCGACGATTCTCCTTTGCGGAGACCTTATGCTTCGACGAAATGCCAAGTCAGAAGACGTCAACCACGACGCTGTCATCCAAAGTATTGCGCAGGAAATGCACTACCCCATCCCGGTCGTCAAGCGAGTGTTCGAAGCCGAATTCTCGCGCATCAAGGCAGCCGCCCGCATTGACGACTACGTCATACTCTTTGCATCGCGCCGCACGCGCGCTGAGCTCCTCGCCGGGCGCACGTAGCCCGCCGCAGTTTTAGTCGAGCAGCACCGTCTCACCGGCGCGAACTCGATCGCCGGGCCGGACGCGGACGTTCCATTCATCGTGCCACGGAACGACGACGTCAACCTGCGAGCCAATGCGGATCATTCCGAACGTCGCGCCGCGCTCCACGGCTTCGCCTGGCGCGAAATAGCTGTCGATGCCGGAGACCGTCTTGGCGGCGATCTGAATGACATAACAGGGCAGCGCGGCACCTCGGAGCGATCCATTGATCTTCGTGACGGTGCGCTCATTCTGCACGATGTGTCCGCTTCCCTCGTAGTACGGCTGACGCCGGGCGAGAATTCGCCGATGCATCCTGCCCATGTTGAGGTTCGATCCACGACCCGGGTAATGGCGAATGAATTCGATGACGCCACCCAGCGGTGCACGGTTATAGTGGACGTCGAACGGGCTCATAAAAACGCCGATGAGGAGCTTGGGTAGTTCCAAGTCCGCGCGTGCAATGTCGGTTAAGCGAGCGGAAAGACCGCGCTTCAGATTCAGAACCGGCTCCGCTTCGGTGAGTCTTTTTACATAGACCACCCTGCCGTCTGCGGGCGCAAGCAAACCGTCGCCCGGAGGCGGCGTGCGAGGCGGGTTACGCCAGAACCAGAACTTTCGCCAGAAGATGTAAGCCGACGCGCAGCCGGCCAGGCAAAACGAAACGAGTATTACAAGTCCTTCCAAGCGTCGTCGGTCAGAGGCCGGACAATGGCGACCCCAGAGGAAAACGGAAAGTCGACAATCTCGAAAAGATCATTCTTCGCCTTGAGGATTTTGAGCCATCGCTTGACGCCCGAGTGACGCACGAGCTCGCGCACGTAGATGTTCGTGTCGTGGAGCATGAGGTAGGACCGTTTGTGCGCATGGCGAAGAGCTGAAGCGAAGTCCTGTTTTACGTCGTCGAAAGCATGGCTTCCGTCGATGAAGGCAAGGTCGATCGCAGGCAGGCTGCGCGCGTGGTAGTCGGCAAAAAACTCCGAGCTTGTGCTTTTGTAGTGAGTCACGATGCTCTCGACGCCGAAGCGCCCGAAATGCGCGCGCACCTTGTCAGGGTCGTCCCACTGCGCTGTACCGCCCAGGGTGCGCAACGGCCCATGCTTGAAGACCGAGTAAGACGGATCGACGAAGCTAAGGGTGCCACGCCCGTTGTCCTTGAGGCCCAAAGCAAGGCAGACCACACTGAAGCCGAAGCCCGAGCCGATGACGACGACGTGTTGCGGACGCAGTGCGCGTACAAGACCGTAATAGACGAAGCCGAAACCTATGTTCAGCGTGTCGCCATCCTCGTGATGACCGAGGGGCCGAGCATGCTCCAGGACGTTTTTGAGGACGAGTGGATCAAGGCTGAAAAATGAAGTTGTCGACTGGAAATCGTGTTGCCTCAGAGGCTTCATGGAATCACGAGCTGGACGAGAATCTCGCCACAAGCTTACCGATGATATGTGGCGATTTCCTGACAGAAAGAGCTAAAGCGGCGGCAGCAGATTGCCGATCCATCCGCCCTCGGGCGATCCCGCATGCTCCGGCGAACGCTTGAGCGATGCTTCGAGCGGCGGCTTCGACCCCGCGCGGACAGCGACGCGACCACTCATCACGCTGACGCGCACCCTACGGCAGAGGCGAATCAGTCTTGGGACTACCTTTTGCATGGCCAGCCTCGTTTTCTGTTACGTCCATCCGGCAAGTCGCAGCATCGCCGGCAAGCCGAGCAGCAACCAAGTCAAAAGAAGCCCAGCAAGTGCCGTCAGCACCGCCGCGCTGCCCAGATCCTTGGCCCTCTTCGACAGCCGGTGAGTATCGAAACCGATACGATCGACCGCTGCTTCAACGCTGGAGTTGAGCAATTCAACGATCAGCACCAGCAGCACCGAGGCAATAAGCAAGACGCGTTCCACCGCGCTCACAGGAAGCACGCAGGCAATGGGAACGAGTACCACGGCGAGCGCGATCTCCTGCCGGAAGGCGCTCTCGTGTCGATAGGCCAGCCTTAAGCCGGAGAGCGAATAGAACAGCGCGTTGATCAGCCTGCGGATGCCGCGCTGGCCTTTGTGGGGGCTCTCAAGCGAATCGGGGAGTTGCATGGTTGGGATGGAGGTGCCGGAGAAACTGGGACGTGGCCTGATCCCAGGAGAAACGAAGCGCCTCCTCCCTGACGGCGTCGCGGGGCAGGGCAAGAGCAGCGAGAGCAGCACCCCGTAGGTCGTGGCTGAGTACGCCGGACCGGCCTGGAACAATGACGTCGATCGGTCCCGCCACCGGAAAGGCGGCGGCAGGGGTCCCGCTCGCGATCGCCTCGAGCAGGACGAGCCCGAAGGTGTCGGTACGGCTGGGAAAGACAAAGACGTCGGCACTGCGAAAATGGGCGGCGAGCTCCTCTCCGACTTTGGCTCCGGTAAAGACGACTGCCGGAAAACGTCGCTGAAGTGACGCGCGTTGCGGGCCGTCTCCGACGACCACCCTGGTGCCTGGAAGATCCAGGGCGAGAAACGCCTCGATGTTCTTTTCCACTGCGACGCGTCCGACATACATGAACACCGGGCGACGCCATCCGTTATCGAGTCGTGGGCCGGGCCGGAAGAGTTCGGTGTCGACGCCGCGCGACCACATCACCAGATTGTCGAATCCCCATTGCTCCAGATCGGCATGGATGGCGGGTGTCGCGACCATGACAGCCTTGGCCGGCCCGTGAAAGTGGCGCAACCAGCGGTAGCTGAATCGAACAGGGAGGCGAACGCGCGCATGAACGTATTCGGGAAAGCGCGTGTGGTAGGCGGTGGTGAAGCCCAAGCCCTCACGAAGACAGAACCTTCTTGCCGCCATTCCGACCGGACCTTCGGTCGAAATGTGCACGGCGTCGGGAGCGAAGCGCTTGGCAAGCCGGGCGAAGAGGCTGAAAGGGGACAGCGCGAGGCGAATCTCGGGATAAGTCGGACACGGCACGCTGCGAAAGCGGTCCGGGCCGATGACTTCGACCGTGTGACCGGCTTGCTCCACGCCGCGGATGGTATTGCGTAGCGTCATGACGACGCCATTCACTTGCGGCGCCCACGCGTCAGTCGCCAGCAGAATGCGCAAGGGCCGTCTCCTTGTTCGCCGCGGCGGTAACCGTTGCGGCGGCGCGCTCGGAGATCTCCTTCCAATGGAGGATCGTTAACTCTCCACACTCCGTTTCCACCAATGCGGTGAGGCTTTCGACCCAATCGCCATCGTTGCAATACAAAATGCCGTCGATGGCGCGGATCTCCGCCTTGTGAATGTGGCCGCACACCACGCCGTCGACACCGCGGCGACGCGCCTCATGTGCCAATGCAACTTCGAAGTCCGTGATGTAGCTCACCGCGTTCTTGACTTTGTGCTTGAGGAACTGCGACAGAGACCAATAGGAGAAGCCCAGTCGCGCTCCAACCGCGTTGAACCACCGATTGAGATGCAGCGTGAGGAGGTAGAGATGGTCGCCGAAGAAAGCCAGCCATTTCGCATGCTGGACCACGGCGTCGAAAAGATCTCCGTGGACAACGAGGAGGCGGCGCCCGTCCGCAGTTGTATGAACGACGTCCTCGCGCAACTCGATCCCGCCGAACGAGATCTCGCCGAAATGACGTCCAAAGGCGTCGTGGTTTCCGGGGATATAGGTGACCGACGTTCCCTTGCGGGCCTTGCGCAGAATCTTCTGCACGACGTCATTGTGAGCCTGCGGCCAATACCATCGGCGCCTGAGCTGCCAGCCGTCGACGATGTCTCCGACCAGGTAGAGATTCGCCGATTCGGTGTGGCGCAGAAAGTCGAGCAGCAGCGTCGCCTGGCACGACGTGCTGCCGAGATGCAGATCTGAAATCCAGATGGTTCGAAAGCGGAGCCTGCCGTCATGATCGTCATCCATGGCGATCGGCTCCGTTGCCGGCGTCAGGCCGGCGGAGGTCCCTGTCGGAGCTTGCCCAAGGGGCAAGGGGCTCGGAATGTGTCGTTCACGCCGCGCACAATAAGCACCTCGTGTTACGTCACCGTGACGCTAGGATGACGCTTCCGTGACAAACTCGGCATGCGGCTATAATGGCCTGACATATTTTCAGGGGCGCTGCTCGAGCAAGGAGGAGATGTCATGACTCGATCATATGAGTGCGGAACGCGGCTACAAGCGATTGCGTTCACTTTCGTCTTCTCTGCCGCCGCAACTGCCGGGGAAATCCGCGTGGCCTGCTACTCCGACGGCAACGAATGCGAAGTGACCCAGGAGCTCGCCAAGCGCTTCGAGTCGCAGAACTCCGACGTCAAGGTCGTCATCGACAAGGTGCCGTACAAGGCGATCGTCGAGCAGCTCCCGGTGCAACTCGCCGCCGGAGAAGGACCGGACATCGCGCGGGTGACCGACCTCGGAGGGCTGTCGAAGTATTACCTCGACATTACGCCGTACGTTAAGGACCCGAAGCTGTGGGAGGCCAACTTCGGGCAGACGCTCAAATGGATGCGTTCGTCGCCAACGGATAAGGGCATCTACGGCATGATGACCCAGCTCACCGTCACCGGGCCGTACGTCAACAAGACGCTATTCGAGCAGGCGAAGGTGCCGTTGCCCGGACCCAAGGCGACCTGGGACGACTGGGCCGCCGCGACGAAAGCCGTGGCGAAGGCGACTCAGATTCCGTATGCGATGGCGTTCGACCGCAGCGGCCATCGTTTCGCCGGTGCCGCGATCAGCCAGGGCGCCAAGATCTTCGACGCCAAGGGTAACTTGGTCATCGACGACGGCTACAAGGCATTTGCGAAGAAGTTCTACGACTGGAACCGCGACGGAACGATGCCCAAGGAGGTGTGGGGCGGCGTAGGCGGCTCCACCTATCGCGACGCGTTCGAGGATTTTGCCAACGCCCGCGTTGCGCTTTACCTGTCGGGAAGTTGGCAGATCAAGCGGATGGAGCAGCAGATCGGCAAGAACTTCGACTGGATCGTCGTTCCCAATCCTTGCGGACCCGGAGCGTGCACCGGCATGCCTGGCGGGGCCGCGTTTGTCGCCTTGAAGCGAACCAAGAATCCGAAAGATGTGGGACGCTTCCTCGACTTCCTGGCAAGCGATGCCGTCTACGCCGAGTACATGGCCAAGACCGATAACATCCCGGCCAACGTCGCCGTGGCCAAGAAAGGGGTCGACTACAACGTGTCGCCGCCAGCGAAAGCGGGACTCTCGGTCTTCGTGTCGCAGGTGAGCTTACTCTCGCCCGTCGCTTACGAGCTCCAGGGCTACAAGTACAACCGCGCGCTGTTCAACCCGACAGTACAGCGTCTGGGGCAGGCGATTGCCGGCGAGATGAGCCTCGACGACGCGCTCAAGCGAATCAGCGCCGACATCGACGAGCAGATCAAGGCCGCGGCTAAATAGCGCTCAACGGCGCGGGCGCATGTCCCGCGCCGTAGGGCATCCGAGGTCGAGGTGACTGCGCTCAAGTATCATGTCGTTTCGCTGCCGGGAGCATTGGCCCGCGCAGTCCTCGGCGTCTTCGAGGCGCCGATGCGCGCCCTTCAGCGCGTGCTCGGCGTGCCCCGGATCGGCTGGGCTTTCGTCGCGCCCAATCTCATCATTCTCGGGCTGTTCACCTTCCTGCCGATCGCCATCAATTTCTATTATGCGTTCACGGGTGGCGTGCAGCTCTATCCGCGGGAACGGCCGTTCACCGGACTCGAGAACCTGGCGACCCTGTTCCAATGCACCAACTACCTCGATCCGTCGACCTGCAACAAGGACCTTTTCTGGCGCGCGATCTACAACACTGCGTGGTTCGCACTGTTGCAAGTGGGCCTGATGGTTCTGTTCAGTCTGGTCACCGCACTCGTGCTAAACCGGAAGATTCTCGGGCGCGGCTTTTTCCGCGGCGTATTTTTCTATCCGGTGCTGCTCTCGCCGGTCGTGGTCGCGCTGATGTGGAAATGGGTCCTGCAGCGCGAAGGGGTGCTCAACGCGCTGCTGCAGAGCGCCGGCGTTACCGGAGTGCAGTGGCTCAATGACGCGAGCTGGGCGTTCTTCTGGAGCGTCTTCGTCAGCATCTGGGCGCACATGGGGTTCTACACCCTTATTCTGCTCGCCGGCTTGCAGGCGATTCCTGCTGATCTCTACGAAGCCGCGCAGATGGATCACGCCTCGCCGTGGCGGAGCTTGACTCGCATAACGCTACCGCTCCTGATGCCTAACCTGCTGGTCGTCGTGGTGCTGGCGCTCATTCGCGCGGTGCAGGTGTTCGACGAGATCTTCGTACTGACCGGCGGAGGCCCGGGGTCCGCGACACTGTTCATCGTCCAGTTCATCTACCAGACGGCGTTCGCCGAGTCGATCCGTCTCTACGGCATCGCGGCGGCGGCATCGCTGGTGCTGGCACTGACGCTGCTCGTGCTCACGCTGGTACAGCTGCGGATCTCGCGCGCAGCAGTCGAAGGCGACGGGGGACGTCGAGATGCCTAAGCTTGGAGAGCTTCTCACGGCCACGCGCGGTCGCGGCCGGCTCGACTGGACCGACTGGCTCTCCTACGGCTACCTCGCGCTCGGCGTCCTGCTCATGTTCGGTCCGGTGCTCTGGCTTGTGCTCTCGTCGTTTAAGACGCCCGCAGCGCTGACCGAATTTCCGCCGCGCCTCCTTCCCTACGGGCAGGCGATGGTCAAAGTCGAGGGGCAGCCCGAAGCGCTGCCGCTCTATCGCGCCAAGCTTCCCAACGGATCGACGAGCGAGATGGTCGAGCTGCGGCGAATCGGTATCCAGGCGACGATGATCGACCCCAAGCATCCGGACGAGCAGGTCCAGGTGAACATCCGCGACCGTCAGCCCGTTCGCGAATTCCACCTGGCGACCGAGAACTATGTCGACATCTTTGGCAAGTTCGATTTCGGCCGCTTCTTATGGAACAGCGTGTTCATCACGGTGGTGGCGACTCTGATCACGCTCCTGTTCAATGCCATGGCCGCGTTCGCCCTCTCCAAGTACCGCTTCAGCGGTCAGCGGAGCGTATTCCTGCTGATCCTCGCCACGCTGATGATTCCACCGACCATCGTTCTGGTGCCGAATTTTCTGGTCGTCTCGGAACTCGGTCTGCTCAACAGCCTGTGGGGCGTCATCTGGCCGGCGGTCGCGACTCCGACTGGCGTGTTTCTGCTCCGCCAGTACATGCTTACGCTGCCCGACGAGCTGATCGATGCCGCGCGCATGGATCACGCCAGCGAATGGCGCATCTTCTGGCGCATCATCCTGCCGCTATCGGCGCCGGCGCTGGCCGTGCTGGCGATTTTCTCGATCATGTGGCGGTGGAACGATTTTCTGTGGCCTCTGATCGTGCTTTCCAGGACCGAGAACTTCACGCTGCAGCTCGCGCTCAATGCCTTCCAGGGCGAGCTGACAACGCAATGGAACTATCTGCTCGCCATGACAGTGCTGACGTTGCTGCCGGTGACTCTCGTGTTCGCCTTCCTGCAGCGGTACATCACCACAGGCATTGCTTCGGCGGGAATCAAGTGACGGCGAGTTAGCGTCGAGGGAGATGACCATGGCCGGACTGCAGATGCACCACGTCGCCAAGCGCTATGGGGCGACTACGGTCATTCACGGCGTCGATCTTCAGGTCGACGACGGCGAGTTCGTGGTCTTCGTCGGTCCGTCGGGCTGCGGCAAGTCGACCCTGCTGCGCATGATCTCCGGGCTCGAATCGGCGACCGAGGGTGACCTCATCCTCGACGGCAAGCGCGTCAACGACGTCTCCGCTGCCGACCGCGGCCTGGCGATGGTGTTTCAATCCTACGCGCTCTACCCGCACATGACGGTGTACCAGAACATGGCGTTCGGACTGGAGAACATCGGCACGCCGCGTGCCGAGATCGAGGCCAAAGTGCGCGAAGCGGCGAAGCTGCTCAAGCTCGACGCATTGCTGGAGCGCAGGCCGACCCAGCTCTCGGGCGGACAGCGTCAGCGCGTGGCCATCGGCCGCGCGATCGTGCGCGAACCGTCGATCTTCCTGTTCGACGAACCCTTGTCCAACCTCGACGCCGAGCTGCGCGTGCAGATGCGCACGGAGATAACGGCCCTTCACCAGCGCCTCGGGACGACTATGATCTACGTCACGCACGACCAGGTCGAGGCGATGACCATGGCCGACAAGATCGTCGTGCTGCGCGCAGGCCGAATCGAGCAGGTCGGCGCGCCGCTCGATCTGTACAACGCGCCGGCGAATCGCTTTGTCGCGGGTTTTATCGGCTCGCCGCGCATGAACTTTCTTTCGGCGCATGTCGCAACTCCGGGCGACGGTGGCGTGCGCGTGGCCCTTGACGCGGGCTCCGCTGCGAGCGGGGGTACGCTGCTTCCCGTGCGCAGCGACGGCGTTGCAGCCGGCGACGCGATCGACGTCGGCATTCGACCGGAACACTTGTCACTCGATGTTGCTCCGGATCACGTCGTGCTCGATGCGACCATCGATCAGCTCGAGCAGTTGGGTGCCGCCAGCTTTCTGTATTGCACGCTCCCGAACGGTGAGAAATTGACCGCGCAGGCGGCGGGTCAGGTCGACCATCGCGCGGGAGACCGGGTACGTGTCGGCTTTGCTCCTCAAGCGGCGCACGTGTTCAGGCGGATCGAAGGCGAGCCGGCATTGCCGAGGACCACGAGGGCGCGAGCTCCCAGCTAGGGCCTGTTAACGCTATGGACACAAACGCGTTGCGTAGCCGAAAACGCCGAGCGCAAGGCGTTAACAGGCCCTAACACCGTGGAGCTGCTCAACGCATCGTCGCACGCAGTCACCGAGAACGGCGCGGAGTTCGCACTCGACTCCGGTTGGCGCTGCCGGCTGTATGTCCTCGCCGATGATCTGATCCGCGTGCTCTTAACACCGCCCGACGGCTTGCGCGAGCCGCGCACCTGGGCCATCGCGCCGGGAGGTACCGACGTGCCATGGTCGGGCCGGGATCGGCTCGAGTTGGACGGCTTTGCCTGCCCCGCGTTCAGGCTCGAGAGCTTGAACGACCAGGTGACGCTCGTGACCAAGGCGCTGCGGATCGCTGTTCGGATGCATCCCTTTGGCATCGCCTGGTCGCTCGCCGATGAAGTGCACTTCGCCAATGATCGGCCGACGCGCGCCTACGAATCGCGCACTGCGGGAAGCCTGATACGGCATTACATGGCGCGTGATCGCGGCGATCGCTATTTCGGCCTGGGCGATAAGACGGGCCGGCTCGACAAGCACGGCAGGCGCTTCCGGACGCTTGCGCTCGACGCGCTGGGTTACGACGCCGAGGAGGGCGACCCGCTATACAAGCACTGGCCCTACTTGATTGTGCGCGAGCCCTCGCACGGCATCGCCTATGGGGTCTACTACGACACATTGTGCTCAGCGACCTTCGATCTCGGGTGCGAACACGACAACTATCACGGCTTCTATCGCTACGCCGAGATCGAGGATGGCGATCTCGATTACTACCTCTTCCTGGGTCCGACGATCCGCGATGTCGTGCGCAAGTTCGCCGAGTTGACAGGCGGCATGCACTTTGGTCCGCGCTGGAGCTTGGGTTACGCCAATACCGCGATGAGCTTGACCGACGCGCCCGATGCACAAAAACGCCTCGAGGGCTTCATCGACGATTCGATCCGGCACGATGTTCCGATCAGCGCGTTCCACTTCGGCTCGGGCTACAGCAGCATCGGGCCCCGCCGCTACGTTTTCACCTGGAACCGATCGAAGTTTCCGGAGCCGCGTCGCCTGACGGCGAAGTTCGAGCGCGCCGGTATCCGGCTGGTCGCCAATATCAAGCCGTGTCTGCTCGACGACCACCCCGCTTATGCGCAAGTCGCAGGCGAGGGCGCCTTTGTCAATCACTCGGGTTCGCGCAAGCCCTGCGTAGGTCAGTTCTGGGATGGTGAGGGCGCGCAAGTCGACTTCACCAACCCGGGCGGCGTGCGCTGGTGGCAGGAATCGCTGCGACGCGAGCTTCTGGACTATGGGATCGGCGGCTGGAACGACAACAACGAATACGAGATCTGGGACGAGGACGGCGAATCGCAAGGCTTCGGCTCTAGCGTTCCCATCGCGCGTTCGCGCCCGTTGCACCCGTTGCTGATGACGCGAGCGACTTTGGAGGCGCAGGCGAAGCACGCGATTGATGAGCGCGTGTTCACGGTGACGCGCGCCGGCTCGCCCGGGATCCAGCGCTACGCCCAGACCTGGTCGGGCGACAACACTACGTCCTGGCACACGCTGCGCTGGAATATCCGCATGGGCTTGAGCATGAGCCTCTCCGGCATGTTCAATGTGGGACACGACGTCGGCGGCTTTTACGGACCCGTGCCGGATGCGGAGCTGCTGGTGCGATGGGTGCAGAGCGGCGCCTTCAGCCCGCGCTTTATCATGAATTCGTGGAAAGAGGGCGGCGAGGTCAATACCCCCTGGCTGCATCGCGAAGTGCTACCGATCATCCGCGACTGGATCCGCTTCCGCTACCGCCTGCTGCCCTACCTGTACACGCTCTACTGGCGCGCGGCCACTTTAAGCGAGCCGATGCTGCGCCCGCGCTGCTACGAATTTCCCGACGATGCGCGCGCTTTCGAGGACACCGATGATTTCCTCCTCGGTCCGAATCTACTAGTGGCGTCCGTCGTCGAGCCTGGGCAGCGCAAGCGTTCGGTCTACATGCCGCAGGGACCGTTAGGATGGATCGACTTCTGGAGCGGGGCGCATCAGCGCGCGGGAGCCACTGTGATCGCACCCGCGCCGCTCGAGCGTATTCCACTGTTCGTCCCCGCGGGCGCGATTCTCCCAGTGACCGACACAGCCGACATGAGTCGCAAGCACGACGAGCCCTCGCGCGCGCTGCGCATCTTCCCGGGTCAAGGGCGGGGTGAAAGCAGCTTCACGCTCTACGAAGACGACGGTCTGACGCATCGCCACAGCCAAGGTCAGTACGCGCGAATCGAGTGCCGGCTCGAATGGACGAATCGCTCCGTTAAACTCATAGCTTCCAAGCATGGCGACTACCCGCTGCCCTATCGATCGATGCGAGTCGTGCCGCCCCCCGCTGAGCGACGAAGGATTACGGTCGCTAACGAAGGCGTCTTGCTGGAAGTGAGGTAAGTCAACCCGGCGGACTGGAAATCAGGTAATTTGGCGCGTCAACCCGCTCGCGCCATCACGCCCAGGCTGTCATCGCAGCGTCATTTCGACAATGTATAGAGAAAAGTCTTCCTTTCGTTTGGCTTCCATGTCCGCCTTTCTCCGGTGCGCGTCCCGCGCTCTGTGTCTGGCGCTGGTCGCTTGCGCTACCAATCAGTCTGGAACCGCGCAGGACTCGCGCGCACTCGACGCGATCGACCACATCGTCGTCATTTACGCGGAGAACCGCAGTTTCGACAATCTCTACGGCTTGTACCCGGGTGCCAACGGGATTGCCGGCGCCACGCCCGCAAACTGGACGCAAGCCGACCGCGATGGCACGCCGCTCCCAACGTTGCCGCCCGTGTGGAAGTCTGGTGCAACGGCCGACAACGCGTACCCGAAGTCGTTGCCGAACCGACCTTTTCGCATCGACGCTCCCCCTATCAACCAGCCTACGTCGGTTGCTACACGGGACCTGATTCATCGCTTCTACACCAACCAGGAGCAGATCAACGGTGGGAAGCTCGACCGCTATGCCGCGATGTCAGACGCCGGCGGACTGGTCATGGGTTACTACGACGGCTCTTCCCTGCCGTTGTGGAAGCTCGCCCAGCAGTACACGCTGGCGGACAACTTTTTCATGGGTGCCTTCGGCGGTTCGTACCTCAATCACTTCTGGCTGATCTGCGCGTGCACACCGACGTTTCCTAATGCGCCCCCATCGCTGGTATCGGTCCTCGACGCCAAAGGCAAGCTCGCCCTAAAGCCGACCTCTCCGGCGAGCGCGCTCGCCGGTCCCCCCGAATATGTCAACGACGGAGCGGTAACGCCCGATGGGTTCGCCGTCAATACGCTGCAGCCACCGTATCAGCCAAGCGGCGCCCCGCCCGCGCCCGGAGGCGATCCGCGCATGGCGGATCCTGCGAAGAACCCGTCGCCGCAACAAACCCTGACGACAATCGGTGAAAGGCTTTCCGATAAGAGAATCAATTGGGTCTGGTACGCCGAGGCTTGGAACGCGGCGCTGGCAGACGGAACGCAGCCAGCGGCTGTCCCCCGCAAAGTGATTTACAACTCGGCGTCGGGAGCGCCCAATTTTCAGCCGCACCATCAGCCCTTCAACTATCTCGCCAGGTATGCCCCTGGCACCGCTGCGCGTGCGCAGCATCTGAAGGACTACGAGGACCTGCTCGCCGCGATTCGAGACAACACGCTACCGGCGGTCGCGTTCTACAAGCCGCAAGGCAGTCACAACGAGCATCCGGGCTACACGGACGTCGTCAGCGGCGACATGCATATCGCCGACCTCATCGCAAAGATACAGGCGAGCCCTGCATGGCGCTCCACCTTGATTATCGTCACTTACGACGAGAATGGCGGCTTCTGGGACCATGTGCCGCCACCGGCTGGCGACCGATGGGGCCCTGGTACGCGCATACCCACCATTCTGGTGGGCCCGATGGTGAAGCGCGGCTACGTCGACCACACGCTCTACGACACGACCTCGGTTCTCAAGCTCATCACGCGCCGCTTCGCGCTCGAGCCGTTGCCGGGCGTGCGGGCGAACGTCGGCGACTTCAGCAACGCGATCGCAGCGGGAAGCTGAATCGTACTGCGATCAGGCTATTGTGCAGATTCCTGCGCGTGCGTGGCGCACCGAGGCCACCGGCGTTCTCAGTAGCAAAGGGAAGGGACAGGGATCAGCGTTTTGTTCGCCCGCCGCAAAGCGGCGTTGACGGCGATGAGATGTCTCTGAGCCAGCGGCAACAGTTCGGGGATTCTTAGCAATAATCGCGCCACTCTCGCTGCATCTTCCACGCGCTTCGCCCTGAGCCATAGCGCGGAAGCTGACATGGCAATGACTCCGAGGGTGGTCGTGCGGTCGCGAGAGATTTTCTCCAGGGCTTGTTCCTCTGCGATGGCGGCCTGCACAAAGAGCTCCTGCGCTCTAACCTCATTGCCTATGCGCAAGAAATCGCGAGCGGCGGACGCAAATCTTTCGCTTTGCAGATGCGATTCTAACCACGTGATCATGCTCTCTCCCGGCTTAAGCTGTCGTTTTACCGTCTGGCTTCGGCATCGCTGCGGCAGCACAGTCAGTTTTGCAACTGACCGTTGGTGCGATCGATTGTTCCCGAATCGAATTACACGCTGATGAAACACACAATGTGGAGAGGACGCAACCGGGCTGGCACGGATTCTGCCAGCGATGCGCGAGAGCTTACCTACGACTATCTGCTGCTGGTCAGACTGTGGAATGTGTGGCATCAACCTCGGCCCTTTCGGCGATCACTTCATTCACCGAAACACGATCTGTTCCGAGTGAGGCCGGTCCTTTACGTGGGGCGCAAATCGAATGCGAATGTCAGGCGGTGTCGTCCATTCCATAACCCACAGTGCCGTGCCACATGTATGACGGGAAGATCAGCAGCTTCCCTGGAGCAGGCGTCCGACAGCCTCGTAACAGCGACCCTCGGCGATCAACCTGTCAGCCGCGCGCACCGGGTCACCGAGTGGCGCAATGCTCATCGAGTCATCTGCAGCCACGGGAGCACGATGACGAGCAGCCCGGCAAAAAACACGATGCCGAAAATGAGACCGAACTTCCAGAAGTCCGATCGACCGATGTAGCCGCTGCTGAAATAGATCGGCGCCGGACCTGTCGCGTACGGCGAGATCACACCCATGATCCCAAGAGAATAAATGCAGAGCATGGTGAGGGTGGGCACCGACATGCCCGGCATCGCCGACCCCACAGCGAGCACCACCGGCAAGACTGCGGCGGTGTGCGAAGTGATGCTCGAAAAGAAGTAGTGGATCCAGAAAAAGAGTGCGACGAGCATGATCAGCGCGGTGGTCGGCGACAGCGATTCCAATGGCTTGGCGACCGATTCGGCCACCCACTTGACGAATCCGATGTCGTTCAATCCGGAAGCCAGCGTGAGCAGCGAGGTGAAATACAGGAACACGTCCCAAGCTGCCTTTTCGGAGACGATATCGGCGAAATCGACCACGCCGGTAAGCAGCATGAGCGAGATCACCAGCAGCACCACCATCGTAGCGTTGATGAAGTTGCTGCCCAGCCTCGGCAGGCTGATGTTGGGATTGGAGCCGGCAATCCAGAGAACCATGGCCAGCACGACCAGCACGATCATGATCCATTCGTTGCGCGACACCGGCCCCATGGCTTGCAGCTCGCTCGCGGCCCATTTCGGGATCTCCGCGCTCTCGGTGACCTCGGGGCGGCAGACGAAGTAGCTCAGCAAGGGAACCAGCAGGATCATGAGCACGCCGAACGGTGCCATGCCGAGAAACCACTGCGACCAGCTCACGTCGACGCCGACGGTCTTCTTGGCAATGCCCAGCGCCGCCGCGTTGGGCGCGAGCGCTGTTAGGAAAAGCGAGCTGGTGACGGCAGTGGTCGCAAATGCCGTCCACAGGACATAAGTGCCGATCTTCCCGGCGGTCGGCCCGGGTTCGGAGCCGTAGATTCTGGGGATGTTGCTGACGATTGGATAGATGGTACCGCCGCTGCGCGCAGTGTTCGAAGGTGTAGCAGGCGAGAGGATTACGTCGGCGAATGCCACGGCGTAGCCAAGTCCCAGCGTGCGCCGGCCAAGAGCGCGCACCAGCAGTAGCGCGATCCGTTTTCCCAGTCCGCTTTTGCGGTATCCGATCGCGAAGACGAACGCGCCGACAATCAACCAGACGGTGGCGTCGCCGAAGCCACTCAGTGCCCAGCGCAAGGACTTGCTGGGATCGGATTCGACGTAGCCAAGAATCGCCGCCGCGGTGAGGCCGATGAAGCCCACCGCGCCCGGAGGCATCGACTCGAAGACCAGGCCGACGATGACCGCGGCGAAGATCGCGAAATAGTGCCACTGGTTGAAGTTGAGTCCGCTCGGCGGTGGCAGCACGAAGATCGCCAGCCACACGACGAACGGGATGATGATTTTCCATCGGCTTGTCATTGCTTCCCTCCCCAATTCGTTCCGCAGGAAGCCGGTCATGTGCGCGCCGACGCGCGCCCAATCACGCCACGAATCGAATCTCCGATTGCGGCGTTCGCGTGTCCATGTTCTTGCCCCGGTTCAAGTGATCATCGATTTCCGCCGCACATCCGAGCATGTGGCCGCAAAGGAACACGTCGTCGATCGGCCTCGTTCTCCCCGGAGTATTGGAGACCGCAACCGGCGGCTTGGACAATGGCTGCAACGGTCTTGTCAGTCCTCTTCAGGGATTGGCGATCCATGCCTAGACCTTCGGCATCAGTAGATTACTCCATCGCCTCTATTCGGCAAACATCGGGTTGAGAGCGCATCGATTTCGATGCCGGTTTTCGGCGACAAGAACTGGCGTCGTCGCGCCCATCCCTGTTCGGACCCATGCCACCCTCTGGCGTCGGCGACGAGCAGCGGGCACAATTGCGTGCTGAGCATGTCTGCATCAACGCGCGGCGCGAGCGAATTCGGCGACGCAATGCGCTGGATCCGATCACAGCCAGGAGCAGTTGGCTTATGGGACGCAAGCGCGTTTTGAGTCAATCGAAGGCGATAAGCCGTCAGCCGAACATCGCGCGATGCCCGCTTGTCGCGGCTTGGCGGTGGGCGCTGTGCGTCGCACTGAGCACGTTACTCGCAGCAAATGGAATGGTTTTCGCGCAGGCGCCTAAACCTTCCCTCGAAGTCTGGTCATCCGCGACGCTCAAGAGGATAGAGAGCACAGGCATCGTACGTCTTGGCTACCGAGAGAATTCGCCGCCATTTGCCTTTCTCGACGCCAAAAAAAAGCCGATCGGGTACTCGCTCGACCTTTGTGAAGTGGTCGTCGAGCAAATTGCCCAGGAGGTCGGCAGGGAAGTCAGCGTCGAATACCGGCCCGTCACACCGGAGAACCGCTTCGAGCTTGTCGCCTCCGGCGCCATCGATATCGAATGCGGCTCTAGCACCAACACCGCGGAGCGGCGCAAGCTGGTTGCCTTTTCGCCGACCATGTTCGTCACCGGCACCAAGCTCATGGTCCGCCGCGGCAGCGGCATCCGCACGCTTTCCGATCTCGACGGCAAGACCATCGTGCTGACCCGGGGCACGGTGCAGGAAGCCGCGGTGCCGAAAATCGCCACGAGGCAAAACCTTAAGATCAAGTTCGTCTTTGGCGGCGACCACAACGAGTCGTTCCAGATACTCGCCAGCGGCAAAGCGGATGCTTTCGCCAACGACGACGTGCAGCTCTTCGGGATGCTCGCCGAAACGCGCTCGGCCAGCGACTTTCGGGTGGTCGGCGACTTCATCACCTACGCCGATTACGCGCTGACGCTACGCAAGGACGATCCGGAATTCGCGGAAGTCGTGGAGAACGCCTTTCATCGGCTTGCCGGCAGTCGCGAAATCGTCGCCATCTATGAGCGCTGGTTCGTGAAGCCCATGCCGTCAGGCGCAAGACTCAATCTGCCGATGAGTCCTCACTTGGAGGAGGTATTCCGGGTGCAGGGGCTCCCCGGCGACTGACGCTGCATCGCCGCGAACGTCGACGCCGCGCAAAACCGAAGGACGAGAGTACCGAGAACCGGAGGACGCGAATGGAAAGGACCCGCAAGCCGTTGTACAAATCGCTCTACTTCCAGGTCATCGTCGCGATCGTCATCGGCATTTTCCTCGGCCATTTCTTTCCCGAGACCGGTACCGCCATGAAGCCACTCGGTGACGGCTTCATCAAGCTGATCAAGATGATCATCGCGCCTATCATCTTTTGCACGGTCGTCATCGGTATCGCCGGCATGGAGGACATGAAAAAGGTGGGCAAGACCGGCGGCTATGCGCTTCTTTATTTCGAGGTCGTCAGCACCATCGCCCTCATCGTGGGCCTGACGATCGTCAATGTCGTGCAGCCGGGTGCCGGTATGAACGTCGATCCATCGACGCTGGACACCAAGGCCGTCGCGGCTTACACCAAGCCGGGGCAGATGCAGAGCACGACCGAATTCCTGCTCAACATCATTCCGAATACGGTGGTCGACGCCTTCGCCAAGGGGGAGATCCTGCAGGTGCTACTGATTGCGGTGCTGTTCGGGTTCTGCCTGCACAAGTTCGGAGGACGCGGCACGCTCGTGTTCGACATGATCGAGAAGACTTCGCACGTGCTGTTCTCGATTGTCGGCGTCATCATGAAAGTGGCGCCGCTCGGCGCGTTTGGCGCGATGGCTTTCACCATCGGTAAGTACGGCGCCGGGTCGCTGTTGTCACTGGGCAAGCTGATGGGCACGTTCTATCTCACTTGTCTGGTGTTCATCCTCATCGTGCTCGGTATCATCGCCCGCTTGCACGGCTTCGGGATCCTTAAGTTCATTCGCTACATCAAAGAGGAGCTCTTGATCGTGCTGGGCACTTCATCGTCTGAATCCGTGCTGCCTCGGATGATGGCGAAGATGGAGAACCTGGGGGTGGCTAAGTCGACGGTCGGCCTGGTCATCCCGACGGGCTACTCGTTCAACCTCGACGGGACGTCGATCTACCTCACTATGGCGGCGATGTTCGTGGCTCAGGCGACCAATACGCCCATGACGCTTCTCCAACAGCTCACATTGCTCGCGGTGCTGTTGCTGACCTCAAAGGGCGCCGCCGGCGTCACCGGCAGCGGTTTCATCGTGCTCGCTGCTACGCTGTCGGCCGTAGGCAATGTGCCGGTCGCGGGTCTCGCGTTGATTCTCGGGATCGATCGATTCATGTCGGAGGCGCGGGCCCTGACCAACCTGATCGGCAACGGCGTGGCCACGGTCGTTGTAGGCAAGTGGTGCAACGAGCTCGACAGCGCACGCATGAAGAGGGTGCTCGAAGGCGAGACCGAAGAGGAGGCCGATGAGCCGGAGAAGGTCATCGACGCGGTCGACGAGCACATGCCGGTGAAGGCGGGCTAAAGCCGTCCCATCGCTCACCTTGACAATTCAGTGTGCTCGCGAAGAGACGCTTGGGATATCGGCTTGGGAGAACGTCCGGTAGCGGGAAGGGCTGCTACCAATCCGTGAGCGAAACTTCGAAGACAGATGTGATGGTGTCTTGAAACCGCATTCGGTCGCGATGCGCGAGATCGGCAGAGTCGTTGTCCGCAATAACGTGGATGCTCTGCGAAGTCGTTCCTCGAGCACGTACTGATAGGGGGTTGTACCCAGCGCAGCGCGAAACGCCCGAAGGAAATGGCCGGTCGACATGCAGGCGATTCCCGCAAGATCCGGAAGAGCGATGTCCTCCGCGAGATTGGCGGTGACGTACTCCTGAACGCGCTTCAATGTAACCCATCGCAGTGGATTCACACTTTGCAGAGGACACAGCGGCGTTAGCTCCTTTGGCGCGGCTTCGGAGTGCCATCGCAAGAGATGATGGATCAGGAGATGCTCCGCCTGTGTGATAAAAAGGACGTCGGCCTCATGCTCGCCATTGGTGAAACGCTCAAACTCGCTGACCAGCATCTGGAAAAAGCCCTTGAGCCACGGATCTTCGACGGCGAACAGGTCGTCGATCCGGGGCACTGACCCGGTGGTCAGGTCATTGTCGGCAAAACGTTGCAGGGCGTCCCGTGGAAGGTAGACGTGACAGACCTCGCACGCGCCATCGCCCGAGAACCAAGCCGGGGTGTCAGGAGCGACATACGTAACCGACCCGAGGGTCGGGCGGCGACGGCTGCATGATCCCTTGCTGTGTCGAGTGAGAGTCGCCGTTCCGGATGTGCGACAGGCAAGTATGCCGTGAGTTAGATTGCCGGAAGCGACGCGTGCGCTGTCGAACTTCCATTTCGCCGCAAAGAGGGCGCGGCCATCGCTGTAGGGAACGCTATAGATGCATTGTGTTCCCGGGGATTGCTCGATCGCGCGCGAAGTGTCGATCGTCCCACTGATGCCCGCCCCGTCCACGACTCCTCCTCAGTCAAGAAATCCAGTTGTTCATTGTTCTTCGTTGGCCGCTGCGGGTCGCGGTCAGCGCACTTCATTTGTGAGCCACAGTTCACTTCGCAACTCAATAATCAAACGCTGATCGACGGGTGTCAATGGGACGCCGACCATCGGGTCTGTAGGGCTTCCCGTACCGACCCGTAGGATCGCGTCCTACATCATGCTTCCAGCCGGCTCGGACCTTGCAGAATCCTTGCGAGAGCGAGAGCTTCGGTCACTTTCATAAAATCCTGGCGCCTTGCCAGAAATTGCTATTTTCGCCGGTACCTCCGAGATCGGCTCGGCGCGAACGATGTATTTTGTGACCACTACTTTCATCGCGCGCGAGTCCTGACGAACGTTTCTGCTTGCGCGGCAACCCATGGCGCTACCTCGCGCCTGTCCTGCGAATCGTATCGAGAACCAGCGCGCACCGAACTCAGGAGGCAACATGAACGCTTCAGATCTCAGCAACGAGGTGAATGCAAGCTGCCCACCACCCGATGCACGTTCATATAGGCGAGCCGTGGCTGTGGCGGCAATCGGATCGCTGGCGATCGGTTTACCGCTAGGCGCTTCGATTGCGAACGCGAAAGGCGGCCCGGACGACGGGCAGGATTTTGGAGTTCAGACACTATCCGCACCCGCGAACCTGGTGAGCGGTGGCAACGTCCTGGTCCAGATCACGTTCAAGCATGCCAACAAGAATCATCCGCTGGTCATCACGCTGAATGGCCAGGACGTATCAACCGTCTTTCGCGCCGGAAGCGATCAGAACACACTGGTTGGACTGGTGACCGGATTATCCGTCGGGAAGAATGCTCTGCGCGTGCAGGGCAATGGTTCATCGGGCATTAAGGATCAGACGCTGGAGATCGTCAACTATCCGATCACCGGACCCATCATCTCCGGCCCTCACGAAGTCCCTTTCATTTGCCAGACCCAGGATTTCGCGCTGCCTGACGGAACCAAGCTCGGGGCCTCCACAGACGTCGACTGTTCGGCGCCGACAAAGATCACGTACCTGTACCTGCCAACGGGAGCTACGGCGTTCAAGCCCTTGCCGAGCACCACGAGTCTTCCATCCGATGTATCGAAGACGACGACCATCACAGGCGCGACGGTCAATTTCATCGTGCGAGTCGAAACCAGCACGGTCGATCGCGGTATCTACCAAAGCGCGATTCTGCACGATCCCACATCGGATCCCGCGCCAGCGTGGTACGCGCCGCCGAAGGGTTGGAACAAAAGGCTCATTGCGATCGAGGGTTTCGGCTGTCCTGGTGGTTGGTACGTTCAGGGCTCTGCCGAGGGAAGCCTGTCGTTCGCCGGCATGGATTTCAATCTGTTGAGCCCGACCCGGCTTGGCGAGGGCTACGCACTTTTCACCAACACGTTGCAGCACCCTTCCAACAGCTGCAATGCGGTGCTGTCGAGCGAAGCGGCAATGATGAGCAAGGAACATTTCATCGAAACCTATGGTGTTCCTGTCTATACCGTGAGCCAAGGTTGCTCAGGCGGCTCCTACGGCAGCAGTCAGCTCGCCGATCGCATTCCGGACCTGTTCCAAGGCATCCTTATCGCGTGCACGTTTCCGGATCCGCTGGGAATCGCCTTCTCCGGTTCCGACGGGCACCTGCTAACCCATTACTTCACTGTCACCGATCCGGCGGGGTTCACCGATGCACAACAGGTGGCTGTCTCTGGATATAAGGGTCACCAGGCCTGGTACGACGCCGCTAATCAGTCGGGACGCACCGACCCCGTTCCCAATCGCATCGACGTCGCGGGATATGTGTCCGCCGTGTGGAACCCCGCGGTTCCGGTAGCGCTTCGCTACGATCCAGTCACCAACCGCGGAGGCGCAAGGCCCACCGTCTATGACATCAGCCACAACATGTACGGTGTCAATACAATCACCGGCTTTGCGCTGCGGCCTTTCGACAATGTCGGAGTGCAATATGGCCTCGGCGCATTGAATGCCGGAATCATTACCACGACCCAATTTCTGAATCTCAACGAGAAGATCGGCGGCTACGATCAGGATGCCAATTACATTGCGAACAGGGTCGTTGGCGACGCGGGAGCGATCAAGCGCGCACAGCAGAGCGGCCTTCAACTCGGCGGCAATGGTGGTCTTGCCTCGATCCCGGTGTTCGACATCAGCGGTATCTATAACGATGATGCGGGATATCACTATCAGTGGCACCACTTCGCCATGCGCGAGCGGATGGCGCAGGCGAATGGCAATACCGCGAATCATGTGATGTGGCGCGGCAATCCAGTACCGTTCACTCAGGCGTGGTCGACGTTCATCTCGTGGGTGGAAGCGGTTAACGCGGATTCGTCTGACCTTTCCGACCGCGAAAAGGTGATCCAGGACAAGCCTGCAGGGGCGGTGGATGGCTGCTGGGCCAGTGCGACACAGTTCATCGCCGAGCCTCAGACCTTCGGAAGCTTGCCGAATTCGCAGTGCAACACCCTTTTCCCGTCATTCGCCTTTCCTCGTTACATTGCGGGAGGTCCGCTGGCCGCGAACATCATCAAATGCCAGCTCAAGCCGATCGACATGAACGACTATGCGGTGTCGTTTACATCCGCGGAACTCACCCGGCTGCACAATATTTTCCCCAACGGCGTCTGCGACTGGTCGAAGCCAGGCGTGAATCAAACTGGCGTCGTGGTCAACGGTTCGTTCGGGCCGTCTCCCGACAATCTCGTATTTGATGTAACCAAGGAGTAGCGCAGATTGTGCCGGCCCAGGTCGACTACGAGAGTCGGCTTGGGCCTTTCCTTCAACCATTTGTTCATCCCCAAGCAGCACGCCACGACCTCGTAGAGGTCAGCACGAGTCGTTATTACTTGCCGACACCAGGAGGAAGCAATGCAACTCCATTCTTTGCAACGCAGTCGATCGATCACCTGGCAACCGAGAAAAAAGCACGTTGCCTCGCCGCTTGCGGCGGCTGTGCTTTTGTCCGTTGCGGCACCTGCGGTCGCCGACAACTGTTCCAATCTGGCGAGCGTGTCACTGCCGAATACTACGATCACGCTGGCGCAGACCTATACGGCTGGACAGATTGTAGTCATGCCCACCCCAACGACGACGATCAAAGCTCCGGTCGGTCTCTGCCGGGTGGCGGGCACGATCAAGCCGGGACCGAAGTCGAACGTCCACTTCGAAGTCTGGATTCCGACGGACGGCAGCTGGAACGGCAAGTATCAGCAGGTCGGCAACGGCGGCTTCGCGGGATCGATCCAGTTTGCGGCGGTTGCCAACGCGACATCGCGCGGTTACGCCGCCGCAAGCACCGATGACGGCACCTCCGGCTCGCCGTCGGGAGCGCCGACGTTCATCGGCAACCACGATGTCCTGCTCGACTATGGATACCGCGCCATCAAGGCAACGACCGACGATTCCAAGGCGATCATCGACATCCTGATGGGACGAGCGCCGACCTATTCCTACTTCGTCGGCTGCTCGGACGGAGGCCGGGAAGCATTGCAGGAAGCCCAGCGCTTTCCCAGCGATTTCGACGGGATCATCGTCGGCTCTCCCGTCAATGACCAGGTAGGCGAGTTCGGCTCATCGTACCTATTCGACATGCAGGCGACGCTCAACGGCCCGCAAACCAACGGCATTCCCGACGCCTATATTCCCACGAGCAAGTTCCCCTTGCTGACCAACGCCGCGCTTGCTGAATGCGTCGGCAAAGACGGCGGCGTGGCGAGCGACGCCTTCCTGAGCGACCCGCGCGAGTGCCGATTCGATCCCGCGGAGGTCCAGTGCAAACATGGCCAGGACCCCAATACTTGCCTCACGGCGGCGCAGGTGGACGCCGCGCAAAGGCTCTACGCCGGACCGCACGATCATGGGATCCTGCTGTTCCCCGGTCTTGAGCCTGGCGGCGAATCGGTGCCTGGCGACTGGAACACCTGGATCTCGGGAACTTCACCGACGAGTCCGGGTGCGCAATACGGGCTCGGATTCGGTTTCGGTTGTGACCTGATGCAAGGTTTGACCAGCTGCGACTACCTCTCTATCGACGTCGTGCAGCAGGACGACACCGCACGGCAGACCCTGCAACCCATCCTCAGCTCGATAAACCCGGACCTGAGGACCTTCAAGGGGCACGGCGGCAAGATGATCCAATACGCGGGGTGGGCGGACGCCGCCATTCCTCCGGAGAATGGTCTCAATTATTACCGGAAGGTGACCCACACGATGGGCGATCCCAGCGACTTCTACCGTGTCTTCATGGTACCAGGCATGGCGCATTGCAGCGGTGGAGCCGGCCCTAATGCATTCGGCAACGGCACCACCAATGGGCCGGTGATCGATGCTGATCACGACCTGGTGAAGGCACTCGAGCGATGGGTGGAGCAGGGGGTCGCTCCGGAAAAAATCATCGCGACCCATTATGTGAACAACGTTATTGGAGGGACAGTGCAGTTCCAGCGTCCGCTCTGCCCATACCCCCAACGCGGCGAGTATGTGGGGAAAGGCGACTCCAACGACGCTGCCAACTTCCAGTGCATCGCACACCACGATCCCTTTGATCCGCGCAACATCGGACCTCAGCGCGCTTACAAAGAGGGCAACTAGTCGTATCGGGGCGCACGCCGTGTGCGCCCCGTGTTGCTGGTTTAATGCATGCCCGTCTTGGCTCGGCCCGCGCGAGCGGTCCTGGGCACCGATGCATCGATCAGCACCTCGGCCGCCCGGCGCGCAGCCCGCGCAAGCGCGGGATCTCCGCGAACGAGGTTGGCGGCTACCGCACCTTCGACCAGAAGTTGTAGCTGCGTGGCAAGGGCTTCGGGGTCATTCGCGCCCAGGCGTTCGAGCAGCGCGCGCATCCACTGGCGGCGCTGCTCCTTGAACTGCTGAGCGATGCCCGCGGCCGGGTGCTTTGGGTCGCACAGTTCGGCGACCGCATTGACGTAGGGACATCCGCGATAGTCTGCGCTCGCGAACCGGCGCTCGAGGTGATCGAAGTAGCCGAGAAGCTGCTCGCGGGCTGGGGCATCGGAAGGCGCGACCTGATTGAAGCGGGCGACCAGGTAAGCGGCGATCAGGTCATCCTTGGTCGCGTAGTAGTTGTAGAGCGTCCGCTTGCTGACGCCGGCTTCGGCCGCGACCGCGTCCACGCCGACGGCGCGGATGCCGTGCAGATAAAAAAGCCGGTCCGCCGCCGCCAGAATGCGCTCCGCCGGGGAGAGCCCTGCCGCTTTGGGTAGTCCCTTCATTGACCCTACACTGATCGGTGTATAAATCCGCTTGACAAGAGTATAGCAGCCGACCGATCATATGTAAACCGATCTGTTTACCTCGCGTCGCTTCAGCTCCAGGCTCCCATGACATCATCCGTCGACCGCCGCGCCATGCTGCTGCTCCTGCTCCTGAGCGGCCTGATTATTTCCGTCTGCATGGGGCTGAGGCAGAGCCTCGGCATTTTCATGCGGCCGATGACGCTCGAGCTGGGAATTTCCGCCGCCACTTTCGGCTTTTCCATCGCGCTGCAGAACATCGTCTGGGGCGTTTCGCAGCCCTTCGTCGGGGCGCTGGCGGATCGCTACGGCGCGAGGCCCGTGCTCGTATTAACGGCGTTGGTGTACGGAGCGGGCCTGCTGCTGATGATCTTCGCCAGGACGCTGCCGGGCGCGCTCGAGCTGGGCGGATTCCTCGCCGGCATCGGCACCGCGGGTACGGGCTTCGGCGTCTTGATCGGCACCATTTCCCGTGCGACACCGCCGGAGCGGCGCACTCAGACGGTCGGGTTAGTGGCTGCCGCGGGCTCGCTCGGAACCATGGTGCTCGCGCCTTTCGGCCAATGGCTGATCGACGGCTTCGGTTGGAAGAGCGCGATGGTAGTTTTTGCCGTGATCGCGGCCTCGATGGCGCTGTTCTCTCTTTTCATTCGCGAAGTTTCGGTCAAGGCTTCAGTCGAGACAAGGAAGCAGGGCTTGCGCGAGGCGCTACGCGAAGCCATGGCTCATCGCGGGTATTGGCTCATGACGGCGGCGTTTTTCGCCTGTGGCTTCCAGCTTGTGTTTATCACGACTCACCTGTCGACTTATCTGCAGATTTGCGGCGTGCCGCCCGGCGTGGCCGCGAGCGCGCTGGCGATGATCGGCTTGTTCAATGCGATCGGCACCTACCTGTTCGGCCACCTCGGTGCGCGCTATAGCCAGAAGCACTTGCTGGCACTCATCTACCTGCTGCGCACGTTGATCATCGTGGTGTTTCTCGCGGCACCGATCAGTCAGGCGTCGACGCTCATATTCGCCGCGGCGATGGGGTTTCTCTGGCTGGGGGTCGCACCGCTCATCACCGGCATCATCGGCCGGGTGTTCGGCCTCACCCATTTCAACACACTCTACGGCATCGTTTTCTTGAGCCACCAGCTCGGTTCGTTTTTCGGCGCGTGGATGGGCGGCATCGTGTTCGACCGCTTCGGCAACTACAACATCGCCTGGGGCGCGCTCATCGCGGTCGGTTTGACCGCCTTCACGCTACAGTGGCTGATGGACGAGCAACCACCGCGGCGGCGGCCCGAAGCCGCGGTTGCAGTTCCTGCGTAGTACGCCTCGAACTCAGCACCAATTACGTTCGGTGCTTGCGCGCCTCGCGCGGGGTCGCCGCGTGTCCAGGCGCTTAATCCGGATTGAGCGGATAAGCTCGCGATAGGCAACAGCAGAGCACTGCTGCCTTGGGTCTTTGCGACGCGCGGCTCCGGAGCCCTTCGTTGCCACGCCATTCAGCATGCTACGATCGGCCTCGCGCCCTAGCCTCGCTCTCCAGGCTTGCGCCTTGAGTTCCCATGGCCACACTCGAGCTTGAAAAACTTACCAAGCGCTACGCCGGCGTGGCTTCGGTCGACGCCATCGACCTCGCCGTGGACAGCGGCGAATTCGTCTGCCTGCTCGGCCCATCGGGATGCGGCAAGACAACGACGCTGCGAATGATCGCTGGCCTGGCGGAACCAGATGCGGGCGAGATCCGCGTCGATGGGCGGGTCATGTCTTCAGCGCGCACGGTGATCCCGCCCGAGCAGCGCAACATGAGCATGATCTTCCAGAGCTACGCGGTCTGGCCACACATGACGGTGCGCGAAAACGTCGGCTATGGGCTCAAGCTGAAACCGCTTCCATCATCCGCAAAAGACGTTCGCATTGCAGCCCTGCTCGAAGCGACTCAACTTGCGGCGCTTGCGGAGCGTTATCCGTCGGAGCTGTCGGGTGGTCAACAGCAGCGCGTCGCGCTGGCGCGCGCTCTCGCGCCCAAGCCGGATATCCTGCTGCTCGACGAGCCCCTTTCGAATCTTGACGCGAACCTGCGTGCAGAAATGCGTTTTGAAATCCGCCGGCTGCACGATCAGTTCCAGTACACCTCGGTTTACGTCACCCACGACCAGGTGGAAGCGATGACCATGGCCGACCGAATCGTAGTCATGAACGCAGGGCAAATCGAGCAGATCGGCAGACCGGAGGAAGTATACGAGCGGCCGAATTCGGCGTTCGTGGCAAGGTTCATCGGCGGCAGCAACGTGCTCAGGGTTCGCCACCTCGGCGGCGCCAATGTGGACATCGGCGGGCACGCCTTGGAGATTGGCGAAGGCGAATTCGCCGGCGCGGGTAAGGAGATGAGCATCTGTGTCAAGACCCACGACTTGGAGCTCCTGCCTTCCGCAGCGCCGGAGTCGGGGAACAATGTCGTTCCGGGTGTGGTTCGCAGCCAGGCCTATCTGGGCAGTCATCGCGACTACATCGTCGACGTCGGACAGGAAGTCCTGATCGCGGCGCCGCCGGAGTTGCAGGTAGCCACCGGATCGACTGTCGGCGTGCGCTTCCGCTCGCATCGGTGCCGAGGACTTGCGCGCTAAACCTCGCCAGCCCAATAACGTCGAACAACGAAGGAGGAATAGCATGAATCGAATACTGCCCGCGCTGCTCCTTGCCGCGCTGAGTTGCGCCACCTCGATGGCGAATGCGCAGGAGACCACGCCTGCGATGCTCGCCGCGGCAACCAAGGAGGGAAAGGTAACGTGGTATACCTCAGTCGATGTCAAGGTCGCCGAGGCGGTAGCCAAGGCTTTTCGCGCCGAGTATCCGGGCATCGACATCGAAGTCGAGCGCTCGGGCTCCGAGCGCGTGCTCCAGCGCATCAACCAGGAGTATCAGTCGGGCATTCACAACGTCGACGTGGTCAATACGTCGGACGCGTCGCATTTCCTCTATTGGAAGCAGCAGAAATGGCTGGCAGCGCACACTCCGCCGGACGTGCGTCGCTTTCCAGCACAGTACAAGGATGCCGAGGGCTACTACGCAACCTGGCGTGCGACCTTGAGCGTCATGGGCTACAACACCAAGTTGGTCGACACCAAGGATGCACCGGCGAGCTACGCGGACCTGCTCGACCCCAAGTGGAAGGGCAAGCTGGTCAAAGCGCATCCCGGCTACAGCGGGACGGCCCTCACCGGCACCTACGCCATCGTCAAGGCGCTTGGGTGGGATTATCTTGAGAAGCTCTCCAAACAGGGCGTGCTGCAAGTGCAGTCGACGACTGCGACGCCGAAGAGCATCGCCAGCGGCGAGCGGGCGGTGATGGTCGACGGCAACGAATACAACATGTTCATCGAAGTCGATGCCAAGAGTCCGGTGAAGATCATCTATCCCAAGGAGGGCACGCCGTTCGTCACCTCGCCCAGTGCCATCTTTGCCGAAGCGCCGCACCCGAATGCTGCTCGCGTCCTGGAGAATTTTCTGTTCACCGCCAAGGTCCAGCAGCTCACGGTCAACGAGGGAGGCACCCGATCGATGCACCCCGATGTGAAGGAACCGCCGGGACGCACGCCGCTTTCGGAGATCAAGCTGCTTCCCGACGACCCCGTGGGGATGCTGCCGCAGATCGCGGAGATCAAGAAGCGCTACACGGCGCTGTTCGGTAGTTGACTTCGATCCGCACGCGAGCGTGACGCCCAACCAGCGTGGAGCGTCGTTCCCGCGCAAGCGGGAACCCAGCGATTTAGAGGCTAAAGACACCAGGTCCCCGCCCCCGATCGGGCCGGGGGCAGGCCCTTCGCGGGGAAGACACAAGACGTTCGATTTGACCGCCCCGGTCTCGCTCGTCTTCGTGCTTCTGCTCTCGGCGCTGGTGTTGCTGCCCATGGGCTGGCTCGCCGTCGCCAGCCTGCGCGATGACGCCAGGCATTTCACGCTAGACAACTACCGGCAGTTCTTTACCGACGCATCGTTCTTGAAGCCGCTGTTCACCACGCTCTGGACATCGGCTGCAGTCGGGCTGATCTGCGTGCTCCTTGCCGCACCAATGGCGTGGCTGGTCTCGCGCACCGATCTGCCGGCCAAGCGTCTGCTGCGCACCTTGATACTCGCGTCGTTCGTGACGCCGCCATTCCTGGGGGCTTTTGCGTGGGTGTTGCTGGGCGGACCGAATGCGGGACTCGTAAACCAGTCGTATTACGCGCTGTTCGGACTCAAGCCCTTCGAGGCCGAGCCACTCTTGAATATCTTTTCCGCGGGCGGGATGGTGTTCGTGATGGCGCTCTACATCTTTCCCTACGTCTTCACCTTCGCCGCCAACGGACTCGATTTGATTCCCGGCGACCTGGAGGAAGCCTCCGCCATCCTGGGCATGCCGGCGTGGCGCACCGCTGCGGACATCACCTTGCCGCTGATCGCGCCGGCGCTGCTCGCAGGCTTTATCATCGCCTTCCTGCAGTCGATGACCTTGTTCGGCCCGCCGGCGATCCTCGCGCTTCCGGCCGGCATCGATACGGTGACCACCAAGATATGGAGCTTGTTCCAGTTTCCGCCGCGGCTCGGTTTGGCCGCTGCCGTGTCGCTGCCGCTGCTGGTCATCAGCGTGGTGCTCCTGAGAGCACAAACCGCCATCCTTGGCAGACGCGGCTACGCGGTGGTCGGCGGCAAAGCGACGCGCACGCGTTTGGTCAGGCTCGGTGCGTGGAAATTTCCCGCGCTTGGGCTGTTTGCGGCGGTGCTCGGCTGCTCGATTCTGCTTCCCTATGGCGTGCTGCTGCGCACCGCATTCGTCAAGAACTGGTCAGCACCGATGGATATCGCCAACCTTACGCTGGAGAACTGGCGCTTTGTCTTCTTCGAGTTCAGCCCGACGCGCCTCGCGCTGCAGAACACCTTCATTCTAGGCCTCGCTGCGGCGACGGCGGGCACGCTGCTGGTTGCCGTAGTTGCGTATCTTGCGGTCCGGCGGGCGGTGTGGGGACATCGTTATCTCGCGTTCCTCGCCACCGCGCCAGTCGCGATTCCCGGCATTGTGCTGGCGGTGGGCCTGTTCTTAAGCTACACGCAGCCGCCGCTGGTGCTGTACGGAACGCTGGCCATCATCTTCCTCGCCTATGTGACCAAGGAGATCCCCGTCGGCTACCAGCAGATCGGAGCGTCGCTCACCGCGGTGCATCCCGAGCTCGAGGACGCTGGCCGCATTTTCGGCGCGACGCGTTTGCGCGCGTTGTTCGACATCACGGCTCCGCTCATCCGCAACGGGGTGGTGGCAACATGGATTCTCATTTTCGTTGGCTCGATCCGCGAGCTCTCCGCGACGATCCTCCTGTTCACGGCACGCACCAAGACCGTTTCGGTTACCATGTTCGATCTGCGCGAAAGCAACGACTGGGGACCTATCGCCGTGCTGTCGATCACCATGCTGGTCATTACCTTTGTCCTGATCGCGCTCATTACCCGATTCACCGAGCGCAGAATGGTGTGATGCCCGACAAAGCGGCAGCGCTGCCCGTGCTGGGCCTGATGCTCGGCGATTGCGCCGGCATTGGGCCCGAGCAATGCGCGCGCATCCTCGCCGACCGGCGACTTGCCGACGCGGCACGCCTGCTGGTCGTCGGCGATGCGCGCGTGCTCGCGCTGGGCGCGCGTGATGCAAACGTCGGGTTCTCCTGGCGAAGCTATACCTCGCCGGAAGCCGTCGACTGGACGCGCGAAGAAATTCCGCTCATCGATCTCGCGAATATCGATCCAGCGCGGATTTCACGCGGCAGCATATCGGCGGAGTCGGGCCGCGTCGCCGGGGAGACCCTTGCGTACATGGTCCAGCTCGCGCTCGCCCGTCGCATCGAAGGCATCAGCTTTGCTCCGCTCAATAAAGCGGCGCTCAATGCCGGCGGCTGGCGCTTCAATGACGAGCATCAGATGTTCGCGCATCTTACCGGCCATGCAGGGTTCTTCAGTGAGATGAACGTGCTCGACGGTCTGTGGATGTCGCGCGCGACATCCCATATCGCCCTCAAAGCCGCGCTCGAGCAGTTGAGCGCGGAGCGGATCGAACAGGCGTTAGCGCTCGCCGATTCCACCATGCGCGGCGCCGGCATCGAAAATCCCCGCATCGCTGTCGCGGCACTCAATCCGCATGCTGGCGAGAACGGTTTGTTCGGGCGCGAAGAAATCGACATGATTGCCCCAGCGCTGGCGCGTGCTCAAGCGCGGGGCACAGACTGCCGCGGGCCGTTTGCCGCCGACACCGTTTTTCTCAAGGCCTTTGCCGGCGAATACGACGGCGTGCTTTCCATGTATCACGACCAGGGCCAGATCGCGACCAAGCTCAAGGGCTTCAATCGCGGCGTGACAGTGACGGCGGGGCTCGAGACCGTATTCACAACGCCCGCGCACGGCACGGCGTTCGACATTGCAGGGCAGGGCAAGGCCTCTACCGGCGCACTCGAGCAGGCGGTGCGGCTCGGGGCTCGACTCGCCGTTGCTCGCCGGCACGCTGCACCAATCGCCTGACCATCAAGAGATTCGCATGCAAGCGACTACCGCCCTAGCGACCGATCGCGTCGACACTTCGCTCACGGCTTACGTCGCCGACTTTGTCCTCCGGACACGCGCCAGCGACATCCCGGACGACGTTGCTCATCTGGGTAAGCGCTCGGTGCTCGACGGTGTCGGACTCGCCTTCGCCGGCGCGGCGTCGGAGACCGGACGCATCGCCCGGCGCTACCTTGCCTCGCTTTCGCTGGCGGACGCCGGCGGCAGCACCGTCATCGGTGGCGCCAGACGGCTTCCGGCGCGCTTCGCAGCCTTCGCCAACGGGATTTCGATCCACGCCGACGATTACGACGACACCCAGCTTGCAGTCGCCAAGGATCGCGTTTACGGATTGCTCACCCATCCCACCGCACCCGCGTTGCCAGCCGTGCTGGCGCTTGCGGAGCGCTCCGGCATGTCTGGCCGCGACATGATGACCGCCTACCAGGTCGCGGTGGAAGTGGAATGCAAGGTCGCCGAAGCCATCCTGCCGCGGCACTACCAGCACGGATTTCACAGCACCGCCACCTGCGGCGCGATCGGCGCAGCGGCAGGCGCGGCGCGCGTGCTCGGGCTCGACCGCGAACGCACCCGGCGCGCGTTGAGCCTCGCGGCAAGCCAGGCGGGGGGTTTGCGCGAGAACTTCGGCACCATGACCAAGCCGTTTCACGCGGGGCGCGCTGCGGAGAGCGGCGTCGTCGCTGCCGAGCTGGCAGCGCTCGGGTTTACTGCATCGCCCATAGCGCTCGAAGCGGATCGCGGTTTTTTCCGCGCGGCCGGCGGCGGGTACAGCGCCGAGATGATCGACGGCAAGCTCGGTCATCCGTGGACCTTCGCGTCACCCGGCGTGTCGATCAAGCCGCACCCGAGCGGGTCGCTCACTCATCCCGGCATGAGCGTCATGCTCGAGTTGATCCATCGTCACGATCTCAAGCCGGAGCGGGTGAAGCGCGTCGCCGTGGGCACCAATCACAACATGCCCAACGCGCTGATCCACCACCGCCCACGCACCGAGCTCGAGGCGAAGTTCAGCATGGAATTCTGCATGGCGATCCTGCTGCTCGAAGGAAAGGCAGGTCTCGCCGAGTTCACCGATGAAATAGTCAACCGTTCCGACGTGCAAGCGCTGCTTCGCCGCGTCGACTTCGGCGTTCACCCGGAGGCGGAAGCGGCGGGCTTCGACAAGATGACCACTATCGTCGAAGTCGAGCTCGATGATGGCGCGATATTCAGGGCGTCCGCCGACTTCGGCAAGGGCAGTCCCGCCAATCCCATGAGCGATCGGGAGCTCGAACAGAAATTCCTCGAGTGCGCGGATTGGGGCGGGGTGGACGCGGCGAGTGCGCGGCGCATCGCCGATATGCTCTGGCGCATCGAGGAGATCGCCGACGTACGCGATCTAACGCAGCTCCTGACGCTCGCGCGCTCCTAGACGTTGCCGGCCGGCTGCAACGCTCCGCATGTTCGAAGGCTTCACCCTCACCCAAATCGACACCGCAGGCGCGCGCATCAACCTGCGCTACGGAGGATCCGGCCCGCCGCTACTATTGCTCCACGGCAATCCGCTCACCCATGTGATGTGGCATAAGATCGCGCCACGGCTCGCCCGAGAGTTCACTGTCGTCGCCGCGGACCTGCGCGGATACGGCGACAGCTCCAAGCCCGACGGCGGTCCCGATCACGCGGGCTACTCATTCAGGGCGATGGGCGAGGATCAGGCCGAAGTGATGTCGCGTCTCGGGTTCGAACACTATTTTGTCTGCGGACACGACCGCGGCGCCCGGGTCGCCCACCGCATGGCGCTGGATTTCCCCAAGCGCGTGACCAAGGTCGCGTTTCTCGACATCGTGCCGACGCACCACGTGCTCAACAACATCAAAAAGGAGTGGGCGGTCGACTCCTACCACTGGTTTTTCATGGCGCAGCCGTACGACTATCCCGAGCGGATGCTGATCGCCTACGGGCTCGAGCGCTACATCCGCAGGAAGCTCGACAAAAAAGGCGTAGGGATGAGCAGCTTTACGCCCGAGGCGCTCGCCGAATACATACGTTGCTGCACGCCGGAGAACATCCACGCGGTGTGCGAGGACTATCGCGCCGCCGTGTCGATCGATCTCGTCCACGACGAGTCCGATCTCCAACGCAAGCTCGAGCAGCCGGTGCTGGTGCTATGGGGCGAGTTGAGCCACGTCAATCGCAGCTTCCGGCCGATCGAGGCGTGGCAGGAGCGAGCGGTCAATGTGCGCGGGAAGATGCTTCCGTGCGGGCATTATCCCGCCGAGCAATCGCCGGAAGAAACTTACAGCGAGTTGCGCGCATTCCTGGCCTCGAGCTAGCCGATGCGGAGTTCTCGACGAATCGCTGACCAAGACCGGCGAAGCGCCGCCCGCCACACCTAGAATCAGGACATGGGCGCTTCAGCCGCCCGCTTTTTCCTCACCCTGGGCTTGTGTGATCGTATCGAGCGCCAGCACCGAGTGCGCATACGCTGCGCCGGCTCGCATTTCTGCGGCCACCCAGATCGCTTCCATGATTTCCTGTTCACTGGCGCCTGCCTTTAGCGCGAGCTCCGTGTGGCCGCGTATGCAATAGGGACATTGCGTCACATGAGCCACCGCGACCGCGATCAGCTGCTTGGTCTTCGAAGGCAGGGCGCCATCGGCAAAGACACGCTGACTGAAAGTTCGGAAGGCACCGTAGATCTCTGGCGCCAGCTCCCTGCGCTTTTGCGCGAGTTGCTTGGACGCGTCCGGGTAGATGTGATGATCCATGGCAAGCGCTCCTTTCAACAAATGGGACCCGTTCGAGCGCCGCACGACGCTTGCGCTTCGCGCGTCCCTCGTCCGATCGAAGTGTAGCGCGGGTCGAAGCGCCGCCCTTAAGCAGCAAGCGATGGACGGCGAAGCCTGGTTTCGAAGAGTCCGAACCGGCTTACGCGAAATAGTCGGCGACGACCGTCTCGTCGCGGCGGCGTCGCGCGCCGGCTGCGTTGAAAATGGGCGTCAGCACCACCGCCAGGACGAGGTTGAGGACGACCGTGTAGAACGCGCTGTAGCCCGGGAAGGTGTAGTCGAAGAGCGAGAGCGGGTAGGTCGGGGCGAAATGCGCGGCGGCCGCCATCGCTGTTCCGGCGATCATGCCCGCAGCCCAGCCAACCAGCAACGCCCAATCGTTGAACCACCGCGTGTAGACGCCGCCCATCACCGCGGGCAGCGTTTGAATGATCCAGATGCCGCCCAGGAGTTGGAGCTGGATCGCATACTGCGTGGGTACGAACAGGATGAACAGAAGCGCGCCGAGCTTGACGATCAACGAAACCCACTTCGCCATCTGGGCTTCCTGCTTATCGGTCGGGTTCTTGTTGATGAATTCCCGGTGGATGTTGCGGGTATAAAGATTGGCCGCGGCGATCGACATGATCGCGGCCGGCACCAGTGCGCCGATGCCGATGGCTGCGAAGGCGACGCCGACGAACCACGGCGGGAAGCTCTGGAGAAGGAGCGCCGGTACCGCGAAGTTGTTGCCGAACTGCTTGAAGCCTTCGGCATACTGCGGAAGGCTGGCGACACCCGCAGCAATGGCGAAGAATCCGAGCAGCGCCAGGAAACCCAGCATCAGAGAATAGAGCGGCAGCATCGCTGCGTTGCGGCGAATGGCGTGGCCGCTGCTGGCGCTCAAGATCCCGGTCATGGAATGGGGATACAGGAAGAGCGCCAATGCCGAGCCGAGAACCAGCGTTGCATATGAGCCATACGCGCCGGTGGTGTGGGGCCCCGGCACAGCGAGCAACAGCTTTTGTTGCGGAATCGCCGCGAAAATCTTGTCGAAGCCGCCAAGCTGGATGGGTATGACGATCACCGCTGCGAACGCCGTAATGTAGATCAGGATGTCCTTGACGATCGCGATCGAGGCGGGCGCGCGAAGGCCGCTCGAATAAGTGAAGGCGGCGAGGATCACGAAAGCAATGATGAGCGGCAG
The DNA here is from genome assembly GCA_035262745.1 of Casimicrobiaceae bacterium. Lineage (GTDB taxonomy): Bacteria > Pseudomonadota > Gammaproteobacteria > Burkholderiales > Casimicrobiaceae > PALSA-1003. The sequence continues at coordinate 6,516 of DATFSE010000033.1, read as the reverse complement.
ATCGCCGGCGAGTCCCGACCCCGAAATCCCCAGCGCACCGACCACGACCTGGATGCCGACCAGCTGCAAGGCGATATAAGGCATGGTGGCGATGATGCCGGTGACCGTCACCGCCAGGGCCAGCCAGCGGTTGCCGAAGCGACCGCGCACGAAGTCGCCGGCGGTGATATAGCCGTGCTTGTGGCAGACGTGCCAGAGCCGCGGAAACACCAAAAACAGGATGGGGTAGATGATGATGGTGTACGGCACGGCGAAGAACGCGACCGCGCCCGCGCCAAATGCAAGCGCCGGGACAGCGACGAACGTGTAAGCGGTATAAAGGTCGCCACCTACAAGGAACCAGGTGACGATCGTCCCGAAGCGCCGTCCTCCCAGGCCCCACTCGTGGAGCTGGTCGAGATCGCCTCTGCGCCATCGAGCTGCTGCAAAGCCGAGCCAGGTGATGCAGGCGAACAGAAGCACGAAGATTGTCAGTGCCACCCAGTTCACTTCGTTCATGCTTATGCCTCGCCTTGGTTGTTCTTTCCTTCCTCCCTTGGTGAATCAATAGCAAATCCGTCGGGCTACTCTCTAGTCGAGAAATAGACGATCGCCGTCAGCACGGCGCCGATGACCACGCAAAGCAGCTGATACCAGTAGAAAAACGGAATTCCTGCCCAGGAGGGCTCGATGCTGTTGTAGAAAGCCGGCCAGATCACGATCAGGAACTGGATGACGAAGAGGAGGTACCACCAGCTCCATCCCTTTACCGACCCGTGCGCATTGTTCATGAGAAGGCCTTGTTGGAATTACAACCTGCGGGCGGATTCCCGATTGGGCACGTAGCCACGCCGCTCGCAGCGATCGCCACACTTTCCCATCGTTGAGACAACACCGATCGATGCACGGTTCGCGTCGCGCCAGAGGCCATCCGAACGCGCTCACGGCTTGTGCACAGCCTAGGCCCCGTGTGTCGCACCAAGAGTGACCGGCTGTAAATCGTGCACTGTGTAACGGATTGTTTCCGGAGCTCAAAACTGACGGGAGTCTTGCTAGGCTAGATGCAGCTGCGACCCTGACGAAATGCAGGGTGTCGCAGCGCTTCTGACTGACGCGAGTGGTCACAGCTTCCCTGAACGCCAATGTGCAGCGCGATTGACGCGCTTGCGCGGCGCCCGCTTCGTGGAACTGTTCCGGGTCTCGATCTGATGAGTCATCAACCGTGGCCCGCCACCAAGCACGAACAAATCGCGGTGCAGGAGATCAGCGTGAATCAAGTCCAGTTCACTAAGGAGGAAAATCATGGTTGCAACAAATTCGGCTTCCGCGCGTGCATCGCCACCGTCGAAGCTTAAACTCTTGCGTCTTGGCATCGCGGCGGCGCTGACGGCGGGATCGCTGGCGTGTGTGTCGGCGGCTGACGCGCGAATCGTCAGCGTAACGCTGAGCAGTCCCACGGTCGCATTCAACGGCTATTCGTGGCCGGGCGTCGGACAGTACGTGAAGATCACCGGCGTGGCCTACGCCGAGGTCAATCCTAACGATGCGCACAATTCCGTCATCGTCGATCTAGCGATGGCGCAAAAACAGACGACGCCCGGAACGCCCGGAATGACCTCGTCGGGCAACGTCGCGTACCTGCTGAACTTCTACATCTTGATGCCCGCCAACTTAAGCGCCGTCGATCACACCCTCAACGGCTACGGCAAGGTGATGTACGAGCCACCCAATCGCGGCAACAAGACGTGGACCGCGCTCGGTCGGGTCACCGTCGATCAGGGCGGCAACGCCAACGATCCGGGGGTATCGATTACCAATCCCACCGTCCTTATGAATTCGTTCCTGATGCCGCGGGGCTACACCATGGTGTGGAGCGGCTGGGAACCGCTGGTGCCCCTTGCAAACCTGGGGACGAGCACGACGGCGGCAGTTGCCTTGCCCGTGGCCAAGCAATCCGACGGTTCCGTCGTCACCGGGCCCGCCTACGAATACTTCGCGAGCGGCGGTGCGACGCTTCCTCTGAGCTATTCGGCCGCCACGCTGGACACGACCAAAGCCACTCTGACCCATCGCATCCACATGGATGACGCGGCGCAGACCATGGCCAACTGGACTTACAACGCGACGGGAACGGCGATCAGCCTTACCTCGCCACCGGGTGCGACTTTTACCGCCAACGACATCTACGAGTTTTCCTACACCGCCAAGGATCCGACCGTCGCAGGGCTCGGTTTCGCCGCGGTCCGCGACTTGAACTCGTGGCTGAGATACGCGACCGCGGACGATAGCGGCCACGCCAATCCGCTGGCCAACTACATCACTCGCATCTACACCGAAATCTCGTCGCAGCCGGGACGGTTGTTGAACGACTTCGATCATCTGGGCTTCAACGAAGACGAGATGGGACGAAAGGTGTTCGATGGCCACATGAACTGGATCGCCGCCGGCAGCGGCATCGGCATGAACTACCGCTTCTCGCAGTCGGGACGCACCGAGCGCAACCGGCAGGATCATCTCTATGCGGAAAACCGGTTCCCGTTCGCCAACGTGCCGCAGACCGATCCGTTCACCGGCATCACCGACAGTCGCTATGCGAAATGCCAGATGACGGCGACCTGTCCGCTGGGCATGGAGATCTATTCGGCGAACGAGTACTGGGTCAAGTCGGCTTCGCTGCTGCATACGACCGCGGACGGCATGTCGGATCTGCCGGAGTCGCCCTACGCGCGAGACTATTTCATGTCCAGCATGCAGCACGGCACCGGCAATGGTGCCAGCCGCGGCTCCTGTCAGCAGTTGCAGAACCCGCTGAACTCGTCGCCGGTGCAGCGAGCGCTCTGGCTTGCGCTGGATGACTGGTCGACCTTGGGAACGGCGCCGCCGGACAGCAGGGTGCCACGGTTGTTCAACGGGACGATGACCTTGCCGGCCTTCACCGGGTTCCCGACCAACATCCCCGATCCGTTCCTGCAGACGCCCAACAAGATGGTGACCTACACGGGGCTTAAGACAACCCGCTACCGTCTGGTGATGGGGGAAAGCTTCTACTCCATGGGCATTCCGTCGATCTTTCCTGCGGTGATTACGCCGCCGATCGAGATTAACACTGCGATCCCCTTCGTCTCGGTGAACGGTCCAATCTACCCGAGCTTCGTGCCGATCGTCGACAGCGACGGCAACGACATCCCGGGCGTGCGCCTTGTGGACGTCACCGTGCCTCTTGCGACGTACACGGGCTGGGGATTGCGAAGCGGTGTCTGGGCTAACGACGGCTGCGAATCCTCGGGTCAGTTCATCCCGTTCCCGAAGTCGGCGGCGGTTCGCACTGCCACCAATGACCCGCGCCCGTCGGTGCCGGAACGCTATCCGACCTTCGATGCCTATGACAGCCAGGTGATCGCGGCAATGAACACCATGATCCAGGGCCGCCTGCTCTTGTGCGAGGACGGCAACAGCGAGCTCGCCCGGCTTCGTCAGAACGGTGCGACGCTCGGGGTACCCAATCCGCCGGCGAGCTTCACTCCGTACTCGTTCCCGCTGGCCAACATCTCGAGCATCACGCCATCGCAAGCCACGCTGTGGCCGCCCAACGGCAAGATGGTCTCGGAAACGCTGACGGTGAAAACGCCGGATACCTGCAACGTCTCATGCAGCATCGCTCAGGTAAGCGGAACCGACGGAGCGACAGCATCGGATTGGCAAGTCACGGGACCGCTGAGCGTCGACCTGCGAGCTGAGCGCAGTGGCAAGGAGAAGAACGGCCGCGTGTACACCGTGCAGTTGCAATGTACCGATCCCGCAAGCAGCGCTTCGACGATGAAGACGGTCTCGGTCACCGTCCCTCACGATCAGGGCAAGTAGCATGCCGTATCGGGCGCCGGCGAAAGCCGGCGCCCCTCCACTCCCTCACGCTCGCTAAGCAACTGCCGCGGAGTTAGCATAGGAGCGGGCTTTCCCCGTCAGCGAGGAACAACATGAAACATGTGCTGTGGATCGCGGGAATCTTGTTTGCCGCGGTGGGCGTTGCACAAGCCGCTGGAGACGCCGCAGCCGGCAAGACCAAATCCGGCGAATGCACCGAATGCCACGGAGCCAAGGGCGAGGGGACGGAAGGACCGAAACTCGCCGGCAAAAGCGAGGCGGGGCTGCTGCAGGCGATGCGCGATTACAAGTCGGGTAAGCGCGAAGACGCGACCATGAAGGCGCTCATGAGCAAGTTGAGCGACCAGGACATGGCCAACCTGGCCGCGTACTATGCTTCGCTCAAATGAGACCAGGCCGGCCGCTCTCCTGCTGAACGCGGGAAGGCCGCCAATGAAGGCGCTGCGACCGGAGCTTTAGGTCACGCGCTTCGCGTTTCTGCCGCCTTGGGCCCGCTCACACGATAGGAAATGACCGGCCGGTGGAATCCCTTCAAGCGCATCACCTGTTCGGGGTCGAGTTCCACGAATGCTTCGACGGCCGTTGCTACGCGCTTGGAAACGAGGATCTGGTTGCCGGCGGCCTCGCCGCATAACCGCGCCGCCAGGTTGGTAACGGTTCCGATCGCGCTGTAGTCCCAGCGCGCATCGAACCCGATCGCGCCGATGGTGGCAAAGCCCTGCGCGATGCCGATGCCGGCGCTCAGGTCGTAGCCGCGTTTGCTCCAGTCATCGGCCTTGAGCCGCAGGCATTCGCGGATCGCAAGCGCCATTCTTACCGCACGCTCTGCCGGATTCGGCACCGGCAACGGGTCGTTGAACAGGACGGTCATGCCGTCACCGGTAAAGTGCTCGAGCGTTCCTTCGTATTCCTGGATGAGCTTGCCCGTCGCCTGGTGATACTCGCGCAGCACGGTCATGACTTCTTCCGGCTCGGCGGACTCGGCAAACGAGGTGAAGCCGCGCAGATCCAAGTACACCACGGTGATTTCCCGCCGATGGCTCTTGAGCGGATCGTCGGCGCCGCCGCTGACGATCAGCTCCGCAAGCTGGGGTGAAAAAAAACGCCGCAGGCGGCCCATGCGCTCGATTTCGGTGACCTGCTCGGCGACCCGGCGTTCGAGCGATGTGTTCCACTCCTTGAGCTCCGCGGCCTGTGTCTCGACGGTGTCGTGCAGGCGCTTGATGCGAAGCATCGAGCGCACGCGCGCGGCCAGCGCAGCGTGATCGACCGGCTTGGTGAGATACTCGTCGCCGCCCGCCTCGAGACCCGCAACGACGTCCTTGGGATCGGTCATCGCCGTGACCATGATGATCGGTGTGAATGGAAAGGCTGGATCCGCGCGCAGCCGTCGACACACTTCGACGCCGTCGAGCTTAGGCATCATCACGTCGAGAAGAATCAGATCCGGGATTTGCTCCCGGGCAGCCGACAGGCCTTCCTCGCCGTCGCCCGCGGTAATCACCTCATAGCCTTCGGCGGCGAGGCGCGTCTTGAGGACCTTGACGTTGGTTGGATTGTCGTCGACGATGAGGATACGAGGAGGTGTTCTCATCGTCGATGGCCCCAGCGATAAGAGGAAATATACGATCTCAGCGCAAGTTGCACAAGAACGCCGCGCACCCAAAGACCACCATCGCGCCTTCCCCGAACGATCCGTCGACAGTGGAGCAACGGGCAATCGAACTCGAAGATTTCGCAGAGCTGGTCGAAAGCAGGACGCCGGTGCACAGGCTGGTGCGCTGGGTGGCGGGCATTCGCGCCTCGGTTCACACCAAGCTGCTTGCGGGATTTATGGTTGTCGCGCTGCTGTTCATCATCATGGCGGGTGTGAGCTTGCAGATCATCGTGAGCACGACACGCCAGGCCCAGCAACTCGACCAGGCGCACGAACAGGTGAGTTGGGCGCAGCAGGGCGAAGAAGCGCTGGCACGGCAGATGCACTACACCAACCTGGCACTGCTGTCGCAGAGCGAAGCTGCGATCGCCAAGGTCCTGCGCGAGAACAATCGGTTCAACGACATGCTGTCCAAGCTGGAGGCGACGGGGATGGCCCAGCAGGGTCTGCTCGAGCAGATCCGCTCCTCTCAGGACGAGGCCATGTCAGTCGTCGCCGACATAGCGAACGCCATTCGTGATGGCAAGCTGGGTCCGATCACCGGGGAGCTGCTGCGCCGGCAGGAGCGACTCGACGACCAAATTTCGGACCAGGTGGGCCGGCTGGTCGAGGCGCAGACCAGTCGCATGACTCAGCTCCGGGACAGCGTTGCCGCGGCGAACAAGCGGTCGCTGCTGTTGACCGGCGCTTTCGCGGTGGCGGCGGTGGTGCTTGCTCTGTTTTGCGGGTTCGTAATTTCCTGGTCCTTCATCCTGCCCGTGCATGACGCACAGAGTTTCCTCGACCAGGTGGCGGCGGGAAAATTCGGGGGACGCATCAGCGTGCCCAATCGTGACGAGCTGGGCGTGCTCGCCGATCGCATGAACCACATGAGCCAGGAGTTGCAGCGCTTCGACCGAGAGCAGCGCAGCGCCGCCGCCGAGCTTGGCCGCCTCAACGAGCAGCTTGCGCAGACGAGCAAGGCGAAATCCGAATTCCTCGCGAACATGAGCCACGAG
>DATFSE010000032.1:0-14063 GCA_035262745.1 Casimicrobiaceae bacterium | reverse complement strand
GCGCTGCGCGACGTCGTCGATCAGCTCACCTCGTTCCGCAGCGTCGACGTGCAGCGAGCGGAACAGCGGCAAGCGCTGGCAACAGCACAGGAAGCCTACGATCTCGCGCTGTTGCGCTATCGCGAAGGCCTCGGAAACTACCTGCAGGTGCTGAGCGCCGAATCCCCGCTGCTCGATCAACAGAGTCTCGACGCCGATTTGCGCGCGCGAACGCTCGAGATCGAAATCAGCCTGATTCGCGCGCTTGGGGGCGGTTTTTCGGATTCGCAATCACCTGTGGCGCTTGCGCATTAGAGCGCAGGTGGTTTTGACGCAGTGGGCATTACACGCCTCGCGCCTCGGTAGCGAGGCCAAGAAGGAGGCAATACGGCGGCGACGCCGTGCAGCAAGAAGGAAAGGAGTACGCTTCATGGCAACGAATTGCAGCGTCGCGGTGCAATGCCGCGCCCAGGACAGCCAAGCCTGGATCTCGGGCAAGGCCGTGCGCAATATCGTGATCGGAGTTGTGGCGGCGATCACCGTCACCTATGGTGAAACTCGCGTCATCGAGCAGGCACCGAGTTTTGTCGCGGCATGCCTGGTCGCGCTTTCTTCCGACTTCAAAAGGGTGCTGGACACAAACATCGGGGAGCCGGCGAGCCGCGTGCAAGTGATGTACTGATGCCCTTTGCATGAACAGAGAAAGAAGCTAATGAACGACCAGACTCAAGCCCCCGCGGCAGTGGCGAATGGAAGCAGACGCAAGCGCTGGCTGGCGATCGTCGCCGGAGCCTTCGCCGTGCTCGGCATTGCCTACGGCGTCTATTGGGCCGTTGCGCTGCGTCACGTCCAGTCGACCGACGACGCATACGTCAGCGGCAACGTCGTGCAGATCACGCCGCAGATCTCCGGCACGGTGATCAGCGTCGGCGCGGACGACACTCGGTTTGTCACCGCGGGACAAACGCTGGTGGTGCTCGATCAGGCCGACGCCAAGGTGGCGCTTGATCAGGCGGAAGCCCAGCTGGCCAAAACGGTCCGCGAGGTGCGCAACCTTTTCGCCACGACGGCACAGCTCCAGGCCGCTGTGGAAATACGCCTGTCGGATCTGGCGCGGGCCGAGGACGATCTCGCGCGCAGACAACGCCTGTCCGGGACAGGGGCCATCTCGGGCGAGGAGTTGCAGCACGCGCGAGACGCATTCAGCGGGGCCAAGGCGGCATTACTCGCTGCGCAGCAGCAGCTCGAGGCTAATCGCGCTCGAGTCGACCGTACGACCGTGGAGAACCATCCCGATGTGCTCAATGCCGCGGCCCATGTTCGCGAAGCGTATCTCACCTACGCGCGCACTTCGATTCCCGCGCCTGTCTCCGGCTTCGTCGCCAAGCGCGCCGTGCAACTGGGGCAGCGGGTGAGTCCGGGGACGCCCCTGATGGCGATCGTGCCTCTGGATGAGGTGTGGGTCGACGCCAATTTCAAGGAGCCTCAGCTTGCCGACATGCGGATCGGACAGCCGGTGAAGCTCACCGCCGACATCTACGGCCGCCGGGTCAAGTATCACGGCAGGATCGCCGGCTTCGGCGCGGGCACTGGCTCGGCGTTTGCCGTGCTACCCGCGCAAAACGCCACCGGCAACTGGATCAAGGTCGTCCAGCGTGTTCCGGTGCGCATCGCGTTCGATCCTCAAGAGCTCGCCGCCAATCCATTGCAGATCGGTCTGTCGATGGAAGCAGAAATCGATACCAGTGATCACTCGGGTGATCGCTTGCCGTCGCTCACGCAAAATGCGCCTGCTTACCAAACCGACGTCTACCATTCGCTCGACCAGCTCGCGGACGCGCGGGTGAAAGAGATCATCGCTGCAAACGCCGGCGCGTCAACTCACATCGCTCGCGACGGCACCGCGACGGAACCCTCGCGTTCCGACCGGTTGGTAAACCTCGACCGTAGCAAAGCAACGCCGGAAGCGCACAGGCGACTCTAGTTTCCCGAACGAGAACGATGAGTAGCGCCACTTCGACCAACGCCGACAGCGCGGTATCAGCCGCGCCGGCGCCGCTGCACGGCGGAGCGCTCGTGCTGGGGAGTGTCGCGCTTTCGCTCGCCACGTTCATGAACGTTCTCGACACGTCGATCGCCAATGTGTCGATTCCCGCCATCGCCGGCGATCTGGGCGTGTCACCGGACCAGGGCACCTGGGTGATCACTTCGTTCGGCGTGGCCAATGCGATTTCGCTTCCGCTTACTGGATGGCTGACCCAGCGGTACGGGCAGGTGCGGCTGTTCATGGCGTCGGTGCTGTTGTTCGTGCTTGCCTCTGTCCTGTGCGCGCTGGCGCCGTCGCTGGCGTTTCTTGTGCTGTTCCGGGTGATCCAGGGTGCGGTCGCGGGCCCCATGATTCCCTTGTCGCAATCGCTCCTGCTGTCGAGCTATCCGAAGCAGAAGTCAGGGGCCGCGCTGGCGATATGGTCCATTACCACGCTGGTTGCACCGGTAGTGGGGCCACTGCTCGGCGGCTGGATTACCGACAACATTTCCTGGCCTTGGATCTTCTACATCAACGTACCAGTCGGGCTCGTGGCGGCAGTAGTAACCTGGACGATCTACAGCCGGCGCGAAACTGAGACGCACAGGTTGCCGGTCGATGCTGTGGGGCTTGGGCTGCTGGTGCTCTGGGTTGGCGCGTTGCAGATCATGCTCGATCGAGGCAAGGATCTCGACTGGTTCGCTTCCGGCCAGATCGTGTTGCTCGCTATCGTCGCCATCGTCGGATTCTGCTTTTTCATCGTCTGGGAGCTCACCGAGGATCATCCAGTGGTCGATCTGCGCTTGTTCTCGCGACGCAACTTCTGGACTAGCACCCTCGCGATGTCGCTCGCCTATGGGACATTCTTCGGCAACGTGGTGTTGTTGCCGCTGTGGCTGCAGCAATACATGGGCTATACGGCGACGATGGCCGGCATGGTGCTGGCACCCGTCGGCCTGCTGGCAATTCTTCTGACGCCATTGGTGGGTCGGACCATGCACAAAGTCGACCCGCGGATCTTCGCCACGACCGCGTTTGTCATCTTCGCCGTCGTGCTGCTGATGCGCTCGCACTTCAACACCTCCGCCGATTTCTGGACCCTGATGGTGCCGACGATCATCCAGGGCGCCGCCGTGGCGGTATTTTTCATTCCGCTGATCACGCTGGGACTCTCCGGCCTTGCGCCGGAGCGTATCCCCGGAGCGTCCGGCCTGTTCAACTTCGCCCGCATCACCGCGGGTTCGTTCGGCACTTCGATCGTAACGACATGGTGGGATCGGCGTGCCAGCCTGCATCATGCGCAACTCGCCGAGCGCGTGACTGCGTACGATCCTTCGTCGTCGCAGGCGCTCGCGAACCTGCAGACAAGCGGAATGAACGCGCAACAGAGCTACGACGCAATGAACCGCATCATCGATCAGCAGGCGTTCATGCTGTCGGCGAACGATATCTTCTGGGTCTCGGCGATGGTGTTCATCGCGTTGATTGCGCTTATCTGGCTTTCGCGTCCCGTGAAAGACGCCCACGGCGCAGAAGCGGTGGCCGGCGCCGATTGAGGTCAACTCGTGGCTACCGCGTACAGGCACACACCCTTGAACGAAGAGAAGCGACGTAGGTGGCGCGGTCCGTGCACGCGGCGCGGCGCATCCGTCCGCTATAATTCGAGCGCAGCGCCGCGGGCCTGTAGCTCAGTCGGTCAGAGCAGAGGACTCATAATCCTTTGGTCGCTGGTTCGAGTCCAGCCGGGCCCACCGTCGTTCTCCGCGCCGCGGAAGCAAGGAACGAATCAAGGCAGCATCGGTCTTTTGAGTGGATCGACTCGGCTTGACGCCTTTGATGGAAGTGCAAATCACCGGGCTCCGCTTAGCCACGCCGATCTCCGCGTTGTAACGTTTGCAGGCCACCTCTGCGGTGTCAGGCCGAGCAAGCGAGGTACTGCAGGCCCGCTGCAAGAAATCACCGATTCGGGCGGCAGCGTTTGCCCGCATTCGAGCAACTCGAACTAAGAAAACGACAATGCAAAACATAATCGACAAGCTGCCTCGCATCGGAAATGCAATGCTCGTCGGTGTAGCCGCTGCAGCGCTTGGGAGCTGCATGGTGGGACCTGATTTTCACCGCCCCGAATCACCAAGTACGACTCAGTACACGGAGCATTCGCTTCCCCAGGAAACCGTTTCGTCGCCGGGCACGGCGGGCGCGGCACAGCGCTTCGTTTCCGGAGCGGACATCTCCGCGCAGTGGTGGGCGCTCTATCGCTCGGAGCCGCTCGATCGGCTGATCCGCGAAGCCATTACCGATTCTCCCAACCTCGCCGCAGCTCAGGCAACGCTGCGCCAGGCCAAGGAAAATCTGATCGCCGGTACGGGCTCGCTGCTTTACCCGCAAGTCGATGCCAATCTTTCAGCCACGCGTGAAAAGGTCTCGGCTGCGCAGCTCTTTGGCGGCACAGGCGGCCAAAGCAACATCTTCAATCTCTACAACGCGACGGTGAATGTCTCGTACATGCTCGACATTTTCGGCGGCAACCGCCGCGAGCTCGAGGGATTGCAGGCGCTTGTCGACTATCAGAACTACCAGCTCGAGGGCTCGTACCTGGCACTGACTTCGAACATCGTGACGGCGGCCGTCCGCGAAGCGCAGCTGCGAGCACAGATCAGCGCGACGCGCGACATTATCGCCGCCGAGGAAAAGCAGCTCGACCTCACCCAGCGCCAATATCAGCTCGGTGCGGTTGCTCGCCTCGGCGTGCTGGCGCTCAAAACCGAGCTTGAACAGACCCGCGCCACGCTACCGCCTCTGGAGCGCGATCTTGCCAATACACGTCACCAGCTCGCCGTGCTCGCCGGTCGTTTGCCCAGCGAAGCGTCGCTGCCCGTCTTCGAGCTCGACACGTTCATGCTGCCGCAAGAGTTGCCGATAACGTTGCCGTCCGAGCTCGTCCGGCAACGTCCCGACATACGCGCATCCGAGGCGCTATTGCATCAGGCGAGCGCGCAGATCGGCGTAGCCACCGCCAACCTGTATCCGAAAATTACGCTTACGGGCGACTTCGGAAGCAGCACCAACCAGTTTCGCAATTTCTTCGCTGGCCCAAGCGTGTGGAGCATCGGCGCTGGTCTTCTGCAACCCCTGTTTCACGGAGGAGCGCTCGAGGCCCAGAGGCGCTCCGCGATCGCCGCCTACGATGCAGCCAACGCGCAGTACCGCGAGACCGTGCTGCAGGCTTTCCAGAACGTCGCCGATGCGTTGAGGGCATTGGAAGCGGACGCGCGCACGCTGAGTGCGCAGGCGGAAGCGGAGTCGGCCGCGCGGCAGACGCTGGATTTGACCACACGCCAGTTCCAGTTGGGTGGCGCGAGCTACCTCGCGCTGCTGATCGCGCAGCGACAATACCAGCAGGCGAAGCTCGCCCTCGCACAGGCGCAGGCGACCCGCTTTGCCGACACCGCCGCGCTGTTCCAGGCGCTCGGCGGAGGCTGGTGGAATCGCGAGGCGAATGCGGCGGCGAGCAAATAATTCAGAGACGCGGGAGTGAGTAGATGGAGAAAAGAGCGATGAAAAAGCGCATGGTGATCATGCTGGTGATCGTGGGCGTCCTGCTGGGAGGCCTGGTCGGCTTCAACTTCTTCAAGGGCTACATGATGCAAAAGTACATGGCCAGCGCGCCGATTCCGGCGTCGACCGTGACCGCCATGACTGCGGATTACCAGCAGTGGCAGCCGCAGCTCGCAGCCGTCGGTACCTTGCGCGCGGTGCGTGGCGTCGACGTGACCACCGAAGTTGCCGGGTTGGTGCGGTCGGTCAATTTCAAATCAGGGGATGAGACGAACGCCGGTCAGCTGCTCGCCCAGCTCAACATCGATTCCGACGTCGCGCAGTTGCATTCGTTGCAAGCGGCCGCTGACCTTGCGCAGACGGTTTACGACCGCGACAAGGCGCAGCTCGACATCGAGGCCATCCCCAAGGCGCAGGTCGATGCCGACGCCGCGGATTTGAAAAGCAAGCAGGCGCAAGTGGCGCAACAGCAGGCGCTGATCGACAAGAAGACCATTCGTGCGCCGTTTGCCGGAAAGCTGGGCATCACCACCGTCAACCCAGGGCAGTACTTGAACCCGGGCGATAAACTGGTCACGCTGCAAACCATCGATCCCATCTACGTTGACTTTTTTCTGCCCCAGCAACAGCTTCCCCAGATTGCTATCGGCCAGAAGGTGAACTTGTCCACCGATGCCTACAAAGGGACCAACTTCCCGGGCAAGATCAACGCGATCAATCCGCGCGTGGATCCCAGCACGCGCAATGTCCAGGTCGAAGCCACCATACCCAACTCGAAGCGCCAGCTCCTGCCGGGCATGTTCGCCAACGTCAAGATCGACACCGGCGACGAGCAGCGCTATCTCACGCTGCCGCAGACGGCGATCACCTACAACCCGTACGGCAACACCGTGTTCGTGATCAAGCCGTCGGAGAAGAAGGACGAAAAAGGCAATGCGCCGATGATCGCGCAACAGGTTTTCGTGACCACCGGGCCGACCCGTGGCGATCAGGTCGCGATCCTCAAGGGTGTCGAGCGCGGCGCCCAAGTCGTCACCAGCGGGCAGGTGAAGCTCAAGAACGGCAGCCCGGTCGTGGTCAACAACTCGGTGCAGCCTACCGACAATCCGAACCCGACCCCGCAGGAAGGCGAGGAAGGGCGATGAACTTCACCGATATCTTTATCCGCAAGCCCGTTCTGGCAATGACGGTCAGCCTGTTGATTCTGGTCCTGGGACTGCGCTCGCTGGTCGGCCTTTCCGTGCGACAGTTTCCCAAGACGGAGAACGCGGTCGTCACTGTGACGACCTACTACTACGGCGCCGACGCGGACACGGTCGCCGGGTTTATCACCCAGCCGCTGGAGAGCGCCATCGCGCAGGCTCAGGGCATCGATTACCTTTCCTCCACCAGCTCGCTGGGCGTGTCGACGATTGTTGCCACGCTGCGCTTGAACTACGACGCCAATCGCGCGCTGACCGAGATCAACACTCAGGTGAACTCGGTTCGTAACCAACTCCCGCCTGAGTCACAGCAGCCGGTTCTCACCATACAGGTAGGGCAGACCATCGATGCAATGTACATGGGCTTCTTCAGCGAAGTGCTGCCCAATAACGGTGTCACCGACTATCTGCTGCGGGTAGTGAAACCCCAGCTGGACTCGATCGAGGGCGTGCAGACCGCCGAGATACTGGGCGCCCGGCAGTTCGCCCTGCGAGCGTGGCTGGATCCGCAGAAGATGGCCGCCTTTGGCGTTACCGCGTCCGACGTGAGGACCGCACTCTCCAGCAACAACTACCTCGCCGCGCTCGGGTCGACCAAGGGACAGATGGTGAGCGTCGATCTCACCGCAGGCTCGAGCCTGCATTCGGTCGACGAATTCAAGCAACTAGTGGTCAAACAGAACAGCGGCGCTTTCGTACGCCTCGAGGACGTCGCCAATGTCACGCTAGGCGCCGAAAATTACGATTTCACGACAGCGTTCGGCGGCCGCAATGCAGTGTTCATCGGCATCAAGGTCGCCCCTGACGCCAACGTCCTCGACGTGGCCAAGCGAGTTCGGAACGCTTTTCCCGCGATCCAGGCGCAGATGCCCAACGGCCTGACCGGTGAGATCGTCTACGACTCGACCAAGTTCATCCGCAGCTCGATCGAGGAGGTCGTCAAGACCCTGATCCAGGCGCTGGTCATCGTCAGCATCGTGATCTTCCTGTTCCTCGGCAGCGTGCGCGCGGTGGCGATACCGCTGATTGCGATGCCGCTGTCGTTGATCGGCGCTTTTTTCGGCATGCTGGTGCTGGGCTATTCGATCAATCTGCTCACGCTGCTTGCACTGGTGCTGGCGATCGGCCTGGTGGTCGACGATGCGATCATCGTGGTGGAGAACGTCGACCGGCACATGAAGGAGGAAGGCAAGCCGCCCTTCGAAGCGTCTATTCAAGCAGCGCGCGAGCTAGGCGGACCGATCATCGCCATGACGATCGTGTTGGTCGCGGTGTATATCCCTATCGGGTTCCAGGGAGGCCTGACCGGCGCGCTGTTCACCGAGTTTGCGTTCACGCTCGCGGCGGCAGTAACGGTATCCGGCATCATCGCGCTGACGCTCTCGCCGATGATGACCTCGCGCATCTTCAGCTCCGAGCAGGAGTCGGGTCGTTTCGTCAAATTCATCGACCGCCAGTTCGGCCGCCTGCATCGGGGCTACGAAAGGGTGCTGCACAGCTTTCTCGACACATGGATCGTCATCGTGATCATGGGTCTACTGCTGCTCGGCGGCACGGTGTATCTGTACATGACGTCCAAGTCGGAGCTTTCTCCGCAGGAAGACCAAGGCATCGTGCTGGCGAACGTTCTGGGTCCGCCCAACGCGACTCCGCAGCAGATGCAGATTTACGCGAACCAGGTTTTCGAACTGTCCAAGAGCCTGCCCGAGTACGACCAGATGTTCCAGATCACCGGCGTACCGACCGTGAATCAGGGCATCGGCGGCGTGCTGTTCAAACCGTGGGAGGAACGCAAGCGCAGCGCAGCCGAGCTGCAGCAGGTCCTGCAGCAGAAGTGGAGCACCATCGCCGGCGCGAACGTCGCTGCATTCCAGTTCCCGGCGTTGCCGGGCGCCCGTGGATTGCCGGTGCAGGTCGTGATCAAGACCACCGAGCCGTTCGAGCGGCTCAACGAGGTCACGCAAGCCGTGCTCGACAAGGCGAAGGCGAGCGGCATGTTCTTCTACGTCGACACCGATTTGAAGCTCGACAAGCCGCAGACCACCGTCACCTTCGACCGCGACATGCTGTGGACCATGGGCCTCACCCAGCAGGACGTCGGCGCCGCGCTCGGGGCCGCGCTGGGCGGCGGGTACGTGAACTACTTTTCCATCGGCGGGCGTTCGTACAAAGTGATTCCTCAGGTGTTGCAGACTGATCGCCTCAATGCTTCGCAGGTGCTCGACTACTACGTTCGGACGCCCGACGGCAATCTGCTTCCCGCTTCGACGCTGGCGCGGCAGAAGACAGACATCGTCCCCGAGGGCATCAACCATTTCCAGCAGCTCAATTCGGCGACGATCTTCGGCGTGTTCTCGCCGGCGGTGTCCGAAAAGCAGGTTATCGATTTCCTGCGCAACACCATCCAGCAGTCGGCGCCCTCGGGATACCAGGTCGACTACGCCGGTCCGTCACGCCAGTTCATTCAGGAGTCGGGCGGGTTCGCCGTCACGCTGATGTTTGCGATCATCATCGTTTTCCTCGCGCTCGCCGCGCAGTACGAGAGCTTCAGGGATCCGATCGTGATCCTGGTTTCGGTGCCCATGGCGTTGTTCGGCGCGCTCATTTTCATCAATCTGGGGCTGGCCACGCTCAACATCTACACGCAGGTCGGCCTAGTGACGCTGATGGGGCTGGTGAGCAAGCACGGGATCCTGATCGTTCAGTTCGCCAATCAGCTTCAACTCGCAGGACGATCCAAGCGGCAAGCGATCGAGGAAGCTGCAGGAGTTCGTTTGCGTCCGATTCTCATGACGACCGCGGCGATGGTGCTTGGCGTGATTCCGCTGGTGATTGCAGCAGGCGCGGGGGCTGCCGGGCGTCACGCGATGGGCCTGGTGATTTTCACGGGGCTTTCCATCGGCACGCTATTCACTTTGTTCGTCGTGCCTGCAGTCTACATGTTGCTGGGCGCAGAACATCATCTGAAACAAGTGCCCGACGCCGATGCCGCTGCGGTGCCTGCCGAATAAAGTGCGCGGAGTCTAAATCATGCGCGTCACATCGCGCTGACCGGCTGCGCGCTTAAAGTGACGCGCCGCGTCTTCGCGTGCAAACTCGGAGTCGTGCATTCAGGGTTCGCAAGGTTGGCATGACGCTTGCTCACTCTATTTGCACCCGGACGGGACGGCGCTACCCTGGTTTACTCCTCGCCCTTCGCGCCGTTTCCGTTCCGGGGCCACCCCCGCTTCAATCCCACCGATCTCGATGTCGCTACGCTATCGCTGCAGGTAACGGCTGTCGTCGAAGGTTGGAACCCATGATCGGCGGTAGACCACAAACAGAGTCATCAGCATGCCGCTATGGCGGCTTCTCCGAGTAAGAAATAGACGAAATAGAGCAGCGAGTCGTCGATTGCCGATTGCGTTTGCACGGCGAGGTTGATCGTGGTTCAAGTGATCAACGCACCAACTTCGGCTGCCAGCGCACGCGCTGTTCAGCGCACCGGCCCGAGGCCGATCGGCGGAGGCGCAAGATTGACGATGCGGCGGAAAAGTTCCTGGTACGACTGCTCGGTAGTCGAACCGAACAACGGATCGTTGTGATCGGTAAACGCCGCGTCGATGGCTTCCCAGTCTCCCGCGGTCAGATGCTTTTCTGCCAGCGGCAGGACTTCATGCTCTTCTGCGCGCATGTGCTCCCAGTGAAAATTCGCGTAGGAATCGACCGCGGTGGCAAAAGCGGCGAATTCGCTCATTCCGCCCTGCTGAAAGCGAGCCAGTGCCTGCTCGAGTGCGCGGATCTTGCTCGCGCCGGTCTTGTGCTCTTGCTCCAAACGCTCGAGCAATGGGGCCGCTGCGGCGCAGCGCATGCGCAGCAAACGAAACAGGTATTTGTCTTCCTTGGGATGGTGCAGCCGCTCCGGAAAGGTGTCGATGTAATACAGCATCGCCCCCACGAGCGCAAAGTCCGGCCGGGCGCCGCGGTCGCGGATCTCGCGAACCAGGTAGACCATGCCGTGCAACACGGCCGCGAGCGAGCGATGCTCCTCGCGGATGATGCGAATCGCATCCACTTTACGTTCCTTCGCTTGAGCGCCGGCGCAAACGCGCCCAGTTCTCCATCGTAGCGCGCGATCCGCCCGGCGCATTGACGTGGATCAACTGCCGCGCGCCTTGGCGTGCACGGGAGAGAGCCGGGTGCCGCGTTATCATCGCTGGGTGCAGACGGCCTATGCGCTCCTGAAGATGGTGCATGTCGGCAGCGCCGTAGTGAGCCTCGGCCTGTTCGTCGTACGCGGCATGTGGATGATGGCCTCGCCTCAATTGCTCGATCGGCGCTGGGTGAGGATCGTTCCCCATGTCATCGACACGGTCCTGCTCGCCTCGGCGATTGCTCTCGCGGTGATGATCGGCAACTATCCGGGAACCCACGGCTGGCTGACAGCCAAGGTCTTGGGACTCGTGGTCTATATCGTCCTGGGCAGCATCGCACTCAAGCGCGGACGCACTCGTGCAGTGCGCGTGTCGGCATTCTTCGCTGCACTCGCTGTGTTCGGCTACATCGTCACGGTGGCCATAACCAAGTCCCCGGCCGGTCCGCTGGACTCGTTCTGATCGCGACGCCAAACAGCAGGCGAAGGCAGCTCCGAGGTCAGATTACGCGTGAATAGCGCGAGCGCTCTCGCTGCTCGCGCAGGTAGCGGTCGAACACCATCGCTACGTTGCGCACCATCAGTCTCCCGCGCGACGTCACCTGGAGTCGAATCGTCGGTCAGCGTAACCAGGCCGTCAACCACGAGTGGCTTCAGCGCATCGAGCTCGATCGCGAAGTAGTCGCTAAACGCAATGCCGTGGCACGACTCGATACTCGAGAAAGACAACGCGCCGTGACACATCACGTCGTGGATCACTTCGCGCCGGAGTACGTCGTCGGCGGAAAGCTGCCAGCCGCGGAAGGCCGGCAGGGCGCCGGCGTCGAGCCGGTCATAGTACTCGTCAAGAGTGCGTACGTTCTGGCTGTAGGTCGTGCCGACCTTGCCGATTGCGGAGATCCCGAGTGCCAGCAGATCGCAGTCGGCATGGGACGAATAGCCCTGAAAGTTGCGCTGGAGTTTCCCTTTGCGCTGCGCAACCGCCAATTCGTCGTCGGGCTTGGCGAAGTGATCCATGCCGATATAGATGTATCCGGCTTGGATCAACGTCGCGATCGCCGACTCCAGGATCTTTAGTTTGTCCTTCGCCGCCGGCAACTCGGCCTCGTTGATGCGCCGCTGCGGCTTGAACAGATGCGGCACGTGCGCGTAATTGTACAGCGCGATGCGATCCGGCGCTGCCGCCACCACCTTGGAGAGCGTGGTAGCGAAGCCGGGCGGCGTCTGCTTCGGCAGACCGTAGATCAGGTCGATGTTGATTGAGCGAAACCCGTTGGCGCGCGCCGCATCGAGCACGGCCAGCGTCTCTTCTTCCGTCTGGGTCCGATTGACCGCCTGCTGCACCTGGCGGTCGAAGTCCTGGACGCCCAGGCTCATGCGGTTGAAGCCCAGCTCCGCGAGCAGCGCCACCGTGTCCGCATCGACCTTGCGCGGATCGACCTCGATGGCGCAGTCGGCATCCGCGGAGAACGCAAATCGCTTGCGCAGGATGCGCGTCAACGTTTTCATCTCTTCGGCGGCGAGAAACGTCGGCGTACCGCCGCCCCAGTGCAATTGCGATACGGTCGCGTCGGAGTCCGTCAGCGCAGACAGGATGTCGGCTTCCCTGGCCAGATAGCGAATGTATTTGGCGGAGCGCCCGTGATCCTTGGTGATCACCTTGTTGCAGGCGCAGTAGTAGCAGATGGTGTTGCAGAACGGCAGGTGCACGTACAACGAAAGCGGTTGCTGCGCACCCGGCCCGCCGTGTCGGCCAAGCAAGGCGCCCACCAGGTCCTCGGCGGTGAATGCCTCGGTGAAGCGGTCGGCCGAGGGGTAGGAGGTGTAGCGTGGGCCGAGGGTGTCGTACTTGCGGATCAGCTCGGAGTCGAAGCCGAGCGTCGGATTCGCAATCGCGGTCGTAGGCATGCCTCGATGCTGCCAGCGGCCACAACGCCCGGCATTGAGGCAGATCAAGCCCTCACCGCGGTCAGACCGCCAGGTGAGCCCTCACGTTGTCCCGATCCATGGTCGCGCCCACCCCCGACGCCACCACCTCGCCGCGGGAGAGCACGACATAGTGATCGGCGAGCGACTTGGCGAAGTCGTAATACTGCTCGACCAGCAGGATCGCCATGTCGCCGGCAGCGATCAGCTTGCGGATGGCGCGCTCGATGTCCTTGATGATCGACGGCTGAATACCCTCAGTGGGCTCGTCGAGGATGAGCAGCCGCGGCTGCATGACGAGTGCTCTGCCGATCGCCAGCTGTTGCTGTTGCCCCCCCGAGAGATCGCCGCCGCGGCGGCCGAGCATCTCTTTCAAGACCGGAAACATTTCGAACACGAAGTCGGGAATCTTTGCCGCGCGCTTGCGCGTCGCGAGGCCCATCTGCAGATTCTCGAGTACAGTGAGCCGCGGAAAGATGTCACGTCCTTGCGGCACGTACCCGATGCCCAGCGCCGCTCGGGCATACGGCGGCATGTTCGAGATGCTGCGGCCGTCGAAGGCGATGTCTCCAGAGCGGATGGGCAAAAGACCCATCAGGCACTTGAGCAGCGTCGTCTTGCCGACGCCGTTGCGTCCGAGCAACGCGGTGCATGCGCTGGACGGCGCTTCGAAGGCCACATCGCGCAGAATATGGCTCCCGCCGTAGTACTGATTCAGAGCCGCGATCGAGAGCATGCTGTCACCGGCCGAGAAAAACTTCGATCACTTGCTCGTTCTGCTGGATCTGATCCATCGAGCCTTCGGCGAGCACGCTTCCCTCGTGCAGCACTGTGACCCGCTGCGCAATCCGGCCGACGAAATCCATGTCGTGCTCGACGACGATGAGCGTGTACTTCCCCGCGAGCGAAACGAAGAGCTCCGCGCTACGCAGCGTCTCCTCGTCGGTCATGCCGGCGACCGGCTCGTCGAGAAGCAGGAGCTGCGGCTCCTGCATGAGCAGCATGCCTATCTCGAGCCACTGCTTCTGGCCGTGCGAGAGCATCCCGGCGGGACGCTCCGCGTCCGACGTGAGCTTGATCGTGTCGAGCGTCGCGCCGATTCGATCGCGCTCCGTCGGGTCGAGCTGCGAGCGCAGCGTCGGCAGCACGCGCTTGTCGGCCTTGAGCGCGAGCTCGAGGTTCTCGTACACGCTGTGCTGCTCGAATACGGTCGGCTTCTGAAACTTGCGCCCGATCCCCA
>DATFSE010000031.1:0-2175 GCA_035262745.1 Casimicrobiaceae bacterium | reverse complement strand
CCTTCCCAGCACTCTCGTCCTGCTGGGCCTGATCGGTCTGCTGGACCCGCCTCGTAAAGAAGCCATCGAGGCCGTGAAGGAATGCCACGGCGGCGGAATTCGCGTCACGATGATTACCGGCGATCACAAGATCACAGCTGCGGCCATCGCAAGAATGCTCGGTATCGGCGACGGAACGACAGCGATTACCGGCACGGAGATCGAGGAGATGGACACCGCCGCTCTGCGGGAACGAGTCGGCACCGTCGATGTCTTCGCGCGTTCAAGCCCCGAGCACAAACTCCGCCTGGTGAAGGCCATCCAGGCGAACAAGCAGATCGTGGCGATGACGGGCGACGGTGTGAACGACGCACCCGCTCTCAAGAAAGCCGACATCGGCGTCGCCATGGGCATCAAGGGCACCGAAGTAACGAAGGAAGCCGCCGGAATGATCCTGGCCGACGACAACTTCGCTTCCATCGCCGCGGCGGTGAAGGAAGGGCGTACAGTCTACAACAACATCGAGAAGGCAATGCTGTTTATCCTCCCGACCAACGTCGCGCAGGCATTGGTCATTGCGGTGGCAATCTTTTTTGGCTTCACCCTGCCCATCACGGCCCCGCAGATTCTCTGGGTCAACATGGTCACGTCGGTGGCACTCGGGCTGGTGGTCTCCTTTGAGCCGCACGAGACCGACGTGATGCTCCGGCCGCCCCGCGCGGTGGACCGCCCCATCGTGACTGCCTTCGGTCTCTGGCGCATCCTGTTTGTCGGCTTGGCGCTGCTCGCCTACACGCTGCTGGCGTTCTTCTGGATGAAGTCCCAGGGCGCGTCAGACGCGCTCGCCCGGACCGTCGCAGTTAACGCCATCACGATGGGCCAAGCCTTCTATCTTCTGAACAGCCGTTACCTGCTCGACTCGTCACTCTCCCTGAAGGCGCACATGGGCAACAAGTATCTGCCGCTCGGCATCGTTGCCGTGGTAATACTGCAGTTGCTGTTCACTTACACCACGCCCTTCCAGGCGATGTTCGGCAACGAAGCCATTCCGCTTCGCATTTGGTTCTGGCTGCTCGCCGGCGGTCTAGTGTTCTTCCTGGTCGTGGAGACCGAGAAGTTTGTGATCCGTTCGTCGGGCTCCCTGCGCAGGGCGGTGACGGCGGCGGA
This sequence comes from Casimicrobiaceae bacterium, assembly GCA_035262745.1. Classification (GTDB taxonomy): domain Bacteria; phylum Pseudomonadota; class Gammaproteobacteria; order Burkholderiales; family Casimicrobiaceae; genus PALSA-1003. Next base: position 1,029 of record DATFSE010000031.1, on the reverse strand, counting down.
AGCGGGTGGATAGGGTGGCGCAAGCACGTGGCCGGTATCTGCTCACTTTCTGACAGACGAGAGTGCCGCTCCCGCGCCGGACGATGCTCCGTTACCGACGAGATGCGTTGCGGAGCGCCAGGCGTGACGCGCGAGCGCTTCGAGGCGTCGGACAGTGTCGACGCGAGCCATCGCTTCGTCTGCACTCACCGCTCCAACCGCCACCGAGCCGAGTATCGCTTGGCGATGGGCGAGCTGCAATTCGCGAATGGTTTTCGCGCAGTGTTCAAGTTGCGCCACTGCTTGCCCGGTTGCTGCTCCACTTGCAGCACCTTCTTTTTCACGATCGAGTCCCTCGACTGCGGTAGGACGATTCTGGGCGTCCGGCAGAGCACCCACTTCGCCGGCTATCAAGACCGCGTTTCGCATCGCCTCCGCGCACAACCTCGAAGCGGCCGCATCGTCAGATCCGCCGGGCACCGGCCCAAATTCGCCTTTCTCGCCCGAGACCTCGGCCAGACGAGATGCGTGGTCGAGCGCATGCAGCGTGCTCGTGAGTCGCTGTCGCTCGTCCTCCGACCCGGGTGGGCCGATCGCCTCCGAGATGAATTCCTGCGCCTGGCGCAACGCATCGCTGGCCTCTGCCACCGAAACGGCATCCTTGCTGGCAGGGACAGGTATTCCGTGGTTCGCGGTCGTCAGCACCTCGCCGATCGATCCGCAAATCGTTGCCAGCGAGCGTGCAACGGTTCGCCGCACCGCTTCCTCAGCCGCGATCGGTGTCACAAGCGCTGCCGGGTCGAGAGAACGCGTAAGCAGCGACTTGCGCTCAGGCAGAATTCGCTCGACGAAACGCGTGAACCGGTCGATCAGGGGCAGCAGAACCGCAACCCCGACGACGTTGAAAGCGGTGTGATACCCAGCCAATAACGTGACGCCATCGATTGTTTTCGAGGCGCGAACGAGCAGGGGAACGGTGACAGGAAAGAGCACCAGCGCGATCAAGGCGGCGATCAGCTTGAACAAAATGTATGCGACAGCCAATCGCTT
>DATFSE010000030.1:0-21394 GCA_035262745.1 Casimicrobiaceae bacterium | reverse complement strand
GGAACCATGAAAGCGCAGCTGCCGGCGAGCCTGGCGGCAGCCGACCGCGTCTTCTGCTACGCGCCCGCGACTCTGGGATGGCAGCCAGCCGAAGCGCTCGCTCCACTGGGCGAGCGCGCCATAGTGCATGCCGAGCTGCCGGAGTTGATCGATGCCATTGCCAACGAAGCTCGACACGGCGACAACGTGCTGATCATGAGCAACGGAGGCTTCGGCGGCATCCAGGACAAGCTCTTGACCCGACTCGCCGCTGCAGCGTGACGAACGCGGTCATCATCGTTTACCTCCACGGCCTCAACAGCTCACCCCAGTCCGTGAAAGCCCGCGCGCTGGGTGACGCGATCGGCGCACTTCCGGACTCCAAGCGTCCACTGTACTTCGTGCCGCAGCTTGCGCATCGGCCGGACGTGGCGATGCGCGAGGTGCGCGCATGGATCGAAGCTCATGATCCGACTTCGATCGCGTTGGTCGGCAGCTCGCTTGGCGGGTTCTACGCAACCCATCTCGCGGAGCGCTATGGTGTGCGAGCCGTGCTCATCAATCCTGCGGTGCGACCGTACGAGAACCTGGTGCCGTACCTCGGGCGGCAGCGCAATCTGTACACGGGAGAGGAATACGAGCTGACGCGCAAGCACTTCGCCGAGCTGCAAGCTCTCAAGGTCGACAGGATCATGCGGCCCGATCGCTATTTTCTTCTTGTCCAAACAGGCGACGAGATCCTCGACTGGCGCGAAGCGGTGACGTTCTATGGAAGCGCGTGGCAATCGGTGCAAAGCGGCGGCGATCACGCGTTCCGGAATTTTGAGGAACAGATTCCGGCGATACTGCGGTTTGCGCTGCGTGGCTTTTGAACTATTCAGCCTGATAGCGAAGCGAGTTTGCGCAGGCGTTGAACGAGACTTCGACGGTCTATACTAGTGCGATTGACAGGCCTATCCGAATGTCCAAGCCCACCCTCGCCGACAAGCTGGTCGTCGCGATCTCTTCGCGCGCGCTGTTCGACCTGACCGAGAGCCACCGCATTTTCATCGAACAGGGCGTGGACGCGTACCAGCGCTACCAGATCGAGCACGAGGACGAGATCCTCACGCCGGGGCCGGCGTTCGCGCTGGTGAAAAAACTACTGCGGCTTAATCGTCCCGACAAGCAATACGTCGAGGTGATCCTGCTCTCGCGCAACTCGGCCGACACGGGACTGCGCGTGTTCAACTCGATCAAGCATTACGGCCTGGACATCACACGCGCTGCGTTTACCAAGGGGGAGCCAACGTCGCGCTACGTCCCGGCGTTCGGCTCGCAGCTCTTTCTGTCGGCGGACACCGAAGACGTCAAGCGTGCGCTCGACGACGGCTACGCCGCCGCGACCATCTTTCCCAGCGTGTTCAAAAACGAGACCGACGAGCTGCGCATCGCCTTCGACGGCGACGCGGTTCTGTTCTCGGATGAAGCCGAGCGGGTGTATCAGGAACAGGGCCTCGCGGCGTTTTCGAACAGCGAATCTGCGGCGGCGCTCAAACCGCTCTCCGGCGGACCCTTCAAGGATTTCCTTGCCGGACTGCACCGTATCCAGTCGGATTTTGCGGACGATGCAAGCCCGATTCGCACTGCGCTCGTGACCGCGCGCAGCGCACCCGCCCATGAGCGCGTCATCCGAACACTGCGCGCGTGGAACATCCGCATCGACGAAGCGCTGTTTTTGGGCGGCCTGGACAAAGGCGAGTTCCTGCGGGCGTTCGGAGCCGACATTTTCTTCGACGACCAGCGCACACACGTCGAGTCGGCGGCGAAACACGTCGCCAGCGGTCACGTGCCGCACGGCGTTGCGAACGAGCATCTATCGCGTTCAGGATAACCACCCACCTATCGCCCGGGAACAAACATGGCTCTGTTCAAAATCGAAACCGAAGACGATCGCGGGATCTGGTCGGATGTTCGCGACGCCGATGGCAACCTGCTCACCTTCGAGAGCGAGGAAGCCGCGCGCAAGAGACTCTCCGAGCTCTATCCGGTGCTGGTGCAAATGGAAAAGTACGGCGGAGGCAAGCGCACGCGGGTCGTTCGGATCTTCCGCACCGACAAGGAGTGGAAGGAGGGTACGCCGCCAGAGCCTGGAGAAAAGGACTAGCCGACGATTCGCCCGTAGAACGGATACTGCGGATCGTTGTATCCCGGAGTCGACGGATGTCCGGGAGTCACCAGAGAATCGACGAACGCTTCGTCTTCCCGATCGAGCTCCTTGCCGACCGACGACAAGTAATCGGTCCACTGCTCCAGGGTGCGCGGCCCGGCGATGACCGAGGAGACAATCTGATTGTTCAACACCCAGGCAAGCGCGAACTGTGTTGCGCTAAGACCTTTTTTCTCGGCGTGTGCCTTGATGGTTTGCGCCAACGCAATCGACTCGGCGCGGAATTCGGTCTCCATCATCCGTAGATCCTTGCGCGCCACACGCGAGCCCTCGGGCGCCTCGGCGCCTGGAGCATATTTGCCCGTGAGCACACCGCGCGCGAGCGGGCTGTAGGGAACGACGCCGATGCCGTAGTAGTCGCACGCCGGCAGGATCTCCACCTCCGGCATCCGGTTCATCGCGTTGTAATAAGGCTGGCAGACGACTGGACGATCGACGCCGAGCTCGTCGCAGGTGGCGACGACTTCCGCGATGCGCCAGCCCCGATAGTTGGAAACGCCGAAATAGCGGATTTTCCCTGCGCGGATCAGATCACCGATGGCACCGATGGTCTCGGATAGCGGTGTATCGTCGTCGTCGCGGTGAAGGTAGTAGATATCGATGTGATCGGTGGCGAGACGCTTCAGGCTCGCGTCGCAAGCCTCAATAATCCAGCGACGCGACAAGCCGCCATCGTGCGGCTTCTGCGTCATCACATTGCCCACTTTGGTCGCTAGGATCCAGCGATGGCGGTTCGCCGCAATTGCCGGACCGACAATCGCTTCCGAAGCGCCCTTGGAATAAACATCGGCCGTATCGATGAAATTGACTCCCGTGTCGAATGCCGATGCGATGATGCGCTGGGAGGTGGGCGCATCGGTGCGATCTCCGAACATCATGGTGCCGAGGCAAAGAACCGAGACCTCGAGTCCTGAATCGCCAAGGCGGCGGAAGGGCATCGACATGATCGTTGGCAAACAATGAAAACGCTCATGCTGACGCAAACGCCGGCGACGCGCAATCGAGAAGGCGGGAGGGAAGTGCGGCTGTATAATTCACATCCTTTCTGCGGCAGTTCTTCTCTCCGATGCACGTCTTTTTCGAGGACGACGGCGCGTTCAAGGCCGGTACTGTCCTCGCCGACAACGAGGCTTCGCTCCAGGTGGAAGCGGCATCGGGCAAACGGCTCAAAATCAAGGCTGCGAACGTGCTGCTCCGCTTCAGCGACCCTTCGCCGTCAGTGCTGCTCGCCGATGCGCAGGCGCTGGCGAGTGAGCTCGATCCCAATTTCCTCTGGGAAGTGAGCGGCGAGCGCGAGTTCGCCTTCACCGAGCTCGCCACCGACTACTTCGGCCGCGTGCCGCGTCCTGCCGAATCGGCCGCGTTGGCTCTATGCCTCCATGGCTCGCCGATGCACTTCTACAAGAAGGGAAAGGGCCGCTATCGTGCCGCGCCGCCAGATGCATTGAAGGCAGCGCTTGCCGGAGCCGAGCGCAAACGTCGGGAAGCCGAGCAGGTTGCCCAATATGCGAGCGAGCTTCGGGCGCTTCGCCTGCCGGAAAGCTTTCGCGACAAATTGTCCATGCTGCTGTACAAGCCGGACAAGCAGGCGCTGGAGACCAGGGCGCTCGCGGCGGCGTGCGAAGCCGACCAGACCAATCCATTGGCGCTGCTCGAGAAGTGCGGCGCCATTCCGTCAACCCACGACTATCACTTCAATCGCTTCGTGTTCGAAGCGTTTCCCCGGGGGATCGAGTTCCCTGCGTTCGGCAATGTGCCACCCGTACCTCAACTCCCGCCGGCACCTGTCCGCGCTTTTTCGATCGACGACGCGACCACCACCGAGATCGACGATGCCTTCTCGGTGCGCGCGCTTGGCAATGGCAATCTGGAAATCGGCATTCACATCGCCGCGCCTGCGCTGGCGATTCCTCGTGGATCGCCGCTCGATGCAATCGCGCGAGCGAGGCTTTCCACGGTTTACATGCCGGGCCGAAAGATCACCATGCTTCCCGATCCGGTGATCGAGCATTTTTCGCTGCGACAAGGATCGACTCTGCCGTCGTTGAGCCTGTATATCGAGGCGTCCCCCGACGGAGCGCCGCTTCGGCGCCGCACCGCGCTCGACTGCGTTACGATCGCCGCCAATCTTCGACTCGATGAGATCGGCGGGCGCTTTGCAGACGCTGCTCAGCCGGGAGAGCCCGAATGGACCGATGAGCTGCGCACGCTCTGGCGAGTTGCACAGAAGCTGGAAGGCGCTCGCGGCAAGAGCGATACGCCGCGCATCGATTACAACTTCTATGTCGACTGGAAAGCCCAACCCGACGGCAGAGTGACGATCGTGCCGCGACCGCGCGGTTCTCCGCTCGATAAGCTGATCGCAGAGTTGATGATCCACGTCAACGAAAGCTGGGGCGCCATGCTTGTCGAAGCGGGTGTGCCCGGCTTGTACCGCACGCAGCAGATGGGCAAGGTCAAGATGAGTACCCGGCCCGAGCCGCACCAAGGGCTCGGCGTCGCGCAGTACCTCTGGGCAAGCTCGCCGCTGCGCCGCTACAGCGATCTCATCAATCAGCGCCAGCTCTTGGCGGTGCTCGAGGGTGCTGCTCCGCCTTACCAGGAGGGCGACGCGGAGCTTTTTGCGGCGATGGCGGATTTCGAGGTTACTTACGCGCAATACGCCGATTTCCAGGACCGAATGGAACGCTACTGGTGCCTGCGCTGGCTTAAGCAGGAAAACGTCATTCAATCCGCGGCCACGGTGATCCGCGAGAACACAGTGCGGCTCGACCCCATTCCCTTATACCTTCGCGTCGCCGATCTGCCGGCAGGCCCCGCCGATGCCCGCGTCCGGGTCTCGCTGCAGCGCATCGATCTCCTGGCGGCGACGCTCGAAGCGCACTACGCCGGACCCGCCGGCGACTAGCCAATTTAACGACGCTGTCAGGCGTGTGCACCAGAAGGCGGGGCTGCTCGCTCGAGGGCCACAAGCGGCTTCCTACGGGTACCCGGCGCAGCGTCGCTGGTCCACTTACGACTTCGCTCGCCGCGCCACCCGTGACGGAACCCGTGGCCAACTCGCTCCCGCCGCGCCCTCTGGTGCAAGCCATCCTCCCCTCGCTCCAGCCGACCCACTTGCGACGCCGAATAGCCGCACGGGCCGGCGCGGCGGCTGTCGATGCCTTCCACGCATGTCCGTTCGCCTTGCCCGCGAAGGGCCGGACTTGAGCCTTGGCGCAGGGGGGATATACTTACCACTTTTATGCCAAAGTCATCCCCGTCGGGGGCCGTTCCGGACTTGCGCCTGGTCACCGCCACAGGGCGGATGGTGCGCCCACGCGCGCCAGTCGTTCCGGCGCATGAGCCACGAACGATGTCGCTGCCGTTCCTGGCGGCGGACCCGACTTCGGGCAACAGGCTGTTTGCGACGGCGCTGGGATGGTCGGTCCTTTTGCACATCATCGTACTTGCGCTGCGCTTCTCGCCCTTCGATCTTGCGAAATTCGATCGTAACGGCCCGCCGCTCGAAGTGGCGCTGGTCAACGCCAAATCGCAGTCGAAACCGACCAAGGCGGAGATATTGGCCCAAGCCCACCTCGACGGCGGGGGCAACACCGACGCCGATCGCCGCGCGAAGACTCCGCTGCCGCTGCTACCCAAAGACAGCGCGACGACCGATGTCGCGGTGGCGACGCAGAAAGTCGACGACCTGGAAAAGCGCGCCAAGGAAATGCTCACCCAGCTCAAGGCCGCCCAGGCCGTCGCGCCTCCGACCCCGAAACCCACCGATGCGGTTGAAACGCCGGAGCTTCCGAGCGCCAGCGATATGATGCAGCGAACGCTCGAGGCGATGCGTCTGGAAGCGCAGATTGCCAAGCAGATGGAGGCTTATGAAAAAAGGCCCAAACGGCGCTTCGTAGGCTCCCGCGCGGAAGAGTACCGTTTTGCCCGCTACGTGGAGGATTGGCGGCTCAAGGTCGAACGCATCGGCAACTTGAACTACCCGGAGGCGGCACGAGCCAAAAAGCTCTATGGGAGCCTTCTGCTTACTGTCGGCATTCGCGCCGACGGGAGCTTGGAGAGCGTGATGATCGACCGCTCCTCGGGCCAGAAGATTCTCGACGTGTCGGCGACCAGGATTGTTCAGATGGCCTCGCCTTACGCCCCGTTTCCGGCTGACATCCGACGCGATACTGATATTCTGTACATCACTCGCACCTGGACCTTTGCGCCCGGCGACTCCTTGACCAGTCAGTGACCGTCGATCGCTACGCTGTCATCGGCAACCCTATCGCGCATAGCAAGTCGCCGATCATCCACACCGCATTCGCCGAGGCGACGGCGCAAAGGCTGACCTACGAGAGGCTGCTGGCTCCCATCGACGGTTTCGCGGCCACTGTCGAGCGTTTCGCTGCGGAAGGTGGTAAAGGCCTCAATGTCACGATTCCGTTCAAGCTCGAGGCATTCGCCCTGGCGCGACAACGGAGCGCACGAGCAGACTCCGCTGGCGCGGTCAACACGCTGGCGTGGCGCGGCGACCACTGGTTCGGCGACAACACCGATGGCGCGGGGCTTCTGCGCGATCTCATGGTCAACCTGGGTGAGGTCATCGCCGGACGCGACGTGCTCGTGTTCGGGGCAGGTGGCGCCGCGCGCGGAATTCTGCAGCCGCTGCTCGCTCAAGCGCCGCGGCGCGTCGTGATCGCCAATCGCACGCATGTGCGCGCCGTCGAGCTGGCCGCGCGATTCGCTGCGACCGCGCCTGTCACATCCCTCGAGGCCGCGGCACTCGCCGGCTCGCGCTTCGACATCGTGTTCAACGCGACCAGTATCGGCCTTAACGCTCAGGTGCCGAGGGACCTATGGCCGGAGGGCTTGTTCGCAGAGGACGCGCTCGCCTACGACTTGGTCTACGCCAACCAGGCGACGCCTTTCATGCGCTGGGCGACAGAGCAAGGCGCGGCGAAGTCGGCCGATGGCTTAGGGATGCTGATCGAACAGGCGGCGGAGAGTTTTTTGCTCTGGCGCGGCGTGCGTCCGCAGACCGCTCCGGTGTTCGCTCTGTTTCGGGACTGAAGGCTGCTCATGCGTGTCGTGCTTCGCTGGCTGGCGTGGGCCGCGCTCGTCGTACTCCTTGCGTTTTCGCTCCTGCAGGGCTGGTACGCCGCACACATCTGGTGGTGGCGCGACCACCCGCCGCGGGAGACGGCGTTCATGGCGTTGCGCCTGGAGGAGCTCAAGCAGGCCAATCCGGGCGCGCGCATTCAATATGCCTGGGTTCCCTATCAGCGCATCTCGGTCAACTTGAAGCGCGCGATGATTGCCGCCGAAGACGCCAAGTTCGTCGAGCACGAAGGCTTCGACTGGGACGGGATTCAGCTGGCGATCGACAAGAACATGCGGCGGGGTCGCGTGGTCGCCGGAGGATCGACCATCACGCAGCAGCTAGCGAAGAATCTGTTCCTATCGGGCGAGCGGAGCTACTGGCGCAAGGGCGAGGAGGCGCTGATCACGCTGATGCTCGAGGCAATCCTCGACAAGCGGCGCATTTTCGAGATCTATCTCAATGTGATCGAGTGGGGTAACGGCGTCTTCGGGTGCGAAGCGGCGGCGCATCACTATTTTTCCACCAGCGCCGTAGATCTTTCGATCGAACAGTCGGCACGACTCGCCGCGATGGCGCCAAATCCCCGACACTATGAAAGAAACCCTGGCTCTCGCGGGCTTGCGCGCAAGATACCCATCATCTTGGCGCGTATGAAGTCCGCTGAGTTGCCGTAGCTCGATGCCGGCGTCCGCCGCCGGACGCCGGGAATAACCTCGCTTGCCATGGTGTTTACCGTGCCGACAGGACATTGCATGATGCGATCTGACGGAGAATCAATGAAAGCCCAGGTGGTTGTCTTCGTGATCGGGCTGGCGGTTGGCGCGCCTCGCCGTCGCCTTTGGCACGCCGTGAAGGACTAGTAGGCTTAAAAAAGAATCCGCGACAGGGCTTGTCGCTTTGTCGTCGACGATGCCCGACACGCTGCCTGATCCCGACCTGATTTCGGCGCTGCCGCGGCTTCGCCGATACGCCCGTGTGCTGACGGGCGATTTCGCGCGCGCCGACGACCTGGTGCAGGACACGCTAGCGCGGGCATGGGAGAAGCGGCGCTTATGGAAAGCGGGGAGCGACCTGCGCGCCTGGTTGTTTACCATCATGCACAACGTATACGTCAACCAGCGCTCGATGCGGCGCCGCGAGAGTGCCGAGAGCTCGCTCGACGCGGAGCAGGGGCCGTTGGCGGGGTGGGAGATCCCGATGCGCGCGACGCAATCGGACCGCATCGAGCTTGCCGAAGTCCTCGTGCAGATCGGGCGCCTGCCAGGAGAGCAGCGCGAAGTGCTCCTGCTTGCGGCGGTAGAGGAGCTCCGCTACGAAGACATCGCCCGCGTGCAGGGCGTGCCGATCGGAACGGTGATGTCGCGGCTCAACCGCGCACGTGAAAAGCTGCGGCGAATGAACGCCGAGAGCCCCGCAACGCCCTTCAAGGTCGTCAAGTGAGCGCCGGACTGCCGCTTTCCGACGACGATTTGAGCGCGTACGCGGATCGTCAACTCTCTCCCGAGCGCGCTGCGCAGGTCGCTCAGGCGATTGCGCAAGAGCCCGCGCTTGCGGCGCGCGTCACCGCGATCCAGCGGCAGAACGCCGTTTTGCGCGACGCGTTCGATCCCTGGCTCGCTGAACCGCTTCCGCGCGGGCTCATCGGCGCCGCAACGCTGCGGCGAGCGGGGCGGTCGCGGGCGGTGAAAGCTTGGCCGGTGCTCGCGGCCGCGGCGTCGCTCGTTGTCGGTGTGGGCGTAGGCTGGCTCGCGCGCGGCGAGATGCTGCAAAGCGAAGGCACGCCGGTCACATTTTCACGCCAGGCGGCGCTCACTCATGCGCTCTATGCGATGGATGCCAATCGGCCGGTCGAGATACGGGCCAATGAGGAGGAGCGCCTGGTGCGCTGGCTCTCCAAGCGTCTCAACTTCCCGCTGCATGCACCCGACCTGACCTCAGTTGGCTTCGAGTTGATGGGAGGCCGGCTGGTCGCCGGTAACGAGCGCCCCGGCGCGCTGTTCATGTATGAAAACGCCGACAAGCAGCGCATTTCATTGCTCGTTCGCAAGGATGGCGAACACTCGCGCGAGACAGCGTTCCGCTACGCGCAGGAAGATGGTGTCGGCGTGTTCTATTGGATCGACGACTCCTGCGGTTATGCGCTGTCGGGAAATCTCGACAGGACGCAGCTCTTGTCGATTGCGCGCATCGTCTACGGTCAGCTTGCTCAAGCAGAAGCGTCGGCAGCGAAGCCCTGATCGGCGACGCGATCCCTACAGTGTGATTGGTCCGCGCGGAGTCGAGAGCATCGCGGCGAGCCGCGGCGCGCGGTCGTAGCTCACCCTGAGTACATCGCTCAAGCCGAGTGCGGCCAGCGCCGCGCGAATCAGTCCGGGTGTGGGATGCGTGGCGGCGAGCGCGGTGAGCCGGATACGCTCATCGGCCATCGCTTCCGTGGGATGGCGTGCGTCCGCCCATTGGATAAGCGTGGGCAATACACCGCCGCCGGGAAGATGGCCATCATCGGGAATGGTGATTCTCCAGTGGAGCGCGCCGCGGGAGGCTGCACGCACGGGTCCTGGATCGACAGGATAGACTCGACGCGCTGCATCGATGTCGTCGCAGCGCGCGACCCAGTGGATCAGGCGTGGCGAAGCGCCAAGCAACTCCTGCATCGCGGGCCGGTCGAGCTCGAACCAACGCGGCCGCCCCGGGCCCTTCGCTTCCGGATCGACAGCGATCACTTCGAGATAGATTCGATCGCCCAGGCGCAGCACGCTGTTGTACGTGCCCATCATTGCGTGCTTGCCGCCGCGGCTGGGACGCACGCCCAGCTTTGCCTCGACGTAGTCTTCGCCCTGCTCGAGCGTCGCCGCGCCGACCACCAGATGGTCGAGCGCAGTTCGCACCATCAGCCTGAAGCGACCTGAGAAACTTAGGTGGCTGTCGATTCGCTCGGATCGAAGTCGAGCTCGACCTTCGCGCCGTTGGGGTCGTGAAAAAAGACCTGCCAGGTCCCGGAGCCCGCCTGCCTTCTGCATTCGTGCTCGATGCCGCGCGATTTGAGCGTCGAGAGTGTCGCTGCGAGATCGCGCCCGGTGAATGCCATGTGATCGATCACGCCGGCTTTGAGCTCGGTTTTCTCCCGTCCGCCGATGATATGCAGTATGGGGTCCTTGTCGGCGTACAACCACGCTCCGGGGAATCTGAAGTTGGGACGCGGCCCGGCGCGCAAGCCCAGGAGCTCGTCGTAGAACTTGATGGTTGCCTCGACGTCGTCGGTGAGAATGGTGAAGTGGTTCATGCCCAGGACAGCCATGCGGGTCTCCTTGAACGGGATGCTCTCAGGAACCGAATCTGCTCGATCACGAAATCGCCCAGCATGCCGGTTGCATCGGGCGGATTCGGGTCATTGTACGGCAACGCGGCATCGCCTCCGCTCCAGGCGTGCCCGAGGCCGGCGACACGAACGAGCCGCACCATGGTGCGCTCCTCATCGCGATAGTCCGTCGTGGTCACCGCACGTCCGTCGGCGAGCGTATGGGTCGCCTGCGCATCCGGTTGCGGCAGCTCGTCGCGCGACAGGGTTCCGGGAGCGAGGCGGCGATCGAGCACCAGAAATTGACGTGTCAGCTGTACCGCATTGATCGGCGCCACGACTTCATCCTGCTCTCCCTGGATCGCAACCATCGCCAGTCCATGCGCGCCCGCAGGCGCCTTGTCGCGAGCTTCCGCCGCGACCCGCTCATAAGGCGCATCGGCGCCGTGCGCGAGCACATCGAACGCGGTCATCGCACTCTGCGCCGCACCGCACGCGATCCCCGAGTGCATGAAGATTCCCGCGAAGAGCTTGCGATGCTGAATCCCGAGGACCGCCGCCAGCGCAGCGCCCGCGGACATGCCGGCGGCGAAGATGAGACGCGGATGCGCTCGGTACTCGCGGCGAACCGCGCGAATCTGCGCCGCGACGATGGCCGCTTCGCCGCGCCCGGCGCTGGTTTGCTTGTCGAACCAGTTCCAGCACCGCCACGGATTGGCCTTCTTGGTCTGCCGCGGGAAAAGGATTAGCCAGCCGTGGCGATCGGCAAGCGCGGCGATGCGCGTCCCGGCCGCCAGCTCCTCCGGCGTCTGCCTGCAGCCATGGATGCACACAATCAGCGGACGACGCTTCCAACGCGTGTGGCCGGCCGGAACGTAGACCAGATAATCACGAGCGGGCCAAACCCACGGCGTCGCCCCCAGCCATCCGCGCCATGAGAACTTGTGGCCGGCGACAAAGCGGCCGGGCTGCGGCGGCTTGCGCCGAAACAGCCGCGCGACCAAGTCGCGGACACGGAACCAGAGCGATGAGTTCGGCACCAAGTCGCGTAAAGCCGTTCAAGAGCCGTCGCGAGCGCAGGCAGAGCGAGGCGCGAGCGGGCGAAGAACCGGAATGTACCAGCAGAAGTACATGAGGATTCCGAGCTCGCGAGCAACAAAGCTATGCCAAGCGCAGCAGGCTATTGACGGCTTTCAGATCAGGATGATGTCGTACTGCTCTTGAGTGTAGATCGACTCGACCTGCAGTGAAATCGGTTTGCCGATGAAATCGCCGAGCTGCGCGAGGCTCTGCGACTCTTCATCGAGAAACAGATCGATGACCGATTGTGAAGCCAGGATGCGGAATTCGCGCGCGTTGAATTGCTTCGACTCGCGAACGATCTCGCGCAGGATCTCGTAGCAGATAGTCTGCGCGGTCTTGATCTCGCCGCGGCCGCCGCAGGTTGCGCACGATTCGCACAGCACGTGGGCGAGGCTTTCGCGGGTGCGCTTGCGCGTCATCTCGACCAGGCCAAGCTGAGTGAAGCCGTTGACGGTGAGCCGGGTGCGGTCGCGCTCAAGCGCCTTGTTGAATTCGGCAAGTACCGCGCCGCGATGGTCGGCGTTCTCCATGTCGATGAAGTCGATGATGATGATGCCGCCGAGATTGCGCAGTCGCAACTGACGCGCGATGACCTGCGCCGCCTCGAGGTTGGTCTTGAAAATCGTGTCGTCGAAGCTGCGCCCGCCGACGAAGCCGCCGGTGTTGACGTCGATCGTGGTCATCGCCTCGGTCTGGTCGATGATGAGATAGCCTCCGGACTTGAGATCGACGCGTCTCGCCAGCGCTTTCTGGATCTCGTCTTCGACTGCATTCAAGTCGAACAGCGGGCGCTCCCCGGAGTAATGCTCGATGCGCTCGGCGATGTTCTGCGTGTACTGCCCGGCGAACTCCTGCATCTTCTGGAAAGTCTCGCGCGAATCGACGCACACCTTCCCCGTTTCCTCGGTGGTCATGTCGCGCAGCACGCGCTGGGCGAGGTTCAAGTCCTGATACACCAGCGACGGCGCCGGCACCGAGGCCGACTTTTCGGTGAGGTCGTGCCAGAGCTTGGTCAGATACTCGATGTCGTTCTGCATCTCGCGCTCGGTCGCGGTTTCCGCCATGGTGCGGATGATGAAGCCGCCCCCGAGCCCCTGCGGAAGAAGTTGCTGTAGTTTTACGCGCAGGCTCTCGCGCTCAGCCTCGTCCTCGATGCGTTGCGAAATGCCGATGTGCGAATCCTGGGGCAGGTAGACGAGCAGGCGCCCGGCGAGACTCACCTGGGTCGAAAGGCGCGCACCCTTGGTGCCAATGGGGTCCTTGATGACCTGCACCAGCAACGCCTGGCCCTCGTGCAGGATGCGCTCGATGGGCTTGCTGTCGGGTCCGTTCTGGCGATGCTCCCAGATGTCCGCGATGTGCAGGAACGCGGCGCGCTCGAGGCCAATTTCGATGAAAGCGGACTGCATCCCGGGCAGCACGCGCGCGACGCGCCCCAAGTAGATGTTGCCGACCAGACCGCGCGCCGACGAGCGCTCGACATGCAGCTCCTGCACTACACCCTGCTCCAACATCGCGACGCGAGTCTCCTGCGGGGTGACGTTGATCAGTATCTCGTGGGCCATAGCAATGTGCGAAGGCGGTGGCTTCGCGTAATGCGCCTTATATCACGTGATAGCCGATTTTCGACATGATCTCGGCGGTTTCATAGAGCGGCAGCCCCATGACTCCGGAATAGCTGCCCTCGAGGCGGCGGATGAAAATCGCCGCGCGTCCCTGCACAGCGTAGCCGCCGGCCTTGTCGAACGATTCGCCGGTTGCGACGTAGCGCTCGATCTCGTCGTGGCCAAGAGCGCGGAACGTAACTCGCGATGTCGACACTCCAAGCGCGATCTGCGCGTTCCATCGAACCGCAACCGCAGTGAGCACTTCGTGCGCTCGTCCGGACAGGCGCTTCAGCATCTCGACGGCGCTCGTTGTGTCTTCGGGCTTGCCCAGCACGGCACCGTCGACCGCGACTTCGGTGTCGGCTGCGAGCACCGGCCTAGGCGTCAAGCCGCGCCGGCCCATGTGGTGCCAGCCGACAGCGGCCTTGGTTCGCGCGATGCGCTTGACGTAATCGAGCGGATCCTCATCCTTGCGTGGCACTTCGAGCACGTCGCGACGACGTCCCGCCGCTTCGCGCAGAAGCAACTCCTCGAATTCGACGCCGATCTGACGCAGCAATTCCTGGCGGCGCGGGCTCTTCGATGCGAGATAGATCGACGGACGCGCGGTGAGAACGAACAAGTCGCTCATTCCTCGGCCTCTTTGTGGCCCAAGTGTGAGAAAGACGCCACGGCGTGTCGGCCTCGCATCAATCGCTCGCTGTCGCGCGGCCTCCGCACCGACAGCGACCGTTCAAATGCCTATGTGTCGGCCGCCGCCATCGCTCGCGGACGCGCTCTTCGAGCCTTGGCTTCGCCCCCGCTCGCTCAGGCGTCCTCCGGCCCTTGCTCGGCTTCGCCTCGCGCGGCTCGCTCATTCCTCGGCCTCTTTGTGGCCCACGTGCGAAGAGGATGCTACGGCGTGTCGGCCTCGCATCAATCGCTCGCCGTCGCGGCCTTCGGCCCTACGCTCGGTTTCGCCTCGCGCGGCTCGCTCATTCCTCGGCTCTTTGTGGCCCACGTGCGAAGAGGATGCTACGGCGTGTCGGCCTCGCATCAATCGCTCGCCGTCACGGCCTTCGGCCCTACGCTCGGCTTCGCCTCGCGCGGCTCGCTCATTCTCGGTGATAGGGATGACCTCGCAACATGCTTACCGCGCGGTACAACTGTTCTACGAGCACAACGCGTGCAAGACCGTGTGGCAACGTTAGCGCGGAAAGGGCAACCACGGCGTTCGCCTCGCGCTTTAATTTCGGCGACAACCCATCGGCGCTGCCGATCACGAAAGCGACCGAGCGTCCGTCGTCGTGCCAGCGCGACAGGGCGCGCGCCAGACGCGCGGTCGTCCACGGCTCTCCGCGCTCATCCAGCGCAACCACCAAGCAGCCCTGAGACGCCGCGACAATGCGCTCGCCTTCAGCCACGAGAATCTGCTCGACACTCTTTCCCCGGTTGCGCGGCGCAGGCCTGATCTCGCAAATCTCGAGCGGAAACTCGCGAGGCAGTCGGCGCGCATAGTCCTCGCATGCGGCAGAGACCCATGCCGGCAGCTTGTGCGCGAGCGCGATGACGCGAAGCTTCAGCGGGGTTCTAACCCGGTTACGCGGGCTCCGTAACCTTGCTGCGACGGCGCGGCGCCGGAGGAGTCCACAGCTCCTCCAGATTGTAGTAGCTGCGTACGCTCGGCTGCATGATGTGCACGACGATTTCGCTGCAGTCCACCAGCACCCATTCTCCGGATTCCTCGCCTTCGACGCCGATGATGGTGGCGCCGGCGGCCTTCATCGTCTCGCGAACGTGCTGGGCAAGCGCCTTCACTTGCCGGGCCGATTCGGCGGTGGCGATGATCAGGGTGTCGTACAGGCTGGTCAGCTTGCGCACATCGAGCAGCGTGATGTCGCGGGCTTTGATGTCTTCGAGGGCTTTTACTGCGGTTTTTTGCAGGCGGCTAAGTCGCATCCGTTTGTGACCGATACAATTGGTTGCGGTCAATATAAGCTAGAACCGCAGCCGGAAGCAAACCGACGATTTCATCGCGACCAGCGGCGCCGCGCGCAAGCGCGGCCCGTATCGCCGTCGCCGAAATAGGCTGCGGCGTGATGGGGACGCGGAAGATCGCGCCGGCGAGCGTTCGCGCGAGCCGCGATTGATCGGTGGTCAATCGGCGCTGGTATTGGGTGCGCAACGGCTCCGCCAGCGATTGAGCATCGAAGTCGACGCCCGGTCGATCAGCGACGATAAAATGCGCCAGCGTCGGTAGCAGCTCCCAGCGATGCCAGCTCGTGAGTCCTTTGACCGCGTCGTTGCCCAGGAGCAGCGCGAGGGGGCGCGAAGGATCCTCGGCATGCAGCGATTGCAGCGTCGTCACCGTGTAGCTGGGGCCCGAGCGACGGACTTCGCGCCCATCGGCGATAAGCCCGGGAAACTGCGCGCAGCCGAGCTCGGCCATCGCCAGGCGTGCCTCTGCGGATGCAACGGGCGCCGAACGATGCGGCGGATTGCCCGCCGGAATAATGAGCACATACGCGAGATCGAGCGCTGCACGCACGTCGGCTGCGAAGCGCAGATGTCCGTAATGGATGGGATCGAATGTTCCACCAAGGATGCCGATCGTGCGCATGGTGGTCACCGCATATGTCGCCCGAGAGGGAGCCATTGGCCGATCTCGGTGACAAAGGCGAGCAGCAGGCCGAGGGCGATTCCAATGACTTCCATCGCTTTAGAAGCCGCTGCCTGGAGTCGAGAGGAAAGCGAGCTCTTCCGGCGTAGAAGCGCGTCCGAGGACCGCGTTACGGTGAGGAAAGCGTCCGAACCGGCGAATGATTTCGGCGTGGCGCTTCGCCCATTGCAGTTGACCGACGAGTCCGGTTTGCTCACCCAAGCGCGCGAACAGCTCGACACCCGCTTTCTGAGCAAGAAGATCCTCGGCATGCTCAAATGGCATGTAGAGAAACCATCGCTCGACCGAAATGAGAGAGCGGTCGGCTCCACGCTCGACTGCTTCTCGCGCGAGGCGTAGCGCAAGTGCATCGCCGGCGAACGCTCGCGGTGATTCCCGATAGATGTTGCGCATGAACTGATCGAGGAGCAGTACGCGAGCGAGCGTGCCGCGGTCGTCGGTCCACTCGACAAATCCGCCTGCGAGCGCCGTTTCAACGGCGCCCTCGAAGCGCGAGCGTATCGCTTCGTCGAATGCCGGGTCCTTGCGAAACCACTCCGAGCGCTCGTCGCCAAAGCCGGGAGTGCCTGGAGCGCCGAACCAGAAGTTGAGAATGATTTCCTTCATCGTCCGCGTCGCCGACATGCCCAAATCGCTGATATAGTGCCGTTGCCTTCCCGATGCAACCCCTGCGTTGGCCTGCCATGCGCCACAACGGCATGTGATGAACGCGATTCCCGCCCCCGACGCCTACCAGGAATTGCGCGAAGCGATGCGTGCGCTATGCCGCGCCTTCGACTCGGCATATTGGCAGAAGATCGATGCCGAGCGCGGCTACCCCGTCGAGTTTGTCAACGAGTTGACCCGCGCGGGCTGGCTCGCCGCCATGATTCCCGCCGAGTACGGAGGCTCGGGCTTGGGCTTGGCCGAGGCGTCGGTGATCATGGAGGAGATCAACCTGTCGGGCGGCAATGCGGGCGCTTGTCACGGCCAGATGTACAACATGGGAACGCTGCTGCGCCACGGATCGGACGCTCAGAAGCGCGCCTACCTTCCCGGCATCGCCAACGGGAGCTTGAGACTGCAGTCGATGGCCGTGACCGAGCCGACGACCGGGACTGACACCACACGCCTGAAGACCACTGCCGTGCGCAAAGGCGACCGCTACGTCGTCAATGGGCAGAAGGTTTGGACGTCGCGCCTTCAGCATTCCGATCTGATGATTCTGCTCGCGCGCACGACTCCGCTCGCTCAAGTCAAGCGCAAGGCCGACGGCATGAGCGTGTTCCTGATCGATCTGCGCAACATCAGGCGCGATGGGCATGGCGGCATCACGGTGCGGCCGATTCCGAACATGGTCAACCATGAGACCAACGAAGTGTTTTTCGACGATCTTGAGATACCGACGGAGAACCTGATCGGCACCGAGGGACAGGGCTTTCGCTACATCCTCGACGGACTCAATGCCGAGCGCACGCTGATCGCCGCCGAATGCATAGGCGATGGATGGTGGTTCGTCGAGCGTGCTCGCCGTTACGCCACGGAGCGAGTCGTATTCGACCGGCCGATCGGTAAAAACCAGGCGGTGCAGTTTCCGATCGCCGAGAGTTACGTCGAGCTCGAGGCGGCCAACCTGATGCGATTCAAGGTGTGTTCGCTGTTCGATTCGGGGAAGCCGTGCGGAGCGGAAGCCAACATGGCCAAGCTTCTCGCCGCGAAGGCATCCTGGGAAGCGGCGAACGCCTGCCTGCAGACGCACGGCGGATTCGGCTTCGCCTGCGAGTACGACGTCGAGCGCAAGTTCCGCGAGACGCGTCTCTACCAGGTAGCGCCGATTTCGACCAATCTCATCCTCTCCTACGTCGGCGAGCACGTGCTGGGCATGCCGAGATCGTTCTGATCGACGCAAAGTAATTGGCGGGCGCATAACTAATGTGCGCTAGCGATCGACCAATGCCGGCGTCGGCGGACGTGGGCTGCGCCCGCCGTCACGGGTGGCGCGGCGAGCGAAGTCGTGGGTTGACGAGCGAAGCCCCGCCGGGTACCCGTAGGCGGGCGTTTGCAGCCGTCGGCCGCCTGAGCCGGCATTGGTCGGTCGAGGAAAGGCGTCCTGACGCGCCGTCCTGCTACGCAACCGAAGCGCTTCTCTCAGCGGGAAAGCGCCAGTAGACCTCGTCGATGGTTTTGTTCACGTGCTCCTGGGCGTGGCGTTTCAATGCATCGCCCAATGCACGTGAGTCAGGATTGCTCGGCACGGTCGCGGCGGAACCATCGACGCGAATGAACACGATGCTGTGATTGTGATCGAGGACGATCGATGTGACGGCTGCGGCTACGCCGTGCTTAGCGAGAAAATCGGCAGCCAGACGATCGAGCGGCTCATCGGACGTGTCGATCAACAGCCGCCGATTGATCGTCGCGAGAAAAACGGCCATGACGCCGAGCATCAATCCGACACTGATCGCGACTGCTGCGTCGAACTCCGGGCGCGGTCCGAGCAGAAATGAAACGCCGGCGACGAGCAGCGTTAGCAGAATACCGATCAGTGCGACTGTGTCCTCGAGCAGTACTGCAAGCACAGTTGTGTTGGTGCGGTTTTCTGCCACCCCCCGCCATCCGCCGAGCTCGCGGAAAGCGATCACGAAGGTGTAGGACTCCAGCGCGAGAGCAAACAAGAGCAGTCCCAGCACCAGCGGCGTGAACGCCTCGATCGCATCCGGCTGAAGCAGCGCATGCACGCCGTGATAAATGTTCACTGCGCAGCCAATGAAAAAGACGCTTACTGCCGAGACCAATGCCCAGAAAAATCGCTCCTGGCCGTGGCCGAACGGGTGCGTTGCGTCGGGCCCGCCTCGGCCCCGGACCTCACCGATCTTGAGCAGCACCTGATTGGCGACGTCGGCGATCGAGTGGACAGTCTCGGCGAACAACGTCGGCGAACCGGTGATGAACCAGCCGACACCCTTCGCCGCGGCGATAGCCGTGTTGGTCGCTATGGAGACTGAAACTGAGGACGACATCGGTGTCGGCGTTGGCGACTGCTGCCGGGGAAGCGCGCCCGGTCTTGCCGGCGCTACCGTCTAGGTGCGTATCTGCCCGGTACCGAGTACTACCCACTTCTGACTGGTGAGCCCTTCGAGCCCGACCGGCCCGCGTGCGTGGAGCTTGTTGGTCGAGATGCCGATCTCGGCCCCCAGTCCGTATTCGAAGCCGTCGGCGAAGCGTGTCGAAGCGTTGACCATCACCGAGCTCGAATCGACTTCGCGCAGGAAGCGCATGGCGCTGCTGTAGTCTTCAGTGACGATGGAGTCGGTGTGTTGCGACCCGTAGCGCGCGATGTGCTCGATCGCCATATCCAGGCTATCCACCACGCGCACCGCAAGAATCGGCGCCAAATATTCCGTGGTCCAATCCTCGTCGGTCGCGGCGTTCATCTGCGTAACGAGCGCACGCGCGGCCGGGTCGCCGCGAAGCTCCACGCCCTTGTCGATGTAGATCCGGCACAACGGAGGCAGCACTCGCGGGGCGATGCCGGCGTGGACCAGCAGCGTTTCCATGGTGTTGCAAGGAGAGTAGCGCTGCGTCTTGGCGTTGTCCGCAATGCGGATCGCCATGTCGACGTCGGCGTGCTCGTCGATAAAGACGTGGCACACACCGTCAAGATGCTTGATCACCGGCACGGTGGCCTCATCGGTGACGCGCTGGATCAGGCTCTTGCCTCCACGGGGAACGAGCACATCGACGTAGCGATCCATGGTGGCGAGCAGTCCCACCGCGGCCCGATCGGTGGTGGCGACGAGCTGTGTCGCGTTTTCTGGCAAGCCGGCCGACGCGAGTCCGGCATGCAAGCACTCGGCGATCGCCTGGTTCGAGTGCCAGGCGTCTGAGCCTCCGCGCAGAATGCAGGCATTGCCGGACTTGAGGCACAGCGCTGCGGCGTCCGCGGTCACGTTGGGCCGCGATTCATAAATAATGCCGACGACGCCCAGCGGCACCCGCATCCTTCCTACCTGGATCCCCGAGGGACGGTACTTCAAGTCCACGATTTCGCCGACAGGGTCGGGAAGCGACGCGATCTGCTCCAGCCCTTCCGCCATCGCGGAAACGGTCGCGGCTTTAAGTGTCAGGCGATCGATGAAGGCACTATCCTCGCCCGCATTGCAGGCGGCGGTCACATCCTGATGGTTCGCGGCGAGCAGCTTGTCCGCATCGCGGCGTAGCGCTGTCGCGCTGGCGACCAGTGCGGCGTTTTTTGCGGCGGTCGATGCGCCGGCGAGTAGGCGAGATGCGACGCGAGCACGCTCGCCGATCTCACGCATGTACGCCGGCAGATCAATCTGGGGCACATTGAGATTCGTCATCGCTCAATTGTAACCGATCGTCAATTGCGCGCCGGACGTAGCGCCCTCCAGATTCGGCTCCGTTACCGAAGACTTCGCAGTTACTGCATTATCTCGATCCATCCTCGCGCTATCCTTATGACCAGGTCGGCCCATGCACATATCCATTCGACCGAGCCATGCAGTCTTCGCAGCAGCAATGATCGGCCTGGGCATCCTCGGTTTGATTTACGGGAATTCTACTTTGATCTGGGAACCGATCCCAAAGTCCCTGCCCGGCCGACCCGTCGTCATCTATCTCTGTGCTGTCATAGAGCTCGCGACCGGCATCGGCCTGCTCCTGCGTCCGTCCGTCGCCATCGCCTGCCGCGTCCTTTTGCCCTTCCTGCTGCTATGGCTGGCGTTGCTCAAGCTTCCGGCGCTCTTTCTGACTCCTAAGGTCATGGTGAGCTGGGAGGCCTTCGCTGAGATCGCGGCAACGTCGGCCGGGAGCTGGTGCCTGTTCGCCAGCCACGCGGGCGCCTGGGAACAGCGGCACCTCAAGTTCGCCATCGGCGAGCGTGGAATTCGCGCTGCCCGACTGCTGCTCATCGCCGCACTGCCCATGATCGGCCTGAGTCATTTCGTCTACCAGGATTTGACCGCGAGTCTCGTGCCGAAATGGCTGCACTTCCCCCTCGGCTGGACTTACTTGACCGGCGCCGCCAGCGTGGCGGCCGCGGCAGCGATGCTGTTCGGTGTCTTTGCGCGTCTTGCGGCAAATCTCGAAGCCGCGATGCTGTGGATCATCACGCTGCTCGTCTGGGTGCCGCGAGTCGCCTCCGTGCCCCACGATCAAGAGAATTGGACCGAGTTCTTGATTTCCTGCGCGATCGCCAGCGGCGCCTGGTTGGTAGCCGACACCTATCGCAGGGTTCCTTGGCTGGCCAGCGGTAGATCCGCGCGCGCGGCATCCTCCGATTGAGGGCCGGTTCCGCGCTCTCGCCATAGACTCGCGCCGGTCATGATTCCGTGGTCATCTCGTATAGTGTTGTTCAATTCAATAGTTAGCCCATCATGTTGACGATTGAGGATATCCGAGCAATCCCGCTGTTCTCAGCGTTGGCGACGAGCGATCTCGAGCGTCTCGCGCAAACTTCTGCGGATGTGCA